>PABI01000120.1 GCA_002699125.1 Anaerolineaceae bacterium
AAAACGAAAAAACGAGACATCTGTGTTTGAATTATGGCCTTTGACAATTGTCTCAAACCCTTAACTTGTAACCGATGCCCTAAGTGATGATCTTAGCATGGCCAGTCTGCCAACACTCTCCTTTGCCACCTGGCTCATCATAGGCGGTAACTTTTTGGCTGGTTATCTGGTGTATGCTGCGCTATTTGCGGGATTAGGAGCCATAGCACCAAACCTTAAAGAAGCCTCACAGGTCCAATTTTTTGTTATGTTGCCTATATTGCTACCTACCTGGTCTTTAAGCATCTTTATCAATGCGCCCAATAGCCCCATAGCTGTGGCGCTCAGCCTCATACCGCTTACCTCACCGCTGGCTATGCCTATCCGGCTCGCGCTCACGGCCGTTCCCTTATGGCAATCTCTATTGGCGTTGACCTTGGCGTTGCTAACTGGGGTAGGCACGATTCTCCTAACAACGCGCATCTTCCGGGGTCGCACGCTTCTATCTGGGCAATCGCTAACATTCCGTACGGCCTGGCAAGCTATCCGCGGCAACTGAGAAGTTTAATGTGCCAGGTTTTGGGCTCCTTCTTCAAAAATTGGCAGTAGCTGAACATCATGCTAGAGATGCTGCTTTCGCAGCGTCTCTTTTTTCTTCCAATACCTTCATCCAATTTTTAAGCAGCTTTTGGTAAACTGAAAAAGTTGGGAACTTTTCATCCCGCAATCCCGTTCTACTTAGCAGGGATTGTCTTGCGTTCACAAGTTAGTATTGGAAGGATTCTATGCATCGTTTTGTAAAAACTCGTTTTTTTGTATGGACCATTACGCTTTTGCTGCTTTTGGGATCGGGCACGGCCGTTTTTGCCCAAACCATCGTCGATCCCCTACCCGAAAATAATCTGATCGAAAATCCGTGGTTCCGGGAAGGCAATCAGCCCAGCCTGGTCGGCTGGACCGATGCCTCTGGCAGCAATGTCATTTGGTCGCTCAGCCAGAAGCAGTCCAACCCCGGACCAGATCAGGTTCTGGGCACCTCAGCCCGGCTGGCATTTGGCTCTGGTCAGGGGGGCGGCACCGGACAGGGAGGCGTTGATGCGTACCTCTACCAGGTGGTCGCCGCCGATCCGGCCCTCAACCATTTGCTTTTTAAGATTCATTGGGTAACTCAGTGGATTGATCGGGCAACCGTCACAATTTATGGCGGGAATTCAGCCGATGGGCCGTGGACGGCCGTTTGGGTTCCGCTAGACATCAATCAAGCCACCTCAACTGGCGGGGCTTGGACCCAAACCGAATTGATGGACAGAACCATTGCTGAAGGGTTTGCTTTTTACAAAATAGAGCTGTACGGTCGTTATCCTGAAGGGCGGCAGCAAGGTGTAAAGTACACCGGCGTTTATTTTTCGGTAGATGACAATGCAGGCGAAGTGGTAGAATTGGCTGCTTCTGCCGCTACCGAAACGGCTCCAGCCAATGCGCCGGAACCCACCACGCGACCCAGAAGACAAACGGCCGTGCCTCCCACCAACACACCGGTGCCAACAGCCACTGATCTTCCAGAGGAAAATGGTGATGAGGGAGAAACACCTACCGCTGCGGCCATAGCCGCCATCGAGACACCAGAATCCGAGCAAACCCGCCCGGCAGTCCGCCCCACACAGCCAGCCCGCAGCACACCAGCGCCGGCTGTGGTTTCCACCCCCAGCAATAATATTAGTCCAGTTTACCTGGTCATTATCGGGGTTCTTCTGCTGTTAGTAATCGTTTTGGGGATTGGTTGGGCCAGGGCTGCCCGTCGTTAGAAAAGCGGATTCCCGCTTTCGCGGGAACACCTTACAAGCCAAAACCTCCCGGAGGGTTCGCTTAGAACAACACTCTATTCTGGAGCCTCCGGGAGGTTATTTTTTTTGAGACAGATTTACGATTCGTCGTCTTCGTCAGAATCGCCGCGCGACAGCGTTCTCTTGCGGCCAAGCCGGGGCAAAATGCCGCCGTTTTCTGCTTTGCCTGCCTGACGCATTGCATCAGGCAGCAGCTGGGCCATTAGCAGCGTAGCCAGCGCCGAATTTTGCTCGCCGCCACCGCTCTGGTTCACAATCACCGGACGGGGCGCACTGCGCAGCAGCTCTTCGGCCACATCAAGCCGCTTCACGGCCAGTTCGTATTGCAGCACCGCCTGGTTATCTTTGTAGGACTGACCCAAACGATGCAGGGCACGCGCTTCGTTCTCGGCTGACTTCAGCTCAGCACGGCCTTCCGCTTCAATGCCCAGCCGAATTTTTTCGGCTTCGGCTTCCCGCTCCTGCAGCATTTGGGCCACGCTTTCCCGCGCCTTGTTGATGGCTTCCTGCACGGCAATACGCTTTTCGTCTCGCTCTTTCTTGGCCCGTTCAATTTCCAGCAAAAGGGTATCCTGACGCCGCTTGCGCACCAGTTCCCACTCTTTTTCGTAAGCGACCAATTCTTTGGCTATGCGCTCACGCGTAGACAGATTTTGCTGGTACTGGTTCGGCAGCTGCACATCAGGGATGTTGGCCCCGGTGATCTTGACACCATAGCGGCTCATTTGTTTGTTAAGCTGCTCACGCATGTCATCCACGTTGCTGCCACGTAAATCGTAGGCATTGGCCGTTTCTACACGGCGGCTGCGGTTGCGGATGGCATCCTGCACGGCACTGCTGAGTACCATGTCGTAGTTGCTGGCACCAATGTGCCGCACAAACAACACCGGATCAATAATGCGGAACTTCAAGAAGAACTCAATCGACTTGAGCGGCACGTTTTCGTGCGTCGGGCAGGCCAAAACGGGAGCCGTGTAGGGAATCTCGGTCGAGGTATCGACGATGAATTCCACCTTTTCCCAGGGCCACCAAAGCAGGCGGCGGCCAGGCTTGAGCGTTTCTTCGATTTTGCCCCAACGTGAAAGCACGCCAGTTGTACCGTGCTCAATTTCCACAATGGCGCTGCGCCACCAGGTAAAGGCCCCAATGAGGGCAAAGAAGGATACGCTGAGAATGGCTAAACCTATGCCTGCACCGTTAAAGCCAAACAGCAGCAAGTTGGCAATGAGTGAATAAAAAGCCAGGGCAAACCAGACCAGCCAGCCCATGCGTCGTCGATCTTTTGGAATAACAACCGGAACCAATGAGCCAGCATCTCCGGAACGGAGTAAGCGCTGTATATTTTCCCAGGTGCCAACAACTTCTTTAATGCGTGAAAAACTACCACTGATTGCCATTAGCTTTCTCCTTCACCGCGAGCTTCAGCTTCAGCCACTGCGGCGGGTGGCAGCACAGCTTCCGCTACTTTGGCCACTGTGGGATCGATGTCGGCCATCGACAACATTTCTTCGTCTTGCTCTACCAACTCATTGAGCTTGATGGTACGCTCTTTGATGCGCCCCATAATTTCTTTAGCGCGCCCCCGGATTGCCCGAATTTCGTCTTCAGTGTAGAGTGATTTATCCTCAATGCCCATCATCTGGCGGGCAATTGCCATGAAGTCGATGTTGTTGTTTTTCGCCTCACCAATGTTGACAATTTGAGGGAGCTTATCGGCAACGGCCGTAATCTTATCCAACACCTCGCGCTTGTAACGATACTCCAAAATTTCCGGGTAGTAAGCACTGTTGACGGTACGAATGTCCAATGCTTGTGCCTCCAGCAGCGCCGCGTTTGCCTGCGCTTCACTGCGCGCCTCCACCAGCAGCTGGCGGGCGTAAGCGTTGGCCTGGTTAATTGCCTTCTCGTGCGCTGTATTGATTTGCGCCTGAGAGGTAGCAATATCGGCCCGAATTTCAGAGTGTGTCTGGCGCAGGGAGGCCAGTTCCTTGTTTAAATCACCTTCATCCTGGCTTTTACGCAGTTCGAGTTCATATTGATAGGTGTATGCTTCTTTGGCCACCTTCACCACTTCGGCCGCCGCCAGGTCCATGCGGTACTCCTGGCTGGACGGTTCGGCATGGGTGATGTTGGCGTTGACAAAGCGCACCGCAGGCAAAAATTGCCGGTTGAGCGTTTCCAACATGCCCTGCGTGCTTTCGCCAATCAAATCGTAAATTTCTTCCGCTTTTTGCTCGTAGATGAGGGCGCGGGTCACTTCGCTGATGGCGTTGTGCAGCTTCTCGGAGAAGCCATTGACACCACCCAGCGTAAAGACGAACTCTACCGGGTCCTCAATGCGGAACTGGAGGAACAAATCGACTGAGGCATTCACCCGGCCGGAGGTTGGGGCTTCGCGAATGGGGGCGTTGTAGGGATATTCTTTGGTGGTGTTGACGATGTAGCTGACTTTGCGCCGGGGATGGAAGCCCAAGAATTTGCGCCCTGGCCCAACCGTTTCTTCCAGCTTGCCAAATTTGGTGATGAGAGCGTGGCAACCGTCGGGCACCATGACGATGCGGGCGCGGGCCACATTGATCACGGCAAAAAACAGCACCAGCAAAAAGTAATGCGGGCCAAAAAGGGCGGTGGAAACGGCCGTCTCAAACAAAGCATCAATGGCCCCGCTTAACAGCTGCCCAACCAGCCCAAAGAACAAGAAAAGGGCGGGCACCGACAGGGCAAAAAAGTAAGAGCCAGAACGTTTGGGAACCACTACGGGAGAAATTATGTTGGTAACTTCATCCCGCGCGTCTGTATCTGGCTTGCTGAAGCTGCGGTTGAGTACTTCGGCCGCATCCTCCAGCGAGGTGGCCATCTGCGATATTTTAGTGACCGCAGATTCTCCACCCTGGCGGGCAGAGATGAAGTCCCTGGCATCGACCTCGAACTGTTCAAACGCTTCAGATTGAACAAATTCGGTAACGCCACGGACAATATTTTGCACATTGGCCATTGTTGTTCTCCTTTCGAGCAAAACCTGTCAAGCCTGATAGGTTTGCTACAGTTACTTAAATTGACCACAAAGAGCGATAAAATGAATTTTTTAGCGCTCTCTGGCTTCAATTCTACCTTAGCGGAGAATGGTTTGTTTGGTCAATGCCATTTTGTGGGAATGGCCCAGTTTTGGACATTTATTATACGCCGGATTGTCATAAAAGTTGCGGCTCCAGGAACGAGGACTGGCAGTCCTGGATTGAGTCTTGAATGACATCATTAGTGGCAGGACTGCCAGTCCTACCACGCGAGACACACTTAACGGCCGTAAAAATCCAACAATGCCAAAACGCCTGCTAAATTAATCGCATAATCCGTCTGGCTGCGGGTTTCCAGCTCAACTGTGAAGGAGGGAATGTTTTGGGTGGCCAGCCAATCGCTGGCCTCGCCGCTGATGGGGTAAGCGGTGAACTCGTCATAGACGCGATAGCCAGAGGCACGGCCGTATACCTCGGCCACTTCTTCAGCAGGTTGGTACACATCCTCACAGCCGCCAATAAAGATGCCATCTGCTTTGCTGTGCCAGAAGACAACCACTGCTGGATTTTCCCGCAGGATAAAGGTGCGTAAGGCGGCCGTTTCTGGCTCAGAAAACGGCATTTCGCCGCCACTCACCAACGTGTTACCCCACAAACCCTCTGGCTGCCACTCGCATTCCCAGTTGCGATTGAGATCCACCTGGTTGTCGTTCAACCGGCCTAATCTTATATCACGCGTAACGTCTTCCGGGGTGAAACGGCCGTCCATTCCCGTCACCGCAAATTGACCATCTGGATTGGCAGAGGGGATGATGTATAGCGAGACGTTGTCCGGCACCCGTTCGGGATTTTCCAGAAAGTAATCGATCATCTCGTAGGCTAGCAAAATGGTATTCCACTCATACCCGCCGTGAATGCCGCCCACCAGAATGATTGTCCGGCTGCCAAAACCAAAGCGGTAACTTTCGATGGGCCGTCCGCCTGCCGAGGTGCCGATGGTTTGGGCCACGCCGTAAGCGGCAAACGTGGCTGTCGCGGTGGGTGCAGCCGCAGAACTGGCAGGGAAAATCCCAGGTGTGGCCGTGGCAGGAGGAGATGTGGTGGGCACGGCCGTTTGTGTGGCTGGTAGTTCTATCGGCGAGAAATTATCTCTTTCCATTGTAGCTGGCATTGAGGTTGGTTCGGCCACGCTTACCATTGAATTCTGGGGAACGGCCGCGGGCATGGCAGTACAACCAGCCCAAAACAAACTCAACAGCAAAAGCCATTCGATTGTCTTGCGCTGCACTTTTACTCACCTGCCTCTTGATTAGCGTAAAAGCGCATTACTGACTCGACGGCCGCCAAATTTTGCTCAAAGTCAGTGGTTGTATAATCGGTAAGCAGCACAGAGATAGCTGGAATGCCTTGCTTGTCCAGCCAATTGGTAGCATCCCCCTGCACTTCCCTGTTAACTAATTCTTCAAAATCGGCGATGCGATAATCCGTAGCTCCACCGTAAATATCGGCCAAAGTTTGGGAAACGGCCGAACCATCCGTACACCCCCCAGGCGAAACCAAGCCCAATGCCGCACGCGCTTGCCAAAAAATAACGGCCGAACTTTCCTGCGCCGTGATGAAGTTGGCCAAACTGCGCACTTCCGGCTCGGAAAACGGTTCTGTGCCCCCCAGACCCTCCGGTGAATCGGTGCCCCACGGCGGATTAGGAATCCAGCGACAATCCCAATTCCGGTTCAAATCCACGCCGTTGGCGTTAAGACGCCCCGGCAGTTGGCCCGGCGCGCGCGGGCTGTCTGGATTGGCATTGGGGACCACAATTAAGGTGATTTCCTCTGGAATGTCGTCCAGATTCTCCGTGAAATGCGCCACTATCTGGTTGGCCAATTCCACCGATCCGGGAGCAAAGCCAGCATGCAGCCCGCCAATAAAAACCAGCACGGTGTCTCCCGTTCCCAGGCGCACCGCCTCAATGGGCGTGCCCTCAGCCGACTGTCCGATGGTGCTGATGACCGGCGTGGGGAGGGGTGCCGATTCTGTAGAAGGAGGCGGCGGCGTGGGGGAAGGCGTGAATGTAGGCGCGGACGTCAGCGTGGGATTGATTGTACCGGTTGGTGTGGGCGCAGGGGTGATTGGCGTCGGAATTATCAGGCTGACGCCTCGAACTGTTGGCGTGGGGTCTGGCTCCCGAATAAATTGTGCGCCCCAAATGACAGCCACCAGGAGAAGGACGCCTAAAAATCCAACTCCCACCCAGAGGAACGGCCGTTTGCCTGCTCGCAACGCTTCATCTTCCGGTTCGATCGGTTCAGATACGGCCGCCTCCATTTCAGCTTCCACCGTTACCGGCCCTTCAGCTTCTACCGTCGGCTCTTCGATCATCAGGTCTACCGGCTCGGCGTGCATGTTAGACGGCGTCATCTCGCCCAAATACGGCGCGCCGGCCAGGCCCGACAGCGTTTGGGAAATGGCCGAGGTAAGCTCTGTTGCCGTGCCAAAACGCTCGTTGCGCTCTTTAGCCAGCACGCGCTGAATTACCTCTTCAAAGCCATCGGGCAGGTCGGGCTTGAGCTCGCGAATGTGGGGGATGGGGTTGAGCACGTGGGCCATCATTTGTTTGACCGGCGTATCAGCGCGGTACGGCTTGCGGCCGGTAAGCATTTCAAAGAGGATAATGCCCAGCGTGTAAATATCGGAACGGCCGTCGAGCGACGCCTCGCCATGAATTTGTTCCGGGCTCATGTAGGCGGGCGTACCAATGACGCCGCTGGCCGTCAGGGCCGTGTTGCTGCCCTGCACCAGCTTCACAATGCCGAAGTCGGTGAGGAAAGCGTTGTTGTACTGGTCGAACAGGATGTTGCCCGGCTTGAGGTCGCGGTGGATGACGCCCTGCTGATGAGCATGGTCCAATGCCCCAGCCAAACGTTGAATAATGGGAACGGCCGTTTCCAACGGTAGCGGTCCGGCAATAATCCGTTCTGCCAGCGTGCCGCCCGGCATGTAACGCATCACCAGGTAAGGTGCACGTTCCTCGCCATAGTCATACACGGGCACGATGGCAGGGTGCTCCAGTGTGGCAATGATGCGCGCTTCACGCTCAAAGCGGCCGCGAAACGTGGGATCGTCCCGCAGCGTTTGGGACATCACCTTGAGGGCCACTTTGCGGCCAAAGCGGGGATCATGCGCCAGATAAACGATCGCCATGCCGCCCCGCCCCAGTTCAGATTCAATTTCGTAACGGCCGTACTTCTTCTTGCTCAACAATTACCCCCGCACCGGGTAAGCTAATAAGTTTTCAAAATCGGTAAACATTATGTAATAATTGAGGAAAAAATACAATCAAAACAAAAAGGCTGTAGCAAATCTGATGCCACAGCCTTTCATTTTGCAAGCCAGCTAAGGGGGTCGAACCCTTGACCTACGCATTACGAATGCGTCGCTCTGCCAACTGAGCTAAGCTGGCACTGCGCTGAGAATTATAACAACCTCACTACCGCTTGACAAACAAAAGTTCCCGCTTATAGTTTGCCTGTTCAGCCACCTAAAAAACCAACGCAGAGGTGCTGTGACGCAGAGAAATTCGAGTAAACTTCTGCGTTCCTCGTTGCATGAAACACGGAGGAAAATGAGAGTATGCCAGTTCTTGAGATGATTAAGGAAACTGTGGACACAGTCGGCTCCGATAAGGTAAATCTGACCGGGGAAGATTTGCAAGATAGGGATTTATCTGAATTCAATCTAAAGAAAGCCAATCTCACCAGAGTTAATTTACAAAACGCCAACCTGGAGAAAATTAACCTGAACGAAGCCACGCTGGAATGGACAAATTTCTCCGGCGCCAATCTGACAGATGCAGACCTGTCAAAGGCAAAAATGTTCCGCGCTAATCTGGCAAAGGCAAATCTGGAAAACTGCAACCTCAGCGAAGCGTATCTGGGCAAGGTAAACCTGCGTGGCGCCATCTTAAAAAACGCCGACTTAAGCAAGGCGAAGCTGCATTTTGCCGATCTGCGCGGCGCAAAACTGGAGGGAACCAATATCGAGGGCATCGACCTGCGCTGGTCACGCTACAACAGTGAAACCATCTGGCCCCATGAGAAGTTTGACCCCTCATTGACCGGGGCGATTTTGTATGAGCGTGAATGAGTTGGGGGGATACGGCCGTTTCCAATACCACAACAACCAACTCCACTGTGAAGACGTGCCGCTAGCCCAGTTAGCCGCCGCCGAAGGCACGCCCCTTTACGTCTACAGCCAAGCGACCATTTTAGACAACGCTCGGGCATACTTGAAGCAGGCCGGAAACAAGGCGCTGGTGTGCTACGCTGTTAAGGCCAACGGCAACCCAACCATCCTGCGCCTGCTGGCTGAGGCTGGACTCGGTGCCGACGTCACCAGTGGTGGCGAGCTGTTTCTGTCACGGCACGCGGGCTTTGCCCCGGACAAAATCATATACTCCGGTGTGGGCAAGCTGCGCCACGAGATAGAAGCCGCATTGGAAGCCAATATCCGCGCCCTGCACGTAGAATCGGAGATGGAATTGGCCCAAATTGCGGCCATCGCCACAGAACGGCAGCAAATCGCCCGCATTGGCGTGCGCGTCAACCCGGACATTCCCGTCGAGACTCATCCGTACATCAGCACGGGGGCGGCGCAGCATAAGTTTGGGGTTTCACCGGAAACGGCCGTCTCCCTCCTCCACACTGCCGCCCAACACCCCTGGCTCCAGCCGGTCGGTCTGGCGGCCCACATCGGCTCGCAAATTCAAGCCCTGGAACCGTTTGCCGCCTCGGCCAACTTCCTGGTCAGCCTGGCCGACGAGCTGAGCGCCGGCGGCATCCGGCTGGAGTATTTGGACGTGGGGGGAGGATTGGGGGTGGCGTATGAAAGTGAAAAGTGGGCAGTGAAAAGTGAAAAGATTGGGGCCTGGGTGAACACGGTTTCTCAGCCGGTGCGGCGAGCTGGGTACAGGCTGGTGATGGAGCCGGGGCGGTCAATTGTGGCCGAGGCAGGGGTGCTGTTGACGCAAGTTATTTACACCAAAACACAGGGAGCGAAGCAGTTTGCCATCGTTGATGCGGCGATGAATGATTTACTGCGGCCAACGCTGTACGGCGCGTATCATGAGATTTTGCCGGTTCAAGTGCGACGCACCTCAGAGGTGCGTCGCACTTACGATGTGGTGGGGCCGATTTGTGAGACGGGGGATTTTTTGGCAAAAGATAGAGTGCTGCCGCCCCTGGCTCCCGGTGATTTGTTGGCGATTACCCATGTGGGGGCTTATGGATTTGCGATGAGCAGTAATTATAACGGCCGTCTCCGCCCCGCAGAGCTTTTAATAGATGGCAGCCAAACCCATCGCATCCGCCAGCGCCAGACTTACCAGCACTTAATCGATACTCTTCCGCAGGCTGAAAGTAATCTCTAACCCCCGATCTCCAGTCTACAATTAGGCAACAGCAAAGGGATTCCTCGCCAAAAGCGGCTCGGAATGACAAGAAAACCTACTCTTGTCATTCCGAGGTCCTCCGAGGAATCCCTCTAATTCTCACCCAAACAAGACTCAAGAACTTCATATGAGTACCAAAAGAACTGGTACAATACCGGCATGTCCAAGAACTCGTTTCCTGAGGCAAATAAACAAATCCGCACGGCCGTTCCCATCGCCGTAACTTTAATTCGGGTCATTTTTGCACCGCTGCTTTTGTTTTGGGCCTGGAACGGCCGTGCCGGAATCCCCTTTGTCATCTGCTTGTTTGTAGGGGCCGGGACGGACTTTCTGGATGGCATTCTGGCGCGGCGGCTGGGGGTGGCAACGGCCGTGGTGCGCCGCCTGGACGGGGCTGCTGACGTCATTTTTTACCTGGCTGCGTTTGGCTCTATCTGGCTGGTGTATCCTGACGTGGTGCGCCAACATTGGCCGGGGCTGTCGCTGCTAGCCGGAATGGAACTGCTGCGTGTTACCGTAGACTATGTGAAGTTTCGCCGTGAGGCCAGCTACCACATGGTCAGCGCCAAGCTGTGGAACCTCACTCTTTTTGCTGCTCTGGCCGGATTGATGGGCTTTGGCATTTCCGGCTGGCTTTTCAAACTGCCCATAGTGGTGGGCATTCTCACCAACCTGGAAGCCCTGGCTGCCTCGCTGCTGCTGCCTACCTGGACCCACGACGTGCCCACCGTTTACCACGCCTACAAAATCCGCCAGGGGCACAGTGATACGTAACGCGTGAAACGTGATTTTCCTCGCGCGTCATGGACCGGAAAAACTATCTGGCATACGTTTAAGAGAGTGGACAGCGTGTCTTTGTCATCTTTAGGAGGTTGCCATGATGATGCGTCTTCGTTTGCTGCTGCTGGCGCTGGCGGGCGGGCTTTGCCTGCTGCTGGCTCTGCTCCATTTGTTACGGCCGTTCCCCACCAGCCATGCCCTGGCCAATGAAATTTACTGCGTGGTGCCTGCTGGCGACGCCACCGGCCCCTTCCCCATCTGTGATCAAGTATTTGATTCGATTCAAGCGGCGGTGGATACGGCCGTTGGTGGTGAAGAAATTCGCGTCGCCGCCGGACTGTATACCGATGTGCAGACGCGCAGCGGCATTGAACAAATCGTCTTTTTAGACAAAAACGTGTCATTGGCTGGTGGTTATCTGCCGCCGTTTACGGCCGTTCCTGATCCCATCGCCAATCCCACTACCCTCGACGCCCAAAACGGCGGGCGCGTGATTTATGTGCTCACAGATACCATCAGCACTATTTCCGGGCTGCACCTGACCGGCGGTAACGCCAGCGGGCAGGGCAACGGTTTTGGCAGCTGCAGCACAGGTGGCGGCCTGTTTGGCACTGGAGCAATCCTCACGCTGACACAAAACATCATCAGTGGCAACCTGGCCGAAATGGGCTCCGGCCTAAACAATTCCGGCTGCGGTGGTGGCCTCGCCTTCCACAACGGCAGCCTGACGATGCTGGAAAACACAGTGCAAAACAACACGGCCGCTGCTGCCAGTACAGGCACGGGTGGCGGCATTTACATCAACAACAGTAACTATCTTTTGCAAGGGAATGAGATTGTGGGCAATACGGCCGTAACCTCAGGCGGCGGTGCCCACGTTGGCTTTGGCGGGGGACTGATACTCATCGACAGCAGCGGCACGCTCAGCCACAACAACATCATAGGCAATCAGGCTGTTTTGGCCGGTGACTTTGGGTATGGCGGCGGCATTTACATTGCCCGGTTCAACGATGAACCAGCCACTGTCCTGCTCAACAACAACCTCATTCAGGAAAATGTGGCGCTGGTGCAGCCTTCGCCCTCGGGCGATCCGAACACCACCTACGCTGGTGATGGCGGTGGACTTTACCTGCTAAACTATGAAGAAGCGGATGCTAATTTTGCCATCACCATGACTCAAAATGAGTTCCTGAGCAATACTAGCACCCTCACCGGCAGCGCCGGTTTGGCCGGTGGCCTGTTCATGTCCAATCGTTCCCCAGATGGATTGACATCGCTCCACTTCAGTCATAATTTGGTGGCGGGCAATACGGCCGTTTACAGCAGCACATCACCCTCCCTACAAGCTTTTGGCGGTGGCTTGATCATGGGCAGACTGGATGCCACCCTGCGCCACAATCGATACATCAGCAACACGGCAATTGTGTCCGGCACGCAGGGTTTGGTAGGCGGTGTGTACATTTATGGCGGAGAGGCACTGCTGCAAAACGAAATTCTTCAGGGAAATGCGGCCGTGCAGTCAGGCGGCGGTGATATTGGCGGGCTAGGACTAGAAGCCGCCACCGCTACGCTGGAAAATGTGGTGCTGATCGATAATCAGGCGGCAGAAACAGGCGGCCTGTGGATTATCGCCTCAGCAGTAACCGTGTCTCATCCCACGATTGCCCGGAATGGAACGGGAAAGGCCGTTACCATTCGCGATCCATCCGTGGTCGAAAATGGTCCAGCCGTGCCCTCAACCGTCACCCTGACCAACGTCATCATCGCCGAGCAGTCGATGGGGATTCACGTGGAGGCAAATAACAGCATGAGCGCGACAGGCGTTTTGTGGCACATGGTGCCCACACCCACCGTCGTTGGGCCGCTGGCCACGTTCACCATCAGCCAGCAGCAGGTGGGCAATCCCGCCTTTGCTGCCGACGGTTACCACATCACCGAGTCGTCCGCCGCTCGCTTCGCCGGCGTTGCTTCGCCAGTGCTGCTCGATGTGGATGGGGAAGGACGGCCGTCGCCACCTTCGCTGGGAGCTGATGAATATTGGACAAACAGGCTGCTGCTGCCTCTCGTATTCCGCTAGCTGCGGTTATTCAGCCGGGGCTGGAGCCAGCTGGCGCAAATATTCCCAGGTGTAGATGCCGGTGTAATGGCCGTCGCTCCACATGAATTGCAGCGCGTAGCCGCCCACGGCATCCACCTTGTCAATGGTGACGTCGCTTTCCGGCGCGTTGGCCATGAGGGACGGATCGCCCGGGCCGCCCATGTTGGCGTGGCCGCCTTTGCACTCCACGCAAGGGCAGGCGGCGCGCAGCCCGGCAAACGGATAGCGGCTCACGTGCCCGTCGTCCCAGGTGATGGTTAAAATGCGTTCGCTTCTGTCGGCTTTAACGCCGGTTGGTTTTGCAGTCATTGGCCAAAAGGCTCCTTATTCCACAATCACATTCTTGATGGGGATTTTAGACTTTAGCTCGTAAAGGTCAAGGCGACGGTCGCGCAACGGCCGTACGCTGCCGGACTCCCGCATTTGGGCTAAAGTTGTAAGGTCGAGGTCGGCGATAACGGCCGTTTCCACATTCGGATCGGCCAATCCGGCCGTAGCTTCCGGCGGAAAGGCAAAATCGCTGGGGGTAAACACGGCCGATTGGCTGTAGTTGAGTAAATACCAGGGCGTAGTGGGCAAATTGCCGGCATTCCCGGCCAACACCACATAGATAAAATTCTCCACCGCCCGTGCCTGGCTGGTAAAGCGCACGCGATAATATGCCTTGCGCTCATCGGTGCTAAACGGCACAAAAATCACCTCTGCACCAGACAGCGTTAGCAGCCGGGCCAGCTCAGGGAACTCAATATCGTAACAAACCTGGATGGCAATGCGGCCCAGCGGCGTTTCAAAGACTTTGAGCGATTCGCCCGGCTGAATGTCCCAAAAATCCCGCTCGTAAGGGGTCACATGCAGCTTGTCTTGGGTATACACGTTCCCCGTGGGGCTAAACAGATGGGCCACGTTATACAGCTTGCCATTTCGTTCGGTGGGTGTGGTGCCGCCGATGATGTAGATGCCGTACTGCGCCGCCAGCCGTTTAAACAAATCGACATATTGCTCATGGAAATCGGCCAGGTGATGAACGGCCGTTTTGGGGTCAAGGTCATTCGGCATCAGCGAAAAGAGCTGCACGGTGAACAGCTCCGGCATCAGCAAAAAGTGACAATGGTACGTGTCGGCCGACATGGCAAAAAAGGTGACCTGCTGCTCAAAATCGTCCCAGCTTGTGATGGGTCGCATCAGGTATTGGGCGGCACAAACACGAATGGTACGCACGGGACGTTTGAGGGGCGCGGCGGCAATTTTGCGCCGTTCTGGTTTGTAGTCCGGATTGGGCATCTCCAGCCAGGTGGAAAAGTTGAGGCTTTTTTCGTCATCCATAAAATCCATCAGCACGCGCTTGACGGAGTAGCCGGCATCTAAATGGGCTTTCAGGGCCGAGTCCCACATTTCGCCCGCCACCACTTTTTCCACATAGGTTTCGGCCGTCATTTTGCCGCTGACGAGATGGTAATCGGGGAGACGGCCGTAGGCTACCACTCGCCGCAAATTATATTTTCGCAGCAGCTGCCGCCGCTTCTGGTAAAGCCGCTTAGAAACGCCGCGCCGCCGATAATCAGGATGCACAGCGATATCGGCCCCGTACAGTGTATCGCCGCTGTAGGTGTGGGTGGTAAAGGTACCTAAACCAGTGATTTCTTCGTAGTTGTATCCCTGCTCATCATCGTCATCCAACTGCACAATAATGGAGGTCGTATAACCGACCACCTGCCCATCTATTTCGGCCAGGAACTGCCCTTCAGGGAAGGCGGCAAATTGGAGCGCGTAGGCGCGACGGCCGTACAGCTCGTCGTCCTCATACAAGTCACCATACACTGCCTTTTGGCAGGCTACAATCTGGAGAATATCTTCTTCTTGCCATTGTCGAACCGTGATTTTTCCTTTTGCTTTCATCCTTTTGTTTTATCACGGTTTGAATAAACCTGACAGGTTTTCAAAACGATCATAGATTTAAGGCAGTTTTGCACGGCAAAGAACTATTTTGACCAGTTAGAGCAACTCTGTCAGGCCCAGGTAACGTTACTCGTTGAAGATAATGGGCAGGTACAACATCGGTTCGATAAAGGGAGCTTCCGTGTCCACGGCGATGGTGGCTTCAGGGGAATCCTGAAACGCTTCCACGTGGTCCAGGTTATCAACACCGCGTGCTTCAAAGGCATAAACCCCCTCGCTGGCACCCGTAAACGTAGCACTGGTCGCTGTGGTAGCCGCCTGCCACAGAATCCAGGGGCCGTCATTGAAGCGATACTGCACGTCGTAATATTGAATACCGGAAGCCGAATCGGAGCCATCCCAGGTGACGGCAAACGTCGTGCCATTAACAATCGCCGGCAGCGGATCCACCGTAACGGTTGGGGGCAAGGTATCAACAACCGTAGAGGTGTCGGCTGCACCGTATGCTTCAACATTACCGGCGTTATCCACCCCACGCACGCGGAAGGCATATTTACGGCCGTCTTCGCCATCACCATACTCAGCGGAAGTTGTCGTTACGCCCGTCAGCCAGTTGCCCCAGGCACCGTCGTTAATTTGCACCTGCACATCGTAATAGGCAATGCCCGAGCCGCCCGGATCGCTGCCGCTCCAGGAAACGGTGAAGTTACGCTTGGAGTAAGCAGGCAAATCATCGACGCTGGTGTCTGGCGGCGTGGCATCATCGGTGGTGGTGTAATTCACAAAGAGGAGCGGGTACAGCTCTGTAGCCGTCTCTCGCGAATAAAATGCCCGCTCCCGCTGCTGGACGGTTTCGTCACCGATAATTTCTACGCCGTAGTTGGGATAAAGGTCGTTTTCCCAACCTTGCACTACCTCGGTGAGCGGCCATTCATAGTAGGTGATGGCGCTGCCCACGTTCGCGGTGCTGTCTACGGCCGTCCAGGTCGGTTCCGTATTCCAGGTGACAATATCTTCATCCCAGTCAGACGCAATGCGGCGCACAACAGTCGGCATGGCCACGTCGTCGGACGGACTGGAGAAGGAGAGATTAAGGCGCAGGGTGGCGCTGTTGATCACGGCCGTATCCGGCACATACGGGTCCACATCAAAGCGGACGAGAATACGCTGTGCGCCAAAGTTATCGACCCCGGCCAGATTGTAGCCCAGGTAAAGCGCATCGCCGCCGAAGTTTTGCAACGGCCGTTCCGAAGCCAGATACGTATCTGCCACCGCCGGTAAGGCGATGATGGTGTTGGTTGCACCCTGCGGCGTCTGGCTGCTTTCGATGATGACGGGCTCGCGCTCGGGGGCAATGCGGTCAGCACCGCGCGGTGGAGGGCCATCGGGCACCGGCGTAGGCGTTTGGGCCACAGCAAAAGAAGTGCCGCTCAAAGCTAAAATCAAAATCAGCAACAGCCCCAAACGAGCTGCCTGGTTGCGCAAGGATAGGTTAAATTGGGTCATTTTAATGTCTCCAAAAATTTCAGTGGACAAACAAAAGATGACGGCCACTTAATCACAAAATGCGAAAGCGGCCGTCACCTGAAGCTGTTCCAGAATTTAAGTTATCCAGTGATGGGCAAATCCACGAAGGGCGTGTCGCTGGTCATGTAGCGGCTGCTCACCCAGCCGGTTTCACCGTTGGGCAGCACCACTTCAAGCCAGACGGCAAAATCATCCCGGCCGATCACGGGCACGGTTTGATCTTGTGTCAGAACGTCGAATGGTTCAAAGGCCAGCCCCGGACCCGAGCGAACGTTCAGATAAAATGCACCGGTCATTGTGGCTGTCACATCGCCGGGGGCAGGATTTGTTGGCGGTGTACCAACCAGGGACCATTCCAGCCGTGCTTCGGCCAACCCCGTATTTTCAAAATATTCCACGACGATGGGCAGCGGCCCGCCATCATGGTTGATGGTGGCGGAGTGGCGCGTGCGGGCCTGCACCTCCCAGCCATTGATTACCTGTTCGCCGTCGGCCCAAATACGCACGCCGTCATCGGCAATGAACGCAAGCTGGTAGGAGCCTGGCTCCAGATTAAACGTTTGCGACCAGCGCACCGAAAAGCGGTTTTCGCTGATGGTGTTAGGTGCCGGTGAAGCGATGCCCCAATCAAAATTGATGCCGGAATCGTTCCGCACCAGCGCCGGGGTGCCAGACAGTGATGTGTTGTTAAAATATTCGCCACGCCAGCTGCCCACAGAAGGCGCAGACGGTGGCGGCGGATCGCCCGAAACCTGTGTCCAGCTAAGCTGGGCTACGGCCGCGTCCCTATCCTCATAATATTCCATGCGCACCGGTGTGGTGGTGCCGGAGACGTTGACAACGGCCGTATACGTCGTCGCCGCCTGGTTTTGCCATTCATCAATCACCAACTCACCATCCACCCACAACCGCACGCCGTCATCGGCGGTGGCCGAGAAGCGGTAACTGCCCGGATCAAGCGGCACATCCTGCGTCCAGCGCACCGAGAAATTGTTGGCCGTCACCTGGGGCACCGGTGAACCTGCTGTATCCAGATCAATTGTGGATTCATTGCGCACGTGCACCGGCGCACCACCCAGAATCTGGTTGTTGTAATATTGCGCCAGCCAATCATCCTGCAAATCGGTTAGCTGTACCCAATCAACCTGGGCCACAGCTTCGCCGCCGGTATCATAATACGCCACCCGGATTTGATGGCTGCCCGCCGAAAGATACATTTCAGCATTAACGGTATGCGCCTGGCTGTCGTACCAGGAATCAATAATTTGCACATCGTCTACCCAGATGCGCATACCATCATCGGTGGTGGCCGTAAAGCGGTAGTTACCGGCACCTAGCTGTACATCTCGAATCCACTCTGCCGAGAAATCGTCGTGGGCCACAATGGGATGGGGCGAGCCGTTGCCCCAATCATGATCAATTTCGGCCTCGGTTCGCTGCAAAACTGGCGTACCCGATAGGGATAAGTTGTTCCAGTAGCGTGCCTGCCAGCCATCTTCCTGCGCCTGCAGCGGCTCAGAACCAGCAACAAGCAGCAATATTCCTAAAACAAATATCACGCTCAACCGGATTTTCTTTTTCCAATGAGCATATTGGTACATGCTTTCTTCTTCACCTCGTAACTCTGAAGTAACTTAACAGGTGATCAGACTTTAAGACCTGAATCGTTACCTTATCAATTCGTATTTCATTTCTGATTGTTTCATAAAAATGAACCAACCAAAGCAAAATTGGGAAGATAAACGCCCAGGCAAGCAGCCTCGACTAAAACAGGCAGCGTGAAAGTTGGCCGCCTCAAACCCAATATTCACTGCTACCAATTTATCAGGGGGATGTCGAGGTTCAATGTATAGGGGTATAAAAAAAGGGTACAAAAACTGTACCCTTATACGTTGCTGCGCTTTTGGCTTCTTTTTACAAAGAAGCTAACCGTTCAGATAATTCCGCCTGGCTGGCTTGCAGGCCGGCCAGCTTGTCCCGCTCCTTCTGCACCACGTCAGCCGGCGCTTTTTCAGCAAACGGGCTGTTGAGCAGGCCGGTCACTCGCTTGATTTGCCGCTCCAGCTCGGCCAGCTCTTTGGTCAGACGCTCCCGCTCCTTGTCCAGGTCAACCATACCGGCCAGCGGCAGATAGCAGCTAATCTCGCCCACGGCAATGGTGATGGCTTGTTCGGGGGGAACGGCCGTTTCGGCCACCACCAGCTCATCCTCATCCAGCCGGGCCAGGAAGCAAAGGATGGGTTTTTGTTGCTTAATGAACTCGGTTTTGTCACCGGCGCTGAGAACGGCCGTAATCCACTTACCCGGCTCCACATTGTTCTCGGCCCGCGCGCCACGAATCGCCCGCACCAGATCACGCAGCCGCTCAAAATCAGCGGCGGCTTCGGGGTATTTGCTGCCGGCCGCTGGCCAATCGGCAATGATGAGCGCCTGGGCCCAGCCTTCCGCCGGGGCAATACCCAGGTCGGCAGCCGCAAACGCTTGCTTGAGCTGCTGCCACGTCTCCTCGGTGACGTAGGGGATGTAGGGATGCAGCAGCCGCAGGCAGTTGTCCAGCACCTCTCGCAAAACAGATAAAGTCGTCCAGGCGCGCGCGCCGCCCTCTGCTCCGCGATCGCGGAGCTGCACCTTGGCCAGCTCCACGTACCAGTCGGCAAAGTCGCCCCACAGGAAATCGTACACCTGCCGCCCGGCTTCGCCGAAGTTGTAGCTGTCCATCAGGCGATCGGCCGTTTCGGTCACTTCGCTGAGCCGGGTCAAAATCCACTGGTCAGCGGCGGTGTAGTCGGGTGAATCGGTGGCGTCCGCCTTTGTGGCTTTGTCCAGATTGGCGGTGATAAAGCGGGCCGTATTCCAGATTTTGTTGGCGAAGTTGCGGTTGCTCTCCACCTTGGACAGGGCCAGGTTGAGGTCGTTGCCCGGCGTGCCGCTGGTGAGCAGGGTGAAGCGCAAGGCGTCGGTGCCCAATTCGCCCATCACCTCCAGCGGGTCGGTGACGTTACCGTACGATTTGCTCATTTTACGGCCGTGTTCATCCCGCACCAGCCCGTGCAGATACACCGTGTGGAAAGGAATATCGTTGGTGAACAGCAGCGCCGACATCACCATGCGCGCCACCCAGAAGAACAGAATGTCGTAGCCCGTTTCCATCACGTCGGTGGGATAGAAGCGTTCCAAATCAGGTGTCTGCTCCGGCCAGCCCAGCGTGGAAAAGGGCCACAGCCCGCTGCTGAACCAGGTGTCCAGCACGTCCGGGTCCTGCGTGAGCGTGATGTCGTCACCGTATTTTTCTTTGGCCTGTGCCAGTGCTTCTTCCTCGCTGTGGGCCACAATCA
>PABI01000121.1 GCA_002699125.1 Anaerolineaceae bacterium
CTGAAATAGGTAAAAAAAATTTGTGCGATGATCTTTAGCCCAGACGGGCGAGTGCTACTTCAATGTACCGCTGTACGGCCGTTGCTTCCATGCTGCGAATGCAGGCCAGATAGCCAACAGCCACCCCCACCAGATAATCAGCCAGGATGTCTGTGTCTTCGCCGGCCGCCAGCTGACCTTGCTGCGCGGCATTTTGTAGGGCATTCAGAAAGGCGGATCGCATACGGCCGTAATGGTGCTCAACGCGGCTGGCAATGGCAGCATCCCCGGTCACGGCCGAAAAGGCCGTATTGCCGATGAGGCAGCCCATTGGTGGCTGGTCGCTCTGCACTGCTGCCAAGAGTTGATCAAAATAGGCGCGTATTTGCGGCAGGCCGGAGGTGTCACTTTCCATTGGCGAGAGCATCGTTTCGATGGCCGTGTTGGCGTAATGGTCGATGCACTTGAGGAACAGGTCATGCTTGTCGCCAAATTCGGTGTAGAAACCGTACCGACTGACGCCGGTCGCCGCCACCAGATCGGCCATGGCAGTCTCTTCATACCCCTTCTGCCAGAAGAGAAACATCGCCTGGTTCAGCGCCTCGTTTGGTTCAAATTCACGTGGTCTTGCCATATCTCACCGTTTCAGAATGTGTATTCTGAAATATACTTGAATACAAGTGAGTTGTCAAGTGAGACGGCCGTCTACCGGCAATTCGAAATATGAAATTGTCCAGAGTAGGGGCGGGACGGTGCGGTATATACCTGGCCAAACAATAGGTTTACTCTCCGCACCGTCTCGCCCATTTGCGCCTGGGTTGGGCGAGACAGGCGGGAGATATGCAGTTTCTGCATGGCAAGCGAGTTTCCCGCCTGTCCCGCCCCTACTCATACCTTAACGCCGCAATCGGATCAAGTCGGATGGCGCGTAGGGCGGGGTAGATGCCGGAGAGAACGCCGACGAGGGCGGCAAAGACAAGGGCGAAGATGGGTAGCCAGAGCGGGGTGTAAACTAACGATTCCACCTCGCCGCTGCCGCCGGATTGGGCAATTTGCGCCAATAGGTACTGCTGGCCAATGAACCCGCCAATCTGCCCCAGGACGATGCCAAAAATAACGCCGCCAATGCCGCCAATCAGGCCAATGGCTCCCGCTTCGGCCAGGAAGATGAGCATCACATCCCGGTTGGTGGCTCCTACCGCTTTCATCAGGCCAATTTCGCGGGTGCGTTCGTAGATTGACATAATCATAGTATTGGCAATGCCGAACGCCGCCACCACCAGGGCCAGCCCGCCAATGCCGCCGACTACGGCCTGAATGATCAAAAAGATGATGTTGATGCTGCTGAGGATGCTCTGGAAGGAAAAGACGAAAAAGCCTTGACGGGTGATCTCCTGCTCAACGACCGTTGCCGCATCAGCCGACTCTACCTTGACCAGTGCCTGGCTGTAGCCGTCTCGATTGACGTTGGGCCGCTGGCCGGTGGCCCAGGTGTTGAGGTCCTGTACGTTGCGGATAGGCAGATAGACCGAAAAGTCGCGGTCGCCACCGGACTCGGCCATGACGCCGATGACGCGCAGGCGCACGGTACGCTCGGTGGCTTCGCCGGTTTCGCTAGAGAAGCGGGTGAGCACCAGTTGGAGGGTTTGTCCCTGCAAATTGAGGTCTTCACCGCCTTGCTCGCCGGTTTGGGTGTTGAAAAAGTTGTCGGCCACGCGGGCGCCTACCAATGCCTGCCATTGGCCGGGTGAGTCAGTACCGCTGGCCATCTCCACTTCAAATTGGCGGTATTCGAGCGTATCGATCCCCTGGATGTTGGTGAAGCCGGTGAGCCGGTTGAGGCGCAGTTCGGCGTTGGCCTGCAGGCGCAGCAGCGGGGTGGCGGCCACCACGCCGGGAATCTCGCGGAAGCCGTCAATTGCCTGGTCGTTGAGCACAACGTCGCTTTGTACGGCCGTACCGCCGCCAAAAAAGATGTCGCCGGGTGAGTTGACGGTCATTTCGGTGAGGTCGCCGATGTCATCGAAGCCGGAGAGGACGGAACGCTGCAAGCCTGCGCCCAGGGACATGAGCAGGATGACTGCGGCCGTACCAATAAACACCCCGGCAGAGGTCATCATCACCCGGAATTTCATCCGCAGCAGGTTATTCTTAACAAGGCGAAGCAGCTCAACTATGCGCATTTCAAATTCATGTCAAACAAAATACCATTGTTTTGTCATGCTGAGAGCCTGTGCTGAGGCTGCCGAAGCATCCTCCGAAGCATCCCTATTACCTCCCCGCGCAGAGGTCCTGGGCCACAGCCAGGGTTCTGCCTGATAAAGTTTAGAGGGATTCTTCGCTTCGCTCAGAATGACAAGTGCTGCTAACTTTTCTTTTTGGTTGGCGTTAATCCCACCACATCGCTGTTACCATTTGGTCTTTTGATGCTTTTTGATAAAAAGTTACCAATTCTTTCAGATAGTCACCATGATAGGTGTTTGGGTGTATTGTAAGATCTGTGCCAAGTATCTTATTGGCTTCTTCCTTGTCTTCAGGCAGCCATCCAAAAAAAGATTCCCAGTCAATCTTTGATAAATTGTTTGCTACAAAATCGACCTCTTCTCTTGATAAGGCTGTAATATCAGAGTAAACGGGATCATAATCGGGTCCACAACGATGGTCATTATTGACCAACCTGGAACCGTTAAGCGCGAGATACAAAGCCAGCTTCGATTCTGGAAGTTGTTGACTGGCTTCAAAATATCTCTCTAGACCGCTTGGTGCCCAATTTAAATCTAGGTGTCCATCTTCGGATTGCAGCTGAAGAGATATTAATCGTTTTAACACTTCTTCACTGATTGAGCACAATTGCAGTAAATTTGGATGGAGGCGCACAATTTGTTGCGTTACTGCCATAAACCACCTTTAGCTATTAGCTACCCAGGCCCAACAAGCCGCGGATGAAGCGCCAGAGCAGTTGGCCAAAGGATTCTTCTTCGGGAGGAACGGCCGTTTCCCCGTCCACCACCAATCCATCTTCACCTTCCAAGCCAACCTCACCCGGCTCGTCTGGTCCTTCCACCTGAACCGTAAGCGTTTCCTCGAAGAGCTGCGGCTGGTTGAAATCGTCCAGATAGTTGACCGTGACGTTGATTTCCAGCGGACCGCCCGCTTCCGGAACAATCAGCCCGTCCAGCGAGCCGGACGTGCCGCCGTCCAGTGGGCCGATGTAGATGGAGTTGTTCTCCACCGTGCCGCCGGGACTGGTGATGGTGAGGGTGCTGACGTTAATCAGGCTGCGGCCGATATTGACCACTTCCACCGGCAAATCCAGCGGCTGGCCGACAAAGCCGGGGCCGGTGCTGCGGTAAAAACCGACCTGAAGCTGCGGCGCTTTTTCCACCAGCAGGTTCACCACCTGGGCGTCGGTGCGGTCGCTGTTGCCGTAGCTGAAATCAAGCGGCAAGTTGTACACGCCGGAAGCGGCCGTGCCATCCACCAGCATCGTCACCACAACTTCCATCATGCCGTCGGCGACTAGTTCCTCGATGAAGCGCACGTTGCCGGAGTTGACCAAGGCAAAGGGGGTGAGCTGGGCGCCGCCGCTGCCGCCCAGAGTGAGCAAAACGTCTTCGGCCGTTTCGTCCCCCACGTTGGCAATGAGCAGCTTGAGTTCAAAACGGGTGCCGGGCTGCAAGGCGGCGGGATCAACCTCGTAGGTGGTGAGCACCAGTCGTGGTTCGGCCGGGCCGGGGGTGGGGGTTGCGGTTGCGCCCTGGCCGATGTTGAGGCCGACGGCGGGCTGGGTATTGTAGTCACGGCCGTTTATATCAAAAAAGTCGATGTTGAAGACCAGATTTTGCGGGCCGCTGGCGGCATTGTCGCGCAAAACGAGCGACAGCGTGGTCGTGACCACCTCTTCTACGCCGATGCGCGGCAAAATTTGTACGCTGCTGCCCGTGGCCGGAATGGCCAGATCGGCCGATTGCAACTCTAGCTCAATGTCGATGGCAGTCCAGTTACCCCGATTGGCCAGCTCCAGCGTCAGCTCAAACGGCTGGCCCGGCGTCAGGTTGGTGGGGCTAGTGCGGGCCGACTGAATGGCGATTTGTGGCTGGCCAAAAACGTAGACGTTGGTGGGTGTGGGGCTGGGTGTTTGTGTGGGAGCGGCCGTTGGCGTGGGACCGTAGATTTCAAACACGCCTTCCAACACTTTATTGGGACCATCCTGCGCACCTAACCCTACCTGGATGTTGTATCTACCCAGTGCCAGACCGGGCGGCACGACGCCGGTGAGGACTTCGTTGTTGACATAAGTTGTTTGCAATACGCCGTACCCCACCACGCGGATGACGCTGCCCGGCTGGAAGTTATTGCCGTAAACCGTGAGCGTCCCGCCCGTCTCCGTAGACATGCGTCCCGGCTCGATGGCGGTGAGAATGATGGGGGCATTGGTCGGTTGTGGTGTATTGCTGGCCGTAGCTGTGGCTGTTGCCGTTGGCGTGAGCGTGGCCGTAGGTGTAATGGTGGCGGTGGGGGTAATTTGCAGAGTGAAACGGCCGTTCCGCGCCGCAATCGGTTCAGAAGCCGGTGCCGCCGCTGCCAACCGGGGCATCATCAGCGTAAGGCTCAGGGCCAATGCTGCTAATATCATAATCACGAAAATGGGTGAATTGAATTTAACCGCGGAGAGCGCGGAGATTTTTCTTTTTTTCTTACTCTTTAATCTCTGTGTCCTCTGTGGCCAAATTCTAATTTGCTTGTTCATAACGTCCTCGTACGTCTGACAGGATACGGCCGTCTAAAATCTGAATGTGGCGTGTGGTGGCGGCCAGCAGCGACTGGTCGTGCGTCACCATGATGATGGTGCGCCCCTCTTCTTCATTGAGCCGCTGCAAAATATTGATCACCTCGCCGCCCGATTTGCTGTCCAGGTTGCCGGTGGGTTCGTCGGCCAGGATGATGTCCGGGTTGTTCACCAGGGAGCGGGCAATGGAAACGCGCTGCTGCTGCCCGCCGGAAAGCTCGGTCGGTTTGTGGTAAATGCGGTCGCCCAGCCCCACCATCTCCAGCGCGTGTTTGGCCCGCGCTTCACGTTCACCGGGCATAACGCGGGCAAAAATCATGGGGAACTCCACGTTTTGCATGGCAGTCATCGTGGAAATGAGATTAAACGATTGGAAAATAAAGCCGATGGACTTTTGCCGGTATTGGGCCAGATGATTTTCATCCAGCGCGGCGATGTCGGTGCCATCGACCCAAATTTCGCCGGAGGTGGGTTGGTCTAATCCGCCAATGAGGTAGAGTAGGGTAGATTTGCCGGAGCCGGATGGCCCCACGATGCCCATGAATTCCCCCTGTTCAATGGTGGCGTCCACGCCATCGAGGGCATGGACAATTTCGGCACCCATTTGGAAGTGGCGGTGCAGCGCGCGCACCTGGATGAAGCTGTGGTTGTTCATCCGCCCAGAAATCCACTGGCCAGATTAGTGGAAACGGCCGTGCCAATCAACCGTATCGCCATGAACACGACCCACACAATGAGCACCAGGCCAATGGATTTACGGCGCGACAGTTTGGTAACGGCCGTAATCCCCACCACCAGCAGCGCCAGATACCAGAAGAGATAAATGTCAATTTGGCCGAGGAAAGTTTGCAGAACGGCCGTGCCGGTTGAGGGCATCGAGCCAAAGGGATTGCTGGGATCTGGGGTGGGTGCCCCGGCAAAGCCAGACAGGCCTGGATTGGCGATCAAAGTTTGTGTAGCCGTGATGTAGATCGCCTGCAAAACAGTGCGCAGCGCGTACGGCAGCCAGGCCCAAATGACTACTTGAAATATCTGAAGGAAAGAACTGCGCCCTCCAACCATCGAGGCCAGCAGATAAAGTGCGCCGCCCCAGAGGAGCCAGCCAAAAATGCGCCCAATGGCGGCCCCAATGGCCGGCACAATCGTGGTGAGGATGGGCGAGGTGGCAAACGAAGCAGCCTGGTCGGCATCGACGCCACTGTCTTCAAATCCGGGCTGATTTTGGAACTGTTCTTGCATCAGTTCGCGCGTTTGTTGGGCAGCTATGGGGCCCCTGGCAATGATGGGCAGCATGACCAGGATCATGCCCAAAACGGCCATGACTATCCAGGCACGGCCGTTGCCATTGCGTAAGGTGGCAAATGTGGTGCTGGGTTTGGCTAATACGCCCCAAACCATCCCCAGAAAACCGGGGTTGGCGGGTGCTGCTGCGGGTGAAGCAGTTGTTTCAGTCATCCTGACCCTCCAAAGAACCAAGAAACAAACAGCGTCATTCTACTAGAAACGGCGGGGGGGACAAGTTGCTCGTAGCCGCGGATTCTTTCCGCGTGCACCAGGCGCGGAAAGAATCCGCGGCTACAAAGTTGCTATAAAGTAACCGTCTGGCGGATGGTGCCGGCGCGGGGATGAACGGCCGTAATCTCTACGTCTGTTCCCGATTCAGCTTCAATCACCCATTCAACCTTGGCCCGGTCGTCGGTGGGATCGCCGCTCCAGATGGGGGCGGTGCTTTTTTGGTCGCGCCCGGCCAGTTGACCCAGCATGGTTTTAAGCTTGCCGGTGAGCAGTTTGGCCCCGTCGGGCAGAGAGATATCTACTTCCAGCTCGCGCACGACGTTCATTTTGACCGCTTGCTTGGTGACGTTGGTGGGCAGCCAGCCGGTATTGTGGACAACGGCCGTAATATGATGAACATTGCCCGTTGAATTTTTCTCTACGCTGTGCCATTCCAACCGGGGCGAAACCAGGCAGGAGTACAAAGCAAAGTCGGCCAGCGGTGCCACCTCTTTTTCCAGCAGTTTGTACGGCGGGTTGCGCCAGGTGACGAAGAAATCCCAACCGCCCAACTCTACTTTGCCCAACTGCGGATGGTCAAATTTGTACCACTCCACGATGCCTTTGCCGTCCAGCACCTCATCGTTCCACTTCATGATGGCGATGTCATCTTCCACGGGATGTTCGCGGAACCAATCCATATATTTGTAATCTTTAATGCCCGCCTGCTGCTGCACGCTCCAAATTTCGCAGGTCCAGCCGTAGACGCCCAAAAATTCATACATCCAATCATCAAACGTGCCTTTGATGTACTCTTTGGGATCATATTTAAAGTCGTGGAAAACGGAGACGGCTTTGTAGCCGGTAATCTCTTCTGCTTTGTTGCCCAGCTTTTTGTAGGTGTACAAATCCTGGGTGGGCAGGGTGTCATCGGCCCCTTTTGTGGGCGGGCGCAGGTAGACGCCGCTGAAGGTGTGGAAGCTCACCGAACCGGTGATGTTGGGATGGTCGGCGATGAAGCGCATGGGTGCGGCCGTTTCTGGTTCGCTGCCGGGATAATGGCCGGCGCCGCGTTGGTTTGGCTCCCAAAAGACAGGGAACTGCCGGTTGAGGTCCAACCCTTCTAATGGCGGGGCGAAGTTAATGGTGACGCCATCATAGTTTTGGATGGTGCCTTCGGGGATGAGGCGGTAAAAGTTGCCGCCGGGAGCTTCATCCGGCTCGCGGGGAATCATGAGACGGGGGTCGTCGGGATGCACTTTCCAACTGCCGTTGGCGTCTTTGAGGCGCATTTGCAGGATACGGCCGTCGCCATCCACATCTTCCTGGTGCAGCCCGTCCAATTTATCCATGCGTGGGTAGGGGCGAGTGCTGCTGCGAATGTATTTAGGCCGGTCAGCCAGCGCCAGCTCGGCACCGTCGGGATTCAGACGGGGCACAATGTAAAAAGCGCGGCTGTCCAGCGCGTAGGTGACCTTGTCATCCTGACCGTACTGGCTGAGCAGCTTGTTGAGCAAATACAGTGAGGCGGTAGAGGCGGATACTTCGGTGGCGTGAATGTTGCCATCGGCCCAATAAGCCGGCTTTTCCTTGTCTGGCCCCGTCTCAAAGTTGGTGACGACCATGAGCCAGATGTCGCGGCCTTCATAACTTTGGCCAATGCTTTCTAATTTGCATAGATTGGGGTAATCTTCGGCCCATTGTTTGAGGAAGGCAGTTAGCTGATCGTACCGATAGTAGGTATCAAAACGAATATTCTCTGTCACAGATTGCTCCTTTTGCTGGATTTATGATTGTGGGAAATGGCTGAAGCAAACTTATGTGGCGGTTAACCACTAAGGAAATTTGCTTCAGCAGATTATAACCCGGATTAGGTGATTGTCTAATACCTGTTTAGGACGGATATGCTATCGACAAACGGCCGTTTCCCGCGCAAAATGGCAGACGGAGTTTTTGAAAGTTGTGTGTTGACACCTCCTCCAAGCCAAAACTAAGAACAACTGTTTCAAGAGCCCGAAAAATTGTACGATCCGAAACATGTCGGGCTGACAAAAATTGAATAAGGGCATGCAAGATGAATTTTTCAGAAAATTCGCGATCAATGGAGAATTTACATCAGGAGATTGACCTTTTGCGCCAGCGCGTCGCTGAACTGGAGGCAAATGGCAAGTCAGAGCTGCCTGTGGCCCAAGCCGACTTTCTTTTTGAAAGTTCGGGTGAATCGATCCTCATTGTTGATCCCTACACCATGAAAATCCTGGATGCCAATCCCAATATTGCGCGCCGCCTGGGCTATCGGCGCTCTGAATTGTGCCAGATGCCCCTCGATGCCATTGAAATGCCCCGCCTGCTGGACCCCGAGGAAGCGGAGACAACCTGGCAATCCTCTACCTCTGGCACGTATTATTATGAAGGCCAGTACCGCCACAAAAGCGGCGCGCTCATTCCCATGGAGGTGAGCAGCCGGCTGGTTTTTGGGGAAGATCAGACGGTGATGATCCATGTGGTGCGGGATATTCGCTGGCGCAAAGAGGCTGAGGTGGCGCTGCGACAGGTAAACAGCTCGCTGGAGCAGCAGGTGCGGCAGCGTACGGCCGAATTGGCTGCTGAAAAAGAAAAGCTTGAAGCTGTTTTGGGCACCATTGTGGAGGGTATAGCCATGATGGACGCCGCCAAAAAGATTATCTACGTAAATCCTGCGTTTGTACTGCTGACCAACTATACGCTGGCCGAAGCCCGGACAATTACGTTTGATACCTTGTTTGAATACAGTCCCGGCGACGACCAGGCACAGGCGAATGCTTTTGCCAACGGGAATTCCTGGACGGGCGAGGTCAAGGGGGTGCGGCAGGATGGCTATGTGTACCCGACGATTCTGACCATTGTGCCAATGTTGGATGGCGACGGCCGTTTAACCGGTTACGTTAGCAGTCACCAAGATATCAGCCGCTTTAAAGCGCTGGACAAAGCGCAGTACAGCTTCATCACCAACGTTTCGCACCAGCTGCGTACCCCGTTGACCAACATTAAGCTGTATACGCAACTGCTAGAAGACAACTTCCACAACAGCGGCAAGGCGGCGCATTATCTGGGGGTGTTAAATAGCCAGGCCAAGCGGTTGGAACATTTGGTGCAAGATATTTTGGAGCTGGCCAGCCTGGACAGTTCCGAAACGGTGTTCGATTTGCGACCGATTCATTTAATTGACCTGTTTCACCAAATATCCGACGAATACCAGGCGCGTACGGCCGTAAACCAGCAAAAATTTCGCAGCACCGTTCACGACCCGGTTCCCAGCCTTTCTGGGGATGTTACCCGGCTGCGCCAGGCGCTGACTGAACTGTTGGATAACGCCTTGTCTTACACGCCTGCCGGTGGCACCATCTCTTTAGAAATTGCAGGACCCATTGAAGAAGATCGTCAATGGGTCACAATAACGGTGCGGGATAATGGTCCCGGCATACCGGCCGAAGATGAATCCCGGATTTTTGAGCGGTTTTATCGGGGGAAGGTGGCTGAACAGGGCGATATTACCGGCACCGGTCTGGGTCTGTGCATTACGCAGCAAATTATCCAGGCGCATCGCGGGTATATAGAAGTGCAAACGGAGTTAGGGGCTGGCACCAGCTTCACCGTTTGGCTGCCGACGGATATCTTCTGAGGTCGTTTCGCGCTGGTGCAAATACCAGGTGAGGGTAACAAAAACCAGGCCGGCACCCAGCAGCTGCCATCCCGAGGAAATTCGTTCATTGAGCAAAAATCCGGCAAATAGCAGGGCGCTAATCAGTCGTGTCGCCATCATGCTGCTGACAAGTGGCGCGCCAAGTTGCTGAATGGCACGCAGCTGCAACAAATTAGCCCCCAGCAATACCCCCAAAGCAAACATGCCAAATACCAGCCAATCTTTTCCCTCCAGCATGGTCCACTGCCGCCAATCTTCACCAATGGCAAAGCTGGTGATGCCTGAGAAAAGAAAAAGGGATGCGAGGTGGATGATCAGCAGCGAATCGCCACGGGCATTGTGCCGCGTGGTGCGCCGGGTGACGAGCATGTAGAGGGCCAGAAAGAGGCTGCTGGCCAGGGCAAGGCTGATGCCCAACCAATCGTTGCGGGTTACGGCCGTTTCCGCCACAGCCTCCCCCAAATCACTGCCCATCAACAAAATGGCTCCCAGCAGGCACAGCGTCAGCGCCTTGAACGTGTGCCGCGGCAGTCGCTCGTGCAGCACCAGGCGGCTGAGCAGGGCCACAATAAACGGCGTCATCAGGTAGATGAGCTGGGCGTAGATGGCCAATGTAAAGCGGGTGGCCAGCAAATTGCTCACGCCGCGCAAAATGACCAGTCCGCCAAACAGCCACAGCAGCGGCAGCCGGAAAATACGCCACTCAACCTGCCGCCAGCGGGCAGCCAGCACCAAAATTAGCACCAGCAAATTGCCCACCGCCAGCAGCGACAGGCTGGGAATCTGGCTGACCGTTTGTAGATAGCGCAGCAGAACAGGATAAGCGCCCCAGCCCAGTTGTGAGAGCAGGGCCAGGGTTAGCCAATGGAAGTCAGAAGGTAGGGTGGTGGTTTTGGTTTGCTGCGTTGCCATAAGCGGCGCATTATGGCACGCGCCGGTACGAACCGCAACAAAAGACCCGGCAAATAAACCTGTCATTCCCGCCTGCGCGGGAGTGACACGACTAGGATGCGTTAAACAGGTGCAGCCAGATGCTCCAGCTCGGCCAGCAGCGTTTTTGCTTTGGCCAGTTGGTCGCCATCCCCGGTTTGTTGGAAGGTGGCAATGGCTTGCTGGCAGTAGTCGATGGCTTGCGAAACGTCGCTTTGCTCGACGCTGGCAAAGGCCAGCAAAATTTGCTGCTCACCTACCAGAGACCAATTTTCCTGCTCCCGGCCCAGCTTAAGGGCTTGGGTGGCTGCCTTGGTGGCGTCGGCCATTTGATCTTGTTCGGCGAGGACGGCACCGAGACGGCCGTACAGATAGGCCGCCGCTTCAGGATCTTGCAGCTGCATAGCGGTTTCCAGGGCAGCTTCATACGCTGCCTGGGCTTCTGGGAACTGCCCGAGCTGATAATGCGTTAACCCCAGCCGATCTTGCATGGTGAGCTGCCACTCCCAATCCTCGTTGGCCGTGGCAATTTCCAGCCCGCGCTGCAAGTAGGTGGGCAGCTTCTTAAATTGACCCTGCTTAATCAGATAGGCAGAAAGCAGGTTAAGGTTACCGATTTCGGCGCTCTCGTCGCCCAGGTTGCGGGCCAGACCCAGGGCGCTGTCGGCGTACAGCAGCACCATGCGGCTGTTGCCGATGCCGATGTGGGTGCGCATCAGGCTGCTGAGGACGCTCATTTCTGCCGGGGGACTTTCCAGCTCGCCGGCCAGCGCCAGCGCTTCTTCAAACAGCTCGCGGGCCGTATCGTACTGCTCGTTCGTCAGATATGCCTGGCCGATGCTGAGCTTGTAGGAGCAGGCCGCATATTGTTGGTCCAGCTCATTGGCCGCTTGCAGGGCCAACGAAAAATATTCCACCGCTTTTTCCAGCGACGAGAGGCTCAAAAACAGGTTGCCCAGCTTGCCTGCCAAATGCATGGTGCGCGGCTGGTCGTTGCTGGCCAGCGCCAGGCCCATTGCCTGCTCCAGCTTGGAAATTGCTTTGGCTGATTGGCCTGAATCCATTTGCAGCGTGCCCAGTTGGGTGAGGGCGTCAATTAGCAGCGGCTTGTTGTCTAATTCTTTGGCCAGATTATGCGATTTGTAGAGGGCAATTTGGGCAAAGTGGGAGTTGCCCAGCTTCATCAGGCAGATGCCGCGATAGCCCCACATACGGCCTTCCAGCAGCTTATCGCCAGCGGCCTGCGCCAGCTCCAGCCCTTCTTCAAACTGGGTGAGCGCATTGGGAACGTTGCCTGTGCTCAACTGTGCCTGGCCTAACTGAGTGAGGGCGTTGATGAGTTCGGTGACGTCTTCATTGCCGCGGGCGGCGATTACGGCCGTTTCCAACACTTCTATCTGCTTTTTATCTAAATTATTTGACATAATATTCTCGCTCTAAACCGCTGGAAAGTCAGCGGAGTGTATCACGTTCATTTCTTTTGTGACCAACAGGGCAGCCACATCGGGCAATTGCTCAATTAAAGCCAGGCCAGCTTGGGAACCGAGGACCATAACGGCCGTACTCAACGCATCCGCCGCAGCCGCCGTAGGTGCCAGCACAGTGACGCTGGCCAGTTCGCCGGGTGATGCGCCGGTGCGCGGATCAACGATATGGTGGCTGGAAAAATCCTGGCTGAAGCTGTGCTGATAATCGCCAGAGGTGGCGACAGCCTGGTCAGTTAGCTGCAAAATGTTCAGTGGGGCGTCTGTCTGGCGGGGATGGGTGATGCCCAACCGCCACGGCTGGCCATCGGCGCGTAAACCCTGTGCCAGCAGGTCACCGCCTGCCTCGACTAACACATTTTCGTAGCCGTGGGCTTGCAAAACGGCCGTCGCTCCATCCACCACGCGCCCCTTGGCAATGCTGTCCAGCGTCACCTGCATCCCCGGCTCCAGCCGAATTTGCTTTGCTGAAACGTGCAAACGACGATAATCGACCAGCTGGCGTGGCTGCGCGGTGGCTGCGCCGGATTGCATTGCTTGCAGCAGCGGCAAAATGGTGACATCAAACGCGCCATCGCTCAGGACGCTGTACCGCTTGGCTTCCTGCAACAATGCGACCAATTCTGCTGGCGGCTGATTGAGCCTGCTTGTTTGGTTCAAAATGGCCAGTGGGCTGTCTGGCTGCCGCCAGTTGAAGAAGGCAATCAGCCGCTCCATCTCGGCAAAGGTGGCGGCGATGGCCTGCTCCCCTTGTTCTTCGTCATCGGTTACCAGGCTCAGGTTGATGAGCGTGCCCATCAGCAGGCGGGTTTGGTGCAGCGTTGTACTTTTTTGCGCCAAACGCTGTACCCATTGCCCACCCACGAAAACTGTGCCGGCAACGGCAGTTATTTGCAAAAAATGGCGGCGGGAAATCTTGGCGGAATTTTGTCCAGATGACATTTACGGTTCTCCTCGCCGGGGTGTTTTTGTTGCGCCTGGCACATCATGTTCGTCGTCCTGGTTGTGGCCGTGACCCTGGCCGCTGCTTGAGTCGTGATGCTGCGGCGGGTCAGGGGTGGCCGGTGGCGTGCCGCTTTCCAGGCTGCGCTGGTACTCAATCGCTTCGGCCGTCACGGTGAGGTAGACGCGGTCGTCCATGCGGAAGGTGTCGCGATAATAGCTGGGCGTGGCCGGCGCGTCGGCTGTCAGGCCATCGGCCCAAATCAGGCCGATGAGGCCAATACAGACGGCGACAAAACCCAGCAGCGCCGTGCGCTTTAGACGTTCGCTGGTTTTTTGCGCCATTGGGCAACTCCTTCTTTCAGCCAGCGCCGGGTGGCGGCGATAAAATCAATCACCGGGTCCAGCGGGCAGAGATAATTACAAAACGGCCGATACGTCATTAGGCTGGCCAGCACAATCAGCGCCAGGAAAATCCATTGAACGGCCGTTCCCCGCAAATCAAACAAGGTAGCAAATGGTTCATAGCTGACCACACCGGGACGACGCAGCGCCAGCCCCAACACAATGGCCGCCAATGCCAGGCCGCGCTGCACCCACTTCAGGCCTTCATTCAAATCGCGCGGCCGGTACAGCTTGGCTTTACTGATAGCTCCCACACATTCCTGGAAAGCGCCAAAGGGACAAAACCAGCTGCAATACGGATTTTTGGCATCAACTGTGGTGACAAACAAAATGCCGCCGATGAGCAGATACCAGTACAAGTTGTTGTGCCAATCGGGCCAGTAGCCGCTGAGTAAGGAAATAATCATGGTGATGGTCAGCGGCACGGTGTAGACAAAACCCAGGAAAATCATCCCGGCAATGAGCGTGCCCCAACGAGCCCGCTTTTTCCAGACGCGGTTGCGCCATTTGTGGGTAAGATAGCCGGAGGCAAACAGCAGCAGCAAAATAGCCTCGGGCCAGCCAAACTGGATGGGCTTGTCTTCGGCGGGGATGGTGACGTTCAGGGCTTCATCGGCAATCTGGCGGGTGGCGGCGCGCACGGCGGCGGCCACACCTTCAGCGCTGACGGTGGCTCCGGTGACGGCGTCCAAATCCTGGTCTACCTGAAGTGCGTCGGTGATGGAACGGCCGTTATACTCCCCAATCAAATCGCTGGAAGTGACCAACCGGAAAAAGCCGGGTGATTCCCGCTCCGTCACAACTTGCGTATTCAAAATGTTGCCGGCCGGATCAACTGCCACCAGCATATCGATGGGACCGCCGTAGCCGGGGGCACTGCCCAGAGCAGCGTAACCAATCAGTTCGCCGTTAACGTCCAGAGCAATGAAAAGCTGGCCCTCAGTGCGGACCTGGACCGTGCCCGGCAGCAGCTCAGGCACCAGCGGGGCCACGTCGGTGCCGCTGGTGAAGTAGCCAAAAATCCAGGCGGTTACGACCACAGCAACAGTGAGGACAATCAGGAGCCGTTCGCGCCGTACTTTTTGCTGCCGGGTGGATATGGTTGTGGTTGGCTTGAGGGGGATGGTACGGCCGTTACTCATTGTCTGATCCTGCGCCGGGGAAAAACTGCCTCCCGCAGGGAGGTGAACCTGCGGGAGGCTGAACTTGGTGAATTAGCTGTTACGCCGGGTGAACCAAACCACGCCACCAGCCAACAGCCAGACAACAAAGCTAACCCAGAAGATGGTGGCCGCGCGGGATTCTATTTCCGCCCCGCTGGCCATTGCATTCTGGAAGATGAACACAAGAATGAAGGCCCATACGGCCCACAGCAGCCATTCGTACCACGGCCGTTTCTTGATGTGAATTGAAATATTGTCGTTCATTGTTTAACTCTCCATTACCGGCTGATTGCTGTCAATGCCATATTCGGGCAAGTCCAGGTCCCACCAATCCTCACCGCTGGCTTGCGTACCGTAACCAAACGCATCGTCCATGCTGCGGAAGAAGCTGTCCAGGAACGGTGCGGTAGAAGCGCCCGCTTTCACCCATTCATGCACCCATGCCTTGTCTTTCTTGGCAAAGGGACAAACGGCAAAGCAAATACCACAGTTAGTACCGGCCTGTTCACGCCAGTAAGCACGGCAGGTGACTGCATTCTCGAAGTACGCTTTGTGCCCTGGGTTGTTCCAACCACCCTGAGTTTCCCAGGTGGGTTCGTCCAAAAAGCTGAGCGATTCAGACGGACATGCTTCGGCACATTTCTTGCACCGCTTGCAAAATTCCATGATGCCGGCGTCGATTGGTTTGTCAACAGCGACGGGCAGGTCGGTGAGCAGCTTGAAGACGCGTACCATCGGGCCAAATTCTGGGGTGACGAGACGATTCAAACGAGACATCTCGCCCAGCCCGGCAAATACACCCATTGCGGGGGCGATGCCTAACGCATTGGTGCTGGATTCTCCTAGACCCTGGTAGCCCAGCCCACGCAAAAACTCTTGCAATGAAGCCTGGATCGATTCACCACGCTTGTAGGCCAGCGAGGTTGTTTGGGCGCCCACCGGGGTGGGGCAGCGACGCATCGTTTCTGTGGACATTTGCACCGTGTAAACGACAGCGTATTTACAGCTGTTGGGGATGTAGCGGGCGTTATCATCTTCGCTGGCGACTGGATCGTCTGTAAAGATTAGATCCTTGCCATCCGGATCAACGCCGTAGATCAATTTGCGCGTGTTGTCGTCGAGTTCCATAAAACCAACGGTAGCTGCGCCAAAGTGACGCAGTGCGGCGCGAATGATCTTGGCCGCTTCTTCAGGCGAGCCTTGCCATTTGGGCACACCACGGTCTTCAGGCGTATCTGCTTTTTGCGGCCCCAGGTAGCTGCGGCCTACGCCGACGTGGGCACTGTAAAGTGCCTGATCTTTCAGCGTGTAGCCATCAACATTGTCCAACATGCGCTGGAGTTCATTCTTGGCGGCGGCTTCATCAAGACGGCCCACTTCATCTTCGCCGACGTAGCCAGCCATACCCGGACCGCGCACGGTGCCGGTGCGCTCGTTGTAGCGCTGCATCATGTTCCAATCGACCTCGGTGGTGGGTTCGTCAACGGTTTTGACCCACCATGGCCGTTGCGGACGACCGGCCGGATCGGTGAATCTGCCGGCACGGAAGCTGGCAGCGGGGGCTGCTGCGGCTGATTTGGTAACTGTTGCAACGGCCGTTGCCCCAGCACCCAAACCAGCAATCCGTAGAAAGTCGCGCCGGTTGAGGGTTAATTTTTCTTCTTTAGCCATTACCTACCTCCTAAGCTCTGGTTTCATCCAGAATGTCTTCTATCCCGAATAGGCAAAATTGCCATCAGGTATGCACAACTTGTGTGTGTTGTTAGAGAAATAGAAAAGAATTTTCCAATCTTTGATTTAAGTGTATCGGGGGAGGTGGTGCGGCGGTATCGGGAAAAGGCTGGTTTTGTGTGGTGATTTTCCTGACAAAAAAGAAATCATCCGCAGATTACACAGGCTTGTGGTGAGCGCAGCCGAACTATTTTCGCAGATTTTTTAGGTTTTAATCTGTGTAATCTGCGAAATCTGCGGATATAGTTTTGCTAGAATGTTAGCGCCGTTCAGTCTACTTTTTGTAAGCGTCTAGAATGCCGGCGCGGACGGCAAATTTGATGAGGTCGGCGCGGTGTTCCAGTTGCAGCTTATCCATGGCGCGCTGGCGATAGGTATCGGCCGTTTTGGGGCTGATGATGAGCTTGTCGCCAATTTCGCGACTGCTGAAGCCCATGGCTGCCAGCTGCAACACTTCTTGCTCCCGTTCCGAGAGTGATTCAAACTGCTCCAGTTCGGTCTGCTTGTTGGTGATGGTTTCTACGAGGGCCGTTGCTGCTTTGGGATGCAGATACCGTTCCCCGGTGAGCACCACGCGAATGGCTTTTAGCAGGCTGGTGTGTGTGGAGGATTTGGGAATATAGCCATCGCAGCCTGCCTCGATGGCCGGAATGACAAATTCGCGGCGGCTGTGCATGGAGAGGACGATGATGCGGCTGGTGTCGTTTTCCTGGCGAATGGCGCGAATGGCCTCCAGACCGCTCATATCCGGCAGGCCCAGGTCCATGACGATGACGTCGGGCAGCCAGTTGCGGGCGGCTTCAATGCCTGCCGTGCCGCTGCCCACATCGGCCACGACTTTGAGGTCCGGCTCGCTCTCTAACAGAGCACGCAGGCCGTCACGCAATACTTTGTGGTCATCAACCAGCAGGATGGTGATAGGTGCCTCGCTCATGCAGGAATTCCTTCTGGCAGCGGCAGACGGATCAGCAGGCTGGTGCCTGTGCCAGGCTCAGTTTCCAGGATGAGGCTGCCGCCGGCAATGGCGGCACGTTCGCGCATACTGATCAATCCGAGGTGGCGCTGTTCGGAAACGGCCGTTACCCCATGCGGATCAAAGCCACAGCCATCATCTTGTATACGCATCAAAATAACCTGGTTTTCCTGCGACAAGGCAACCTGAACGGTGCTGGCCTGCGCGTGGCGAACCACGTTGGTCAGGGCTTCCTGGGCAATGCGATACAGCGTCACCTCAATTTCGGGGGGAAGATTGTCATCCATCAAATCAGTCAGGTAGCGGGCGGCGATGGGGGAATCGACCATCATTTCATCAACCAAAATGCCCAGGGCTACCGGCAGGCCAAACTCCTCCAGGGCAGCAGGCCGCAGCCGGTAAGACAGCTCGCGCACCTGCTCAATTGTTTCCGAAACCATGTCCAGCAATGATTGCAGGCCGTTTTGCATGGAGCCTGTAGGGCACTCTTTTTCTAATGTTTTGATGCGCACCAGCAGGGTGGTGAGCATTTGTCCGGCCCCGTCGTGGAGTTCGCGTGCCAGCCGGCCACGTTCTTCTTCCTGCGCCTCTACCAAAGACTCAAGCAGCATTTGCCGCGCCTGTTCTTTTTCGGCCAGCTTTAGCCGCAGCCAGGCGTTGGCCACAATTTCCGAGATTTGTGTGCCAATGGTGGAAAGCATTTCCATATCGGCGGCGGCTACGGGATGGTTGGGCCGGCAGAGCAGGTTGACCACGCCATACTTTTGGCCGCGGGCCTCAATGGGGATGGTGATGTGCTGCGGTTGGGAACGGCCGTTGCCGCCCGGCAGCCGGTTACAGTGGCGAATGTGCGCATTGGTGGGCAAACTGCCATCAACCAATGCCTCCTGGCAGGAGCAGCCGGCGGTGCGCCCTTCGTACAGCAAGCTGTTTTCCAGGGTGGGCGGCACGCCGTACCAGCTCGCCAGATGGTACAGATCGCGCTCCGGGTCGCGCAAATAGACCCAGCCGGTCTCCAGGTTCATCACCTGGACAATGTTTTGCAAGATGGCGTAAAGCACGTCGTGTACTTCGTGTTCCCGCTCGGCGGCCATCATGATGCGGTTAGTGGCCGCCAGACGCCGGTTGGTTTGCGCCAGATCATCCTGCGTACGCAAGAGATGATCGGTCATGGTGTTGATGGCCAAGGCCACCTCACCAATTTCGTCTTTGGCCCACACCGTGGCCCGGGCGTCCAGATTACCTTCCGCTACTTTCAGGGCCATATCGCGCAGATCGACTAACGGCCGTGTCAACAAAAAGGTCAAAAACGAAGCGATGACCAGCGATCCGGCCGCTGCCAAAATGGTGATCAACAGCACGCTGCGATTGCCCGCCCGCATGGCGGCTTCCACGCGCACATCTGTTAGCAAATAAGAGAGCCAGTCAGAGAGCCCGGTGGTTACCCAGTAGTTGAGCGTCAGGCCAAGCGTCAGCACCGTCATCAAAATGATGCCGGCGATTTTGATACGCACGGGCACAGAGATAACGAGATTGTAAAACCAGTTGGGAATGCGCCGGAGCGTGTGAATGTTCATAATTAGTAGGTGCGACGCTCTTATCCTGATTTGCGGTGCAGCAAGACTCGCCAGGGAAGTGCGTCGCACCTGGATTGCGCCTAGTCTTCGTAGACCAGCAGTACCGCGTCCAGTTCTTTTTCCAGTGCCTGCACTTTGTTGAGGTGATCGCTGGAAAGCTCAGCAAAAGCCGGGCCGCTTTCAAAGGCCATAATGTGCTTGCCGGTTTCTTTTTCCAGGGCGCGAATTTTGGCAACGGCCGTTTCGTCCAAATGGGCAATCTTCAGTTGTTGAGCCATGTGTGTCTCCTCTTCCATAATCTATCTTTACCGCTTTTACACGATTGTAGGAGGGGGTGGGTAAAAGTCAATATGATCTCAGGTGAGCTATGTCACATTTTTGCCTGCCGAATGAACCAACTCTTTGACAGGGATACGGCCGTTTGCTAGAATCTGGACGCTGTTCTGGCATAGGCCCCGTTCGTCTAGCGGCCCAGGACGTAGCCCTCTCAAGGCTAAAACACGGGTTCGAGTCCCGTACGGGGCATTATCAGGCTTCATCCATTGGTGGGTGAAGCCTTTTCGCTTTTTTTTGTTAAACTTATCTTTATGGCTGCTGCACAGGATAACTCCGCAATTGAATATGAGGTGCTAGAGCAGAAATCACGGCTGAACGGTGTTTACCTGCCAAACGGCCGTTCCTCCCAGCCTGTGCCGCAACCGGAACCAACGACCAACAGCGAAGCACCAGACGAGCAAAACTTTCGCAGCAACGGCCGTTTTCGTCGCATCCTCTTCTTCTTTGCCCGCGTCATTTTACATCTAGTCATTTGGGATATTTTGGGAGGACGGGTGCCGCTGCTAAAAATAGCCGTGCGCCGCAGCCGCCCGCGCCGCTTCCGCGGCTGGTCCCGCGCCTTTCGCGAACTGGCGCTGGGCATGGGCGGTGTGATGATCAAGCTGGGGCAGTTCCTCAGCGCTAGAGTGGATGTGTTACCACCCGAAATTACCGAAGAGCTGCAAGGGTTGCAGGATGAAGTGACGCCTGAACCAGCGGCGCGCATCATGTCTGTGATTCAGGCAGAGTTGGGCGACAGTCGCACCCGTTTTGCTGAAATTGAGGCACAGCCGATGGCTGCGGCGTCGCTGGGGCAAACGCATCGTGCCTGGCTGCTGCCAAGAAATGGTGAGCGTGGACGAGGAGAGGCTGTTGTCATCAAAGTACAGCGGCCCAACATCGCCGCCATCGTGGAAACGGACCTGGCGGCGCTGCGCATTGTGGCTCGCTGGACCATGCGCTACCGTCCCATTGCCCGCCGCGCCGATGTGCCGGCATTGATGGAAGAGTTTGCCAAAACCTTGTGGGAAGAGCTGGATTATCGCGCGGAGGCCGATAATGCCGACCGATTTGCCGAGATGTACGCTAACGATCAGCGCGTCTACATTCCCGCTATTTATCGTCAGCATTGCGCCGACCGCGTTATCGTCATGGAAAATGTGGAGGCACCTAAAATCACGGACGTTGCGGCGATGAAGTTGGCCGGAATTGATCCCGGTGAGGTAGCTGAAGCGCTGCTGGACGTTTATTTTGATCAGGTGTTCCGCGAAGGCTTTTTTCACGCCGATCCCCATCCGGGCAACCTGTTTGTGCGGCCGCGCCCGGATATTCCCTGGCCGCCAGAAGATGCGCCTATGCCTTTTACAGGACGGCCGTTCTGGATCATCTTTGTTGATTTTGGCATGGTGGGTCGCGTGCCGTCGCTGATGGGCGACAATTTGCGCCAGGTGCTCATTAGCGTGACGCAGCGAGACGGCCGTAAACTGACCGAAGCGTATCAAAATTTGGGCTTCTTCCTGCCCGGTGCCGATTTAGTGCGCATCACTGAAGCCCAAAACGCCGTGCTGGACCGCATCTGGGGGCGCAACCTGCTCGATTTATCTCGCCCTGACCCGGCCGAAATAGAGGAATTGGGGCAGGAGTTCCGTGATTTGTTGTTTGACTTTCCCTTCCAAATTCCCCAGGATTTTATCTACCTGGGGCGCGCCCTGGGTATCGTTTCTGGCCTGGTGGCCCAGCTGGATGAGCAAATCAATCCCTGGTATTTCATCGAAAAATATGGTGAAGCGCTGCTGTCCAGCCAGGAAGGGCAGAAGTTTGGTCTGGAGACAGCGTGGCAGCTGGTACGGCCGTATCTAACCACTCCGGCCCAGGTGCAGCGCTTGCTAACGTTGGCGGAAAACGGCCGTCTGCGCGTCCAGTCAGACCGGGAAACGCTGCGTCAATATGAACGCATCGAAAAGCGCATTGGTCAGCTGGGCTGGAGCATTTTAGGGGCCGCGGGGATGCTGTCGGGGACTTTGTTGTATTTGTACCGCAAGGGAAGGGGAGAGAGTGAAAAGTAAAAAGTGATAAGTGAAAAGTGGCCTCTACTTTTTACTTTTCACTTATCACTCAAACAGTTGTATCTTCCACACCAGCTTCGGCCGCCACGCGCTGCACGGCTTCGATGCCATTCTGGCATGTTTGTTTGTTGGCGTACATCTGGCTTGTGCCGATAACTTGCTTGTTGGCGGCCAGCAGGTTGAAGTAAAACTTGCCGTTGGCGGCTTCCTTCACCTCAAACCGGTCTGCACTGGTTCCGTTATTCTTCACTGATTCAATGCCATTTTTGCAGCCTGCTTTGGCTGCATAGCCCTGACTGGACAGAATATTTTGCCCGTTGCTGGCCGTTAGTCGAAAGTAAAATTGGTCGTTGTTTCCCTGGTAAATTTGATACTTGGGGTGATTCATCACATGGTTCTCCTTAAAAACTTGTCGCCGATTACACAGATACTTCTTTGACACGCTGCTGGTCTAAGCGTCACATTATTCTTCCAGAAACTCAGCCTGTATCCAGCCTAAAATACCGTTGACTGTACGAACTTCGCGCCACAAGATGCCGCCCTGGTTGGCACGGCCGTTTTCCAACAAAACAATCTCGTTATCCTGCACAATCATCAAATTTTGCCCGCCCGGCGAACGTCGCACCCACAGCGTGCTGCCGTTAGTGTTAATCGTGCCCGTGATGCCTTCAATGGGGGTCGGCGTGATGGTTGGTGTGTGCGTAGCCGTGGGCAAAGGCGTGTTGGTGGCCGTTGGGCTGGAAGTTGGCGTCGTTGTGTTTGTTTCACCGTTGGTGGTGGGCGTGGCAACGGCCGTTCCTCCATCATCACCCGGCGTAGGCGACGGCCCTACCTGCTCTGGCGTGGCCGATGGCGGAATTTCTTCCGTGACAATCACCTCGTCTGAACTGCCCGGAGGCGGACCGCCAAAAGCACCGCTGGACGGTGTTTGGGTACTGCTTTCGTCCGTGGTTTCTGTCTCGGTGGTCTGGGTGTTCGCGGTGATAACGGCCGTTGGCGGCAAATCACCCATTGCGCCGGTGTCGGCTGAAGTCGGTTGGATGTTGGCAACCTGAGTGGTGGGGGTGGAAACGGCCGTGGTGGTGCTGCTGTCAAGCGGTACCCCGGCCAAAAAAAAGCCCAGCATCAAGATGAGGCTGGCCAATGCGTACCCGGTAAACAGCTTCACCCGCAAATCGAGCCGCTGCCCGGCCAGCCCCAGCCGCACCAATGCCCGCGGCGATTGGGCAAGATAAGCTAAAATAGTCATGAGCAGGGCGAGAACGGCCGTTACGCCCATGCCAAGCAAAGTCCACGTCGGAAATCCCATGCGGCGTATTATGGCAAATCACCGAAAGCCGTGCAAAGTGCAAAAGCCTAATTTGCTGTGATTTGCATAACTGAAAGCCAAATTCTCATTTCTTTTTATCAAAACTTTCGCAAATTGAGAGCAGGACTGGCAGTCCTGGATTCTAGCAGCCACAAACTGTCATATTTAGGACTGCCAGTCCTTGGCTGCACAAAATACATTTATTGACGATTAGCAATTTACCATTACGATTAGGCGCTGGTATAATCGTTTTTTCTTTAAAATTGTTGGTTCTTTGCTAAATAGTGTCCTTGACAAGCTTCTAAAGTATCAACTGTCATGCCTGCGAAGGCAGGCATCCACATAATGCAGCAATGGATTCCCGCCAGCCTGCCCCCGCGAAGGCGTGGGGCGGGAATGACAAGCCGTGGCTTCAAGCATATTGGTGCACTAATTAATGAAGATCCAAAATGTTTACCCAAAACGGAGTTTTTTATGACCAATGAATACGATCTTGTCGTTTTAGGCGCAGGGCCAGGCGGTTACGTCGCCGCCATCCGTGCCGCCCAACTGGGCCTCAAGACAGCCATCATCGAGCGAGAATATTGGGGCGGCGTTTGCCTCAACATCGGCTGCATTCCCTCCAAAGCGTTGCTCAAAAATGCCGAACTGGCCCATACCTTGCAGCACCGCGCCAAAGAGTTTGGCTTTTCCTTCACCGACTTGCAGCTGGATTACAGCGTCGCCTTCAAGCGCAGTCGCCAGGTTTCTGACCGGCTGGTAAAAGGCGTTGGCTTCTTAATGAAAAAGAACAAAATTGACAAATTTGAAGGCACCGGCAAGCTCACCGACGCCAACACGATTCAAGTCAAGTTGAACGAGGGCGGTGAGGAAACCGTCAGCGGCAAAAACATTATTGTTGCCACCGGTGCCCGTCCGCGCACCATTCCTGGCGTCGAGTTTGATGGCGAGCGCATCATCTCCTACATTGAAGCCATTATGAGTGATTCACCGCCGGAAAAGCTGATTATTGTCGGTGGCGGCGTCATTGGCGTGGAGTTTGCCTACATGTGGGCCAACTATGGCGTGGAGGTCACCATTGTAGAAATGATGAGCCACCTGCTGCCCAACGAAGAGCCGGCAGTTAGCGATGTGTTGGAGAAGGCATACAAAAAGCTGGGTGTAAAGCTGCACCTGGATGCCCGCGTGGAAAAAATTGAGAAAAGCAAAGACGGCGTGTCGGTAGCCCTGGCCGATGGCACCAAGCTGGAGGCTGACAAGGTGATGCTGGCCATCAACTTTATGCCCAATGTAGAAAACATTGGCCTGGAAAGCGTTGGCGTAGAGTTAACCGATCGCGGTGCCATTGCCATTGATGACCAGATGCGTACCAATGTGCCTAACATTTATGCCATTGGTGATGTGGCTACGGAATACCGGCTGGCGCACGTGGCCTCGGCAATGGGCCTTGTGGCGGCGGAAGCGATTGCCGGGCACAAAACCATGCCGCTGGATTACCGGATGATGCCCCGGGCCACGTACTGCGTACCCCAGGTGGCCAGCTTTGGCTACACTGAAGCGCAGGCTAAAGAAGCCGGCTATGAACTGAACGTTGGCCAATTCCCCTTCCAGGTAAACGGCAAGGCGCTGGGCCTGGGTGAGCGGGAAGGGTTTGTCAAAATCATTGCCGATAAAAAGTACGGCGAAATTTTAGGCGCGCACATGGTTGGTCCCGATGTAACGGAACTGCTGCCAGAGCTGACCCTGGCGCACAATGCCGAACTCACCGCCGAAGAAATTGCGCGCAACGTGCATGCCCATCCCACCCTGAGCGAGGCGTTGATGGAAGCAGCTCACGCAGTTGAGGGTGAAGCGATTCATATGTAGGCCACAGCGGTGTGCTGAGCGCAGTCGAAGCAGGATACAGAGAGAAAAGAGAATTTTGCTTGCGAGAGCCTGGGGTTGATGCCTCAGGCTTTTTTTGACCCATTAGGGCCAACTAAGTCGGTCCTATCGGTTCTTGCGTAACTGATAAGCCCTGTTAATATCGAAAACAACAACTCGACTATTTCACCTTGAACCGGGCCACTCCCCACCTATGCTGGCCCTTTGGAAGAGACACAAAACCTATGCTCGATTCTGTGGAAGCCACAACCCGTTTGCTGGCGGCACACGATTACATCACCGACGTTGGTCTGAGTACCAGTATCTTCCTGGCGCTGCGCATGAACAAGGCGCTTTTTTTGGAAGGCGAGCCGGGCGTGGGTAAAACTGAAGTGGCCAAGGTGCTTAGTCGTGCGTTTAACACCCCCTTGATTCGTCTGCAATGTTATGAAGGCCTGGACATTAACCAGGCCGTTTATGAATGGAATTATCCGCGTCAACTGCTGGAAATTCAGGCGCGGCAGCACCAAAATGGTCAATCATCGGATACGGCCGATATTTTCACGGAACGCTTTTTGCTGAAACGGCCGCTCCTGCAAGCCATCGACCAAAGCCACAACCAGGCACCCGTTTTGCTCATTGACGAGTTGGACCGCGCCGACGAAGAGTTTGAAAGCTTCCTCCTGGAACTGCTCTCCGACTTCCAAATCACCATTCCGGAAATCGGCACGCTGCGCGCCGAGCACAAGCCCATCATCGTCATCACCTCCAACCGCACCCGTGAAATTCACGACGCACTTAAGCGGCGCTGCGTGTATACCTGGATTGAGTATCCCAGCCGGGCCAAAGAGCTGGAAATTGTGCACCTGAAACGGCCGCAGCTCCCCGCCCAGTTAGCCCAACAGGTGGTCGATTTTGTACAGCGGCTGCGCCAGGAAGAGCTTTACAAGCGGCCCGGCGTGGCCGAAACGCTCGATTGGGCTGAAGCATTGAGCCATTTGCAGACGCAGGTGTTGGATACGGCCGTTATCAACGCCACCCTTGGCATCATCCTCAAATACCAGGACGACGTCGACAAAATCCGAGGCACGACGGCCGCAGCCCTCCTGGCAGACGTTTAGCCTAAAAAATGGGCCACAGACTTGTCCTGAGCAACGCCGAAGGATGAACACAGATTCACACAGATAAAAAACAAAAAATCAGCGTCATCAGCGTTTATCTGCGTCCTATTCACTTTTCACTTTTTACTTTTAACTGCTTCTTAAAAAATGGCTGACGAGACCCTCCTCACCAACCTGCTCACCTTCACCCACCTGCTGCGCCAGGCCGGGCTGCCGGTTTCGCCGGAGCAGAGCCGTGATTTTGCCCAGGCGCTCACGCTGGTGGATGTGGGCAGCAGGGAGCAGGTGTACCATACGGCTCGCAGCCTGCTGGTGACGCGGCAGGAGCATCTGGATTTATTTACGACTATTTTCAACAGTTTCTGGCGCACTCACGGTGGCCACCAATTACCGCAGGGGCAAAAAGCGCCTGTGGCTCCACGCCACAATCGGCCGTCGGAGCAGTTCAACGTCGTCACCTACATGGCCTACAAAGCGAAACAAACGGATGAGGAGATCGACATTGCCGACAAGAGCGGCACGTTTAGCCGGGCCGAGCTGTTGGGCAACAAGCTGTTTGCCGACATGACGCCGGAAGAACTGGAAACGATCAAGCAGCTCATGCAGGAGATGCGCTGGGAATTGGCGCAGCGGCAGACGCGCCGCCGCGTGCCGGACAAGCGGGGCGACCGGCTGCATTTGCGCCAGGCGATGCGGGCGGCGACCAAGTTTGGCGGCGTGCCGCTGCAATTGTCGTGGCAAAGCCGCAAGATTAAGCAACGGCCGTTTGTCCTCATTGCCGATATTAGTGGATCGATGGAGAAATACGGCCGTCTTCTGCTCCAATTTTTTTACAGTTTCAGCCACAGCTTCAAAAACGTGGAATGCTTCGTCTTCGGCACCCGGCTGACGCGCATTACCGGCCAGCTCAAGCTCAAAAACATCGATCAGGCCATCGACGAGGCCGCCCGCGACGTGATCGATTGGTCCGGCGGCACCCGCATCGGCGACAGCTTGCGCACTTTTAACCAGCAGTGGAGCCGCCGCGTGTTGCGCCGCGGGGCCATCGCCCTCATCATCAGCGATGGCTGGGAGCGGGGCGACGTATCTGTACTGCGCCGCGAGATGCGCTATTTGCAGCATCGCTGCCACCGGCTCATCTGGCTCAATCCGCTGCTGGGCCGCCGCAGCTACCAGCCGCTGGTAGAAGGCATGGCCGCCGCCCTGCCCTACATCGATGACTTTTTACCGATTCACAATCTACAAAGCCTGCGCGAGCTGTCCCAGCACCTGGGCGCGCTCGGCCAACATCGCTCCGTCAAGCCGAAGCTAATGGTGCAGTCCCAGGTTTAATAACCTACTTGCTTGTTGAGAAATTGGACACGGATTAACACAGATGACAAAGATTTTTTTATCTTACCATTCTCTGTGATCTCTGTGGCCAAAAAAATAGAAGGAGATGCCTATGGATATTTCAGGAGAATACACCTTTGACGCCCCGCAGGAGCTGGTCTGGGAGGCGCTGCAAGACCCGGACGTGTTGGCGTCTGTGATGCCCGGTGGGGAAGGGTTTGAGGAAGTGGGTGAAAATGAGTACAAGGGCAACCTGAAGATCAAGGTCGGCCCGGTGCAGGGTAGATTCACCGGCAACATCAAGCTGACCGACATCGTCCCCCCGGAAAGCTACCACATGGAGGTAGAAGGCAAAGGTGCCCCCGGCTTTGTCAACGCCGAAGGCAATTTGCAGCTGACCGGCCAGGGCGACCAGACGCACATGGCGTATGAAGGCACGGCCCAAGTAGGCGGCCGTATTGCCAGCGTGGGCCAACGCCTGATGGACAGCTCGGCCAAATCGATCATTCGCCAAAGCTTGGAAGGGTTGAATGCCTATCTACAAACCCAGGTGGCGGCAAAACAGACAACACAGCCGGCTGAAGCGATGGCGGATGCGAGTGAGGATGGTGGGGAAATGGCCGTTCCCACCCCACCCCAAACGCCCGCCTACAAACCACCCAGCCAGACCGAAGTCGCCATGAACGTGGCCAAAGATGTGGCCAGCGACATCATCCCCCGCCAATATTGGCCCTACATCATCGGCCTTGTTGTCCTGCTAATCATTATTCTGCTGATCGTCATTTTTTAGTAGTTACTTGAAATAGGTGTAGCCTACCCCCTCCCTAGCCCTCCCCTTTGAGGGGGAGGGGATTTAGCTCCCTCTCCCTCTCAGGGAGAGGGCTGGGGTGAGGGTTAATCATAAAGAGGAGGTTCCCATGATTCCTGGTGAATTTGATTACCATTCGCCACAAAACCTGCAAGAAGCTGTGGCTTTACTCCAGCAGCACGGCGATGATGCCAAGGTGCTGGCTGGTGGGCAAAGCCTCATCCCCGCCATGCGCTTCCGTCTGGCCCTGCCGGAAGTGCTCATCGACATCAACGGCATCGACGGGCTGGAGTACGTGCGCGAAGACAACGGCCATCTAGCCATTGGTGCCATGACCCGCGAAGTTGAGCTGGAAGAATCGGCCGTGGTGCAGCAAAAGTTCCCCTTGCTGGCCGACGCCGCCCGCGTCATCGCCGATCCGATTGTGCGCAACCGGGCCACGGTGGGCGGCAACATTGCCCACGCCGATCCGGCCAACGACCATCCGGCGGTGATGCTGGCTTACGGCGCCGAAGTGATTGCGCTTGGTCCGTCCGGCACGCGCGCCATTGCCATCGATGACTTTTTTGTCGATTTGTTTGAAAACGCGCTGACTGACAACGAAATTTTGACCGAGATTCGTATTCCCACGCCCGGTGCCAACAGCGGCGGCGCGTACGTCAAGGTTGAGCGCAAGGTGGGCGATTATGCAATTTCGGCCGTGGCGGTGCAATTAACGATGGATAGGGATGTGTGTACGGCCGTACGCATCGCCCTCACCAATGTCAGTGCCGTCCCCATGCGGGCCAAAAATGCCGAAGCCGCCCTCCAGGGCAAAACCATCACCCCGGAGACGCTGGAAGCCGCCGGGCAAGCCGCCGCCGCTGAGTGCGATCCCTCGCCTGACCTGCGCGGCAGCGTAGCCTACAAGCGTGATCTCACCCGCGTGTTGGTCAAGCGGGCGGTGCAGAAGGCAGTTGAAAGAGCCAGTAATCGGTAAACGGTAAGCGGTATTTTTTACCGATTACCGATGACGGATTACCGATTACGGGAAAAACGGAGAAAACGATGAGCAAACACACAATCACACTAAACGTCAACGGCACCAGCGTTAGCAAAGAGGTGGATGCCCGCCTGCTGCTGGTGCATTTTATTCGGGAGGATTTGGACCTGACCGGCACGCACATCGGCTGCGATACCACCAGCTGCGGTGCGTGTACGGTGATGATGAACGGCCGTGCCGTCAAAAGCTGCACCGTCTTTGCTGTCCAGGCCAACGGAGCCGAAATCGAAACAATTGAAGGCGTGGCCAACGGGGCCGAACTGCACCCGCTGCAGGAAGGCTTCTGGGAAAAACACGGCCTGCAATGCGGCTACTGCACCCCCGGCATGATCATCAGCGCCAAACATTTGCTGGACAAAAATCCTAACCCGACCGAAGAAGAAATTCGCTGGGGCATTTCCGGCAATTTGTGCCGCTGCACCGGCTATAACAAAATCGTTGAAGCCATTCAATATGCTGCCGAGAAAATGAACTCACCTGAGGAGGTAGCCGCATGACCTACCACGATCCTGCTAAAAGCAAGCAATTTGATGACCGCTTTGAAAATAAACACAACGTGCCTGAAGGGGCTTCGGCCGTGGTGGAAACCAGTGAAGACGTACGCGTCACTACGCCGCCGGAAATTTGCGGCATGGGCCACCGCATGAAGCGCAAAGAGGATCCGCGCTTCATCCAGGGCAAAGGGCGCTACGTCGATGACATCAAGCTGCCCGGGATGTTGTACATGGACATCGTGCGCAGCCCATATGCCCACGCCCGCATCCTGGACATTGATGCCAGCGCCGCCCTGGAGATGGAAGGCGTCGTGGCCGTCATCACCGGCAAGGATTTGGAGGCCCACGGCCTGCACTGGATGCCCACGCTCATGTCCGACACGCAGATGGTGCTGCCTACCGATAAGGTGGTGTATTACGCTCAGGAAGTAGCGGCCGTTATTGCTACCAGCCGCTACATTGCCGCCGACGCTATCGAAAACGTCTTTGTTGATTATGAGCCGCTGACGCCCGTCATTGATCCTTTCAAAGCGTTAGAAGATGAAGTCATCATTCGTGAGGATAAAGAGAAGAAGACCAATCGCATCTGGCATTGGGAAGCGGGTGATAAAGAGGCCACGGACGCGGTTTTTGCCAATGCCGCTCACGTGGTAAAGCAGCACATGTACCTTCCGCGCATCCACGTTTCTTCCATTGAAACATGTGGCATGGTGGCTAACTACCAGCCGGCCATGGGCAAGATGCAGATTTACATGACCACGCAGGCACCACACGCCATCCGCACCGTTTTTGCCCTGGTTACCGGACTGCCGGAGCAGAAAATTCAAATCATTTCGCCAGACATTGGCGGGGGGTTTGGCGGCAAGGTACCAGTCTACCCTGGCTATGTGGTGGGTGCGGTGGCCAGCCTGCTGTTGGGTAAACCGGTGAAGTGGATTGAAGACCGCAGCGAGAATTTGCAGGCAGACAGCTTTGCTCGCGATTATCACCTGGAAGCAGAGCTGGCGGCCGATGCCAACGGCAAGATTGTGGGGCTGCGCGTCAATGGACTGGCGGACCATGGCTGCACCGATGCCGCAGCCAACCCATCTAAATTCCCGGCCGGGCTGTTTAGCATCTGCACCGGCTCGTATGATTTACAAGCGGCGCACGTCAACATGGACGCCGTCTACACCAACAAGCCGCCGGGCGGCGTAGCCTACCGCTGCTCTTTCCGCGTCACAGAGGCTGTACACATGATTGAGCGGTTGACGGACATGATGGCCCATGATCTGAACGTTGATCCGGCCGAATACCGCATGAACAACTTCATCAAGCCCGATGCGTTCCCGTACAAGTCGCCAACTGGCTGGGAGTACGACAGCGGCAATTACCACGCGGCGCTGAAAAAGGCGATGGACATCATCGACTACGAAGGCCTACGCAAAGAACAGGCCGAAAAGCGCGAGCGTGGCGAGCTGATGGGCATTGGCATCTCCAGCTTCACCGAGGTGGTGGGAGCTGGCCCGTCGCGCGATTACGACATTTTGGGTATCAAGATGTTTGATTCGGCCGAAATCCGCATTCATCCGACCGGTAAAGCGATTGCCCGCTTTGGCACCAAGAGCCAGGGGCAGGGGCATGAAACCACCTACGCCCAAATCATCGCCGAAGAGCTGGGTTTGCCGGCGAACGACATCGAAGTGGAGGAAGGCGACACGGACACAGCGCCTTACGGCCTGGGTACTTATGCTAGCCGTTCTACACCCACCGCTGGGGCGGCCGCTGCCATGGCTGCTCGCAAGATCAAGGCCAAGGCGCGCAAGATTGCGGCCCACCTGCTGGAAGTAGGGGAAGACGATCTGGAATGGAACGTGAACCAATGGCAGGTGAAAGGCTCGCCGGAGCAGGCCAAGACGATTCAGGACATTGCCTTTGCCGCCTACACCAACCATCCCCAGGGCATGGAAGCTGGGCTCGAAGCCACGGATTACTACGACCCGCCTAACCTGACGTTCCCCTTTGGCAGCTACATTGCCGTGGTGGACATCGACAAGGGCACGGGCGAGGTACACGTGCGCCGCTTTGTGGCCATCGACGACTGCGGCAACATCATCAATCCAATGGTGGTGGAAGGGCAGGTTGAAGGCGGCCTGACGATGGGACTGGCTCCGGCGCTGTACGAAGAGATTGTGTACGATGAGAACGGGACCTGCCTGACGGGAACGCTGGCTGATTATCTGGTGCCAACGGCCGTTGAATCTCCAAAATGGGAAACCGGCCACACCATCACACCTTCGCCGCATCATCCCATTGGCGCCAAAGGGGTGGGTGAATCGCCCACGGTCGGTGCACCACCGGCCATTGCTAACGCGGTGGTCGATGCGCTGTGGCACCTGGGCGTGCGCCATCTAGACATTCCGATTACGCCGCCGAAGGTGTGGCAGGCGCTGCGCGATGCAGGTGTTTCCGATTAATTGACAACATTATTGTAGGGGCAAGGCGCGCCTTGCCCCTACGCCATCGCCGAACATAAAGGGAGGTGGCGTATGTTTGATGAATTTTTTCGCAAAGCAAATGAGTTAACCCAGGCGGGCGAGCTGTTTGCTACGGCCGTTGTTGTGCGCGCCGAGAAGCCAACCTCAGCCAAGCCGGGCGACAAAGCGATCATCACGGCCGATTCAGTGATGCACGGCTGGATTGGTGGCAGCTGCGCCCAGCCGACGGTGATCAAGGAGGCGTTGAAGGCGATTGCCGATGGGCAGCCGCGCCTGATTCGCCTGACGGTGGACCCGGAACAGGAACCGGCCCGGCCCGGCCTGCTGGATTTGCCGATGACCTGTTTTAGCGGCGGCACGCTGGAAATTTATATTGAACCGCAACGGCCGTTGCCCCATTTACTCGTTGTGGGCAGTCTGCCGGTAGCCCGGGCGCTGGTGCAGTTAGGCACATCGATGAACTACCGCGTCACCGTGGTGGACCCGGACACCAACGGCGAAGGCATGGAGCAGGCCGATCGCCTCATCACTGATCTGGATGAGATGCCGGGTTTGCTGACGCCGCGCACCTTTGTGGTGGTAGCGACGCACGGCAATTACGATGAGCTGGCCTTGAAGTACGCGCTCAAAGCACCAGTCGCTTATGTGGGATTGGTAGCCAGCAAAAAGCGGCGGCAAGCGGTGGAAGAGTATCTGCGGCTGCAAGATGTCACTGACAATGAGATTGAGCGACTGGTGTGCCCGGCCGGTTTGGACATTCAGGCGGTGCGCGGCGACGAGATTGCCTTGAGCATCATGGCCCAGATTGTGCAGCAGCGGCGCAACGATCCGGAGATTGACGTGGATGCCTTCTTTGTCCGGGCCGAGTCTGAGGCAGAAGCGGCCGAAGCGATTGATCCGGTGTGCGGCATGTCGGTAGAAATTGAAGGCGCGGCACACACACACGCTTACGAAGCCACAACCTACTACTTCTGCTGCGCCGGCTGCCAGACGAAGTTTGCTGCCAATCCCGAGCAGTTTTTACAGAAAGCGGTGCCCTCGGGAACGGCCGTTGATCCCATTTGCCAGATGGAAGTAGAGATTGCCACGGCCAAGTTTATGTCTGAGTATAACGACGAGATGGTTTATTTTTGCTGTGCCGGCTGCAAACAAACCTTTGATGCAAACCCCATGGCAGCTTTGGTGAAACAGTCGGAAACGGCCGTTTCCCTTGACGACATCAACATTAGCTAACAACCAGAACGGAAGAGCTGGGAAGAGGGCAAGGCAGCGGATGAGCAATCATCCGCTGTTTTGTTCTGTAGCCGCGGTTTCTTACCGCGTAAAAATGGCGCGGAAAGAATCCGCGGCTACGTTAAGCGTAAGCTATTTCGGATTGAGGTGGGGTGGCAACGGCCGTTTCCCGTTCCACCAACCGCATTTGAATGCCATCCACCGGCGTTAACGTAATTTGCGCTTTGTACTGCACCGGTTTGTCTGTGGCCAGCTCCAGGCTGAAGCGCTGGGCGATGGCTGCCAGGATGAGATGCGCTTCCATCATGGCAAAGGCGTTGCCAATACAGACCCGTGCCCCGCCGCCAAACGGCATGTAGGCAAACTTGGGCAGCGCTTTTTCAAACTCGGGTGTGAACCGTTCTGGCATGAACGTTTCTGGCTTGTCGAAATATTGCGGCAAATGGTGCATCACGTAAGGTGAGACGAAGACGGTGCTGCCTTTGGGGATGGTGTAGTCGCCAATTTCGGCATCTTCTAGGGCGAGACGGCCGTTTAAAATCCAGGCCGGTGGGTAAAGCCGCATCGACTCTTTGATAATTTGCAGGCTGTAGGGTAGGTTGGGTAAATCAGCCAGCGTCGGCTGGCGTCCGTCCAGGACGGTGTCCAATTCTTCATGTAATTTAGCCTCTATTTCGGGGTGCTGCGCCAGCAGATACCAGGTCCAGCTCAGCGCGTTGGAAGTGGTTTCGTGCCCGGCGGCAAACAGCGTAGCCACCTCGTCGCGCAGCTGGCGGTCGTCCATAAATGTGCCATCTTCATCCACGGACAGCATGAGCATGGAGAGCAAATCGCCCGTATCAGCGACCTGGCCGTTTACGGCCGTTTGCCGCCGCTCGGCGATAATTTGCTCCATTACCTGGTTAAATTCTTTGGCAGCCCGGTTGCGCAGACGGTTATCGGCCGTGGGAATCCAGCTGGGCAGCGAAAAGCCGCGTTGGTAATCTCTGTTAGAGACGGCCTGGAAATCATGCATGGCGCTGCTGATGGTTGCGGCCGTATCGCCCGTGCCGGTAATGGCGTCCGCATCAAACAGCGTTTTGGATACAATGAGCATCGTTAAATGCATCATTTCCTGCGTCACGTCCACAATGGCGTCATCCTGCCATTCGGCCATGATTTGATTTGTATAATCAACCATGACTTCGGCGTAATTTTGGATGCGTTTGCTGTGGAAGGCAGGCTGGGCCAGCCGTCGCTGCCGCCGGTGAAACTGACCGTCGCTGGTGAGCAAACCGTTGCCCAAGAATTTGCCCAAAATTTGTTTGTCCAGCGGTGCTTTTTCAAATTTGTTGCTTTGCGTCACCAGGACCTCGCGAATCAAATCGGGATGCCCCAGCAGGTAGGTGTGGACGTGTGCCAGCCGGAAATAAACGAGATCGCCAAACTGTTTGACGCTTTCCAGTAAAAATTTGGGTTCATCCTGGCTAAATTGGTTGATGCTGCCTAAGAGAAAATTGCCTTGGGGGCCAGACGGCCGTTTAATTGCCATTGTGTTTACTCCTTTATGTAAACCTCCCGCAGGTTTAGTAATTGGTCAGTGTCCTAAAAGGAACCTGCGGGAGGTTGGTTGCGATCAAGAAAGATAATTGACAAGTTGTTGATTAATTGATAGAGTGTTGCCCAAATGATAAATCGGATTCAACGATTGTCAAGTACGAATTGCTACTAAGCGTTGATTTATCGACAATTGTTGATTAGCCAACACAAGAAGCTGGAGAAGGCCGTCAAGTTTGCATCCCAAGTGTCATTCCCGCGAAAGCGGGAATCCATTTGTTAGCTAGAATATGGATGCCCGCCTGCGCGGGCATGACACGCATAGACGAAGAGGAATGAAATGGACAGACGCGTAAGACGAACACGCAATTTGTTGGGAAATGCTTTGCTGGAACTGGTGCAAGAGAAAAAGTTCGAGCAAATTACCATTCAAGATATTACCGACCGGGCCGACTTGAACCGGGCTACCTTTTACCTGCACTACGACAGTAAAGAAAAACTGCTGGCCGACAGTCTTGAAAGTTACTTTGACGCCCTCGTAGAGCAAATCACCCCACTGACGCTTGAAAAACCCATTTGGGAAAATCCCGAAGCGGATGAAATGGTTTTTGCCCACGTTGCTGAACATGCAGACCTGTACCGTGTGCTTTTAGGCGAGGACGGTATGGGCTATGTTATCAACCGCGTGATTGACTACATTGCCGAATTCAGCATATTGCAGTTGAAGGCCGGATTAGGCGAGGTAGAGCCGCACACCCCCATCGAAATCATGGCCCGCCATGTGGCCGGTTCCCTTTATGCCCTGATCACCTGGTGGCTGATGAACGACATGCCCTACACCCCCCGCGAAATGGCCGAAATGACCACTCGTCTTTGTGTAACCGGCACCGTTCCCACGCCATTACCGGCTTCCTAGAAACAAAAAACCGGCTGGTTTTTCAACCAACCGGTCATATTGAAATTGAACCGCGGAGGGCGCGGAGAACGCTGAGCTTCTTTCAAAATCTCAGAGTCCTCAGTGCCTTACTTCGACTGCGCTCAGTACAAGCCTGTGGCAAATCACTTGGCGCGGGCAGCGGCTTTTTCCAAAGCGCGGCGCACGAAAACAGGGGCCATTTGCCGCCGGTAGTCAGCACTGGCGTGCATGTCACCCATCACGTCATCATCCAGATCGTTGGCAACGGCCGCAGCCGCAGCCGCCAACGTGTCGTCATCCAGCTTCTTGCCGACCAGGGCGGCTTCCACCGAACTGGCGCGCGTCGCCTTGGGGGTCAAACCGCCCACAGCCACGCTGGCAGACGAGCAGACGCCATTCTCTACCGTTACCTGGGCCGCCGCACCAACCATCGCATAACGCGAGGCTGGGTTGAACAGCTTGGCGTAGCCGGAGCCGGTCTTCTTGCCTTCACTGGCCACGCTCACAGAAGTGATGATCTCATCTTCCTGCAGCGATGTGGCAAACAGATCAACGAAGAAATCATCGGCACTGATGGAGCGGGAGCCGCTGCTGCCTTCCGTGTGGATGGTTGCTTTCAGGGCAAGCATCACCGTGGGCAGGTCAGAGGCGGGGTCGGCGTGAGCGATGTTGCCGCCCACCGTGCCCCGGTTGCGCACCTGCGGGTCGCCAATCATGCCGGCTGCTTCAGACAGCACGGCGGGCACGTCGCCAGAGGCGGCCACCATCGCGTGGGTGGTCAGTGCGCCAACGGTCACGGTGTCACCATTGCTGGAAATGCCTTTCATGTCCAAACGGCCGATATCAACCAAAGCACCCGGATCGGCCAGGCGCAGGTTCATCACCGGAATCAGGCTGTGACCGCCGGCCAGGAATTTGCCGTTGTGTTCTTTTGCCAGCGAGACTGCTTCCGCAGTGGAACCGGCGCGATAGTAATCAAATTTTGGTGGATACATTAATCACCTCCTCCATTGCCGGCAGTGGCAATGGCTTTGTGCAGCTTTTCGGCCGTTAGTGGCATATCGATATGTTTGATGCCCAGCGGAGCCAGCGCATCCATTACCGCGTTGGCAATGGTTGCCGTGGCGGCAATCGTGCCCATCTCGCCGGCACCCTTCACGCCCAGCGGATTGTGTGGCGAGGGTGTTTCGTTGCGATCGACTTTGATGCTGGGGAAGCCGTCGGCGCGGGGCATGGCGTAGTCGAGCATGGAGCCGCTCAGCAGCTGGCCACCGTTATCATAAACGCCATGTTCCCACAGCGCCTGGCCCACACCCTGGGCGATGCCGCCCACGATCTGGCCTTCTACAATGAGCGGATTGATCACTTTGCCCACGTCGTCAACGGCCGCATACTTTTGCACCTTTACCTCGCCTGTATCCTTGTCAATTTCCACCTGGGCGATGTGTACGCTGTTGGGGAAGGTGAAGTTGGCCGGATCATAGAATGAGATGGCCTCCAGGCCGGGTTCCATGCCTTCGGGCAGATTGTCGGCCGTGGTCAGGGCAAAGGCGAGTTCGCCAAATCCTTTGGCTTTGTCAGGCGAGCCCTTGACGTGCACGTTGCCATTGCTCTGGTCGTAAACGATGTCTTCCACGTCTGCTTCCAGCATGTGGGCCGCCAGCAGTTTCAGCTTATCGCGAATCTTTTCGGCACTCTTCACCAGCGCGCTGCCGCCAATGGAAGCGCTGCGGCTGCCGTAGGTGCCGACGCCGTAAGGCGTACGCTCGGTGTCACCGTGAACGATTTCCACATCTTCAACGGGCACACCCAGCTCATCGGCTACAACCTGGGCAAAGGTGGTTTCGTGGCCTTGTCCGTGTGAGTGAGAGCCGGTGAGAACGGCTATCTTGCCGGTGGGATGCACGCGAATGACGCCGCTTTCATACAGGCCAATCGCCGCGCCCAATCCTACTGCAACCGCAGAAGGCGCGGGGCCGCTGGCTTCAATGCAGCCGCTGACGCCAACGCCAACGATACGGCCGTCTTTCCGTGCCTTCTCCTGTTCCTGACGCAGCTTCTTGTAATCTGACAGCTTTTCGGCCGTGTCAAAGAGGGCTGGATAATTGCCGCTGTCATACATCAGGGCGACCGGTGTCTGGTAAGGGAATTCGTCAACGGGAATAAGGTTCTTGCGCCGAATATCGATAGCGTCCATACCTAATTCCAATGCTGCTATGTCTACCAGACGCTCCAGCAGGTAGCTGGCTTCTGGCCGTCCCGCACCACGATAGGCATCGACCGGCACCGTGTTGGTCATGGTGCCAAACGATTCGCCAAAGATGTTGGGGATTTTGTAGAGGCCGGAGAAGAGGGTGATGTACAGCGCCGTGGGGATCAGTGGCGCAAATGTGGAGAGATAAGCGCCCATGTTGGCCCAGGTGCGCACGTGCAGGCCGGTGATGGTGCCGTCGCTCTTCAGGGCCAGCTTGGCCTGGGTTACGTGATCACGGCCGTGGGCATCCGTCATGAATGACTCGCTGCGGGTAGCTACCCACTTGGCCGGCCGGCCAATGGCCCGCGAAATCCAGGGCACAATCACTTCTTCAGGATAATGGAAAATCTTGCTGCCAAAACCACCCCCCACATCTGGCGAAATAACGCGGATTTTGTGTTCGGGAATACCCAGGGTGAAAGCCCCCAGAAGCAGGCGAATCGTGTGCGGATTTTGGCTGGTGGTCCAGACGGTCATTGATTCGCTAAAGGCGTCCCATTGGGCCACACAGGCGCGTGGTTCCATTGCGTTGGGAATAAGCCGCTGGTTGATGAGGTCCAGCTCCACCACATGATCCGCGTCGGCGATGGCCTGCTTGGTGGCATCTTCATCGCCAAGCGGCCAATGGAAGCTCAAATTTTGCGGCACATCATCGTGTACCAGCGGTACGCCGTCGTCCATAGCCCCCTTGGCATCGACCACGGCCTTTAGTGGGCTGTAGTCCACTTCAATGAGTTCCAGCGCATCGGCGGCGATGTAGGCGCTTTCGGCAACGACAGCGACGACACTGTCTCCTACATGACGTACTTTATCGACGGCTAATGGATAATGAGGCGGGGTTTTGATGCCTGGTGGTGTGAAGCCACACGGCAGTGAGCCAACACCGGTATCCAGCAGCTGCTGACCAGTGTAAACACCGATCACGCCATCTAGTGCTTCGGCAGCGGAAGTGTTGATGCTGTTGATTTTGGCGTGGGCGTAAGGGCTGCGCTTGATGGCCACATAGGCTGTGTTGGCCAGTTGGAGATTGGCCACGTAGCGCCCTTTGCCCTGAATAAAGCGCGGATCTTCGACCCGCTTCATGCTTTTTCCCATGTAATTACCCATTAGTCACCTCCACCTGTCGCTGCCGCGGCCACAACGGAACGAACGATGTTCTCGTAGCCAGTGCAGCGACACATATTGCCTTCTAGTCCGTGGCGTACTTCTTCTGCTGTAATATTGGGATTGTTTTCAACGAGTTTGGTAGCGGCCATAATCATGCCGGGGGTGCAATAGCCGCATTGGAGACCATGGTTATCCCAAAAGGCTTGCTGCATGGGGTGCAGCTGACCATTTTGGGCGAGGCCTTCAATGGTGGTAATTTCGGCACCGTCGGCCTGAACGGCCAGGGTGGCGCATGATTTAACGGCCATGCCATTCATGTGAATGGTACAGGCACCGCATTGGCTGGTGTCGCAGCCAATATTGGTACCCGTCAGGCCAAGATGATCACGCAGGAAATGAACGAGGAGGGTGCGGGGTTCAACCTCTCGTTCCACTAACTTTCCGTTTACGGTTACACTGACTTTCATAGAGCCCGTCTCCTTCCTGGATATGATGACGCATGGGGTTGCGCCAATGATAAAGTGCGAGGTTTACCAACGGCCGTACGGCCGTTGAAACTCATTCCGCTGCTAAACTGCAGCGAGGGGTGAAACGCTTAATTTCTTATGCTGCTCTTTCTTTGTATACGATCCGTTACCTCCTTTGCTCTAACTCCTTGGCTACCTTTTTGGCAATTTTATTTACCCACCAACTGCTAACCAAACGAATAAACAGCAACGCTCCCAAAACCATGAGGCCGGTCTTGATGAGATCGTCTCGTTGCTCGGGTGCCAGATATTCTTCCACGAGGTTTTTGGCAACACCGGCAGCAAATTGAGCCTGCGACGGTGGTGTTGGTGGAGCAGGCGCTTCATCCATGCCCAGTTCGCTGCTCGCGTCGGCCATCATGCGGGCCTGAACCTGCTGGCCCAGCCCTTCCAGGCTTTGCCGGATGATGGCATTGGCCGAGGTGTCGAGCAGCCGCTGGCCCACGCTGGCCAATCGACCGCCGACCTGGGCGTCACCACTGTAATGGAGCGTGGTCATATCGCCGTCTGCTTCCAGGCGAAGCGAACCGGAACCTTTGACAAAGCCGGGAGCACCGCGCCCATTGACCGTGATGTTATAGCTTTCGGGGCTGCTAATATCGGATAAAACAACATCTCCTTGAAATTTGCCCTGAACGGGGCCAACTTTTATTTTGAGGATGCCTTGATATTGATTTTCATCGACGGTTTCCAGCTTTTCACAGCCGGGCATGACGTTTGCCAATACGATAGGGTCAAGCAGCATGGGCCAGAGTACATCGCGAGGCGCCGAAAAGGGGTAGCTGCCTTCTATTTTCATTCCATTTTCTCCTGATGGGTTATTCTGTTTTTCTCTTCCGCTTTGCGTCAGTGTAACGTAGCAGATTTGGTGTAAGTTTTTAGAAGGGACAAAGGCGTGCACATTTGTGGAAGTTACCTAAAAAGTGCAAACGTTTGTTGGTATAAGTTTTACCTAATGTGGGGCGCTATGTCAAACGGCTTCGACGGTTTTTTTGAAGCAATTAAAGAAATGCTCAATGAGCCGAGGGGCGGTATTTTGAATCATGTGGCCAATAAATTTGTTGGGTGGGTTGAGCTGGGCCGAAAAGGTAAGATTTGTTTGCCTGGTATCAGAGGTGCTCAGGTGAAAATCGCCCTGTAGGGGAACGGCCGTACTGCCCATTTGTGCCTGCCCCTGCCACTGTAAATAGGTGGGTGGGGTGACGGTTTGCCAGATGAGAACAAGGGGAATGATCACAGTGCTGCTGCCTCTCCCCCAAGTGAACTTGAGCTGAAATTGGGCATCTGTTTCCAAGGCAGCCCAACCTTGCAGGCGTGGGGTGCATTGGCTGACGAGGGAGGGGGTGGTGAGAATATGCCACACGGCCGTTTGGTCTGCCGCCACAGCAACCGATCCGCGAAACTCCATCTTATTTACCTACCGGTTGGTAGCTAGCTTCCCATTCGGGGAACGCTTCAACCGATTGTTTAATAAAGCCATCGGCAATTTCGCGTACGCGCTCATCGGTGATGCTTTGGGCAATTCGCTTCACAACGCGTTTAGGCATGAGGCGCATGCCTAACGGCCGTTCAAGCTCTGCTTTCAGGCGAATAACATACTCAACGCGGGTCTGATTACCCATATCAAAAAACTCGGCATCGATGGCAAATAAGCCGCTGCCAGTGGAATGACGTACGGAAGTTTCTGGCTCAACGGGAGCGGCCGTTTCAATTTTCACAGGATAGACGCGGAGCAATATTTTTTTCCAATCGACGCTGCATTCCAGGTCAGAATATATTTGGATGGTATATGCGCCCAATTCTACCGTTTCATACAACATTCGGATTTGATTGTAGGCGTAAGTATGAACCAAAGAAATGTGGGGCAGAAATTCAGCGACGCGGCTGAGGTCGCTGTAGTAAGCCAGGGCAACTTCGGGGATTGCGGGAAAGACAAATGCTCTTGTGATGGAGCCTGTGATGTTAATCATGCAGCTGGAGTTGTGGGTTAATTCTCTTGGTGGCTGTTAGAATCGTTTTCATCGATAAGGGAATCAATTTTAGCTGACAACGTTTCAATCTGGCTCGTCAGCTCCTCCACTTCTTCACGAGATGGGACGCCTCGGACGTTGAGCAACCGTTCCAGCCGCTGTTGGCCGGAAAATAGCTCTTTGCTTTTTTCCTGGCCGGCTGAAATAAGCTTTTCGCTCAGGGCCATCGCCTCTTCTCTAGCCATCTCGCCCTGCTCTACCAGGGTTTGCAGCCGTTTTTCAATTTCTTCATCGACGTGCTTGAGTAATTCCAATGGTGAATTCAGGTTACGACGCAATGTATTAAGCGTATCCCCTCCAGCCCGTACCAGCCCGGTTAGTACAGACTTGGGCAAAAAACCACTATTCCGCTTTTCTTGTTCAAAAATGATTTGCGTGAGGGTGACGGCCGTTAAATCTTCTTCTGTGGTGTGGTCAATTACCTGCACTTCGGCCCCGTCCCGGATGAGTTCTGCAATGCCGTCTAGCGTAATGTACCGCTTGGCTTCTGTGTCATACAGTTTCCGGTTGGGATAACGTTTGATAACGGGCATAGTGGGTTAATCCTTCGCATTTTTTGCTGCGTTTACTTCCTTGGCCAGATTTCTCAATGATTCAGTGCGTCATCAGAAATTATAGGCGTGATTACGGGATATGCAACAAGGGAGAGGTCTGGCCAAACGGCCGTTCCTCTCCCTTGTTCAGTTTGTTATTCAATTAGCAAAGCAGAAAATGCTTACTTTTGCTCTTTCAGTGAGTCGATCTTTTTAGTGAGTTCAGCAACTTTTTTGCTCAGCTGTTCAATGTCTGATTTGGTAGGAATGTTCATGCGATTGAGCAGGCTTTCCATGCGCTTCTCCAGCTCATCGCTGACACGCTTGCTGCTTTCCTTGGCGCGCTCTTTGCGCTTTTCTGCCAGATCGTTTAGCAGGGAACGGCCGTCTTTCTCGGCAATCTCACCCTTTTCAATCAACTTGTGAACAAATTTTTCTGCTTCATCCTGAGCAATCGTAACGGCACCGACACCGGCCAACAGCACGCGGCGCACGCCTTCTACAAACGGATTAGCTGTTTCTTCTACAACTTCCTCTTCTACTTTAATTTTTTCGGCCATCATATTACCTCGTCTAATTTTCTAAATTTACCTAATCAATGTTAACCGACAAAACGCGGGCAGATGAATGGCTCACCTACCCGCGTAATATCTTCCCAATTTCTCACATCCCCTAGAGGTGGTTGTTGTTAATGAATGCCTAAACATCCATCGGTGCCCGGTTGAGTCACAAGCAGCTTACATTAGGCCGCTTTGCTTAAATCGTTTACTTTTTTATTCAACGTTGAAACCTTGCGGCTCAATTTTTCGATGTCGTTTTTGGAAGGAATGTTCATCCGATGCAAAACATTCTCAAGCCGGTCTTCAACTTCTTTTTCAACGCGCTTGGCTGCTTTCTTGGCGTCTTTCTGCCGATCTTCCATCTGCTTGTTAACCATCTTGCGCGTCTTTTCTTCGGTAGCGGTGCCCCGCTCAACCAGGTTGTTGAACAGCTCGGTCAATTCTTCTTGAGCTAAAGTAACGACGCCCAAACCGGCCAGCATAACTTTACGGCCGTTTTCAACCAACATATTTACATTCTCTTCAACCGTTTCGGTGAACTCAATTTTCTCTGCCATCTTAAGCCTCCTGCAATCCTACTTCAAATAGGATTGCCTGCTATTAGTTTGTTTAAATTCATTTATGACGCATTGCATCATGAGTAAAATATAACACAGTGCGTCATAGGTGTCAAGAGGCCAAATCTTTGATCTTGTAGGATTTCAACTTAAATGAAAATCGTTTCATTTTCGTTGAAAATATGTTTCATCCAAATTGAAAATGAAATTTCATTCCCGTTGAAAATGTCCTATTTTCGGCCGTTTTGCCGGAAAAATTCTTTGGCAAGGTGAGCCGGATCATACCTTCGACCGCAGGAAATAAAAACGCCTCCCCATTCGAGGAGGCGTCTTTAATAGCGTCACAATATCCTGCCAATTAAGTTAACCGTTCAAAAAAACCGTCCTTCTCAAGATGACCATATTGTTGCTTCATTTCAAGAAAACCCTGAACAATCGCTTGAGAAACTAGTTTCTTTTGGGCATGGGACAAAGACTGTCCTTTTGCTTCGGTTTTGCTGATGGCCCTTTCAATAGCAACTTCCGCTACTTTTCGAGCCATCATCAGATTGCCCTCTGTTGCGGCCGTTGCCGGGCGAATATTACTGTCATAGATGTAGCGGAATTTCGATTCAGACTCATCCTTGAGCAATGAGCTGGTAGCGTCGTGCGGGAAAAGGTCAACACTATCTTCACGTACTTGCTTGATCACCATCAGATAACGATTGCCATCGTCTGTCTCATACCAGACCTTATCCCCTAATTCATATTTATCTGAGTAAGCCATCCTTATTACCTCCGTATGTTGATTTATGAATATTCATGTGCATATCCAAATGAACCCCAAGGTTCCCAGACCACCTGATGAAAATTGAAGAATTGAACCTTACTCAATATAAATCATTCAGTTTTAGACGGTGTAAAATGGGTGTGAGGAAATTGGAAAGGCTTCTTGGTTGAGATTGGAGAGGTGGGGGACGGCCGTTACCTCCTAATGTTGCAGGACTGAATTGAAGCTGAACCATTGATCAGGTACATGAGACTGCTTGGCTATTCCAAATATCACTCGCCATTTGTACAATTGAGGTGCTTATAACTAATATTTGGGGGAAGAACAATGGGTAGCCAACCACAGACAATCATAGGGCCACACGGCCGTTTCACTCGGCAAGAAAACGGTCTTATTCATTTCTATAAGACTGATGGCGTCACGATAGACGAAGCAACAGCACTTCAATACCTGGAGAGCGTTCGTGCGCTCGATGATTCTGGTACAGCTCGGGTCCTCGTAATTCAAGGCAAAAAGGTGGAATACACCTTTGAGGCTCAACACACCCTCCTCACAAACAAGCTCCTCAGCGGATTAGCCTTTGTCACACAAGACAATATGCAGCGACTGACAACTGGTTTGCTGAGAGACCTGGCCAGGGCTTTTAGGGCCAAGTTTCCGGTGGGTATTTTTGAATCTGTAGAGGAAGCCGAAGCCTGGCTGCTTAATGGCTCGAACATCAAGGGGGTAGATAACGGCCATGTTTCAAGAGAAAACGACTTTGCAAGATTGCTTGTAATGGAAAGCTTGCTAGAATGAGTATGCGCTGGCTGGTTTGGTATTGGCTAAAACAACTCCTCCCCAAAACTGGCACGAGAAACGCGACTGGAACAACACCTACTGGCGCAGGGCACGTCTGCAACCCCCAGCCAATACTATGGACGTATCCGCTAGAGCCGTCTGTCCCTCCTGACGGCTCTTTTTTTATCTACTTCTTGCAAGCTGTACAGCGGGAGTCACCTTAGAAAAAAGGATTTGCATGACCCTCAAGATAACCCGGAAAAAAGATTGTGGTAACTCGCCCAAAAACCAGCTAGTTGAAGCATTGGTGATTGCCTTTGCCAGGCGTGATATTGATTTCATCCTCAAGAGCGTTACAGATGACATCATTTGGAAAGTTGTTGGCCAGGCCACAGTTCAGGGAAAAGATGATGTTGAGGCCACGCTAAAAAGCCCTATATATAATTCCGAGGTCACAGAGTTAAACATTGACCACGTTTCTACGCATGGTACAGTTGGCTCTGTAAACGGTATCAGAAAA
>PABI01000122.1 GCA_002699125.1 Anaerolineaceae bacterium
ACCACGATTTATCAACTGAAGCAGGGATTGTTGAGTAGTTACATGCGTGACCAGTTGCGCCAGCCTTCTATCTCCATGCTCCCTGCGTAAGTCCTAATGTTTAAAAGTCATTCCATCGGTCAGGCTGATTTGCAAAGTGTAAGACGGTAAAATGACGTCTCCAGTATTGGTGATGGTTGCCGTAATATTTATCGAATCACCTGGAGCTATTTGCGTCTCCTTTATTCCCAAGTTCGTTTCTACCTGGGGCTCCGGATTTAAGGGATCAGTTTCTGAAAGCATACTGTCAACAATGGTGTTTCCCTGCGGTATATTGCTTTCTGAAAGACTGTTTGTGTTAAAGGAATGAAAGTCGCTGACGGAGGGACTTCCTGTTGCTGCAAATGAATCTATACTTGCTGGAAGAGTATCGGTATACGCTGCTACTGGTGAGCTGGCCACAAGTAGAAGAAGAAACACGGCAAAAAATAGATATCCTAACTGGGCAACTTTAAGATGGGAAATACGCTGCATTGAAAAACCCTCCTCAATCTGGTTAATGTGTTCCATCAAATGTGTTAATCGCCTATTAATCTTTCGTAAATTTAAAATCAACTTACATACTAAATGTCATTCGGCCGTTTTTTCGGACAAAATTCCCCAAATTGCGCCAGGCCCACCCAACACCCCCTTCGTGGGCATCGCGTCAGGCAAGCAATGACCCCGCGTCAGGCAAGCCCCACCTCAGAGCACGTATCCTGTAAACAAAGACTCATAATCAGTAATCGGTAAACAGATTACCGCTTACGGATCATCGATTACCGATGACGGACTACTGCACCTCAGGGGGTACAACCATGAAACAGCGCCTGCGATTTTTGCTCACTTTCTTTACCATTTTAATGATTTTGGCCGCGTGCCAGGGCAACCGACCAACGACACCAACGCCCACGGCCGTTTCCACCACCCGCACCGAAACAATAGAAATAGAGGACCCAGAACCTACCGCCCAGCCCACGGCCGTTCCCGATCATCTCGCCTGGGAACACCTCGGCAGCTTCGCCCTGGACGACTTCCCGCCCGACGCCGCGCTGGTCCTCCAGTTCAACCAGCCGATGGAAACCACCGCGCCCCAACCGCTCCTCTTCTCCCCGCCCGTGCGCGGCACGTTTGAATGGAGCGACAACAACACCGTCCTCACCTTCACCCCCGATGAAGGCTTTAGCACCAATCGCAGCTACTGGGTGAACCTGCACGCCTCCGTCAAAAGCCGCAGCGGCCTGGAATTCACCTCCGTACAGCGCTGGCAAATCAGAACCCAAAACACGCCCCTCATCAGCCGCCGTATCCCCAGTGGCACCACCGTTACCGAACGTCAACCCAGCTTTGCCCTCATGTTTAACCGGGAGATGGATCGTGAGACGGTGGAAGACGCCATCGCCATCTTGCCTGCGATTGATTACACGCTGGAATGGGATGACAACACCCTAAACCTCATCGTGGAAGAGCAGCTCACCTTTGGCACCGAATATGAATTTAGCGTGGCCAAAACGGCCGTTGACCAAACCAACCGTCATTTAGCCCAACCCTACACCTGGACCATCCAGCTAGCCGAGCCGCTCGCCGACGTCACCTGGCCCACCGCCAGCAACCACCTCGCCCCTATCGTCCTCCAATTTAACTACGCCATGGATATCGACCAGCTGAGCGAGGTGCTGGAAATCAAACCATCCATCAGCGGCAAGCTCAGCTGGAGCAACGATTACAAACGAATCGAGCTGGATCCGGAAAACCAGCTGCCCGCCGACACCACCTACACCATCAGCTTCAGCAGTCCGCTGCGCGATGTAAACGGCGAGGAACTGCCCCAACCCGAAGCAGTGACCTTTACCACCCCACCCGTCATCCTTTCCGCTACGCCCAGAGGAGACAACAACCATCCGGCCGACACGATCAAGCTGCGCTTTGACCGGCTGATGGACCCCGTAAGCACCGAAGTCGCTTTCCAGATTGAACCGGCCACCAGTGGCAGCTTCCGCTGGGAAGAAACCACGCTTATTTTTACGCCAGAAGATGGCTATCTGGCCGAAAATAGCAGCTACACTGTCACCATCGCCCCCACGGCCCTCAGTGCCGAGGGCGAGCCGGTGCTCAATGATATTTACACCTGGGAATTCACCACCAAGGCGCTGCAAGATGTGGCCAACTTTGGTTACGGACCCAATGCCCAGGTGCTGGATGCCAACGGCCGTCGCGCCATTCAGTTCCAGGCATTCCGTCGCGATAATCTCCAGTTCAACTTCGAGCTGTACCAGCTCACCATCAACCAGTTTCTGGAGCGGTACAATTCCGGTTTTCACGGCTGGATTTGGCAAGAGGAAGAAGACACCTCAATCGACATCGACGGCACCGAGCTGGTGGCTGAATGGCAAATGACCAGCGCCAGCCCGCTGCAAGAATGGGCCAACGTGCAGGAAGCGATCATTCCTGCTGACGTGCCGCCCGGCCTCTACATCCTCAACCTGGTTGCCGGCAACGTCAACGACCAGCTCATCCTCGTCATCAGCGAAAACACGGTTGCGGTGAAACAGGCCGATGAGCAGCTGCTGGTCTGGGTGACCGACATCAACGATGCACCTATCGCCAATGCCGCCGTCACAATTTATGCCCGCAATGGCAGCGTCATCGCCAGCGGTCAGGCCAACGATGAAGGCCTGTTTGAGACCATGCTACCCGTATTCGAAGAAGGCGGCCCACCGGCCACCGAACCGCTGATCGTCGCCGCCCAGGTGGGCGATGATGTCACCCTCACCGGCCTCTCCAACGAATGGCAAAGCAGCAGCGGCTACTACAACTGGCAGTCCGGCCATCCCGCCGATGCCCAATCCGCCGCTTTTGTCTACACCGAACGGCCGATTTACAAACCCGGCCAAACAGTTTATTTCAAAGCCATCGTGCGCCTGGATGACGATGCCCTGCTTTCTGTGCCGCCGGCCGGAACGGCCGTTACCATTCGCATTCGTGACGCCCGCCAAAACGTGGTGCAAACCCAGGAGCTGACCACCAACAGCTTCGGCACGGTTAATGGTCAATTCCAGATTGCCGAAGGGGCCTCACTGGGCATCTACACCATTGAAGCCACCTTTAACGGCACGGCCCACCCGCAAATCTTCAAAGTGGAAGATTACCGCAAGCCCGATTACGAAGTCACCGTCAGCACCGACGCTGCCGCCTACGTGCGCGGCGATACGGCCGAAGTCACCATCGACACCGCCTACTTTTTTGGCGAACCGGTGGCTAACGCCGAAGTCACCTTGAAGCGCTTCCAGGTGCAGCCCGACTGGTACACGGATGGCCTCTACACCTGGTACCAGCTGTACGGCGTCAACGATTTACGCGGCACAACGGATGCCAACGGCCGTCTCACCCTCAACGTTGGTCTAAGTGGTGACGGCCTCTACTTTGAGCAAAATAACTGGAACAGCAGCCTGGGCCAGATTCAATGGGGGCTGGAAGCCACCGTCGATGACGGCAGTCGCCAAACTGTCAGCGGCCACGCCGTCATCACCATTTATGATGCCGTGGAATATCTAAGCGTGGACACAGGCGGCTACGTACAGGAACCGGGCAGCCCGTTCCGCATCAGCGCCAACGTGCAAACGGTATTTGATGAACCGGTCGCCAATCGCCAACTAGAACTCAGCCTACGCCGCTGGAACCGCAACACTTACGAGTATGATACCGTGGTGCAATCCGCTGAATTGACCACTGGCGAAAACGGCCGTGCCAATCTCAACTTCACCATTGAAGAACCCGGCTACTACCAGATTCGCGTCACCGGGCAAGACCGCCAGGGGCACGCCATGACCTACACCAGCTGGGTCTACGCCTTCAGCGACTTTTATTCCAATTGGTACGGCAGCGACAGCGGCGATATGCACCTGGTAGCTGATAAAGACGAATATCGTCCCGGCGACGTGGCTCACATTCTGGTGGAATCCAACTTCAGCGGCCCGGCGCTGCTCACCGTCGAGCGCGGCGGCATCCGCCGGCAGGAATTGGTGGAGCTGACTGCACCAATCACCAGAGTGCCGGTCACCATTGAAGAGGGCGATGTGCCTAATGTCTATGTAGCCATCAACGCCTGGCAAGAGCAAGACACCACGCTGACAGAAAATACGGGCAGCAGCCTGCCGGACAGCCGCCTTATTTCCAGTTATGTCAATCTGTCCGTGCCCGCCTTTAGCAAGCGGCTCAATGTGGCCATTACGACTGACAAGGAAGAATACGCCCCCGGCGAAGAAGCCACCTTTACCGTGCGCGTCACCAACTATCGCGGCGAGCCGGTCTCGGCCGAACTGTCACTGGCGCTGGTGGATGAAGCCATCTTCGCCCTCAGCCCGGAGCTAAACGGCCTGATGTACGATTCATTTTATTATGAGCGAGGCAGCACGGTGAACACCTACAACGCCATGCACCCCACCCGTTATTTGTGGGAAGGCGGCATGGGCGGTGGCGGTGGCGATGGCGGCATGACCGGCGGGCCACGCCAGGATTTCCCGGATACGGCCGTTTGGGAACCCGTCCTTCACACCGATTTCAACGGCGAAGTTTCTGTCACCACCACCTTGCCGGACAGCCTCACCAGCTGGCGGGCCACGGCCAAAGCCACCACCGCCGACACTCAGGTGGGCGAAGCCATGACCAACGTCATCACCAAGCAGGATGTCATCATACGGCCGCTCCTGCCGCGCATCCTCACCGCCGGGGACACCATGGCCTTGTCGGCCATCGTACACAATTACAGTGATTCCGTTCAGGAACTGGTTGTGGAATTGGAGACCGGAGATTTGGGGCTTGAAATTGGCGGCGAGGTGGCGCAAACCATTACCTTACAGGCGGGGCAGCAGCGCATTGTTGGCTGGCCGGTTGAAGCGATTGAAGCGGGCGAGGTGGCGGTGTTGATTACGGCCGTTCCCATAAGCGGAACAGCAGGTTCCGCAGGTTCCGGCCCAAGCGACGCCATCCAACTGCCGCTCACCATCCAACCGCTGGCCATCCCCGATGTCACCACCGAAGTGGGCCAGTTTACGGGCCGCTTTGAGACCATCGTCACCGTGCCCGAAGACGCCCTGCCGCTGAGCCAGGTTGAGGTTCAGCTCAGCCGCTCCATCGCGGGCAGCATGTTGGAAGGGCTGCAATACCTCACCGGCTATCCTTACGGTTGCGTGGAGCAAACGATGAGCAAAGCCCTGCCCAACGCCGTTGTCGGGCGGGCCATGAACCAGCTTGGCGTCACCAATCCCACGCTGCAAGCCGAGCTGCCGGGGCAGATCAACGCCAGCATCCAGCGGCTGTACGGCTTCCAGCACTACGACGGCGGTTGGGGCTGGTGGTACGATGACAACAGCCACGACTACCAGACCGCCTGGGTCATCTTTGGCCTGGCCCAGGTAGCTGACGCCGGCTACGAAATTGATCCCGGTGTAATCGAGCGCGGCGTGGAATGGCTCAACAACCGGCCGCCGGCCGAGGTCGATGCCCGCACCCGTGCCTTTGCCTACTATGCCATGGCGCTGGCCGGCCTGCCCAACGAGGCGCTCACGCGCAACCTGACCGAAAATCGCCATATCCTCAACGGCGATGAGTTCAGCCTGGCCGCCCTGGCCCTGACGCTGCATGAAATGGGTGAAGATGAATTGGCAGCCGAAGTGCTGGCGGAATTGGGGGAAACGGCCGTTTCCCGCGATGGCTCCGTTTATTGGCAAGGCGCTTCCGAGGATGGCTATTACGACAACAAAGTCATGGCCTCCAACACTCGCACCACCGCCATTGCCCTGAGCGCCTACAGCCAGATTCAGCCCAGCAGCGAGCTCATCCCCGGCATGGTGCGTTGGCTCATGGCCCAGCGGCGCAGCCAGGGCTGGGGCACCACCAACGAAACGTCGTTTGCCATCCTGGGTCTGACCGACCACCTGCTGGCGACCAGTTACAATGAAGCCGCCGCCAACACCAGCTACACGGTGCAGGTCAACGGCCAGACCGTCGCCAGCGGCACGCTGGGGCGCGGCGAACCGGCCGTCTCCCTGACGATTCCGTTGGACGACCTGCAAACCGGAGAAAACGAGGTGATCCTGACCCAAAGCGGCAGCGGGCGACTGTACTTTGTGCTGAACGGCCGTATGTTTGTCCCCAGCGGTGAAATTGAAGCCGCCGGCGAAGTCACCGTCACCCGCCGCTACCTGGATGGTGAAACGGGCCAGCCACTGGAAACGGTTGAAGCCGGCCAGCTGGTACAAATCCGCCTCACGGTGGACCTGCCGACCCAGGGCAGCTACATCATCATCGAAGACCATCTGCCCGGCGGCCTGGAAGCGCTCAACGAAGGGCTGGCCACCACCAGCCACGTCGCCGACGCTTACAATGGACCAACCTACCGCTGGCAGCAGCTTGGCTACAATTACAAAGAGGTGTTTGGCGACCGCGTCAGCTTCTTTGTCACCGAGATGGACCCGCGCCCGCTGACGATCAATTACTACGCCCGGGCCACGCAGGCCGGCAGCTTCACCGCCATGCCCACCGAAGTGTCCGCCATGTACGATGCCACCCTGTGGGGCCGATCGGCCAGCAATCAAATTGTGATTGAATCACCGGAATAAATATATCGTGGGGACGACCCGGCGGGTCGCCCCCACACAAATTGGTGATATCTTTACTAATGAAACCTAAAATTATTGCGCTAATGATTTTCCTCTGGTTTTTGGCCGCATGCACGCCAGAGGCCACTGCTCCCACGCCAGAAATTGAAAGCCGCCCGACTATCATTGCTACGGCCGTCGCCGCCGCAACGGAGACGATTGCACCAACGGCATCGGCCGTTCCCACCACCAGCACACCAGAAACGGCCGTACCCGAACCACCCGCCTTCACTCCCCGCTTCGATCGTTACCTGCCATTTTCCGCCGCGGAAGGTGGTACAAACAGCCTGACCGGCCTGGTACGCCAGGGAGATGGCTGGCAGCTTGAGCGCATCCCCTACCCGCCGGGGCCTGTTAATGAAGAACTTGGCCATGCTCTCGCCATCGACTCAACCGGCTCAGATTACGCCGTGGCCACGGATCGTTTATTAGCCCGAACCTTTGCCGGTGGCGCTGGTCCGGACAACCTGGCCGCGGGCAAGCTCTTCATCGTAGATTTAGCGACGGAAACCGTGGAGATTATCGTGCCCGAGAACATCGTTTCAGCGAGTTGGGCACCCAACGGGCTGGATTTTGCCTACATTTTAGCCACGGATGAAACCTACGAACTGCGCTGGCGCACTGCCGACGGTGCGGATCGGTGGCTGGCAGCTGGCGTGCCGCACACGCTTGAGGTGTCGCCGGACGGCCGTTTCGTCGCCTTCACCCGCGAAACAGGCTATGACCTGGACGGCAATGCGCCGGGCCTGTATGTGGTAAGCATCGAAACAGGCCTGGAAACGCAGATTTCGTCGCTGGATCGAGCCGGCTACGGCGGCGTCGGCGCTTATTGGCGACCGCATTGGACGCCGGACGGCAGCCAGGTTTTCCTCTTTGCCACCGCCGACGATGATCGTGCTGCCACACCGCATGAAGCAGGCTACGTCTGGGCCGCTACCGACGGCAGCTTTAGCCACTTTCTACCCGAAATGGCCTTCCTGGCGCTGTTTGATAAGCCACTGCGCGAGCCAGAAAATCGCCTCTGTCTGGACGCCCCGGCCTTGTTTGCGGCCAACATGATGGTGGCGGGTATCGGTGAGTGCCAACCGTTTGCCAGCATACCTGAAAATTCCCAGCCGGTTTATTTCAGCCTGGACCCCCAAACCGGCGCGGTGTCCTTAACCAACGTGCTGCCTTTAACTTCTTCGGCCCAACTGCTTACCTGGGATGTACCGGGTGAATCGGTACTGCTATTGGATGATGGAGTTGTTTTTAGCCAGAGCGTGCCGGCCGTTGCCACTACCCTGCACTTTGACCGGTTTTTGCCCTTTGCCGAAGTCGAAGGCAGCGGCAACAACCTTACCGGGCTGATCCAACAGGCAGACGGGTGGCAGCTGGCAACGATGCCTTATCCGGGAGGCACCTATTCAACTGACTCAGACTACGCTCCAGCCACCAACCGGCTGTTGGCCTGGCGGTTTGCCGGCGGCGCTGGGCCGGGCCATATCGCTGTCGGCTCGCTTGCCATTATCGACGTGGCGACTGAGGATGAGCAGGTGATGGTGGCGGAAAACGTGGTAGCAGCCGGCTGGGCACCCAACGGGCTAGATTTTGCCTACATTTTGGCCACGCCAGAAACCTATGAGCTCCGCTGGCGCACGCCTGATGGCGATGACCAGCTATTGGCGGTTGATGTGCCCCATTCACTGCGTGTTTCGCCGGACGGCCGTTTCGTTGCCTTCACCCGCGAATCACACTACGAGGTACCCAATACCCCACCCGGCCTGTACGTCGTGGACATCGAAACCGGTGTCGAGACGCAGATTTCGCCGCTGGATCGCGCTGGCTACGGTGGTACCGGCCTCTACTGGAAGCCGCACTGGACGCCCGACGGCAGCCAGGTTTTCCTCTACGCCACCGCCGATGATGATCGCGCTGCGACGCCGCATGAAGAAGGCTACGCTTGGGCCGCCGCTGATGGTAGCTTCAACCACTTTTTGCCGACGTCCAGCTTCCGGGCGTTCTTCAACGAAGAGCCGCTCACCAATCCAGATTACGTGCGCTGCCTTGGCGAGCCGGCACTGTTTGCCGCTAACAGCATGGTGCTGCCCGTGGGCGAATGCCCACCGATGGGCATGGTCTATCCAGAAACCGTAAAATTTGCCTATTTTCCCCTGGACGCCCAAACGGGTACGGTGGAGTTGGTGAACATCGTGCCTGGATTTGAATCGGCCAGACTGCTCACGTGGGACGTGCCGGGCGAATCGGTCCTGCTGCTGGATGAGGGTGAAGTTGTGCGGGTAGACATCGAGTAATTAGCAGAGTGGAGCTCTATTTTTGCTTGCTCTCAGTAACGAGCTCCCAAAATGCTAATGAAGCAAGGGTAGCAATCACACCAATTGCTGCAAAGCAGGGCGGTTCCTGGAAAAACCTTATTTCGATAATAAGGCCGCAGGCAAAAAGACCAAGAAAAACCATCAATCCTACCAGCGCATTTCTTACATTTTTGTTCATCTGACTGATTCCGACACGAATGAATCCAACAATAACCTGATACTGCCGTTGATTTCCCCTAGCTCATCTTGCCCAACAGCGCCGTAAGCGCCCAGTGGGCGGGCAGGTAAAATGGCTCCTCGGTCAGCGCTTGTTGGTAATGCTGCATTGCCGTCTTGTACTGCCCTAAATTTTGGTAGGCGCGGCCTAAATTCATGTAAGGGAACTGGCGCGTTTCGTAACGCGGGGCAGCAGTGGCTTTTTCCAACCAGGGAATGGCTTCCTGCCACTTGTTCTGGTCAATCAGGTAGGCGCCGATGTCGTTGTAGGGATTGCCGTAAGTAGGATCCACTTCAATCGCCTTTTCGCACATCTCAATCGCTTCCCGGATACGCCCCATCAGGCTGTAGGTCCAGCCGAGGAAGGTGTACGCTTCGGCCGTGGGATAGGTGGCGATGGATTGCTTGTACAGCTCAATGGCAACGCCAAGCTCGCCGTCCATTTGACGGCGATACGCCCGGTCAAAATAGACCATCGCTTTTTCACGGGTGATTTCGTCATCGCTGGACATGTGGGTAGTTTAACAAGCTGGCGCGATGATTCCAAGTGATATTTGGAGGTGGACAGGCGCGCAGGTTATCAGGTATTGCGTTCTCTTTTGCTTTGCAATCGTCCCAAAAGGTACAAAAATCTTGCCTACCACGTTGCCAGCAGCGTTGGCAGTTCCGCCAGGCTGCTGATTTCGCCGTCCGGCTGCACGCCATCGGGTTTGGCAAAGCGCTGGCTGGAAGGAAAGTAGATGGTGCGTAGTCCGGCGGCACGTCCACCCACCATGTCGCTGGCCGGATCGTCGCCGACGTAAACGGCCGTTTCCGCTCTCATTCCCAACTCCTCCAGCACGTGCAAAAACGGATCGGCGTTCGGCTTCCACTTATTCACATCGGCCGAAAAAAGCGTGGCGTCGAAATGGTCCAGCAGGCCAAAACGGTCCATATCTTCCTGGTGCATCTCGCCGGGGAACATCGTGTTGGAAACCAGACCCACTTTGTAACCGGCAGATTTTACGGCCGTAACCGTCGCCAACGCCCCATCAATGAGCCATGCCTGCTGCTGGATGGCACGGCCGTATGCCCGCGCCGCCGCCAGCAAATCACCGTTGGCAAAACTGTTCACCTCCAACTCCGCCAGCGCCTCGCCAATGAGCGCATGAACCTGCAAGTTGGCCTCTTTGCGCGTGGCCGCCCGCCACATGCGGGGCAGGTGAGTAAAGCCAGCCTGCCGAAATGTCTCAAACGACGGCAGCGTGCGGCCGTTTTGGGACAAAACATCATATGCAGCGGCAAAGCCAGGCGTCTCCAGTTCGGGCCACTGTTCATATTCTCCGGCATACTCAATCAAGGTGCCGCCTAAATCAAAAATCACGGTTTCAATCGTCAAAAGATACCTCCCTTAAACATAGCCTCACGCAAAGTCGCAAAGACCATTTTATGCACTTGGCGGCTTGGCGTAAAATTTTCATTCGTAGTGATGTGCCGCTTTTCCTCATCTCCCTCCCCCAGCTATAATATCCCTCATGCACATCAAACAACCAAATTCAGATTACTGTTTCGTTTGCGGTCGTAAAAATCCGCGTGGCTTGTACGTCACTTTTTATGATAACGGCCGTAACGAAGTCCACGCCACCCACACCATCCCCGACGTCTATCAAGGCTATCCCGGCGTGGTGCACGGCGGCATTGTCGCCGCCTTGCTGGATGAAGTGGTCGCCCGCGTCTCTATGATTGGCGATCCGCACCATTTTATGATGTCAGTCAAGCTGGAAGTAAAATACCGCCATCCCGTACCGACTGAAACGGAATTAACGGCCGTGGGTCGCATTGTGAAGCTGCGCGGCCGGTTGGGCAAGGCGGTTGGCGAAATTCGCCTGCCCGACGGCACCGTGGCCGCCGAAGCAGAAATGACCCTGGCCGATGTGCCTGCCGAGCTGCTGGCCGATGCCAACCTGGATGCGCTCGGCTGGCGTGTGGACGCCTAAGCAAACCACAGAAAGTAATTTGAAAAACGAGGCGCGATTTCTCGGTGGTTTGCTCAAGTAAAAGCCAAATGCGCGCTCATTCTAATTCAAACTTCTTTTTGGCTTTTACATAGCACGATTTTGCCAGAAAGCGTTCCTGTAAGGCAAAGCCGTTTGACTAAAACAAATTCCTACACTTGATATCCGACTGATTCAGTACTAATTACCCTGGTAACTTAACACAATTTATACGGCACCATGCCTTGTTTATTTTACAATGAGCTATCATGACGCAAACTGCTTATTCCAACGAATTACGCGCCGACACCGCCACAATTTTGATTCCCTTAATTGCTGGCGTCACGGCACTGGCTACCCTGATGGGGGCACTGGCGTTTGAATCATTTTCTCTGAGCTGGCATCTTTGGCTGGGGACGGGTTTAACGCTGGTGGCTGGCGGTGTTGGCCGCCATTTTCTAAAACAAAATCGGGAAGTGGCCGGGACGGTGATTTTTACCGCCGCGCATCTCCTCATTTTCTACCTCATCATCTTAAAAAATTGGTCCCCGGGCAGCATGTTTCCTTACTTGTTTGCCGTCCTTATTATTGCCAGCAGCATGTTTACCCAGCCGGATTCCGGCTTCATCACCTGGGGCATAGCCAGCTTTTTAACCGCACTGGGCGTTAGCCAACACATCACCGGCTCCATGAGTCTGGCCCAGCATATTGCCGGGCCGATTATCGTCAATTTGTTCGTGGCCGCCGCCGCTTACTTTTCAGCGTTGGAGTGGCAGGTTGCTGTAGAATCTGTCAGCCAGCTGCACATCAAAGCCCAACATCGCCGGGATGAGCTGTTTACCATTCAGGAAGAGCTGCGCCGGACGAATGCCAAGTTGATAAACGTAAATAAAGCATTGGAAAAAGCTCGTGAAACGGCCGTTGCCGAACGTGATTTGCGTACCCGCTTCATGAACCAGGTAAGCCACGAACTGCGCACCCCCATCAACAGCATCGTCAACTTTGCCCATATTTTAAGCCAGGGCCAATTGGGCGAGGTCACATCTAGGCAAATCGATTACCTTAACCGGATTGAAAAATCTGGCTGGCACTCTATGAGCGTGCTAAACGATCTGCTCGACCTGGCCCAAATGAACGCCGGTGAATTCAGGCTCAGGCGGCAGCGCGTTGATCTGGAAGCGGTTTGTGAAGAAGCAATGGCCAGCGTGCGCAGCCTGTTGGAAAACGAAGACGTGGACCTCATCCGCGATTACCCTGAGGTGTGGCCAGAGGTAATGGTCGATCCGAAACGATTCCAGCAAGCCCTGCTCAATTTGTTAAGCAATGCGGCCAAATACACCGACAAAGGGCACATCAAGCTGCGCGTCCGTACCCATCAGCACACGGCGACGTTTGCCGTAGAAGACACCGGCATTGGCATTCCTGAAGAGCATTATGACACTGTCTTTCAGGAATTTCGCCAGCTGGATGAAACCATTGCCCGCAAGCGCATCGGCACCGGCCTGGGGCTGCCCATCAGTCGCCATCTCATCGAGCAGCACGGCGGCACGCTCACCGTCCACAGCGTTGTAGAACAAGGCAGCACCTTCACCATCACCCTGCCGCTGGCAGACAATGAAGAAGCAGAAGAAGAAGAGACGCCGCCAAAGCGCCTAAAAATGACAGCCGTTGCCCCAGAAGAATCGATTTGATACACTTTCACAATGACAATACCGTTAGCCAACGCCACCATCATACTCGTTGAAGACGATCAAAATGCCCAGCTTGTGGCGCTGGATTTGTTGCGCATGGGCGGGGCCAACCGATGTTATTCTCGCCGCAGCGTAGATTCAGCCATTTTATTCGCCGAAAAGCTGCCTCAGGTCGATCTCTTCTTGGTCGATATCAACATGCCGCAAAAAAGCGGCTTCGACTTGTTAGAAGAAGTTCGCCAGCATGAAAAGCTAAAAAATGCGCTGGTGGTGGCCGTGACGGCCGGTACGCTGGAACATGACACCTCATCCATCCATCAGTTTGGCTTTGATGGGCTGATTAGCAAGCCGCTGCGCGCCACCGAATTTGCCAACCAGGTTCAGCGCATTCTTGAAGGTGAGCGCATCTGGGAAGCGCGCTAACCGTCTATTTTCCTAAATGGAGTTAATGTGAATAAGGCAGTTCCTACAAACCGTTTGATGCCGTTCCGGCCGGTACCGGCAGTCGGATTATTGCTGGTTTTGCTGCTGCTTACCGGCTGTTTGGGTGGGGGTGGCGATGCGGCGGAAGACACGGCCGTATCCGACCAGGCGGTTGCCCCATTAGCCGGTACGCTGGTTTGCGGCACCGACTGCTTGAACCAGGGCCAATGCGGCACCACGGCCGACGGCCGTACCGTCATCTTGGCTCACAACACCCAGCCCGCCACCCGTGATCATAATGTCATCCTGGCCAACGACAGCGCCGTCAACATTCTGGGGCAAGAGCCACGCAACGTGCAGGATGCCGCCGGCAACCCCTTCTCGCTTAACTTCTTTCTTGTGCAGCCAGCAGAAGGCGGCCCCAACAGTTGGGTCGCTGGCAGTTGTGTGAATCAAGCGACGCAGTAGCCCCATGAGTGATAATTTACGCATCATAACTGAACTTTTGGCCGCCCAACAGTCGGGTGAGCCTGTCGTATTGGCCACGGTGATCAAAGCGCGTGGCTCCGTGCCGCGCCACAGCGGCAGCAAGATGCTGGTGTTTGGCGACGGCCGTATCTCCGGCAGCATCGGCGGCGGTGAGATGGAGTCACGGGTGGTCAAAGAAGCGCTACAGGCATTGCAAGACGGCCGTACCCGCGTGCTGCCCTACTCCCTGGTGGAACCCGATCGCGGCGACCCCGGCGTGTGCGGCGGCGAGGTGGAAATTTATTTGGAACCGTATGCTCCCCCTGCAACCTTGCTTGTTGTTGGCTGCGGCCACGTAGGGCAGGCGGTGGCCGAGTTGGGCCACTTCCTAGGCTACTGCGTGGTGGTCACCGACGACCGGGAAGGATTAGCTACCCCAGAAGTGATCCCGAATGCCGACCTGCACCTGCCCGGCAGCTTTGCCGACGCCCTGGCGCAGAACCCCATCACGGCCAATACTTACATCGTTATGGTTACGCGCAACGTGCTGGTGGACCGTGAGATTGTGCCCCACCTCGTTCACTCTCCCGCCCGCTACATCGGCATGATGGGCAGTGACCGCCGCTGGGCAGAAACCAAACGGCTGCTCCTTGAAGACGGCCTGAAAGATGAAGATTTTGCCCGCATCCACGCCCCCATCGGCCTGGAAATTGAAGCGGAAACCCCAGAAGAAATCGCTGTGAGCATCATGGCTGAGATCATCAAGCTGCGTCGCACGCCCCAAGCCAAGCACGCGGAGGCGTGAACGCCCCCGCTACATATGAAAGGCCCAAAGGGCCTGATTTTCAAGCCCGACAGGGCTTCCACAACTAGCCGGACGGCTTTAGCCTCCGGCGACGTGGAATCTACCAAGTGACTTTGCTCACTTGTCAATCATCCAGTCTCAACTTTATACTTGTACCATGAACACACATTTCCACGAGATTACCCATTATGAAACGCCTACATCGGTAACGGCCGTTCTCCAACTGCTGGCTCGATACGGCCGTCGCGCCCGCATTGTCGCCGGCGGCACAGATTTGCTGCTGGAATTGGAACGCGGTGTTCGTCCCGATGTAGAGATTTTGATCGACGTCACGCGCATTCCCGGTCTGGCCGCTATTTCCCAGGATGACTCAGGGCACATCCATTTAGGGCCGCTGGTAACGCACAATCAGGTAGTGGCCTCGCCGCTCATCGTGCAGCAGGCGCTGCCGCTGGCTCAGGCCAGCCTGGAAGTCGCTTCGCCGCAGCTGCGCAACCGGGCCACCATCGCCGGCAACCTCATCACCGCCAGCCCGGCCAACGACACCATCACCCCGCTGCGGGCGCTGAAGGCCAACCTCACCCTCGCCTCCACCCGCGGCGAGCGGGTTGTGCCCCTGGCCGATTTTTACACCGGTGTGCGCCAAACAGTCATGGAACCAGATGAAATGGTGACCGACATTTCTTTTGTCCCCATGCCGGAAACGGCGCGTGGCATTTTTGTCAAGCTGGGGCTGCGCCGCGCCCAGGCGATCTCGGTGGTGCATCTGGCCTTTGTGCTGGATTTTGCCGCCGACGGCACGGTAAAAAGCGCCGCCATCACCCAGGGCAGCGTGGCTCCCACCATCATCAGCACGCCAGGGGCAGAAACGTACCTGGTAGGCAAAACGCTTACCGACGAGGTCATTGCCCACGCCGCCAATCTGACCACGGCCGCTGCCACCCCCATTGATGATGTGCGCGGTCCGGCCGAGTACCGCCAGGAGATGGTGCGCGTGCTCACCAAGCGGGCGCTCACCGCGCTGCGCGACGGCGCGGAACGCAGCCAATGGCCCCAGGATCCGGTGATGCTGTGGGGCGAGACGAACGGCCGTTTCCCCACCGGCGAGAAGTTCCAGCAAACCCACACGCCCGATACACCGATCACCGCCACCGTCAATGGCAAAACGATCACCGCCAGCGGCGGCAACCACAAAACGTTACTGCGCTGGCTGCGAGAAGAAGGCCTTTTGATCGGCAGTAAAGAGGGCTGTGGCGAAGGGGAGTGCGGCGCCTGCACCGTTTTGCTGGACGGCATGGCAGTAATGTCTTGCCTGGTGCCGGCACCGCGGGCGCATGGTGCCAACATTGTGACCATTGAGGGATTGGCAAACGGGGCCGGTGACGGTACCTTGCATCCACTACAACAGGCGTTTGTGGAGACGGGTGCGGTGCAGTGCGGTTACTGTATTCCAGGATTTCTGGTAGCGGGCGCTAAATTGTTGGAGGAACGGCCGTCTCCCAATCGTGAGCAAATTTTACAGGCGTTCAGCGGCAATCTGTGCCGCTGCACCGGCTACTATAAAATCATCGAAGCCCTTGATGTAATCGGCAAAAAGTCTTTGGATAGTCAAACCAAATGAGTTATCCGATTACATAAGTAAAAGCGGAAAAAATCCTAAATTCTCTTTGCAAAGCTTTTCCCGCTTTTACAAGAAAAAGCCGCTCATTAATTGCTGGAGGTAACACACCATGCGTTTAGAAAAAAAACATGAGGAAGAATTAGCCAGGCGCAAAGGACTCACCGGAAAAACAATCATTCAGGTGATCTGGCTGCTCGTTACAGGTACCCTGGCCTACTTTTTTACCAATTACCTGTTTAGCGAGGGCATTGTCAATGCCAACATCTTTTACAATCAGCTCTTTATTCCGCGCTCTGTGCCGGAGTTGGGGGTGAAGCTGATCATGGTCTTTGGTCTGGTGATTGTCATGCAAATTGTCTTCTCTATTGGCTACATTATTGCCAGCCCGGAAGGACGCCGCCGCACGGGCGATGCCACGCTGAAATCACGCAACAAAGACCCATTTGACGACCGTTTTGGCTAAAGAAGAAATTTTCCCGGAAACTCCACAAAAAGCATCAATCTAAACAAACAGTTTCCGGGAAAATGAAATAACAATCCACAAATCGAGAAAAAGTATGCTCAAGTCACAATCCACTTACCGCGTAGACGCTCCCGGCAAAGTGACCGGGGAAACAATGTATGCTGGCGACATCACGCCAGACCAACTGCTGCACGGCAAGGTGCTGTTCAGTAACCAACCCCACGCCCGCATGATTTCCATGGATACGGCCGCTGCCGAAGCAGTTCCCGGCGTGGTGGCCATCCTCACCGCCAAAGATGTGCCGGTGAACGAGTATGGCCTCATTCTGCCGGACCAACCGGTGCTGGTCGGGCTGGGCAGCAGCAATCCCCATGCCCACATCAGCCGCTGGGAAGGCGACCAGGTGGCCGTGATCATTGCCGAAAGTGAAACGGCCGCAGCCAAAGCCCGCAGCCTCATCCAAATTGAATGGGAGCCGCTGCCCATCGTCGGCAGCATGGCAGAGGCGCTCAAGGATGAGGTGATCATCCAGCCGTGGCACGGCAGCAACGTCCTGAAAAAGTACCAGATTCGCAAGGGCGACATGGGCAAAGGCTGGGCCGAAGCGGATCTCATCCTCGAAGGCACCTACCATTTACCCTATCAGGAACACGCCTTTTTGCAGCCCGAAGCAGGCGTCGGCTATATCGACGACAAGGGGCGCGTGACGGTAGAGATTGGTGGGCAGTGGGTTCACGAAGACCGGGAACAGGTCGCCCATTCGCTGGGTCTGCCGGAGGAAGAAGTGCGCATCATCTATCCGGCCATCGGCGGCGCGTTTGGCGGCAAGGAAGATATGTCCTTGCAAATAGTGCTGGGCTTGGCGGCCAAACGGCTGCACGAACGGGGTATCAACCGTCCGGTGCGTATCATCTGGACGCGCGAAGAGAGCATTTTTGGCCACCATAAGCGGCACCAGGCCACGGTGTACACCAAGTGGGGGGCGACAAAAGAGGGGAAGATTACGGCCGTTTCCGCCACAGTACACATGGACAGCGGTGCTTACGCCTACACCAGCACCAAAGTGTTGGGCAACTTCCACCTCATGGTCACCGGCCCTTATGAAATCCCTAACGCCCACATCGACAGCTACGCTATCACCACTAACAACGTACCCGGCGGTGCCTTCCGTGGCTTTGGCGGGCCACAAGGAGCCTTCGCCGCCGAGACGCAGATGAACAAACTGGCCGAGGCGCTGGGTATAAGCCCGGTGGAGATTCGCCTGAAAAACGTGCTGCGCGAAGGCAGCCTGCTCACCGTGCAGACGCCGCCCCCGCCAGGCATCAGCATGGCCGAGGTGGTGGAGCGGTGTGCCCAGGAAGCCGGATGGTCGGTAAACGGTGGTCAGTATTCAGCAAACGGTAATCAGTTATCAGTAAGCGGTGAACAGTATCTGTTTAACAGCATCCAATCGCTGCCGGCCAACCCAAACGCGCTGCGTAAAGGGCGGGGCATTGCCTGCTCATTTAAGAATGTGGGTTTTTCTTTTGGCGCGCCGGAAAGCTGTGAAGCGACCATTGAGCTGCACGGCAAGGCTGACATTGAGCGCGTGGTGCTGCGCCACGCCGGGGCCGATGTGGGCCAGGGGGCGCATACCGCGTTTCGCCAGATGGTGGCAGCGGCCGTTGGCGTGGATGAAAGTCTGGTGGAACTGGACATGTCAGACACGGCCAGCAGCGGCAACTCCGGCTCGGCTTCCGCTTCGCGCATGACGTGGATGGCGGGCAATTCCATTCGCGGTGCGGCCGAAGCAGCGCTCACTGCCTGGACCAACGAAGACCGCCCGGCAGTTGGGCACCATCGCTTTGTGCCGCCCGGCACAGAGCCATACGACGCGGAAACCGGCGTCTGTATGCCCAACTTCAGTTATGGCTACGTGGCTGAAGTCGTGGAACTCACGGTCGATGTCGAAACGGGGCACATTCACATCAACAAGGTGGTGTGTGCCAACGATGTGGGTAAGGCGATAAACCCCACGCTTATTGAGGGACAAATTGAGGGGGCGGTGGTGCAGGCACACGGCTATGCGTTGATGGAAAATTTGCAGGTGAAAGACGGCCGTATCCAAAACCCCCTGCTCAGCCAATACCTCATCCCCGGCATTAAAGACGTGCCGGAAATTGTGCAGTCGGTCATCATGGAAGTGCCTGATCCCATCGGACCCTGGGGCGCGCGCGGCATGGCCGAGATGCCCTTCTTACCGTTAGCACCGGCAATTGTTGCCGCCGTTCACGACGCCACCGGCATTTGGTTCGACGAAATCCCCCTCACCCCGGCCAAAGTTGTAGCTAAATTGCAGGAAGTTAGCATTCACAGTTAAGTAAAATCTGTTATCCTGCTGCCGGTGCGATATGCTTACTGCTCAGGAAACTGTATCACACCCCTAAAAACACCGACAATTTGTGACAAATCAAAATTGTTGGTGTTTTTTGCTGAAGCAAGCTTCCTATTTTGTCAGCAAGGGAGCTTGCTTCAGCTTAACTGTTTCGCTTTGGCACCATTTCCCAACATCGTCGGCTCGGCGAAACAGTGTCTCTACCAATCCCACAGAAGGAGTAAAACTGAACATGCAAAAGCAACGATTGGCAATTCTGATGGCCTTGCTGGTTGCCCTGTTCCTCGTTACAGGCGGACTGGCGACTCCCTCGGCGGCCGATGAACCGGAAGCGGTCTTTAGCAAACAGGTAGCCGGTCCGGGAAGTGAGGTGCTGGACGGCCGTTCCCAACTCCCGAATCCCGCCGAAATGGGCGTACGCTCCCGCACCGCCATGATTCCCGTCACCTTCAGCCAGGCCGCCGACGGCAGCTGGCAATGGCAGGATTCGCTGGCAGTAGACAGCCGCAGCGAAATGTCGGTGATGGTGCTCAGTCCGGATGCGGCCAATTGGCAATTGGCATTGGAATCCCCGACTGGCCAGACGATGCGGTTAAGCCAGGGCAGGGAACAGGCCGGCGTGGTACAGCGCACCGGGCAAATTGGGTTGGAGCAGCAATCATTCTCGGGCGACATTTACACGGTTGCCCGGCCAGAGCAGGGAGCGTGGCAGATGACGGTGCGTACGGCCGTTGCTCCCAGCACCAGCAACGCCCCCAGCGGCTACCTGTTACTCTCCAATGAAAGCCCCTATCAGATTTATGCCCATCTGAGCAGCTACAATTTGTGGACAAACAACCAGATTGGGCTCGTTGCTTATGCCTACGACGCGGCGCAGGACAGCGGGGCCAGCGCGCCAACAGCAGCGACCAACATCATTCGCCATGCTCAAATGCGGATCATTGCCCCAGACGGCCGTACAACGCGCTTGATCATGTTTGATGACGGCCGTCACGGCGATGGCGCCGCCGACGATGGTGTTTTTGGCGCATTGATGACGCCGCGCACAGCAGGCCAATACACAGCCCAGGTCACCATGCGCGGCCAAACACCGGACGGCGCGCCACTGCTGCGCACCACGGAGCATATTTTCCCAGTCGTAGAACAAACGATTACCCTCAATGAAGAAAGCACAGTCACCGCCTCACCCGATGGCCTCAATCGCTTAGACATCAATCTTGCGGCGACCACCACTGGCGACGCTGCCCCGGTGCAGCTTTACGCCGAACTGTGGGGCACGGATGCCGCGGGGCAGATGATGCCCGTCACCTGGGTGGGCGGTCTGGTAACACCGACGGCCGATGGGGTGCCGGTGAGCATAGACGGCCGTTGGCTGTCTCTGGCCAACGCCTCAGCGCCGTTTGAACTGCGCAACGTGCGTTTGCAAGACGTAGAAACGCACATTCCGCTAACGCAGTTAGACAGCGTGCCGGTCAATATTCCTGAAACGGTAAGCAGAGGGGTGGCAGAAACGGCCGTTACCGAAATCAGTGAAGAAATGTTGATGGGTGAGCGGCCAACGGCCGTCACCGCCAATCAACCAGCCCCCAACGCACCCGGCGGCGTGCTCATGCTGGTGCATGGCTACTGCTCCGAGGGCACCTGGCCCACCGGCGACTTCACCGGGGATGTCACTTTTCAGGATTACAACCAGAACCGCACTCATGATCAATTTGCCAATTTGATTCGCACCTTTGGCAACCAGTTCCCCTCGTTTGGCATCGTAGCCCACAGCCAGGGCGGCGCTGCCTCGCTGCATCTGTACACTTACTACTGGAGCGGCCTGGATTACTCCTCCGGCAGCCGCCTGATCCAGTCAGTCGGCACGCCCTACCAGGGCACGGCCCTGGCGGGCAACCTGGCACTGCTGGGTGACATCTTTGGCGTGGGCTGTGGCACCAACTGGGACCTCACCTATGATGGGGCGGCGCTGTGGCTGTCTGGCATTCCCAGCTGGGCGCGCAGCCGCGTTTATTACCACACGACTTCCTTCAAAGACGTCTGGTGGCGCTACGATTACTGCAACTTCGCCACGGATCTTTTCCTGAGCGACCCGGACGATGGCGTGGTGGAGAGATGGTCTGGCCAGCTTAGCGGGGGCAACAACCTGGGGCACAAAACGGGCTGGTGCCACACCAGCGGCATGAGAGATCCAGCACAGACGCAGGATCACGGCCGTAATGCCAACATGAACACCTACGCGAACCGGTAGTAATTTGGCAAGATAAATTCAGAAGGGGGTGCGAAAGCACCTCCTTTCTCTATTTGGTCACAAGGGGGAGATAAATTTGGAAAGGGGCATTGATTGCCGTAGCCATCTTGCACCAATGCTGCTCCAAACCAAAGCAAAGAAAAGCTTCATTCACGACATAAACCGGCTCTGTAGGCGTCGGAACTACAGTCGGTGTGCCGACTGTTGGTGTGGGTGTGGACGTTGGTGTATCTGTAGAAGTTGGTGTCGGCGTACCTGTAAGGGTTGCAGTCAATGTTATTACTGGCGTCGGTGTACAGGTTGTTTTGGGGCGAGGGGTGCCGCTGGAGATCACATCGTCACCGGTGCCGCATCCTTTTACTTGTGTAGGCCGAATGTTTGAATCCACAGACTGTATTGCGATTGCAGGGGTGGATGTTATTTGCGGATTCGGTTCATGTGTGGTGATGGGGAAACGGCTGTTTGACGTTACCGTTTCCACAGGTAAATCAGGTAAAACCTCAGCCTTAAATGCAAACTGAGCCATGTGGTTGATGGGCAGGTCAAAGTTTTCTGAGGTTAAAATTGGCGCGTCGTATGTAAAACGAGGAGCAGAGACAAGCTGCAAATTCGCGGGCAACATATCGATGATCTCAAGGTCGTACAGATCGCGGACGTTATTGCTTGCTGCTGTAAGGTTGTAAATAATTCGGTCTCCAGAATAAACGGCACCGTTTGGATTGCTATATTTAGACAAAAAAGCCAGGGGCGTCCAATAAATCGTATCGCTTACCTCAGGTATATCTTTACCCTCTTCAACCTGCGCACCACCAATTACGTAGATACGGCCGTACCTGGAAACGGTAGCCGCATGACCATAAAGCGTTAATTCACACCCTTCGCTGTTTAACTGATCCCAGGAACCAATTTCGCCATTATCCAATAGCTTCGTTCGATAGATACAACCTGTCGTTGTATTGTCATTTGGATCTCTATACTTTGTTCCACCCAAAACATAAATATAATCGCCCGTTCGAACGGCCGTCATAAGCTGAAGACCGTCACCCGTATCAAAATCACCAACATGTTCCCACGGGCCTACCGATTTTCCAGAATCACCCTCTAAATCGATTTCAGCACGGTACACGGCCGCACTTAGCCGCTTTATGATCGCCCGGATTTGGCACTCATCTTCGTCAGCACAGGGCGCCCACACCTCGCCCCCCATCACATAAATGTAGCTTTTGGCTAGCCCAGATTGCTCTGTTTGGCCAAGTTCTATACCAACGGCCGTATGATTCATCAGCTGGGGCAGAACATCATCTTCGATTTGCTCTACTTCCCAATCAAACTCCTGGCATTCGCTTCCTGCATCCAGTTTGGCCGAAAGCACAAACCGGGTGGGATGCCAGGACTCGTTGAAAGCAGATTTCTGGCGTATCCCCCCAATCAGGTAAATGCGGTCATGAACGACCACAGTGGAATGAAATGCAACACCTGGATGCCACTCAGAGAACTTATCCCAGCTGCTTGATTTAGGTTCCCATATAAGGTCGTCCTCTGAGTTCGCCTTGGCACAATAAATTGTGTTATTAAACTCAGGATACAGCTCTCGGGATGAATGATATAAACCGCCCAAAACATAGATCTTTCCATTAACGGCCGTTGCCGACGCACCATATAATTCTCTCGGTAAATTCTGAGCCGCTTGCCACTCCCCTAACGTGCCATCTTCATGCAACGAAGCGAAACTGACTCTCACTGATTGCTCAATTAGCGGATCTTCATCCGGATCTGTTGGCAGCTTCACATCTCCGCCACCAATCAGGTACATATAGTCGTTATAACCAACCGTAACCGTAACAACCTGAGCATAGGCCAACGGATAGGGCGCGTTTTCTTGCTCCCAGTGAATATCACCGGTATAGCCTGATTGCAGCAGCGGTTTAGAAATGATCGGTAAAAACAATGTTTCACCGACACTTCTGGCTATATTTCGTGCATCGCGGGGGAAAAAGACAACGCCAATCGTGACGCTGACGACCAGAACCAACAGGGATGTATAAATCCCTTTCGCCCAATCATATTTCTTGGAGCGCAACACGAAAATCGAGCCCTCCTCGTTCTAAACTGATCCATCGACTATGATTATGCGCAATCTAAATCGGACACCAAGCTTAGTGCCCATTCGCAAATAAGTTAGCGGAATTGGCGAATGGGCTTAAAGTAGCCGTTCGGTTCCGAAATCGCTATGTTAATTCCGAACGGCTACTTAGCTATCCAGGCTTAGGGTTCTGTACAAACCGGCGGGCATGGCGGCGGGGCAGGTGGTTCAATATTGGGTAAGTTGATTCTATGATTTTCTGTTTGCACGACGGTTACATGATGGTCAAAGCTGGGACCGTCCACAACGGCAACATTTAAAACGTACTCGCCAGCCGGAAACTCCGCATTATTAATTTTTAGCTGATATGCTGTTTCTTTAAGCCAGGTCAAGCTGTTATGGGCAGTGGGGTCGGGATTGTCTACCCGCCAAAGACGCACGGCGAAATGTTGATCAGCCTCAAGCGTTCCATTCCATGCCCACTCTATGACAAGCGTGTCGGTAGAAATTATCTCCAATCGTGTAATCACCGGTGCCATGATGGGAGTGCTGGTAGGTAGCGGCGGGGATGTTGGTTGGGGTGTATTGGTAGCGGTGGCGGTTGGTTCCGTTGTGGGGGAAGGTGCCACAGTTGGTGTGTTTGTGGGTTCCGGTGAGGCCGTCGGTGTCGCGGTAAGTGTTGGTGAAGGTGTATGGGTTGCTGCGGATTCTACGGCCGTATCTTCATTTACCAATTCCGTGTTTGCCGCCGGAGCCAACTCAATTTCAAAATCGTCCCGCTCTGTACAAACTCCACGGATCTCGGCTTGCAGATTGATTTTTAACAGGCCATCAAACTCAGGCACGATAAACGATATTTTATTGACCTGCTTCTCAGAGAAATTCTCAGTAAACTGTGTTGGGACAGTTGACCAGATATATTCCAAATCAGCGCTGATTTTATTGGCTCTTAATTTGAGCACGTCACCCGGGCGCAAGTTAGCATGATCCGAAGCTACAATAGCCAGATCCAATCCACAGCTTTGGGCTGCATCCACAGAGGTCAGTTGATCAGCAGAAGCACAAGCACAAACAATAAATAAAAAGCAGGCTGTCGCCCAGATCAGTTTCTTTGAGTTTTTTATCATGATTTTCCCCAGATTGGCTTACTCTGCTACCGTTTAAAGTCTAACTTGAATGTAAAATCCTGGGGCTGACCATCGTATAATAAAGAGACAACAATCTCATCACTGCCCTCAAACAATGGTGACAACGCTGTGATAGTCGCCGCCCATCTGTCCTCTTCGATCAATTCGATTGGATTCTGATTCCCAGATTCCCAAAAGACGCTTACGCGTTCGTCTTCCAATATAAACTGCTGGCAACTTTCAGATAAATTTTCCGGACCCCATTCCACCCAAAGTTGCAGTGTCTGCAACTCTCCTGTAATAGGTGCGGGGCTTCCTCCATGAAAAACCAGATATTCATCTTCCCCATTCAGAACGTGAAGCCGGGGATCGGCCGTTGCCAGACATGTTTTAGGTAAAAGAATATTGTTGTAAAATATCCAGCCGATTACAGCCACAATAGCCACCGTTAAAAGACCACCCCAACGCAGCGCTTTTGGAAGAGTCCAAAACCGCCAACGACGGTCCTGATGTTGCTTAACCGCAATTTCTTGCCGCAGCGCAACGGCCGTTTCCTGCTCAGCCAACGGTTCCAGCAAAGTTAATGCCTGATCATAATCCCCTTGGGCCGCTGCTTCGCGGGCTTGTTGCAAGCAATCTTCAATTTTTTCAGCCAGCTGACCTAAAAGCAGATTGACATTTTTGTAATTTGGTTCCAAAAAATCAGTCTCGTCCAGCAGCTTGTGCGCTTTTAGCCATTCCTGCTGCTGCATAGCTTTCTTGCCCGCCTCATATTGCTGCTCGACCTTGATTTGGCGCTGAACCAGGTCAAGCATCTCCCTTTTTTCTGGCGTATCTGAAGCCTTGGCTAAAAAGTATGCCGCGTCATTCCATCGCTTGCCTTCAATGGCTTGCCTGCTTTGGTAAAAAATACCTGAATCTTGCTTACGCCTTTCAGCTCGCTCCAGAGCCGCCAGCACGGCTTTGCTGTCCGGGCTAACTTCCAGCGCCTGCTGGTAGGCGGCAATGGCATCGTCCCATTTTTTTGCTTCATAATGGGCATCACCCCGCTGCTTGCAGGCATTGAATGAATAAGCCTGCCAGGCGGTGCTTAAATCCAGCACAAGTTCGCTTGCTTTGGCATATCGATTTTCAGGTTGCTTAGCCAGCGCTTTAGCAAAAATGTCGTCAAATTGCCGCGGCAGCGCTGGCTTTAAAGTGGATATTTTGGGTATTCGCTTTTTCTCGATGGCCTCTTGAAGCTTTTCTGTTGACATGCTGGTAAACGGCCGTTGCCCACTCAGCAGTTCAAACAGAAGCACGCCAAATTGATACACATCAGTTTGCGGCAAAAACGGCTCCCTGGCCCACTGCTCCGGCGACATGTAAGGCAAATAAGACAACGGTTCCTGTTGCCCTAGAATCGCCTCGGTTAACTCGGCAACGGCCGTTATATGAAAATCTGCCAGAATGCAATGGTCTGCCGAATCGATCAGCACATTGCCCATGTTGATATCACCATGAACACATTGTGCCGCATGTAGGGCATCCAATGCCTGCGCCAGGCTGTTGGCAATTTCAATGACCTTGTCCACCGGCAATGTGCGCTCTTTGCGAAAGCGCTCACGCAGCGAAGCCCCATCGACAAACTTCATGGCGATATATGGCTTATTCTCATGGAGATCGATATCGTAAATTGGGACGATGGACTCATGGGTGGGCATGTTCAAGATCTGCTGGCGCTCGCGTTGGAACAGCTGCCGGTAAGTCTGGTTGCCCACCAGCGGCTGCTTCATAATCTTGAGCGCAACCTGCCGTTCCTCAAACAAGTCATGTGCCAGGTACACAATGGCAAACCGGCCATGCTGCAGCTCTTCCTTAATTTCGTACCGTCTCTTTATTTGCTTAGGGCGCAGCAAATTCGCCACGTCTTCGGCCAGCTCCAGGACGGTTTTGTACCGATTTTCAGGCGCTTTTGCCATTGCCTTTTCCAGGATGGGCTGAATCTTTGCCGGGAGCATCGGGTTAAGCTCCAGGGCATTGGGAACACGGCCGTTTACATGACGGTCATACAATATGTGCCCATCTGCCTCAGGAAACGGCCGTTGCCCTGTCAACATCTCAAACAGCGTTACTCCCAATTGGTAAACGTCCGTATATTGTCCCAGCGGTTTATCTTGCCACTGCTCCGGTGCCATATAAAACATTGAGCCGCCATAAGCAACCGGTACCGCCCCCGACTCAATTTTGTCAATAGCGGCGGCCAAACCAAAATCGGCCAGAAAAACGGTTCCCTCATCATCCAGTAAAATGTTCGCCGGCTTAATATCTCGATGCATGATGCCGCGATTGTGAGCGGTATTAAGGGCCGCCGCGAGGCGATTCAAAATCAAGCTCGTATCGCCCAGCGACATGGCACCATCCCGCGTCAGCCGTTTATTGAGCACATCAGGCATCAAGCGCATGACCAAATACAGCTGCCCGGATGGCTCATCAGCACCAAAATCATGCACCGGCACGATGGCCCGATGCTCCAAATTGGCAATTGTTTTTGCTTCGCGCCAAAACCTGTCATGAAAATGGGGATCTTGAGAGAAATTTTTGCGGATAATTTTGAGTGCAACAAACCGATCCATTAATGGGTCATGAGCTTCATACACTTCGGCCATGCCGCCTTGACCCAGTTCTTTGACAATTTCGTATCGGCCAAATTTCTTCAACGTCATAAATGGAACCTTTTGCAATATACTTCAGATCAACACGGGGCTTCTGCCTCGCCAGTAGAGTAATCTGCCTGATTCGGGCCGGAAAGCGCAACAAACTTCCCGCAACGGCCGTTTCAAACAAACTGCCTCTGCGCAGAATTCCTTCATTTACATATTCAGTTTTGCCAATACAGTTAGAATTTGTTTCCGATAAAAGCGCAACTGGGGGCATTATACAGAACACCCACCTGTAAAGTAAAGGCGCAATTGTGTAAAGTGTCACACTTATAGTGCGTTTTGCCAATATTTTGCCCCATTTCCATCGTCTCAGGTAAGATCAGCCTATGTTATTTCCACAACAACTCGTCATTTTGCGCGGTGGCGGCGATCTGGCAACGGGCGTGGCCTACCGGTTACACAAAGCTGGTTTCCCGCTCATCGTCCTAGAATTAGCCCAGCCGCTGGTGGTGCGTAGAAAGGTGGCGCTGGCAACGGCCGTTCTTGATGGCCATATTCAGATCGAATCGCTCCACGCTCAACACGTCGAAACAGCCGACCACGCTTTACAGCTTGCCCAATCCGGCAAAATACCCGTTCTCGTCGCTCCCCAACTATTAACCATTTACCATTTACCATTTACCATTTTGATCGACGCCCGCATGGCCAAACGCAACATCGACACCCGCATCGACCAGGCCGAGCTGGTCATCGCCCTGGGACCGGGCTTCACCGCCGGGGTTGATTGCCACGCCGTCATCGAGACAATGCGCGGCCATACCCTTGGGCGTGTCATTTGGAAAGGCAGCGCGCTGCCAAACACGGGCACGCCAGGCATTGTGGCCGGAAAAGGGGCAGAGCGGGTGCTGCGCGCCCCGGCGTCGGGCAAGGTTGAATGGCGATTGACGATTGGCGATGTGGTTCAGACAGGCGAAATCATTGGGGAAGTGGCCGGGTCGCCAATCGCAGCACCTTTTGCCGGGGTGCTGCGCGGGCTGATCGCCCCCGGCAGCGAAGTGCCCGCCGGACTCAAAATTGGCGATCTAGACGCCCGCGCCGACGTTTCTGCTTGCTTCACCATTTCCGACAAGGCGCTGGCCATCGGCGGCGGCGTGCTGGAAGCGATTCTCATTCATCTAAACCAGCAGCGATGAGCCAAAATCTCACTCTCCCCGCCGCATTTGCGCTGCAACCTCGTGATGAATTGATTGCCTTTGTGGGCGGTGGTGGCAAAACCAGCCTGCTGTTTGCTCTAGGCGCTGCCCTGCCGGGGCGACGCATCCTCACCACTACCACGCGCATCTTTGCCGCGCAGATGAAACTGGCCCCAGAAGTAATTTTTGCCACAGAGGACATAGAGAAATCCGAGGGGAAGATCGGAGATGCCCTGGATCGGCATGGAACATGCCTCGTGGTGGGAGAAGTAGAGGGTGAAAAAGCGAGAGGCGTACCGCCGGAACTGCCGGGCCAATGGCTGGCGCGTCCGGATGTTGATTTTGTGCTGGTTGAGGCAGATGGCTCGCGGATGCGGCCCATCAAGGCACCGGCGGCTCACGAGCCGGTGATTCCGCCCGCCGCAACGCTGGTGGTGCCAGTGGTGGGGATCGATGCCTTGGACGGCCGTTTCTCCCAAATCACCCACCGGCCAGAGTTAGCAGCGGAACTGCTTCAGTGGTCGGCAATCCGTGAGCAGTTATCGGCAAGGGATGTGGCGCGATTGGTGACGCATCCGCAAGGTGGCTTGAAAGGTGTGCCGGGGCGCGCGCGGGTGATACCGTTTATCAATAAGGTGGAAACGGCCGTACAGCTCAAAGCCGCCCGCCAGATTGCCCAACAAATCCTGCACACACCACGCATCGACCGGGTGATCATCGGCGCAGTCAAAACAGAGCAGCCGGTGCAGGAGGTGCAGCAGCGGATAACGGCCGTTATCCTGGCGGCCGGTGAAGGCAAGCGGATGGGCGAAACGAAGCAGCTTTTGCCCTGGGGCAACACCACGGTCTTGGGCCAAACCATCCGCAATTTGCAGCAAACGGCCGTCCACAACCTCCTCGTCATCACCGGGCACGAAGCAGAGTCAGTTAACCGGATTGCCCAGGAAGCAGATGTCAAAACTTTACATAACCCGGACTATGCGGCGGGGGAGATGCTCTCTTCGTTGCAAACGGCCGTGCGCCAGCTGCCTGAAAATATTACGGCCGTGCTTGTCATGCTGGCCGACCAGCCAATGGTGAAGCCGGAAACGATTGATTTGCTGCTGGCGGCATACTGGCAAGGGCACAGCGACCTGATCGCCCCCATGTTTGCCGGGCGGCGGGGCAATCCGGTGCTCATTGGCCGCAGCTACTTTGCCGAACTGCTGGCCCTGCCCCCCGGCGACGCCCCGCGCACCCTGCTGCGCCGCCACGCTGACAAACTGCACCTGGTCAAAGTCCCCACCGATTCCATCTTGCGTGATCTGGACAAGCCGGCGCAGTATGAACGGGAACGGCCATCATCATAACCGGTCATGATGCGTGCCTGAATCACGTTTCACGTTTCACACATCACTCATTGCTGCTTGATCCAGCGCGGCCAAACGATCATTCACCATTTCCACTGTGTTTTGGTCCCCAATTTGGCGGAAGATGGCCAGGCTTTGCTGATAATGCGCTTGGGCTTCGGCGCTGTTTTGGCTGGCAGCGGCCGTATCCCCCAAATACATGCGGCATAAGCCCTGCCCCCGTGCATCCCCCATTGCCTCCCGAATGGCCAGGCTTTCTTCATAATTTGCCTGGGCCGTGGCAAATTCGCCCAGTGCATAAGCCACCCGTCCAATATTAACCAACGAAAACCCCATGCTCCACCGGTTGCCCAGCGCCTGTTCCAAACGCAGGCTGGCCTGGGAATGATTGAGCGCCGCTTCATACTGCTTTTGCACATATGCGATCTGGCTCAAAATATTGTTGCTGATTGCCTGACTGTATTGGTTCGCCTGTTCGGTCGCAATTGCCAGCGCCTCTTCACACAGTGCTTGAGCCGTTTCAAAATCGTCCAGCGACAGGTTTACTACCGCCAAAAAGTTCAGCGTGTAGGTTAAAGCTTCCGGATCGCCATCGGGATGCAGCACAGCCAGACTTTGCGTGAGCAGCGCCACGGCCTGTTGCTGCTTGCCAGACAAAAAAGCAAACCAACCCTGACGCGCCGCCAGTTTGGCCACCACCGGACGCGGTGCCTGCCCTTCCAGACGATTAGCGGCCAGACCAAACAGCTCCAGTCCCTCACGAAACCAGCTGCGCATGTAAAAAAAGAGGGACAGCGCCTCTGTAGCCCTGTCCAGCACGGCTACGTCAGCCTGGTCAACAGCCAGCCGCCACGCCTGGCGGATATTTTCAATTTCCTGGTTGATAGTGGCCAGGGCATGCAGCTGATTTTCACCTTGCAAATCGGCCGCCTGCGCCGCCACTAAATCGAGGTAGTAACGGCCGTATCGCTGGCGCAAGTCAAAGCCCACCTGTCCGTTTTCTAAATGTTCGGCGGCAAACTGGCGCACCACGGCCAGCATCTCGTAGCGGGATGTAGCAACTGCGGCCGTTTCTCCCAACTGGCGGCGCAAAAACGATTTATCCAGCAGGGCAGAAAGCTGCGGCAGCCGCGCCTGAGTCACCTGAGCCGCCGCCTGTCGCTCAAACCCACCCTGGAAAATGGCCAGCTGGGCCAGCGTCTGCTGCTCGGTAGCGGTGAGCAGTTGCCAGGAATAATCGAACACGGCGCGCAGGCTGCTATGACGCTGCGGCAGATCCACCGCGCTGGCGTTGAGACTGTCCAGATTGTGGCGCAGTTCGGCCAAAATTTCCGGGCAAGAAAGCAAGCGCACCCAGGCGGCAGCTAACTCAATCGCCAATGGCAAACCGTCCAGCAGCTGGCAAATCTGGACAACGGCCGTTACCGACCAGTCCCCCGTCTCCCTCAGCACAAAGCGGGACTCCACCTGCTGCGCCCGCTGTACAAACAAGGCCATCGCCGGACTTAAATCAACATCGGTTACGGCAGCAGTGGCCGCAACCGGGAGTCCGCCCAGCGTCAGCACACGCTCCTCGACCAGGTTAAGCCGCTCGCGCGAGGTCACCAGCAGGTTGAGCGCCGGGGCCTGCTCCAGCAGCGCCAAAATGAGCGTGCGTCCCGGCTGCATGAGGTGTTCCAGATTGTCCAGCACGAGCAGCATTTTTTTGTCTTGCAGGTAGCCCAACAGCTGCGCCTGTGGCTCAGCCGAACCGGCAAACGTGTAACCGATGGCTTCGGCCACGGCCGTTACCAGCGGATTAAATCCGGCTGATTCCACGGCCGCCACGCCCGCCAGCGGCACAAAAAAGATGCCATGCATAAACGGTCCCAGGTGGGCGGTGGCCGCCAGCCAGGCTGCTTCCAATGCCAGGCGCGTTTTGCCCATACCGCCCGGCCCCACAATCGTGTGCAGCCGCTGCGCCGGGTCGGCCAGCCAGGCAGATAGCTGGGCCAGCTCTTCGTCGCGCCCGATTAAGTTTTGCTCACGCGGGGGCAGTTGGTACGGCCGTTCGCCCGTTGCTTCCTGAATTTGTGCGGCCAATGCGGCCGTTTCCGGCAGTGGCTCCACGCCCAATTCTTCTTGCAGCGTCTCGCAGAAAGTCTGGTACGCAGCCAGCGCCGCGTTTCGTTCCCCCAGCTGGGCCAGAGCGCGCATAAGCTGCTGCTGGGCTGGTTCACGCCACGGCTCGATGGCCAACTGCTGGCGGGCAAAATCTGCCGCCTGTTCGTACTCACCGCGCCGCTCGTGGAACTGTGTCAGTTCATCCAGCGCGGCCAGTGCCATCTCTTGCAGCTGCTGGCGCTGCCCCAGCAGCCATTCTTCAAAGGCGGTGCTGTCTTCCAAAAAGAAACCGTCGAGGAAGGGACCTGTGTAGTGGGATACGGCCGTGGCCGCCAACGCCATGCACGCCGCACAATCGGCCTCTTGCCCACCCCGGTGCTGCGCACAACCAGCCAGGCCAGCCTGAAACTGCACCACATCCAGGGTGTGGTCACTTTCCTGGTTGAACTGGGTCGATTCGCGTGAGGTCAGCAGAAATGGCGGCTCCGCTTGGGCGTCATGGATGGCCCGGCGCAAGCGGCTGAGCGTCTGGCGCAGATTGGTGCGGGCCGCGTCATCAGGCATCTCGGGGAACAGAAGGCCAATCAACATCTCGCGGCGATGAGGCCGGGCGGCTTCCATGGCCAAAAAAATCAGCAGGGCTTCAATCCGCTTGGCCCGCGATTCGGAAATTGGTTCATCGTCAATTGCAGCTTGGAAACCACCAAAGAAGTTGAGCGTCAGGTGCATGGCGCATTTTAGCTGATGCTAGAGATTGTGTCACGTTTGTGTCACGGAACGGCCGTATCCTACCCACCAGTTAAGTTTTGGCACAGGAAATCGGCAAGTAAAGGACAAACTCATGTTTTCAGCGACCACAATCCCCACACAAAAATTGCAAAATTGGGCCGGCAAAACCATCGCCCGCTTCACCCAAAAAGCACAAGCCCTGCCCACGTTGAATCAAGCCATGGCCGGTCGCGCCATCGCCAATACCCAATACGCCGGTGTCCGCCAGGTGCCGATGAGCCAGATTAAAGGCACAGCAAGTGAATCCCGCAGCCACGACTTCGACGCCGATTTTCGCCTGACCAACCAGCACAGCCGCAGCCGTCTGGAAGGTGTACGCCAGGCACGTCAACAGCTGGCCGCTTTGCCGCCAATCTCCCTGGTAGCCGTTGGCAATGCCTACTACGTTCAAGATGGCCACCATCGCGTTTCAGTATTTCGGGATTGTGACCAGACCACCATCGCCGCCCACGTCACCGTTTTGGAACTGCAATAAATCTGGCGTGAAGCATGTTGCGTGACTAAATTACGTTTCCCCGATTGCGTCTTCTTCTAGACCAATGGCCATCAGGTAGCCTCGGGCACGTTCGGTGAGCGGATATTGATTCACCAGTGCCCAGAAGTTGGGACCGTGATTGGCTTCTTCCAGATGAGCCAGCTCATGCACCACCACATATTTAAGCACCCACTCGGGCATTGTGGCTAACCTGTGGCTGATGCGAATGGTGCCCAATGAGGGGGTGCAGCTACCAAACCGCTTATTCTGATTCGTGACATAGCGAATGGATTGCCACTGTAATCCGCCCGCAAAATACGTTTGGTTAAGCTGGCGAGCTATTTCCTCCAGGTCCGCATCCGATTGCGGCGAACGGCGCACCTTTTTTTGCAGCCGTTTTTGCAGCTTTTCAATAATGGGAGCCAATTCTTTGTTGCTCATGCGGGCTGGCGCGCGCACACACAAAACGCCGTTTTTCAGTTCGGCGCTGACTGTCTTTTTTCGGTTTTTGCTGCGAATGATTTCCACAGGCCATGCGGTATTGTTTGTGTTCGAATCGGTCATGCCGCGATTATATCTCAGCTGATCTGAATGAGAAGCAAAACAGCCCTGCGAAAAGAGGGCTGTTTATTCTTATCTATCTATTCACTTCAGGCGCAGCTTTTAGCCAAACTGAATGCGGCGATAACGCGCCAGCACAACGGCCGAATAAAGTCCGTAAGCAATTAAGCCCAGGGAAACGATGCCCAGCAGCCACGGGCCATAAGATTGCCCGGCCAAGGTTTGTAAAGCTTTCCCAACACCGCCCGCTTGCTGCGGATCTGCCTGCATGGCAGCCTGGATTAAAAAGGTACCAATGATGCCAAAAATGACGGCGCGGGCAGCAAGACCTAAGCGTCCGGCACGAATGCCCCATTTTGTTTCTGTTGCGTTCATCTCGTGGACTTTCAGCTTGCGGCGGAACTTGGTTTGGTATGCCTTGTACAGGTGGTAAACACCAACCCCCACAATTATCAGGCCGGTAATGCCAACCAGCCAGATGCCGTAGGTTTGCTGCATCAAGGTTGCCGTCCAGTCAGCGGCCTGGTTCCCGCCGCCGCCGCTTGCCGTTGTTAAAATGCGGAAGGCAGAGTAAGCCAAAACGCCATAACCAAGACCGGCAACAACATAACCAATGCGTTTGACCATCCCGCTCATATCATCACCAGCATTGTCTGGATCAGAGATGCCGCGAATAACATACCAGATGGTTAATCCAACCAGGCCCACCCCGACCAGGCCCAGGAGAAATTGGCCAAATGGTTCGCTGGCAATCGTCGATAAGGCACCTTGTGTCCCTGACGTTTGACCACCAGCACCGAATGCCGCCTGAACGGCCAAAATGCCAATTGTGATATAGACAACGCCATTGGCGACAAAGCCCAATCGCATCAGCTTAACTAACCAACCCTTTTCCTTGTTGTTCATTCTAAACCCCTTTTGTTTGTTTTGCTTCTTTGTGGAATTCTTTGGTTAGAGACGGCCGTCTTCAACAAAAATTTAACAATAATCGCGCCGACTCTAAGATTTATCTCAAGTATAGGGGGCAAAAAAAGAATTTTAGGGTGTCCAGATACAAGTATGAGGTAGAGATGAGATACAATTTTGAGGAAAGGCGAAAGCATACAATCTTACGTCTCTTCATCAAAAAACAGCCTGGCCTTTATGGCCACATCCTCTTCAAGATTACCTCCCAATGCGCCAGCCAAAACGCCTAACATGGCCATAAACGCCGCATGACGAAAAAGCATGAGCCTGTCCACGCTGTTCATCTGCACCCAACGGCTGAGGACTTCTCCTGGCAACAGCCAGCCAACCATTAACGAGAAGAGAAACAGAATGAGCCACAAGCTGACCATGCCAAACAAAATGGTGCCCACCACCACCAGGCGGGTACGGGTAAGCTGTTCGCGCCAGCCCACATCGCGGGAGATTTGGCCCAAATTCTTACCGGCAAATATAAAGCCGGTGGCAATGAGTATGGCGCTCACCGTGCCAAAAATCAGGCGCGAGGGCGGCAGGTTAACCCCCATCTCCCACGCTTCGGCCGTAAGCAGCAAAATGAGGAGGGAAACGGCCGTTGCCGCCGTCAGCCGGGCCATGCGGAAGGGCAGCAGCCAGGGTGCATACCCCACGATATCAATGAGGATGCTTTTGGGGTCTGCCCAAAACGCCCGCCAATAAAAGATCACGCTGTTCCACTGCTGCGACTGCTCCTCAAGCCGTTGATCGGCCACCTCTTCCAACCGGTCCACAATGATTTCCTGCTGAAAGGCGGGGAATGGGGCATATTGCAGCTTCTCGGGCGTTTCCGGGGGAATCATCGGCCCTTCATCGCAGTGCTCGATGCCCCACACGTGCCCCAGCAAATGCAGGCTCAACATGATCATTTGTTCGGTCAGTTTGTCCGGATCGCGGCGGTTTAAGGAGGCGGTGGAGAGAACGGCCGTTTCCAGAGCAGAAGAAGGAATGCCAATGGTGTGAACCCGGTCCCGGGCCCGCAGCGCATTGGGCACGGCTACGATCACATAATCCCAATGCTGGGCAATTTTTTCCTGCACGCCCAGCTCCAGCAAAGGCAGGGGATTTAAAGACCCTTTTGGCGCAAAGCGATGACGGTGCACAAAATCGATTTGCCAACGGAATTGGGGGAACTGCTGCGCCAGCGTCTGTTTTAGCTTGTGGCACACATTCTCCGATACGGTAAGCACCTCTTTTTTGTTTGTGTCTGCGGCCAGCACCCAACCCAAATGAACCAAATGTTTCTCTGCCATAAAAAATTTATCCTTTTAAGATTTCGTCATGTTTTGGGATTTATGTCTAACGTATGACCCGGTACCTATGCCTTATTGGGCGGCACCGGCATTCTGATTTTGCTGGTTACGGCCGTATGTGGCTACCTGGCGCTGGTGAATCGATATAAAAAGATGGTGGTTTTATTAACGGCCGTGCTGGGTGGTGTCATCCTCAGTACCCTTCTAAAAGGTATATTCGATTGGCCTCGTCCTGACCTAATTGTGGAAGGCACCCACGCCTTCAACGCCAGCTTTCCTAGTGGCCATGCCCTACTCTCGGCGGCTACCTACCTTACATTAGGCGCGCTGCTGGCCCAAATACAAAGTCCCTTTCGCCTCAAAGCTTTTGTCCTGCTGCTGTCACTGTTCGTGATGGTCATCGTTGGCTTCAGCCGCCTCTATTTGGGCGTCCATTGGCCTTCAGACATTCTGGCGGGTTGGACAATTGGGGCCATCTGGGCCCTGTTTTGCTGGGTTGGTGCCCACTGGCTGCAAGAAAATGACACCCCACTTCGCGAAAAGCCATCGTTAAACCAGAGCAAGGTAGGGACGGTTGAACCTTCCCAATCCTCCATCTGTATTGTATTTATGCGTTTCTTCGCTTCCGCACCTGCTGCACAATATAAAATAGGAGCAGCCCACCCAGAACGGCATAAACAACATAGGAGTAGGTATCGACCCAACCTAAAATCTGCTGCCAATTTTTACCCAAATAAACGCCACCACCAGCCAGCGCCAGGTTCCACACCGTTGTGCCCACCAGGGTAAAAATCAAAAAAACGGTCAGGTTCATTTTTTCTAACCCAGCCGGGATCGAAATGAGGCTGCGAATAGTGGGGATCAGGCGGCCAAGCAGCACCATCTTCTTCCCATGATCGTTAAACGTCTCCAGAGTTGAATCCAGCTCATCTTCAGACATCAGCAAATATTTGCCATTCCGCTCTACCCAGTTTCGCAGCCGTTTTTCCCCCAGCTTAATCCCGATGAAGTAAATAGCCACGGCCCCGGCAACCGCACCCAGGGTACCGGCTACCATGATGCCGGCAAAACTCATTTCACCTTTATCCACCAGGAAACCGGCAAAAGGCATCACCACTTCAGACGGGATGGGGGGGAAAAGGTTTTCAATAAACATCAGAAAAACAATGCCTGGATATCCCATTGCCTGAATCACTTGCTCGGCTATTAAACGAATTTGTTCCAGTAAGGCAGAAATAGCAAACTCCTCTCTCTTGTTTCCTGCTTCGGCTGTGCTCAGCACAGACCTGTAACCTTTTTAGATAGATCCTAAGCGCTGTGCAGGAACTCAAAAGCACCCAGTTCCAGGTCTTTCTTGAACAATTTGTAATCTTTGTAAACCCGTTTGGCGGCCATTTGCGAGAACCGCACCACATCATCCACAAAAACGTCAGGGATTATCGAAGACAAAATGCGTTTTTCGGCGTCCCCTTCCATAATGCCTGTATCATCATCCGAGCGGGCATGGGTTTGGGCCAACGTGCGCCCACAGATGTGGGCATATTGTTTTGTTTGAGCTTTATCTTGTTCGCGAATTTCGGGCATGATTACCATTATTACTTCCTGCTGCGTTAATCCTTTTTGGTCCAACGGCCGTTTTGCTTTTCATATTCTTGTTTTACCGCCGACCAGGCTACCCGGTGGGCCGTCTCTTCCCGGGAAGCATCGCCGCGCCGATCTTCCGGATCGGCATATTGATCCCAGGCATTGTTAAAAGCCTCTTTGTAAATTTCCTGGGCCTGCTTGGGCAAATTATCCTTAACAGAATCTGGTAACTCTTTAATTGATTGATAGGGCATCTTGATTCATCTCCTTTTTGCTCGCGGCAAAGTGCGCCTGGGGCGCTGCTTTTAACAACTCAATTTCATTATCACCAAGCACGTCTTTCACATACAGCATTTTCGTTAGGGTCAGCGTGGCCGCAGCAACCGGTGCAGCGATAGCCACACCAATAAAGTTAAAGAAAACGCCAAAAATCATCTGGGAAATAATCAGTAAAGCGGGTGGCAAAGAAACGGTCTTTCGTTGAATCAGCGGGGTGATGAAGTAACTCTCTACAACCTGAATACCCATGTAGAGCAAGAAAACATACAATGCCAGAGTAGGGCTGTTGGTAAAGGCAATGAGTACGGGCGGGATAAGCGCCAATACCGGGCCTATGATGGGAACAAAGGCCAGCAGTCCGGTAATAACACCCAATATAAAAGCCAGGGGAATCCCCAACAGAAAAAGCCCAAGAACAGACAGAACCCCAACAATAAACATCGAGGCAAACCGACCGGCTAACCACCAGCGCAGCGTATAAGTGACTTCGTCTAATGCTTCTCCGGCACGGTGCCTGTAGCGCTTAGGCACCAACTTGATTAATCCATTGGCATACAGATCAGGTTCAAATGCTAAATAAAACCCCACGAATAAAATAACAATAATGTTGGTGAACATGCTGAAGGTGCGCGAAAAGAGGCCGGATATCTGGCTAAACAGGTTGCCCGATGAAGCCCGCAGTTCTTCAGCACTGGGCAGGCGTTCCAGAATGGGTTGGGCCCAGCTTTGGCCGGCCAGCGTGGTCTGCAAGCTGTTAACAGATTCCACCAGGTTGCTGCCCAGCTGTTCGCTTTGCTCTACCAGGTTTGGGGCAGCAAACATGCCAACGGCAATAAGTAAGATCAATAAAAACAAGATAGTTGCAACCAGCGACTGCCGGTGAGAAAGTGGCGTACGCTGCCGCAGCCAGCCGCTCAGGCTGGTAAGAAAAACGCCCAGCAAGATACCGGCAAATAACAGCACTAAAATATCGGCTATTTGCCAGGCAAAAAGCAGTAGAAGGGTAACGGCCGTTATCAACCCAACAACAATCAAGGTACGCTGTATAAAATTGTCGCCCATTGTCTGCTGTAGCGATGCTCTCATAAAATTCCTTCTTTCTTTACTTTCTCTGCTTTTTTTCTATTCTGCAATTGATTTAATTCGGCCACGATCCTTTGCCGAAAAACCTGGCAAGTAGAAACGCAAGGGTGCGGCACATTAGCAAATGTGCCGCACCCCCATTACGCAAAAACTAATTTTTTAGTAGGCGGGATGCCGGTCGAAGTAGCGTTCCACCTCGCGTTCGGCTTCTTCACGGGAACGGCCGTATCGTTCTTGAATGCGGCCAACCAGCTTGTCGTATTCACCATTGATGACGTCCATATCGTCGTTGGTCAGCTTGCCCCATTCTTGTTGGACTTCACCCTTAAACTGATTCCACTTGCCTTTCAAAATATCTTTGTTCATTGTTACCTCCATACATCTGTTGACAAACATTTGTTTGCCAATTGTGTGTAGCACTTTTTTGTTCAGTAAAATCGAAGCCAGTAAGTTCCAATACGGTTAGTGCATCCCACACCCAATAAAATAAAACTGCTTCGGTACAGGCTGCTGCCATCCTGATCACGGAAAGCGACAAACCTACGGCCATTCTACAGACAGAGGCCACCGCCCCATATGGATATGGGTACATATTAACGGTATATTATTGGCACAAACTTTAGGGGCTTTGGGCCGACTCATCGTGGGGGAGCACTATTTTTATTCGCGATTTTCAACCTTACTGGCCAACTGGCCAGGCCCCATCCTGCCTGACTGACCGACGCCAACTCCCCCCGCCTGCCTGATGCAGCAAACTTTCCATTTCTCTATGCTAATAACAGAGAGGTGTCTAAATGGAAGAAAAGCAAACCGTTCGTGTTCTGTTAGCCGATGACCAGGCCAATGTGCGTCACGCATTGCATCTGCTGCTGGAACAAGAGCCAGACATTATTGTTGTCGGCGAGGCAGCCGACGCCACTGGACTGCTGCTGACCAACAGCACCCACCCGGCAGACGTGCTGCTGCTGGATTGGGAACTGCCTGGCTTGCCTCTCCCACAATTACTCCGGTTATTGCGCTTTGAACGGCCGTCCCTCCAAATCATCGCCATGAGCAGCCGCCCAGAAGCCCAAATAGAAGCATTGGGCACAGGGGCTGTCGCTTTTCTGAGCAAAGGCGCCCCCCCAGAAACAGTCCGCAGCACATTGCACAACCTGAAACCGCTCGATACCTAACCTGGACACCTGGATAGGGCCGAAATTATGCACCCGACCAGCCGCAAAACTCCCCATTCATCCGATGTGTACGGGATGCATTTTTTTTATTCTGAAGCTAAATAATACACTCTGCTGTCATGCCTGCGAAGGCAGGCATCCATCTTCTGGATTCCCGCCTTCGCGGGAATGACAAGTGAAGAAAATTTGTGCAACAAAAGCAATTTCTTTCAGGGCGATCTGCCCTGAAGAACGAGAAAAAGTTAGGAGGATAAAGATGTTTCGTCACCGATTTGCCAAACTGTTTTTGTTCTTGCTGCTGGCCGGTTTGGTGCTGGTGGGCTGTGTCCCCCAATCCCGCAATGAAACAAGCGACGCACCAGCCGCCTCTGCACCGGTAAACACGGAAGAGGCCGCCCCAACCGCAGAAGCAGCAGAAAGCTTAACACCACAGCAGGTCACCGAGAACTTTTACAACTGGTATCTGGATTTCATGGGCGACCGCACGGATGGCAGCTTTACCAACCCGCTGGTAACGGGTGCCTACCACGAAAGCGAGTATCTGTCGGCCGCGTTTGTGGCCCAGGTAGATGAGACCATCGCCGGCTTTGAGAATGGCGGTTACGATCCCATTTTGCTGGCCCAGGATATTCCCGTCAGCTTTGAAGTTCAGGAACCGGCCATCAACGGCAGCGAGGCCACGTTGGTTATGCTGCGCTATTGGGGCGGCAATCCCGATCCGTCGCCGATGGTGGTGCATCTTGTTGAGGAAAACGGCCGTTGGCTCATCAACAACGTCACGCCCTTCGAGGTGCCGGTCACCGAACCAGCCATCGAACCAGAAACACCTGACGCCGTGGTGCAGGCCTTTTACGACTGGTACCTGGCCTACATCGGCGATCCAGGCAGCGACAACTTCCGCAATCCAATGGTAGACAAAGCGTACCGTGACGCACCTTATCTGACGGAAAGTTTTGTGGGGCACATCGACGAGCTGTTGGAAGCATTCCACAGCGGTGCCTATGGTTCAGGCTATGATCCGTTCCTCTGCGCCCAGGATATTCCTACAGAGATTACGCCCGACGTCACCTTTGCCCGCAACGACATGGCCAGCGTGGTGGTGCGCTCCAGCTTCCCCAACCAAAGGGTGACGGTTGATCTGCGGCCCGACGGTGCAAGCTGGCGCATCAGCAACATCACCTGTGCCTTCGATCCGGCGGGAGCAGTCACGGCATTCTACACCTGGTACCTGGGCACCATCGGCGACCGCAGCAGCGACGATTTCCGCAATCCGCTGGTGGACGGGGCATACCGCAACCAGCCGCTGCTGGCCGAAAGCTGGGTGCAAACCGTGGATGAAACCCTGGCCAGCTTTGAGGGTGGCGGGTTTGATCCCTTCCTGCTGGCCCAGGACATTCCCCAGGATTTCAGCGTGGATCCGGGCGTGGTTGAAGGAACGGCCGTCGTCCATCTGCAATTTGGTCCGGACTGCGTGCGTCATCTGCTGGTCACCATGGACGACACCGGACGCAGGATTGCCAACATTAGCGAGGATGCAGGCTTGCCTGATGAAGCGCCCTTCGATGAGAGCGTCAGTACCACACAAAGTGCCTTCGTTAGCGATGAGTACGGCTTCTCCTTTGCTTTCCCTGACGGCTGGGTGCTGCAAGCGCAAGACCTGAACGGGCCGGGGCAGCCCGACGATTGGCCGGTGACGGCCGCCTGGCTGCTCATGCCGCCGGACGTGGCCGAAGCGCTGGCCAGCCACAGCGGTCCGCCCAACCCCGAAGCACCGGTCATTGTGGCTCCCTTTAACATCGAGGTGGTTGTGGGTGATGAAGCAGCGTTGGCACGAGTTTATGGTGATTTGGACGGGGAAACGGCCGTTTTCAACACACACCAGGCCACCATCCTGCACCGCGACCCCGGCTACAGCCACGTCATCTTGGCCCATCCGCAGCGGCCGGACACCTGGGTTGTGTTCACCGATTGGGTCACCGAGTTTCCCGGTCGTGAAGATCAGGCAGAAACGGCCGTGCCCATCTGGCAACCGTTGCTGAACAGCCTGCAATTTACAGACTGAAATAAATTAGACCTGACAGGTTTTCCAGAAAAGATGATCGCATCAGGAGGAAACCTGTCAGGTCTGACACCTGTATAACGTTTATCCCGGCCAACGATGAGCTTTGTCAATTTTTACAGCGCTGGCAACCGTCTACAATGGGAAATGTGAAGAAACAACCAGAGAATCCTGAACGATTAGACCCCACGCCAGAAACTGCTTTGGTCAACGCCGTGGAACACAAACAATCCCGCGCGGCGCTGGAAGCAGCCAACCGTCTGCTGGAGCAGCGCGTGCGCGAGCGCACCCAGGAAATTAACCGCCGTCGCGCCGTGGCCGAAGGCTTGCGCGACATCGTGCGCGCCCTCAACTCCAGCCGACCCCATCAAGAAATCCTCACCCACATCGTTACCCAGGCCAGCCAGCTGATGGAGGCAGACATTGGCACGCTGCACCATATCGATTACCAAGAAAAATTCGTGCGCATTGAAGCCAGCTACGGCCTGCCGGAAACGGTGCAAGATATCACCGGATTTCCCCTGCTCTCCAGCAGTTCCGATAATCTCATCTTAAACCGCCAGCCGGTCATCATTTCTAATGAAAAACCGCCAAATCTGGATGAAATTCTGGAACGCAGCCTGGACGAACGGGTGCGCCGCTGGCGCGCGGCGCTGGTGCCGGCCTACCGTGCCTATCTGGCCGTACCGCTGGTGGTGGCCGACGAACTGTATGGCAGCATGGCGTTTTACTTTTCCGCCCCGCGCGACTTTAATCAGGAAACGATCGATCTGGCTCTCTCCTTAGGGGAACAGGCGGCATTGGCCATCGATAACTCCCGCTTGCGCTTGCAGGCAGAGGAAGCGGCCGTTTTGGCCGAACGCAACCGGTTAGCCAGGGAACTGCACGATGCCGTCACCCAAACCCTCTTTTCCGCCAGCCTTATTGCCGACGTGCTGCCCCGCATTTGGGAGCGCAACCCGGAGTTGGGGCGAGTGCGCCTGGCAGAACTGCGCGAACTGACGCGCGGCGCCCTGGCAGAAATGCGCACCCTGCTGCTGGAGCTGCGCCCGGCCACGCTGACCGAAAGCAGCCTGGCCGAGCTGTTGCAGCAGCTGGCGGCGGCCGTTATTGGACGCTCCCGGTTAAAAGTGACGGTAAATGTGGTGGGGGAACGGCCGTTACCGCCAGACACCCAGGTTGTTCTTTACCGTATCGCGCAGGAAGCACTCAACAACATCGTCAAACATGCCGGCGCCAGCCAGGTAAGCGTCACGCTCCAATTTTTGCCGGAATGTGTGGAGCTGACGGTGGCCGATAACGGCCGTGGCTTCGAGGTATCACGCATTGGTGTGCATTCACTGGGGCTGGGCATCATGCGCGAGCGCGCCGCTAAAATTGGTGCCAAGCTGCAAATTACAAGCGAGATTGGCACAGGCACAATCATAAAAGTACAGGTGTATAGCTAAAGGAATATCATGGAAAACAAACCGATTCGTGTGATGATTGTAGATGACCATGCAGTGGTTCGCAGCGGGCTGGCCACCTTTCTGCTGGTCTTTGATGACCTGGAACTGGTAGCCGAAGCCGGCAGCGGCGCTGAAGCACTGCGCCTGTGCCGGGAAAAACGGCCAGACGTGGTGTTAATGGACCTTCTCATGCCAGAAATGGACGGCGCAGCCACCACCCGGGCCATCAAAGAACAATGCCCCGACATTCAGGTCGTGGCGCTCACCAGCTTCCGCGAAGAAGAACTGGTGCAGGGCGCGCTGCAGGCGGGGGCGATTGGCTATCTGCTGAAAAACGTCTCTGCCGATGAGCTGGCCAACGCCATTCGCGCCGCCCACGCCGGGCGGCCCACGCTGGCCCCGGAGGCTACGGCTGCGCTCATCCACGCGGCTACGCGGCCGCCAGAGCAGCAATATGACCTGACGCCGCGCGAACTGGAGGTGCTGGCGCTGGTGGTGCAGGGTCTGAACAACGGGGAAATCGCTGAGAAACTGGTGGTGAGCCAGTCCACAGTGAAGTTCCACGTCAGCAGCATTCTTTCCAAGCTGGGCGTGGGCAGCCGCACAGAAGCCACAGCGCTGGCCGTGCAGCATGGCTTAATCCAGCAATCGTAATTTAGGCAATTGGATTTCATGGAGCCTGGCGTGATACGTGGTGCGTGAGCATTATAGAATCACGTCACCCTTCACGCATCACTCACTATTTATGGACCTTTTTCTTTATTTTCGGGCGCGCAACTGGCCGGTTGTGGCCGGATATGCCCTGTTCATCAGCATGATGGCCATTGGCTATTTTTATAACGTCACTTTTGTGCAGCTGGGGCTAAAGGATTTGGGCGAACGGGTCCTGGGGCTGCCGGCCACGGCCGTGACGCAGCAGATGGCACTGTTGGCGCTGCTCACCAGCCTGGTGGCTTTGGCGGTTGGCTTTGGCATGCAGCGGCGCGGCTGGAGCACCCATTTCTTGCGCAAGCTCCAGTTAGCCTTGCTGGTGGTGGTGGTACAGACGGGACTTACGGCCGTTGCTCCCCACGTCGCCTCGCAAACCCAATTTCTGCTCTGGATCATCGTTTGTTCCCTGGCCCTGGGCGTGGGCGTACCCGCCACCTTCAGCCTGACGGTTGATCTGATTCCGGTGCGGGATCGAGGGTATGCGGCGGCGGCGATTACGGCCGTGGCTTACTTTGCCGCTGCCGCCTTCCCTGGCAGCTGGCAAATCGAGCCGTTCAGCCGGCTCATGCTGCTGATCATGGTGCCGGGGGTGTTGGCACTGGCCGTTCTTGTGGGCCTGGGCAGCAGCGGTCGCACATTTGTAGCCGTTTGGCTGGCAGAACTGGCGCAAAATCATAAACGGCCGCAGTTTGGCCACGGCCGTTTCTTGCGTGGGGGATCGGGCCGGATTGACCGCCGCTTCCTGGGCTTTGTGGGCCTGATCTTCGCCATCTTTTTTGTGGACAGCCTGGGCTTTTTGCGCATTGTGGATACGCCGATTTTGGTAGATGGCGCCTGGCAGGCGGTGACCCAAACGCCGCGGCTGATCATTGCCGTCACCCACGTCATCGCCGCGCTGGTGGCCGGCGTTTTGTACAGCTATCTGAACGAACGCCACCTCTTCTACTGGATTTTTGGCCTCTTTGCTCTGACACACCTTTCTTACACGTTTCGCGTTTGGCTGCTGCCGCAAACCACTGTTGCCGCCCTGGGCACGCCGATGCTGTATGCCACGGCCGTTTCCCTCTACACCGTTGTCAACTTTGCCCTATGGGCCGACTTGTCCACGCCGCAAACGGTCAGCAGGAATACGGCCGTTGGCGTGGCTTTCTCCGGCTGGGCGGCTACTTTCCTGAGCACCGCCCTGGCCATTCAATGGCAAACCCGGGGGGTGCCGCTGGACGAACATTTGCGCCTTGTGCAGGCATTAGCGCTGCTCTTTTTGTTGGGGATGCTGCTGCTGGCGATACGGCCGTTAAAATGGGGAGTCAAACCATGAACAAGTTAATCCGATCTATTTGGATCTTTTTGCTGGCCCTGCTGCTGGCGGGCTGCGACGATGGCGTTTACAGTGGCACGCTGATTTTTGAAGGCAGCCATGCCTTTGGCCCGGCAACCAGCCTGCCGGGAGACGTCTTGCTGCGAGCGGGCACGGCCGAATTCAGCGCCGGGTCGCAGATGAACGGATCGGTGTATGTTGTTGGTGGGGAACTGCTGACGAACGGCCGTATCGCTGGCGATTTGATCGTGTTGGACGGCACGGTGACGCTGGGTCCGTCGGCAGTGGTAGAAGGTGATTTGCGGCGCAGCGGGGGCACAACGCAATTGGCGGAAACGGCCGTGGTTCAAGGTGAAACCATCACCGGGCTGGCGCTGCCGCTGGAAGATGCGGCCCAGCCTACTGGTTGGGAAGCCACGGCCCGCTGGCTCGTGGGGGCGCTGCTGCTGGCAGCGCTGGGCGGTCTGCTCACGCGCTGGCAATCCCAGCCTTTGCACAACGTGGCGGATGCGGCCACAGTCCATTGGCTGCCGGCGGCTGCCCTGGGTGTGTTGGGGCTGCTGGTACTGCCCACCCTGCTGGTGATGATGGCCTTTACCATTGTGCTGCTCCCCCTGGTAATCATCTTGGGACTGTTCATTTTTCTGGTGTGGGGGCTGGGAATTGTCTCGTTGGGGGCGCAGCTGGGGCGCTGGTTGGCGGAGCATCTGCCGCGGCCACTGTCACCAGGCTGGGCCACGTTTGGCGGCACGCTGCTGCTGATGGCACTGTATGCGCTGCCCGGGATTGGCGGCCTGCTGTTGGCGGGTACGGCCGTCTTGCTGTTTGGCGCGGTGCTGCTGTCTCGTTTTGGCACGCAAACTTTTAAACCGCCGGCAACGACAATACGTACAGGGGATTTATCGGCTTATGAACGGCCGTAAACAATAAAAGGAGTCACTTAATGAACAAAAAGTATCGCTGGCCAATCATTATCGGTCTACTCATCGTGGCGCTTTTGGCCTTTAACTTTCTAAACTTCCACGCCGCACGCAGCAGTACCAACAGCGACTTTTCATTGGGAACAGGACACACCGGTGAGACGCTGCCCCCGAATATGGCCAACGGTTTTACTCTCTCTTACCAGGTCACCGGTTCAGCAAGGCTCAATGAGCCATTGCAGCAAGCGCTGCAAGCAGAATTATCAGCTTTGCCCAACGTCATCGATGCGGAGCCCATTCCGGCTGGGGATTCAACGGCTCAAGTAAATCCTCTGGTCCGCGTGGAGGTCAGCCAGACCGATTACCTGTGGACCCCTTTTTATGCCCGTTCTACGGTAACGGCCGTTGTCTTTTTTGCATCTGATGGGGAAATCTCCTGGCTGCCCGGCGAGGCGCTGGTTTTCGAGACGTCGCCGGCCATCAAAGCTGAAGGGGAATTTCGTTTGGCTGATAGCAGCTGGGGGCTTATCGCCAAGCCGGCTTATGCGCACCATCTAAGCCAGGAATTGGCCAAATCGATTGCCGCCGGTTTACAAAGCGACGCATTTACACTTTCCGCCAGCCAATAATTTAGGCTTTTTCGGAAATTTAATGATCCAAATCGTCCCGAAAAAGCCTCTAGCCAATTCCAGAAATACCCCCGATTTTTGGATCATTATTTTCTGGAATTGGCCTTAATCCGTCGGTTCTTCACTGATTTTAAGGTAGCGGTAGCCCCGATTCCAGTAAATGAGCGGGGGCGTGCCCGCGCCGGGTGTAGCCGATGCCTGCACTTCGCCAATGTAGATGGTATGCGTGCCGGCATCATACCGGTTGTAAATGGTGCAGTCGAGCCAGGCGAGCGCGTTTTGCAAGATGGGGGCACCGGTTACGGCCGTTCCCCAATCCCCTACAGCAAACCGATCTTCATCTTTAATCCAGGCAAACCGGTTTGACAGTTCGCTCATTTCCTGCGACAAAATATTGACGGCAAAAGTCGCCCCTTCCTGCTCCAACATCTCGTGCCCGGAAGCACGATGATCGATGGCAATCATAATCAGCGGTGGCTCCGGCGAAATAGAGGCAAAGGCAGAAACCGTGAGGCCGTGTGCTTGTTCGTAACCTGGCGCTTGAATGGTCACAATGGTAACACCCGCCGGAAACAGGCGCAGCGCTTCCCGAAATTTTTCTGAACTAATCGTCATACAAAATCCTTTTGGTATCTGTTCGGCTGTCATCTCCGCGAAGGCGGATATCCATTTCTGTAACCTTGTGGATTCCCGCCCGCGCAGGAATGACAAAATAATGATTGCTTTTTATAGACAAGGCCCTTAAGGTCTGAACGCCTAAAACCTTACCTACATACTATTACAACAATGCTTACTGTAATCGGCGTAAAGTTGTACCGAGGACCAGGGTGATGAGGTCGATTGCTTAAGTAAAAGCGGGCATATCAGGCTGTGTTTACAGGCTGTGTTTAATTGAAAAACGTTCCCGCTTTTACAACACGAAGGCAGGTGTGGGTAGGCCCAAAAAAGCACGGGTGATTTTGGCAATGTCGCGCAGATCGTGGATTTGGGCGGCAAGCTGGGCATGATTGGGACCCACCAGCAGCGTCGGTACGGGGTTGCGGGTGTGCTGCCGCTGATCTTTCTCTTCAATGTTACCATGATCGCTGGTGAGAATGAGCAGGCCATTTTGCTCATCCCAGGCATCCAGCAGGCCACCCAGTACCCCATCGATCATCTCCAGATGGGCAGCGGCTTCAGCCAACGTGCCGCGATGTCCGGCCCGGTCGCTGGGCCAATGCTCGAAGAAGCTGAACTGGTAGCGACGCGCCACCTGGGCAATCTGCTGTCCCGCTTCGGCCAGGGATAGCTGCGGAATGTCTGAATAGCCTAAGTGTTCGCGCCACCCTTGCCCGGTAAAGCCGGGGCTTACGGCACGGCCGTTTCGTAAATCATCTGCCGTCATCAAATCTAGCCCCGCCTCGGTGGCCGCCAGGGGCACGGCGGAAAACAGCCGCTTGCCCCGCGCCACGGCATCAAAATAGCCCTGCGGATACGGGGTGATGAGCGCCGCCTGGCCGCCTGCCGCCACTACTTCATGAAACAAGGTTCCCTGGGAGATAACCGCCTGCACAGCCGGATTGGGCTTGGGACCGTAATGCTCGCCCACCAGTTCCGGCACGTTGCGCCCGGTGAGGATGGTGGCCTGGCCGGTGGCGCTTTGTGGCCTATTGGGCATCTCTAAATTGGCATCGGTGGGCACCAGGCTGGCCCGCTCGGTGATGATCGGTTGGTGGGTCAGGTACCAGCCCTCGCCCAGCAGGCTGGTGAGGTGTGGCAGGTGGGCGGTGACAAACGGGTTGATTTCAGGATCAGCCCCACCCAGTCCCACGCCATCGAGAAAGAAGAGGTGTACGTAACGCCTGCGCTGAGCGGCGTCGAAGTGATCGTTTTGCATAGCATTCCAGTTTGCAAGTTTGTGAGTAGGCAAGTTTGCAAGTGAGTGTAGCTTGGGGATCGGGGGTTGGCAACATATAATCAAGATCGACGATAATAAGTCCATGAATAAAAATCCGCAGATTACGCAGATTGGCGCAAATTGCGCACAGATTATTTCTCTGCGCCTCCGCGCCTCTGCGTTAATTTATTTTCGTAAGGAGAAAAGCAGATGAATATTGCGTTGTGGGTCGTTCAAATCTTTTTGGCATTACTTTTCATCGCGGCGGGGGCTCAGAAATTGATGCAATCGAGGGAAGTTTTAATGCAGGGCAGCTTTACCGCATATGCCGCCGATTTTCCATCAGGATTTCTTAAACTGCTGGGGGTTTTGGAGATTCTGGGCGGGCTCGGGGTTGTTTTGCCCCATGCCACCGGCATCATGCCCTGGCTGACGCCGCTGGCGGCTATGGGCCTGGCCATCATCATGGCCATGGCCGCCAATTTGCGCTTGAGAAGAGGCGAACAGCAGATGGCCATCGTCACGGCCGTCTTTATGTTGATGGCTCTGTTTGTGGTGTACGGCCGTTACACTCTAGGAATTTAAGTACGGGAGCAAGCCTCAATCCATCGCGCGGAAGATACCATCTTCGACCTTATTCACGCTGCGTACGATGCGCTCAAAGCTTTTCCAAAGAGCGTCATCATCTTGTGGGGTAGAGACGGCCGTTTCGGCAAAAGCCAGACTCGCCTTCACCAAGCTAAACGCTGGCCCCCAGGTCGGCGGCGAACCGCTTTCAGCACGCAGCGATTTGGCCTCATCTGCCAATGAATTGAGCAGTGGCTGCCAATCTTTGAGCGGTTTGGGCTTTTTGGCTGCCTGCCGTGCCTGCACCTCTGGATTCAAGCTGGCAATAATGTTGCCTTTACGCTTGGCTGCCATGTAAGTCTCTTTGAAACCGGCGGCCATGTTGCGGCCAATCATGATATTGCCGCCACGGATGATTCCATCATAAATAATGACGTCTCTAAACGGCAGTAAAACAGTCTCAATAAAGAGTGGCAATGCCTCTTTGGGAATTATTTCATCGAACGAATTGTGCAACCCCAATACCGCATACACTTTTTCATCAGTAATGAAAATGGCGTGCTTTTTGAGCAGGCGCTCCAGGATAAAACGACCCATAATTCGCGATTGCCAGCTGGCCACAAGCGCCAGCTGGTCGGCCGGTAACTTGTTGGGGTTTTCGGCTACATACTGGGCAATCAGTGAGGGTTCTTCCCATAAAACATCGCGAACGGCCGCTTGATCCGGCAAATCGAGTTCAATGTACTCCTCAAGGGAGGCTACATCAGGCAGAATTTGTTTCTTCTGATTGACATAAAATTGCAGTGGGAACATAAGGTCAAAAAACAGGTTGGCATCTTTTTCTGAAAGCTTCATCTAAATTCTCCTGTAACTTAAGTCAGCAATTCCTCAGTTAACACTGTATTCTCTTTAGGCAAGTGTGATAAATTCGAATTTGGTTCTCGGCTGGCTCTAAAGACTACACGCCATTATTTTTGGTTGAATGGATTTGGTGGTGCATCGGGATGCAATTGATCTCGCAGCCAGTTTACTGGATTGTTATCGATGTATTCGCGAATCGCGTTCAAGGCGCGCTCATTGCGGATGATATGTTCGTAGTAGTTTCGCTGCCAAAAGGAAGTGCCTGTTGCCTCACGCAGCTCGTTAATTCGGCGCGCCGAAAATGATTTGAGTGCCCGTGCGATTTCGGGCAAGCCATGTTTTTTACCCCCGGTAGCGGCGGGTCGTGTAGGGGCGGGTCTGAGACTCGCCCCTACCTTGGTATCTACAAAAATTACAATGAAATGAATATGATTCGGCATGATGACAAATGCGTCCAGAATCACGTGTTCATAATGGTTAACTAAATCTTGCCAGCACGCTGCGACGATACGGCCGTAATCATTCAAAACCATCTCGCCATCCACAACCTTTCCCAAAATTGATTCGCCACTTTTCACACAAATCGTCACAAAATAGGCGCCTTCACTGCTGTAATCGTATCCTTTCAGGCGGATTGAACGCCGATGATGTTTGTGTGGATCGTATGCCATGATTCCGTCCCTTGTATGGTTACGTGTTGTAGGGGCAGGTCTGAGACCTGCCCCTACATAGAACCTTACTCCTCGATAATCTCCAGCGGCGGGAGGTTGTTGACGATTTCGACGGTTTCCAGGCTGACGTGTGATGGGGTCATTTCGGTTCGATAATGTCCAATGGCGGTAAATTTTCGACAATTTCAACTGTCTCTAAGCTCACCGAAATGACCTGTTTGATGAGGCGGAGGATGTAGGTTTCGTCGTCGAGGTTGTTGGGGTCGTTGGTAATGCCGCTGCGCTTGTCGGTTTTGACGCGGTATTGGTCGATGACCCAATCCAGGGCGGAGCGGTTAGTTCGCGGCGCAGGTTGGCGACGTACGTTTCGCGGTAGGTGGGGTGGTGCAGCAGGCTGAGTTGCTGGACTTTTTTGAGCGCTTTGTAGTAATCGCGCACGAGTTCTTGGGTTGTTTTCAGGTTCAGATAAGGCATTTGTTGTTCCCATTGTTGAGATTAACGGCGTGGGCTGCATTTTAGCATAAATTTTTGTTTGTGTGTGTTGGGGCAACAGGGCAGACACGGGGGTCTGCCCCTACGGTAGGTTTGGATCGGTTTCTAAGCGAACGGCCGTTTCCATCACGCCCGTCAAATCATACGTCATCGCCCCGTCGATGCGCACCGGCACCAGCTCGCCCACCGGCAGTTCGCCCGGCACAAACACCATGCCGTCAATTTCCGGCGCGTCCCGGTACGAACGGCCCACGCTCACGCCGTCGCCGTGCCCTTCCACTAAAATGGGCAGCGTCTGCCCCACCAATTGCTGGTTTTTCGCCAGAGAAATGGGCTGCTGCAAGGCCATCAGCGCTTCCAGGCGGGCTTCTTTCACCTCTTCCGGCACCTGCCAGGAAACGGTGGCCGAAGGCGTGGAAGCCTCGTACGAGTAGGTAAACGCGCCAAAGCGGTCAAACTTTAAATCCTGCACAAACTGCTTCAGGCCGTCAAACTCTTCGTCCGTTTCACCAGGGTAACCCACAATAAACGTGGTGCGAATGGCAATGTCGGGCATGGCCGTACGCAGCTTGTCTACGGTTTTGTACACCCACTCAATGTTGGCCGGGCGGCGCATCCGCTTGAGCGTTTCGCGGTGGCCGTGCTGTAAGGGAATGTCCAGGTAGTTGACAATTTGCGGTGTCGTAGCCATCGTCTCAATCAGCTCATCGGTAACGTAACCGGGATAAGCATACATGAGGCGAATCCAGGGGATGTCTGGTGCAGCCGTGGTGACTTCCTTGAGCAGGTGGGACAGGCCGTTCTTCAAGCCCAAATCATGGCCGTAATCGGTGCTGTCCTGGGCGATGATGACCAACTCTTGCAGGCCAGCCTCTTGTAAAGCCACAGCCTCAGCCACAATTGACGCCACGGGGCGGCTGACGTGGGTGCCTTTAATTTGGGGAATGGCGCAAAAGGCGCAGGGGCGGCGGCAGCCATCAGAAATTTTGAGGTAAGCGGAACGGCCGTGTACGACCGTACGAAAAACACCCTTCTCATCCGTCCCCACCGTGGTGGCCTCATCCGGCAAATGGTACAGCGGCTCAGGATGCTTTTTGCGGCGCAATTGGCGCACAAAAGGCACAATGTCCATCCAGCGGCGCGTGCCAATCACGCCATCGATGCCCGGCACCCATTCCACCACCTCATTGCCATAGCGCTGCGCCATACAGCCGGCGGCAATCAGCAGCTGATTCTTATTTTTCAGGTCGGCCAGCTCCCGCAACGCGCCAATCGACTCCTGGCGCGCCCCTTCAATAAAGCCGCACGTATTCACGATCAGCACGCTGGCATCATCCGGATCGCCCACGCCGCTAAAGCCTGCCTTGTGCAGCAGCGCCGCCATGCTCTCCGAATCAACCGTATTTTTACTACAGCCCAGGCTGAGTAAGTAGAATTGTTTCTTTTGTTGGTGTTTACTCATGGGTTTCGGTATTCGGTAAGCCGCATTCGGTTAACCGTTCACCGATTACGGACCACCGATCTAATTTGTGGTTTGCCACACTTCTTCTTTGGCTTCGCCGCGTCCGCCTAGCGGCCCCAGCGGCACGTTGTTGATGGTGACGGAGACGCCAATAGCGTTGCCGGTGTTGATGCGCACCTCATCGTTGGCGGTCCACTCGTAGGGCGGATCTGTGGGGCGGGCAATGCCCGTAAACAGCACGTTGCCGTCAATCGTCACTTCCATCCAGGCCCGCTCCAAAATGATGATTTCCAGCTCGATGGTTTCCATCGTGGCCGGCAGCGGCGGGCGTGTGGCGGTTGGGGTGGGATCACCCACGGGGACCTCATTGCGGCCGGTCGGCAAGATCACGCTGGAAGCCCCTACCTCTTCAGTGGCAGTAGCTTCCGGCGTGGGGGAAGCCTGATTGGTGATATTTTGGATTGCTTCGGTGATGCCTTCGGTCAAGGCCTCAGTGCCGTCCCCTTCGCCCAAAATTAAGGGCAAAAAGCGCTGTCCGGCCAGATAAATGAGGCCAATCAGGGCCACAATAATCACCAGGCGCAAGATTGACTCGCCACCGCCGCCCGTTGTATTGCCCCGTTGATAACCGGTTTCAACTTCCATGTTAACCGGGTCAAAGAAAGGGTGATTTTCTGGAGGAGCTTCTAATGCCGCTCCAACAGGCCGGGCGGTATCGACAATGACAGGCGGCTGGCGCTTTTTGGGGCGCTGCGACTGCCCCAGCTCATATCGTTCCAGCAGTGGCTCTGGGTCCAGGCCAAGGAAGCGAGAATAGTTGCGCAAGAAGCCACGCACATGGGTAGGTGTCGGCAGGCGATCGAAATCGCCCATCTCCAGCGCTTCCAAAAAGCGGCTGTTGATACGGGTTTTGTCCTGGACTTCCCGCAGCGTGTACCCTTTGGTTTCGCGGGCTTCCCGCAAAATATGGCCGAGCTCGTCTATCATAACGAAAAAAGTCACTGACGTTGGCAGGAACCAGCTTGGTTCATGGCTGGCTCAGGCTGCCTGGTCAGTGACTGGGCAAAAAAGCGACGTTTATTCGTCGGCTTCGTCTGTTTCTTCTGCCTCAGGTTCAACCGTCTCGACGACGACCACTTCCTCGTACTCGGGAACTTCAATGGCCGGTTCGATTTCACCAGCTTCATTTTCAATGATGACGGTCAGTTCTGGCTGGAATTCACCGCTGAGGCGGACGACAACCTGATGTTCACCCAGCTGGCGCAGCGGCTCAATGCCCACTTTACGCCGGTCGATATCGGTGCCCAGCAGCTCATTGAGGTCATCGGCAATTTGGGTGGTGGTGACGGAACCGTACAGCTTGCCGGTTTCACCTGCCCGCGCCGTGAAGGTAAGGGTAACTTCCTCAATCCGCTTCGAGAGGGCTTCATATTCGGCGCGCAGTTCTTCACGCTTGGCCTCAGCCTTTCTGCGCCAGACTACCGCCTGTTTCATCATGCCGGGGGAAGCCATCACAGCTTTGCCCTGGGGCAGTAAAAAGTTACGGCCGTATCCATCGGAGACGTCATGTACCTCTCCGGCATATCCAACATTGATTACATCTTCTTTCAACAGCACTTTCATAGCTGGTCGTTCTCCATCTTAAACTATTTTGAATCTATTTTTGCAGCAGGAGATATTAGCAGAGGGGCGATGATTTGACAAGCGATGGGCGGTGATTCCACTGCAATTCTTTGCCTGAGTTAACCAAGGGGTACGGCCGTTCCCCAAACAATTAAGTATTCACCGTTCGCCATTCACAATTAACTACCCCATTGATTCGGCCGTGTACACCTCATCCATCGACACCAGCAAATCGTTTAGCTCGGTCACCTCTTCGGCAATCTCATGCCGCAGGCGGCGCGCGCTGCCCCGATCGATATCTTTGGCATCCACCAACATCGTCTGCGAATAAATGGTGCCCAAATGAGTAAGTGAGTTCTCCAACTGGAGCCGCGCTCGCTGAATGGTCGCCTCAAGCGTTTGCAGCGTTTTAAGCTGACGCTCCAGGCTGTTTAGCGTGGTTTGAATCTGATCTCTAACGGCCGGATTTTTTACTTTGTCAAACTCAGCTTGCAGCTGCGCCACCCGAGTTTCTGCTCGTCTATGATCCCGGTGCAATATTTCCCGTTCTTCCTGGTAGCGGTCAATGCGTCGAGCCAAATCGTAAATATTTTCTAACCAATCATCAATTTGACCGGCCGTTTGCGATAGCTCATCCTTTAACATAGAGTCGGAATGTTCGCGAATGCCCTTCTCAATACGGCTGCGATAATCCAGGGCTTCGTTCATTTGTTGCTGTAACTTTTTGTCCTTGAGGCGATCTGGCTTAAATTCATGCTGGAGCAGTTTGCTCACCACCCTGCGGCCAAACTCCGGGTCCAACACGCTGCTGTAAACCAATCCAGCCTCGGCAATCAGCCCGCCCAACAGCCAGCCCCAAAACGGCACAAAATCGACCAGGGGCAGGCCCAATGCAGAAAAAGTGGTTAAGATGGCGGTCAAAGCAATCACCACACCGCTTTCCCAACGGACAAACGATTCTTGCCAGATGGCTTTTTGGACGCGTTGTTCTAATGCTTCACGGGCTTTCGACATGGTTCAACTTTGCTCTGTATGTTTGGATTGATGTTCTTGGTCCATTTTAGCCTGAACGGTCTGAATAAGCTGCTGAATGGCCGCCTGCCGCTCGGCGCTGCCGGTGCGCTGTTTAGCAGATTGCAGGACATCCAGGCTGCGCACGTAAAATCCTAGTTGGGCATAAGCCTGGCCCAGCAGTTCCTGGTAGGTGATGTTTTGCGGCGCTTTGGCGGCGGCATTTTGCCAATGTAATACGGCCGTTGCCCACAAACCTCTTCGGGCTAACTGCGTGGCAGCGGCGTTAAAGTCTGCGGCCGTTTTGGGGCCTTTGGTCAAAGCAGCTACCTGCCGCACTGTCACCCGATCAAAATCTGGCCCGGCTTTGAATACAGCGTAAAACAAGGCCAGCACGGATCCTACCAGGATAAAGATACGAATTGTCTCACCCAGCCCTGAAGTAAGTGGCTGCACAAACTGCTGAATTGCCGGGTCCATCTCGGCAATGCCCAACACGGCCAGATCGGCCGGCAGCACCCAGCGCAGTAGGGATACTAAAATAACACCCACTAAAAAATAAATGGCGATAAGATGAGCCCAGCTTTGGCGAAAGTTCACGCCAAACGCCAAAATGACAAAGAGCACCATCACGATGCCGCTGCCTACGGCGGCAACCATGTTTCTCTGAGACAACAAATTATAGATCAGCTGAAGCAGAAAGAACTGCCCCACGCCCAAAAGCAGCACCCACAGCACGGTCAGGTTGCTGCTGGCCTCAGGATAGCGAAAATATTTTACCGTCAACTCTTTTTTGCAATGGGGACAGCGACTATCCTCGGGCGTGAGTTCATGGGCGCAGTAGCCACACATGGGCACATCTTTGGTCCAGATGTCGTCGTAGCTCTCGTTGGTCTGGTAGCCGATGGTGAGGGCTTTGTCAGGAACGGCCGTTGGGTCCCGCCATTCCCACGTTTTCACCTGGCTCTCCGGGTACAGTAGCGCCGACGCCGTGGAAAGCGGCGCATATTCTCGCCGCACAATCTGGGTTTTGCCGGCTGCTGGCTTTGGCGGATTGGCCTGAGCCAGTTTGGCCAGCCCTTTTTTGGCCAGGGCATTGTCTGGATTGATGGCCAGCACGTTTTCCAGGCAAATTTGGCGCTCTTCGGCTGAATCCACCGCGCCGCTGAGCCAGAGCCACGCCTGTTCGTTGCGTTCGTCTGCTTCAATGACTTTTTCCAGCAGTTCACGGCCTTGCACGCGGTCGCCATTTTTTACGGCCGTAATTCCCCCTCTCAACCACGCTTGCACAGACGCCTCAGACTCAGACATGTTTTAAAAAGTGGCGCCAGCCACCCTGCTCTTGCTGATGACTGGCGCCACAGCAACATTACTCAATCGCCGCTTCTTCTTCCTGGCTGTCCTCCACGGTCGCCGCTGGCGCCTCCGCCAAACCGAGGCGACGTTTGCGCTCCTCAAGCTGCAAATCCAGCTCGGCGCTGCCCAGGGCGGCATCCATCTGGTTATCCAAACGATCGGCATACATCTCGCTGTGCGCACTGGCCTTATCTAGGCGGGAACGAATCGATTCGCCCAGCCGAGCAATATCAGCATCGCCTACGCCCATCAAATCATCCAGGCTCTTAATCGCCTTCACCGTTGTCTCTTTAGACTTCGCCAAGCGCATCAACGCTTCCAGCTCTTTCTGTTCCTGGCGGATGGTTTGCAGCTTGGCTTGCAGCTTCAGGCGAGCATTGAGCAATGATTCATATTCACGCTGCTGCCGCACCCATTGCTCATGGTACTGTTCTTGCAAACGGCGAGCACTGTTCAGCTCATTTTGGGCGGCTCGTGCCAGATCGGCTTTACCCTGCATCAGAAGCGCATCGATGTTGCGGTCCAGCTGATCCGCTTTCTTCTTGTACTCTTTATATTTGCGCTCCATGCTTTTAACTTCACCACCTACGGTGGCGGCCGCATCTTCCAGCTCGTCCAGGTTTCTTTCAGCATCGCGAATATATTGCTTCATCACTGCAACCGAATTGGTTTCCAGTGCTTTATCAACCATCTCGTGCAAATTAGCCGAGATTAACGTTTGTACTTTTTCAAGTAATGTTGCCATCTGTTTTGCTCCTTGTATTCAAATGGGAGGATTTGTATTGCCTGCTGCTCGTTACGAAAAAATCCTGATTTTGTTGTCGCTAATCAATTTGAAGGATTGGGATTACCTACATCCGGGTTTGCCGTTACGGACTGCCTAAGACCCAGAGACATTGTAAACAAACTCTGGTGTTTTTCAAGCAGATATGGCTCCGGATTTCCGTAAGAGCAGGAAAGTCTGTCAGGATCAATCGGGATGAATGGGCAGCTGAATAGCAAAATGGAACCCGGAATATTTTCCTTTGCCAAATAACAGCTTTCCATTGTGGAGCAGCGTGTAGCCTTTGGCAATGTAGAGACTGGGGCCGTATTCAGGGGCTTTCAGCAAATCAGGTTCATCATTGGCCAAAATTTCTGTAAATTTGGCAATGGTCTCATCACTTAATTCCGCAGAAAATGACATGACAATTTCTACGCTGCCCGATTTGCGGTAGAGAGAGAGGAGAACTTCTTCATTTTTGGGGGAAGGCTCACTTTGCTGAACCCCAATTAGAATCAGACGCTCAATTGCTTCTTGCAGCGTGGTGGAATCTGCCTTTACTTTGGGCATGTCGGTAACGGTGGTCATTTCTAGCTGCCATCCGTCTAATCCTTCTTGCAGCTTTAACGACTGGCAAGTTTCAAAGACGATGCCGCCCAGATTAGAAGTGGGATATGCTTTTAAGCTGTGGGCGGTCCAGGCTTCGCCCGTTTTTAGCTCAGCCAGCGAGATGAAATCTTCAATGAGCCGGGTGAGGCGCAGGCTGTTGTCTTGAATGCCACGTAAAGAATGTTTTAGATCGCTGTCGGTATTGGCGTCTTGCAGCGCCTTGGCCAGCTCATCGGAATGTTCGGAAACGGAGGCCAGCGGGGTGCGGAATTCTGGCGAAATAAGGTTAATGATGCTTCGTTTTAGGCCGTCAAAGCTTTGGGCAACCAGGTTTTGATTATGGAAATATTTGTCCAGCTGCTTCTCTACATAGCGCAGCATGTCGTCGCTGTCGTACGGTTTGGTAATGTATTCATCAACCCCACGCCGAAAGCCTTCGTACTCGTCTTGTTTTTCACCTTTGGCGGTCAAGAAAATAAAGGGGATGTGCAGCCATTGGGGATTTTCGCGCACGCGCACGAGGAATTCGTAGCCGCTCATTTTAGGCATCATGATGTCTGAGATGATCAGATCGGGGACTTGCTGATTGAGTACGTCCAGTGCTTCTTGTCCGTTGAGCGCGGTAAGGACGTTGAGCTTGTATTTGCCATCAAAGATGGTGAGTAGATCTTCTAACCCGTTCAGTAGATTTCGATCATCTTCAACCACCAGAACGGTGGCGTTTGCTTTGCCCTCGTCGGCAAATCCAGCTACCTCTTGCGTTTTTTGACGCTGATAAACGGGCAGACTAACGGTGAATTTGCTGCCTTTGCCTTCCTGGCTTTCAGCTTCGATACGGCCGTTATGGAGCTGCACCAATCCCTGAACAATGGCTAAACCCGTGCCCGCACCCTGCTGCTCAAAAATCCCTCGATTGTATTGCACAAACGGCTCAAAAATCTGGCTTTTCATGTGTGCCGGGAAACCCATGCCCTCATCTGTCACAACAATAAAAATATTTTTGCCTTGGGCAAAAACTTCCACCTTAATATGATTTATGCGCCCTTCGCTGGGATCGGTGAACTTGATAGCATTACTTAAAAGTCGTTCCAGAATGTTGGCAATGCTGGCCGGATCGCCAAAAATCAAGGGGAGCTTGTCCGGTATTTGGCTGGTAAGCGTGTACTTTCCTTCTGTGGCAATGTTCTGATGGGCTGCGAGTACATCCTTAAGTAAGGCAGACAAGTTGGGCAGCGGTTTGGCCTGGGCCAAATAGTTTGCCTGGGCTTCGCCGCTGCGCAGCTCCATCACGCGAATAAAATCATCTACCAGCCGCGTTAACCGGAAGCAGCCTGCCTGGATGCCGCGTAAATATTCACGGTAGTTACGGCCGTCAGTAAACTCTGTCAGGCTGTCGGCCAACATCTCGTAATAAGCCGTTACGTAGGTAAGCGGCGTGCGAAATTCATGGTTGAGAATTTGCAGGATGTTTTTCTTGAGCGACTCGATGTTGCGCTCTCGTGCCTGCCTACGTTCATAGGCCATATCCAGCTGAGCATGGATCAACGTTAGCAGTTCAGCGATGACAAACGGTTTGGTGATGTACAAATCGGCATCGCTCAATCGCCCTTTGCGAATATCCGGTTCTTCCCCTTTGGCGGTGACAAAGATAAATGGGATTTGTATCCAGTCGGGGTTGGCACGAACGTGGTTCAAAAATTCATAGCCACCCATCTGAGGCATCATCACATCAGAGATGATGAGATCGGGTACCTGCTCAGCCATGATGTCCAGCGCCATACGGCCGTCGTTGGCTTGCAACACGGTAATCTCGTAGCCCAATTCGGCAATTTCCAGAAGATCGTTCATGCCGTCCAGCATGGATTGATCATCTTCAACTATGAGGATAGTAGCAGTACGTTTGTTGGTTTTTTCAGCAAGTTGCATAACGTTTCCAGGTAAACGGTAGCGATTTTCCGGATGTCCTGACGGTGAATTTGTTACGGCCGTTTACTCAGGTAAAAGCGAAAGTGGTTGATATGATTTGTTGTTTGCTTTCGCACCCTTTCCCGAACAAATTACCAAAATTATACAGTATCCACATATTGTATCGCGGTGTGTATTTTGTACTCAATTTCTGACATCTCTTCTTTTCATAAAAAATTCTTGATTATTAGTCACCAGAAACAGGCTCTTTGTCACTTGAAAGTTGCCAATAATTTTTGCCCATTGCCCGGTAGATAAAAACAACCAGCGCCTGCTGTTTGGCACTGGTTGTTTGGTAGATTGATTGAGATTTCTAACAGCCGGCATTTACCTATCGGTAAATAAACACACACCTTTAACTTGAAAGTCTTTCCCGCTTTTACACAACATGGAAACTAGCTCGTTGTACGCAGGCGGCGAGCGAACACAAAAAGGCCGACCAGCACGAACGCAACCAGGACAACGCCCCAGGTATCCAGACCGGTCTGGGGCAGGGCATCACCTTCGCTGCCGTCCCCCGTTTCACTTAAGGCAGAAATTGGAGTCGGCGTGGCATCTTCATCAACTGCTTCAGCATCAGTGCTATCGTCTTCACTATCGGTCCCATCCGTCTCATCGGTCGTATCTGTTTCTTCGCCCTCGTCTGTGTCCTCGCCCTCTTCAATTTCGATCACCGCCTCTTCGTCGGTTGTATCATCAACCACGCGGGTGCTGGTGGGCGTGAGTGTCGCCGGGGCCGGTGTGTCGGTCGGGGCATCCGTGGGAACTGGCGTTTCAGTAGGGATGGCTACGGCCGTTTCTGTGGCGGCAATGGCAGTGGCGGCATTAGATGCTTCCGTCTCGGCATTACGCGTCTCGATGGCGGCCACTTCTGAAGCACGATCTTCTGCAGCACGATTATTGATCAAGAAAAAAGCAGTGCAGATGCCCATGAGAATAAACAGCGTTACCAGAACACCAACCGCCATCAAAAAGGGGCGGCGATTTGAAGACTCTTCCTCTTCCAGAAAATCTTCCTCTATATAATCATCTTGCATAGTTTCCTCCGTTCAATAAATCGTTTATGGTGCAGGCCGCTGCTGCTAGGCAATGACATCTAGATTGGCCGTGGGCACAAACACCGTTTGCCCGTCCGGTAGTTCCACATCAACACCGGGGACCTTCATTCCCACTGCGGTTTGCTGCAACCGATTATAGATGTGTTTTACGGTTCCTACCTGGGCTGTTTTTGTTTTGCCCAAAATGCGCACAAGCTGTCCTGGCGCCAATGCTTTCTTTACGGTTACCGCGTCTAAACCAAGGGCAGCTGCCTGGGGCAAAATAATTTCAGGGCGTTGGCCCGCTTCTACATTGTAATCACCAAACAGCGAGACTGAACGGCCGTCTGCCTGCTGCAACAGCTGAAAAATGGGGGCGCACATGCCGCTACCACCCCCGCCATCGGTCACAATGAGCGGTAAGGGGGAATCCTGGCTGGCCCGGCACAACTCCGCCGAGGCGCTGCCGACAATCAGACCGCGCACCCCTAAATCCTCAGCCCGGTGAAACAGCTCCACATTATTCAAAACACCAATCGCCAGCACCTGTCCCGTCACATCCATGTTGAGATGTTCCGGTGACAAAACCGCACCGGGAGCGTTGGCCACAATCTTGAGCTGGCCCACACCTTCACGCCCGGAACCCCAGGCAGCTTGAATCAAACTGCCGCTGGTTTCAATCATGACGCCCCGATTGCTCACATAGCTGACAATGCGGCCGGCAACCAAAGCCCGCAGCTCCAGCCAATCAGACGTGGGTTGAATGGCGATACGGCCGTTCACCACATCAAAAAAAATACCGTCTACCGGCGAAACTACCTGCCGCTCGCCCAGCAGCCGCTTGCGCGAGGCCAGCACCGTTCCCGCCTCCACAGCCGCTCCCTTCTCTACGCGCAAATATTCGCCCAGTTCTTCAGGGGCAATGCCTAACTTTTCCACAGCGGACATGATGGCAAAATCGGTGGCCATGGTGGTGCGCGCCACCACCTGAATGGGGCTGACCTCCTGCCCCACACGCACCACAACTTCACCCCCCTTGGGCAGCACACGCGGTCGCCGAATCTTGGTTTGCTCGCGGATGACAATGGAGCGATAAAACTCTTGCATCACCTAGCCTCCCATATCCCACAGCCACTTGCGCATCAGGCTGCGCCGGTCAGCTACATCACGCGGCAGGGCAAACGGCCGTCCCCGCGCATCTATCACCAAACCACCTACCAAACCGCCGGTCAACGTCATCTTCTTGCCCTGCCCCGGACCAAAACCAATATCAAAACGGCCCGTCGGCTTTACGTGAACTTTGGCGCTTTTACCCGGTGCAATGGGGAAGATTTCAATCTTGCCATACTCAATTTCGCCGTCAAAGCTGACCCGTTCCGATTCAATCGAAACTTCCATCGCTTTCTTGCCCAGCTGCCCTTTGCCGGTGGGCGCAATCACCCAACCCAGGTCAGACAACACGCCCGCTTCCAACGTTTGAATCACGGCCAGCGGCTGATAGGCTGCCAATGCCCCCAACGCCGGCAGCACGCCATAGCGATCCAGCGCAATAGAAAAAATCCCGGTCGGTTGCAGCGCATCCAGCAGCATCAGCACAATTTGCCCCGGACGTGGCGCATTGGCCAGCGTACTGCCGCGCGCCAGGAGCAAGCCAAAAGGAGGCGGCGTGCGCTGTTCACCCACAAACGGCCAGTGGGCATCGCTGCCCGCAGCGGCAGCGGCACAGCCAATCAGCGTACGGGCCACAGCTTGCTCCATCTGCAATGTCTTCTCATCGGTAGACAGGGTAAACGGATGCAGCGATTTATTGAAAATGTAATCGGCCATCTCCGCTGCCGCAACCTCTACGGAGACCCACTGTCGAATTTCATCAATTGAAACCTTGTCCAGCAAATTCGCCACAGGGTGGCCCGTACCCAGTTCGGAATGTATGGAGACCTGCGCCTTTTCGGGATTGGCCGTCACCAATGAGACACTGTTACTGCCCAGGTCCACGCCCAAAACCGACTGGTTGTGCAGCGCGGCAAAGTAATGGGCAATGCCACCAAACGCGTGGGCGGTGGGCAAAATAGGTGAGGTGCCCCAGTCACGTAGTTCCTGTACGCCGGGCAGTTCATTAATTTTCAGTTCTTCATACAGGTCGGTGATGAGCCGTACAGCATCATCCAGCTGTTCCGTTTCTAATGTGGGGCGCAAATTGTTGGCCATTTGCACATGGGCATACTCACCCAGCATTTCCTGCACCCGCTCGCGCAGCTTGATGTTGCCGGCAAAAATCACTTCCGGCACGTGGCTGTCGCCCATCACGCTTATGCCCAACCCCACTGATTCCACAATTTGCAGCAAGCGGTCTTCGGCACCGTCGTCTGTGCCGCCGGCGATGAGAATGAGTTCCGGCTGTGACTGCACCACGGCGCCTACCTGCTCATGCGGCCGTCGCTGGTCAGACAGCGTCAGGCGGTCTTTTTCATGATGGTAAACAGAACGTAGCGTCTTGCGGGCCGAGGTAATGCTTACTTCATCAAATAAACCAACCAGCAGCACATCCAGCGGCTGGGCAGCGCTGGCCACCGCGGCAAAATGATCGACGCCGGTGCCATCGGTGCGCACGGGGCGAATGAGACGCCCTTGCTCGTTGAGCAGCTTGCGCCCAGTAATCTCGGAAATGTGTGTGATGGCTTGCTGCACGCCTTGGGCCATATCGAACCAGGGGGCATGGACGGTGGTGGGTACGGCCGTTCGGGCAATGAGCCGATACGCGCCAGCCACCATATCAAACAGAACCACCGTGGTGTGCGTGCTGCCGCAATCAGCAACCAGGAATGATTCGTACTTTTCTACCTGCGGCGCTTCAGTCGTCATTAGAATCGTTGTACCAGTTCTGTTAGGAAGAAGTTGAGTCGTTCTGCCAATAAAATAAGTCCGGTGCTAACCAGCGTGGCAAATAAGGCGCCAAACGTCACGGTGAGGACAATGCGGCCAACGGCCGTTACGCCCCGCTGCCACATCGCGGGCTGCCACGTACCGCTGCTGCGCGGGCGCAATGCTGTAAATTGAAAGGCCAGCAAGGTGCATACGGTTAAAACAGCCACCACACCCCCTTGCAGCGGGGTCGCCGACTGTACATTCACAATCTGCGGCCACAGCGTGCCCGTCAGGCTGCCCAACAAAGCCACTGCCGCGCCGACGCCAACCAGCAGCGCCAGCGACGTGTTGCCCAACCAGCTCACGCTGGGCAGGCGTCGGGCCAGCAGCATCAGCACAAACAAGACGGGCACCAGCCAAATCAAAGAATCCGGATCGGTGGGATTGGCCTGAATCTGTCGCCAAATGGGCAGCAGTAACTGGCGCACCACCACCACCACAGCATAAGCAGCACTCACGCCAACCAACAGATGGACCGAAATCCGATACAGCGGATTATCGCCAACCATGTAGCTGTAAATAAAAAGCGTGAGCAATATACCGATGATGAGTCCAGCCAATTCAGTCATACGTCTTTTTATCTTTTTTGTCGTCGATTGCTTGCCAGGCTGCGGCTGCCATAGGTGATTAAGCCAATCAGCAGCAGCAAACCGGCCAAAAGCTGGCCAAAAATCTGAGCGTTCAAATGGGTCGCCACACCGCTGGCTGGCAGCGCTGCCAGCTGCTCATAAGCAGCGGCATCTGGCGCACCGCCCAAAAGGCCGCTCAGCTGCCCGGTCGTAGCGTAACCATTTGCCAGCGGTGTCAATGCCTGGGTTACCCCGGCCACGATCGGCACGTCTCCAGCAACGCTGCCGACCTGCTCAATCCAGTTAACCAGATTATCCCGGTCCCCGGTGAGCACGATGATTAATCCGATCTGGCTTAAATCAGCCTGTATATCGGTCGATAGCAAACGGCCGTTCAACTGTTCACATTCATTTCGCCCACCCAAACAATCGCCCAACTGGCGCAAACCAATGCTTTCACCAGGCACGTAGCCAATCATTTGCGGATTGGCAGCGGTGGCAAGATTGTTGGCCACGGCCGTTCCCGCCGCGTATTGGCTAGTGATGATCACCGGGCTGCCGTTGGCCGCCAGATGCGCCAGCAGCAATTCCGCCTGGGGGGTTAGCTCACCAGCCATGGCGGGGGTGTATTCCACAGCCAGCAACACCGGCTGACCGGCTGCGGCAGAAACGGCCGCATCCACTGCCTGTACATTGGCCGGAACAGGCGCATCCGTCGCCACAATGTTGGGACCACGCAGCCCCACCAACACAGCAGCAATGAGTAAAATGGCTAAAACGACACGCAGCCAAACGGCCGTGTCATACCCTGGCCTGGTAGAAAGCGTCGTGACCGCTTCTGGCATTTCCTGGGTGAGCTGCTGCAACAATGCCACCTGCTGCTGCTGTTCCGGCGTAGTCACGTAAGGCGCGGGCAGCGTAACTGAGCGCGGCTTGGCGATAGCCGGTTCAATAGCCACAATGCCGTGCATCCCCTTCAGTGGGCCGGAGATCTCTTCTGGCCCTTCTGGTTCACGCGGTGGTTCGCCCGTTAATTCCGGCGGTTTGAGTTGCTGCACCCATTCGGGAAGCTCTGCCTTGGGCAATGATTCTGCCAGCGGGGTCAGCGGCGGCAGTTCCTCCAGCAGCGAGCGCCACTCATCACGGCTGCTGCCCGCTTCCGGCTGGTTTGCTGGCACGCCCGGCGTTGGAACAGCCGTGTCAGATTCCTCAGCGCCAGGCTGGAGCCAATCGGGAATCTCCATTGGCTCGTCTTTGGTGGATCCTTCAAATAGCGGCGGCGGGGCTTCATCCAGGGGCGTGTCTTGCAGCCAGTCTGGCAGCTCGGCACCGGCCAGCTCCTCTGGAATCCCTTCCAGCGTGTCCCGTAAATCCATTTCGGGGAAAACGCTGGGCAGCTCACTGCCCATGATGCCTTGGCCCGGCCGCATACTGGCGATCCAATCCGGCATTTCTTCATCGGACGCATCGGCATCGGCTGTTTCGGCCGATTCATCTGCCTGATCCAGCTGGTTTAGCCAATCGGGCAAATCTTCACCAACGGCCGTTTCGGCAAAAAAGGTGTCGCTGGTCCAGGTATCATCCCCAGCTTCATCTGTAACGCTGAGTTCGGCTTCTTCCAGTAGATCTGCCTCATCGCGTGACGGTTGTTCGTCGGGAACGGGCAGCTTCTCCGATTCAGGCTCAATAATCAATTCACCCGTTTCAATCGCCTCCATGTCTGAAAGCCAGGCAAAGTCATCGCCTTCCGCCAGATCGGCGCTGTCAAACAGCGCTTCAGCAGCTTCATCCTCTGTGGCAAAATCGTCGGCAAAAGCAAACGCATCTTCGGCCGTCTCTTCAGCAGGGGTAATTTCTTCATCTGCGGGTGATTCAGCCACCGTTTCCAGTTCACCAGTCTCCGTCAACCAGTCCAGGTCAGTGTCGTCAGCCGCCAGATCATCGCCAAACCAGTCGCTGGCTGCTTCAGCGGGTGCCACTTCGCCGGCTGGCTCGTCGGGCATGTCTTCCAGAAACGAATCAACGTCTTCTACGGCCGTATCCAGCCAATCCGGCAGGTCATCGGTAGAACTGCCGGTTGCCGTCTCAAACAAATCTGTAAAGGAAGCGTCAGCCCCAGCATCTTCATCATCAATGAGATCACCTTCAGGAAGATCCGTCAGCGGCCCAGTTAATTCAGCAATCTGGTTGGGATCGAGCAGATTGGTTTGCACGGGACCTAACTCATCCATCCAGCCGGGCAGCTCTTCAGCAGCTTCTTCATCCGGTTCATCGGTTTGCCGGGGAAATATGTCTGTTTGGGCCGGGCCTAATTCTTGCAGCCAATCATCATCGTCGGCGTCCGGCTGATCGCTCAGCAGTTCATCCAACGCGGCAGCGTTTTCGGCCGTATGATCTTCCGGTGGGCTGCCCAGATCATCAAGTTCATGCAGCCAATCGGTGAGACCACTGCTTACATCGTCTTCAGGTTGTTGGGGAACGGCCGTATCTTCTTCCGGCTCCTCATCACGCAGCTCACTTAACCACCCTGTCAGCCCGGCGCTGGCCTCTTCATCGGCCCGAGTCTCTGCCATCTGGCTTGGCTCATCTGCTTCAGACAGCCAATCAGGCAGGTTGGTATCTTCATCGTCCGGAAACAGATCATCCGGCTGTGGCAAATCGTCCGCTTTGTCCAGCAAATCCTGATAAAACTCGGTAGAAATGGTAGTGGGCGCATTAATGATGGGTTCCGGATCGCTGTCATGAACCAACCAATCAGGCAAATCGCTGGGGCCTTTTTTCTCCAGTGCTTCATCGTCCGCATCCGGCTCTTCCGGCTCGTCCGC
>PABI01000123.1 GCA_002699125.1 Anaerolineaceae bacterium
ACTTGAAAAATGGTTTGTTCAAATCCGCCCCCTTATGCCTCAAAACCCTTGATTATTTTTTGGAAGATGCCTTAGGCTTAATTTTTGGGCTAATGTTTGACCAAATGGCCGTGGGCCTTGTACTGGGTATTGCCGTAGGGGCAGGAATGGGCTGCACGCTTGAACGACAGGCTCAAAAAAAAGGGGATAAGGACAAATGGAACTGACAAATACGGCCGTTATCCAAACCAAGGGCCTCAGTAAAAATTATGACGGAGTTTCCGTACTCAATGACCTAAACCTCAACGTCCCTCAGCATTCGATCTTTGGTTTTCTGGGGCCAAACGGCGCAGGTAAAACCACCACCATGAAGCTGCTGCTGGGGCTCATTAAACCTAGCAGCGGGCAGGGCACCGTTTTTGGCCATGATATTGTGCATGACAGCCTGGCCATTCGCGCCCGCATTGGCTACATGCCGCAGCAGCCTCATTTTTACCCGACCATGACCGCTCGTGAAACGGTGCGCTTTACGGCCCGTTTCTTCTTCAAAGGGCCACCGGCCAAAATTGAAGCGCGCGTCAATGAGGTGCTTAACCTGGTGGGATTAGCCGACAAAGCCGACCGACCGGTCAAAGGCTTCTCCGGCGGCGAGCGGCAGCGGCTGGGGCTGGCCCAGGCGCAGGTGAACTACCCGGATTTGCTCATTTTAGACGAACCGGCGGCGGCACTGGACCCCATTGGACGGCACGATGTGCTGGTCGTTATGGAAAAGCTGCGCAAATATGCCACTGTGTTCTACTCCACGCATATTCTGGATGATGTGCAGCAAGTGAGCGACACGGTTGCTATTTTGAATGAAGGTAAGTTGATTTCCCAGGGCCCTATCGAGCAGTTGCTCAACGGCGAAGGCAAGACGATTTACACCGTTGCCTTGCAGGGCGATCTGGCTGCGGTGCGCACGCGAGTAGAGCAAGAACCGTGGATTGAGCAAATTACGCTTCAAGGACAAAACGGGCACACCATCTGGCAAGTGGCGGTTAAAGATGAAGCCGTGGCCGAGGCAAAATTATTGCGTCAGCTGCTGGCTGACGAACAGACCACAGTGACCGCCTTTGGGCGCAAAAAAGTAGAGCTGGAAGAAGCGTTCATGACGTTGGTAAAAGGAGCAAACGATGAGCAGCAGTAATGCGGAATTTCAGATGGTTGTGGGAAACGGCCGTTTCCGCGGCTTTAACAATTTATTACAGCGAGAAAATCAAAAATGGTGGCCCTTGCGCCCCGCCCTGACGCGGATATTGCTGTGGGTCTTTTTGCTCAACGGGATTTTGGCGCTGTCTCTCTTTCTTTTCCCCACACTCACCGATCCAAACGGGAATCCGGTGATGGACGAAGATCCATTACAAATGAGCAGCCAGCTTTTTGCCGGGCTTGCTGCCGTGGGGCTGGCCATTGGCGTTATTGTGGCCTTGCAGGACAGTATTATCGAAGAGGTGCAGTTGGGAACGGCCGCATGGATTTTGTCTAAACCCGTCTCGCGCACCGCTTTTGTCGCCGCCAAGCTGGTGGCCAACGTCGTGGGTCTACTGTTTCTCATGGTTTTGCCGTCGGCGCTGGCAGCTTATGGTTTGTTCTGGCTGTATGAGCCGGGCGCCTTTACCTGGCTCAACTTTGCCGGCATGATGGCCGTGGTTACGCTGCACGCCCTGTTTTATCTGACGCTAACGCTGCTCATGGGCACGTTGACGGCCCGTCGCGGCATTTTGCTGGCGGTGACGCTGGGGTCTTTGCTGGGCGGCGGCATGGTGCCCATTAAAGCTTTGGTGCAAATTTCGCCCTGGCAGCTGCAACAAGTGGGTCTGATGATCCTTTACGATATGCCGCTGGACAGTTTGGCGTTGACGATGATTGGCGCAACGGCCGTTTGGTGTGTTGTCTTTTTTATGACGGCCGTCTGGCGCTTTGAACGCTCCGAATTTTAAGTAAATGCCGGAAAGTTGCTTAAAAGACCAAAGGGCATTTACTTATAAGGAGAACGGAAGCACACCTTGGCATTTGTTTTAAAGTTACTTTCCGTTCTCCACTTAATACGAGAATTAGAGGTGGAACATGAAACAAAACAGAATGACCTTTAGCCATGCCTTTGCCGAAGTTAGTGCCAGTTCCGCTGGCGGTGCACCCTTCCTGATTGCTTATGGGGCTACTTTTCTTATCAGTGGTATCTTGTCGTTTGTGCTGCCGGAGGAAACGGCCGCACTCATCGTGCTGTTCCAGGGGGGCGTGGCTTTACCGTTTGCCTTTTGGCTGGAACGCCGCATGGGCTGGGGACGCATGGCCGCCGACAATCCACTGCGAGCGCTGTCTGTCCAGTTGGCGGTTTCCCAGGCGCTGGCCCTGCCCGCTTTGATCGTCGCTTTTAACCTGAATCCCCGCTCCATCCCGGTCATTCTGGCCGGATTGGGTGGCGTACATTTTCTGCCATATGCCTGGCTGCATCGTACAAAGCTGTACACGGCGTTGGCGGTGGCTATCTCTTTTGGTGCGTTTGGGCTACAGCTGCTTTTGGGACCGACGGCGTTTCACATCAATTTGTTTTATGTGGGCGCAGTTTACTGGCTGGCGGCACCCTTTGTGTACCGTCATGCGGCGCAGTTTGCGAAAGGGGAAGGCCAAACGGCAGCGGTCTCTTTTCCGGAGCCTTAATTGGACTTCATCTTGTATCCAGCAGAAGCTTTAATCAACTGTGCTTCACCGAATCAATGAGGTAAACCATGCGTATTTGGCGGCGACACAAAGTTACGACCTTTTTTTTATTAACCTTTGTGATCTCCTGGGCAATATGGTGGCCAACGGCCGTTTTAGAACTTGATAATGACGTGATGCTAATTTTAGGGACGTTTGGGCCGACGGCGGCGGCTTTGGGATTAACGACCGCTGCGGAGGGCAAAGCCGGGTTACGAGAAATTTGGCGGCGGCTCTGGCTGTGGCGCGTGGGGTTGGGTTGGTACTTGTTTAGCTTGGGGGGAACGGCCGTAATTGTGTTCGTTGCCCTGTGGCTGTATAGGCTGGGCGGCGGTGGCGCAAACTTCGTTTTCAATGATCTTTCACAATGGTATTTAATCATTCCAATCTTCTTCTACGTGCTGTTTTTCAGTGTTTTAGGCGAAGAAATAGGCTGGCGTGGCTATGCTCTGCCCCGGCTGCAAGCCCGGTACGGCTCATTGCCTGCCAGCCTGATCATAGGCTTCATCTGGGGTGCCTGGCATTTGCCGCTGTTTTGGCTGCCCGGCAACTTCCATCAGACGATACCGTTGTCCCTGTTCCTGCTGCAAAGCGTGGCGCTGGCCATCATTTACACCTGGCTTTACAACCAAACAAACGGCAGTTTGCTCATCGCTCACCTGTTTCACGCCGCCAGTAACGTCACACTAGGGGTGCTGCCGGTATTGCCCGCAGACACTGGTGGTGACTTGATCCCGCTCTGGATTACCGTTGCCCTCTTGTCAGTTTTGACAATTGTTGTAGCAATCCCATTGAGCCGGACGCCGGTGCCACTAATCCGGCAACCATGATAGATTCGCTGCCAACTTTTTCACATCATCCGCCTGAACAGGGATTTGTAACAGATTGCTCCCTTAAGCGAATGCGAGATTGAGGATTTTAGGAGAGATACTTATGAAAATTGGTTTAACGGGGACGGTCGAGAAACGGCCGTATCCATCTTCTTCCTGGATAGTTTTAGCATTGCCCGCCCTCATTATTTTTGTGGGGGTAAATCTGCTGCTTTGGCAGAGTCAACTCGGCCGGGTAATCTTGCTGTTGGCGAAAGTAGCCATCCATCTGATCCCGCCTTTCATTTGGTTGGGGGGTGGAGCCATTGTGGCCCTTTGGCTTCTGGTATTGAGGCGGGTGTGGTAGCCGATGACGAGGTAAGAGAAGCCGCGGCCGTTACCGCTCATTTTGAAACGATCACTTACCACATTTATTTGCCCATCGTCGAACATTGAACGGGCTAAAACAGTTACATACCGCGCAGCATGGCCGCGGACCAGTGGGCAAAAATGAGTCCCCATAGCAGGAAGAGATCAATAATAATCGGTATGATGACCCAGGAACTGAGAAAAAGAAGGTAAAGAGCAAGGGAGGCGATGCTGCCAATCCCCACCAACACACCCCACCACTCGGCCGGAAATAGCCAGCCAAACAGCGCCATGATGGCTGCCAAAAAACAAACGCCGGCAATCACCGACAGCAGTTTGGTGACGTTGGCTGTCCCCTCGCCCGCCAGATGCAGGCTGACCTGGGTATCGGTGGCGAAGGGCCACAAAATCCACGCTTTACCCGCCGGTGCCGGTACAATGGCCGTCAGAGCAAAGTGTGCCCCGGCCAATAGTAAAAGTGTCACTAGAAATTTCATAGTTCTCGCCTTAGAATCTATCCGAAAAGCCACAGAGGAAAAAGAGAAAATAGAGAGCTTGAGACCAATCTCAAAAATCTCTGTGAACTCTGTGGCCAATATTCGGATAGGTACTTAACTTAAAGGTCATCCGGTGGGCTGAGCCACAGGCGGCCAGTTGAAGATCAGCAGCGCGGCAAAGAGCAGCAGGTTGAATAGTAGTGCAGAAATGACGGGGGGACTCGCCGGATTGGTCCAAAACAGGAGCAAGCCCACGGTAGAAACGGCCGCAGCCACCAGCGCCACCGTCCGCCACCAATCCGTCAGACGATACAGACCGATGGCAACGGCCGTAAACCCCACAAGCGCCGCCAGCCAGATGAGACTGCCCATCCCTTTGGCCAGCCAACCATCGCCCAGTAGCCAGGAGCGGGTAGTTTGTCCCCAATCAGCTATGCCTAGCAGGGGAACCAGAAACAAAATATGGCCAACACCGTGGGCACCAACAACAACTGCCACAATCAAACGCATCCAATTTGACATGTCTTTCTCCAAAATCTTGCTATCGTTTATTGCTTTACAAATCCAATCTCGTCCAGATACACGGCACCGCCCTGTTCACCAACAAAAAGGAAACGAACGGCCGTAATCTGCTCCGGTTGAAAAGCGGCATCTACAGTCTGGAAGGCAGACAAAGGCAGCACGTAGGTTTGCAGCACCCGTTCGTAAGGCGTTTGCACGTTAATCTTGTCAAATCCCAGCACCGGTTCAATCCAGTCTGCTTTGAGAATATGGGCCGGCAGCGGTGGGTGAATAGCGCCAAACTGTGACAATGGCAGGCGCACTGTTGTGTTTACGGCCGTTTCCAGTTCCACCATCACCTCCAACGGCAGCGGCTCATCACTCGCGCTGGTTAAGGCAAAAGTCAAATCATCCTGTCCGGTTAGTGCCCATTCGCGCATAGTTTCCGGCGGTAGTTTCAGGCTGTACATTGGTTCAGCGCCAGCTTCCCAGATGAGGTGCAGCGCCAGGTTGCCCTGCGAGCTTTCCCCATCGCGCAGCAGCAGTCGTTCCCGTTTCCAGGTGGCAAAATCGGTGGCGGTAGCTATGGCTCCGGTCAGCGTTACGTTTTTTGATTGGCCGCCCCGCGTGCTGGTGTCTACTGCCAGGAAGGAAGCATCTTTGTAGGTCGTCACCAGCAGATCATCCGGCAGCCAGGCGGCGGCCGTATGCGGGGCGTGGAACAGTTGGCGGTAGCCGTCCTGCTCGTTAAGCACCGCTTCCAAAAAAGCGGTAATGATGACCCTGGCCGTCTGCTGCTGCTCCTCGCTGCTGAGATAGGCTTGCCGGTTGAGCAGCGTCGAATCCATCAGCCCATAATCCCGATCGGCCCAGATGGTATTGAACTGGCCGTGATTGGCGCGGTATAGATAAGCGACGGCGGCAAACGCATCAGGATTGTCGGCAAAGCGCACGCGGTTGTAGGTGGGGATGGCCATTGCTGTGTGTGTATCGGCATCGTGCCCGCCCACGAGCATGAGGTAGCTGGTGTCTTGCAGGATTAGGGGACGGCCGTTTGGCTTAAACTGGCCATCCGACGGGGCAATGCCCACCACGCCGCGAATGCCAAAGCCAAACTCGTCGGAATCCGCCACTCGCGTAACCGGCGGGTAAGGGCGGGTGTTGAGCAGAGCAGCGTGGGTCACCGCCTCGCCGCCGCGCGAATGACCAATCAGGGCCACGCGGCTCAAATCGACCTGTCCGTAGAAACGGTTTTCTGGCGTCTCGTTCCAGGTGCGCCACTGCTGCAAATGTTTGAGCAGCAGCCAGCCGCGCAGCGGCATTTCCGCACCGCCGGCATCGGCCAGCATGTAGCCATTGAGGAAGTTTTCATCCACGGAAACGGCAATCATGCCCCGGCTGGCCAGATGTTCCCCCAGGTAAGCGTAGCCAGGGTCAGAAAAGTGGGCCATGCTGTGGTTGCCATGCACGATAAGCACCAGCGGAAACGGTCCGTTGCCTTCGGGATACCAGACACGGCCGTTCAGCGGCAGCTGGCTAAAATCAAAGCCCCAAAACCAGTTGGCCACCGTTTCACCCAAACCGCCAAAACCGGGATAAATTGCAGTACCGTCTACCGTCGGCGTGGTTAAAGTAGCTTCGGCCCTAAATTCGTCACGCTGCTTGTCCGTGCCGCTGCCGTATGTGAGACTGTTCACGCTGTACGGACCGGGCAGGCCGGGATTTTCCAGCGTGAGCGGCGTAACGGCCGTTACCGGCGTCAGTTCTGCTCGGGCCAGATAGTCATCTGTACCTCGATAGAGCAGCCAGCCTACAGCCAAACTGTTGAGCAGCAAAGCCGTGCCCAGCAAAACCAGCCGCCCCCGTTGGCCGCGGACCGGCATTCGGGCCACATTGACCAGAGCGCCGCTAACGGCGATGGGCCAGATCACAAGCTGGGTAGATGGGGGTAGGCCGACGTTGTTGAAGATGGTTTCCGGGAAGAGGTGACGGCCGTACAAGAACAGCCCCACTGCCAGCAACCGCCCGATTTGGTTTTGGGGGATGGCAAGTAACAGATGATACGGCCGTTCCCACTTTAAGCGGCGCAAAACAAAACCCACAATTTTCCAGAGCAGCGTCAAAATGCCGTCCCCTGCAGAAACAAAGGCAAAGCCGAGGAAGCCAAACAGCAGCAGATTCCAGGGCATGGGCAAAAGCCGCTGTTCATATCCGGCCAGCATCGACGCGAGCACGGTGCCCCACAGGGCCCCGCTGCCCAGCCCGCAGAGGAGTGCCCGCCAGAGTTTGGTTTCAGCCGTGAGCCAGCGGCGCGAACCGGGTTCGGCCAGGCTCTGTGCCGGGCCGGGAATGGGAGTTACAGAGGGGGTAGAAGAAGCCATCAGGTTATAAAATTCCTTGTGGAGACTGGTGCCGGTGTTGGAACCAGTCTCCCAAAAATGGATCCGTTACTCGTCAGCTACGATAAAACTGCTGGTCAATTCGGCGAGCACAGTAGTTTCCCCATCCTGCGCCCACACCGTCCAGCTGTAATGTCCGGGTGCCAGCGCCGTTTCCACGGCCAGCATTGGCTCGGTGACGGTTTTATCCAGAACAACCTGCGGTGGGTAGGCCACGTCATCCAGCACTACCACGTGGTAATTCACAGCGTCAGCGAACGGTTCCCACTGCAAAATGGGTTGGCCGTCTACCGCCTCTTCCGCCTCGGGCCAGACAATGTTTAGGCTGGGAACGGCCGTTGTCCCCCCGACCGAAAGTGACTGAATCAGTGCATCCACTGCCGCCAGGTCTGGCGTAAAGGCCGCAGCGGACTGTTCATTCAGCAGCGCCAGCGTATCCTCCAGGTAACCCTGCCAATCGGCCATGAGCGTGGCAAACGCCTCTTCGTTGATCTGCGGCGAGTCGGGCAGCCCAGCGAAAGATACCGGGAAGTAAGCGGCGACATACGTCGCGCCATCATCCGTGAGACCCTGGAACGTGTAGAACAGGTCCTGGTTGTTGATCGGCACCGGCCCCTGGCTGAGCTGCGTCAGGTAGCGCACGCCGCTGCCTTCGGCAAAGGTGAGCAGTTCCACCTGAGCGCGCAAGTTAACGACGGCGTTACTGGGCGGCAGCATCGTCAGGCCCGGCTGGGCTGTGCCTGCCTCCGGGCTGACAATCTCATAAGCGGCCAGCCTGGACGGATCGGCTAAAAGCGCCTGCAACGCATCCACCGCCGGCTGCACTTCGGCGTTCAGTAAGGCCGTCTGGTAGATGTGAATTTGCGCTTCGGCCGGCACGTAGAGGCCCATTGGGTTGTGGTTTTCCGTTCCGGCAGCACCCGTCAGGGTAAAAACGATGTGTTCGCCTGGGGCCCAGAGCACGCCGGGTCCCGGCTCGGCGGCCCGTGCCGGTACCAACTCGGGGAATGCGCTGTTGGCAACGGCCGTATCCAACGTAAAAGCCGCGCCAAGATAGTTGACATCTTGCCGGCCATCATTGCCGACAAAGATGGTGCCATCAAGCTGGTTGCCCCACAGCCGATGAACGGCAACCTCGTACAGCGCCGAGGGCACCGTGCCGCTCAACTGGTTCAGCGTCAGATCAATTTCGGCCAGCGCGGGCAGTTCGCCCAAACCAAAGGGAATCGCGCCGGTAAACTGGTTGGCGCGCAGGCGCAGGCTTTCCAGAGCGGTGAGATTGGCCAGGGAAGCCGGCAGTTCGCCATTGAGCTGGTTGTAGGAAAGATCGAGATTCCTGAGCGGGGCGATCTGACCTATTGTGGCGGGAATTGGACCGCTTAGCTGGTTGTTTGCCAGGTTGAGCGATTGCAGCGCCACTAAATCGCCTATGGCTTCTGAAATGGAGCCGCCCAGCTGGTTGACCGATAGGTCAATATATTCCAGATTGGACAAACGGCCATAATCAAACGGTGCGACACCAGTGAGTGCATTATTGTGCAAATCCAACACGCGCAAAAAGGTGAGGTCGGCCAGGGCTGTCGGCAGTTGGCCTTGTAGATTGTTGTAGTAAAAGCCCAGCATGTCTACGTGGCCATCGGCACAGGTGACGCCCAACCAACTGCACGGGCTGGTTGTTTGCAGCCAGCCGGCGCTGTCTTGCCAGTTTGTCCCGTTGGTGGCTTTATAGAAGGCAACCAGCGCCTGGCATTCGGCCGTGGGAATTTCATTGACAACCGTACAGTCAAAGCTGCTGTCGGACGTTGCGGGGATGGGTGTGGCGGCAGGTGTAGTGGGGGAAACGGCCGTTGCTTCCAGCACGTCTACAGCCGGATCATCCTCCGCAGGTGTCGTCCCGCCACAACTGACAAAACCCGACAAAAAGAGCAAAATTAGCAATAGCTTCACACTGCTACGAAACATCGTTTCCTCCCAGGCAGCAAATAACAACTGCTACCTTACTTTTAGATTTATTGGGGACAGCTTAGGGCTAAACCGGCACGACTAGCGTCTAACCAAAGTTATGATCGCGGTTATATTTTGCTGTTACAAACCAGTTATGGAGCATATTGGGCATGGTTGTGGGAATGACCGGGTAGGGCCAACGGCCGTAATGGACATTAGCCGCTCCCCTTTGGGTGAGGGTTGCTTCCCGGCCACGCTGGCCAAAGATTTACGCATTTGTCAAAATTCTGGAACGCGCAGTAGAGAATGGCATACAGGTTCAAAGTAGCGCGGCCAAAAGGCGGCAGCCTCCGGGTTAAACGATTCAAAATTCAAGGTACAGCAGGTAAACTCGCACGCTTCATAATGGCGCAAGGCCTTGTCTAGCAGCGCTGTGGCTGCCCGTTGGCCACGGTAAGCAGGGCGCACATACGCGCCGGTAATTGCCACTGTCCATTCTGATTCCACAATGGCGACGCTGTCAAAATCATAGCCGCTGCAGCGGATGAAGCCTACAGGCGAGCCGCCATCATAAGCCAGCCAAACGCTGTTTCTTGGTCGCGATAAAAAGGCAGCATTGCCGTCAGCATCCAGCCCGCTGCGTGGTGTCATCAGAATAGGTGGCTGGGCGTAATGCTGCCAATGGTCGGCATCGAGAGCTGTTAAGGCTAAAGCGTCTGCCACAGTCGCCAGGCGAATGTGCAGTGGGGTTTGGGGCATCGCGCCGAACGGCCGTACCGCCCGCACGGCATCTACCACAGTCAGGCCAAAACCTTGCCAAAACCAGACCTTTTCCGCTTCCTGGTCGTGGGCCAGCAGCGTGATAGCGTGCACCTGGCAGCCTGCCGCTGCCCATTGTGCCGCAGCGGCTCGATACAGCGCCCGGTAAATGGCGGCTTTGCCTTCTTCCACAGCACCGTGACCCCATTCAGGCACGTAAGCGCCCAGGCGCGGCGTCTTGCGAAAGTTTGGCACCAGGTACCAGGCGAGATAACCGAGGAGACGGCCGTTTTCCAATGCCTTCACCCCTGAAGAGGTGCGCAGCAGCTGCTCTAACCTGGCAGCCACCTGTTCAACGTCAGTCATGATATCCGGCAGTACCGGCACCAGCAGTCGCTGCTGGTGATAATTTTGCACAAATAGCGCCGCCGCCTCAGCAGTGTGCTCGTGCTGCCAACTGATAACTTTCATTGCGCCGTTCATTAAAGGTCCACATGGTCCATCTCTGCCGGGCTCCAAAGGCGACGTTACCGAAGCAAATAAGTCTCCGGCAAAACCGTCTCCGTCATGATTTGGGTGAACGCTTCAAAATGCTCGAAGGCAGGGGCGTGGGCTGCATTCTCAAAAGTGTAAATGCATTTGATGGGCGCATCCAGCATGTCAAACCATTCCAGTGCCAGATCGCGCCGGGCCGACAGTTCGGCCGCGCCGTCTAAAACGTAAACAGGAACCTCAAGCCGGAGGACATCTTGCCGGAAGTCGATTTCCTGGAGCTGCGGGTAAAGAATGAACGCCGTATCCAGAAAGCCGCGGAACACGTTGACCTTTTCCACCAGGTTGTACTCGCTGCCCAACACGTTCCACGGTCCCAGCCCGGCAGCCTCCCCTTTTTCCAGGTAGGCTTGCGGCGGCGTGTACGGTTTGTACAGTCGTTCGTAGTAGTCCATCACAACAACATAGGCGTATAAATCCCGGTATGGCGGTTCGCCAAAGGCCAACATCTGCGCCCGCAGTTCTTCATCCCCGGTGCGTTCGGCGTAAGCCAGCACGTCATGGTAAAGGCGGCGGTCTGTTTCCCGCTGGCTCACCATCTGGCCGCTGCCGATGATGGCATGGTACAGATCGGGCCGCTGCTGGGCCGCCAGAACCGCCAGCGTGGTGCCCCACGATTCGCCCAACAGGTAAATTTTTTCCTCGTCGAAACGTTCCCGAAGGTAGTTGGTCACGGCGATGGTGTCGGCGATGGTCTGGTTCAGCGTCAGCGTCTCTGCCGGGTCCAGGGCAGCGTACGATTTGCCGCTGCCGCGCTGGTCCCAGCCAATGATGATGAAGTGGCGCGACAGGTCATCGAACAAAACGCGTGGCCAGGGCAGGCTGCTCTGGCCCGGTCCACCGCTGAGGTAGAGCAGAATAGGTTTGTTCACGTCGTAGCCGCGAATCATTAGCGCCTGTTCCTGGCCGCCAATGTTGACGCTGGTCAGTTCGGCAATGCTGCCGGGCAGCGGCCGGCCATCGGCACCGAGAATGGGCGGGGTGCTGGCAGGCCGGGCAATGAAGATGGCCAGGGCGAGAAGGAGGAGGGTGAGGACGGCCGTTCCCAACCATCTCCAGCGACTTGCGGCGGTGGTTAGCAGAATGCCTATCGCCACACCGAGGATCATAGGCAAAAGCCCGACCAGGCCATGAAAGCCGCGCCCCAAAATGAGGGCCAGGATGCCAAATGTATTGTCCAGGCGAATGGCGTCTACGGTCGGGCCAACGGCACCCAGGCGGGCCAATTCAACTGCCAGAATGTAGACAATGGGTGCCAGCAACATTGCCCGGCGGCGGGGCAATATCCAGCCGGCCAGCAGACCCACCAGCAGGCTGCTGCCCATTACGGCCAGCGCCTCGGCCGCCGTTGCCGGACCGCGCGGCATGATGAGGGCGGTGATGACTCCCAGCACCGCCGACAGGGCGACTGCGCCCAGCCAGTTTAACCAACGCTGCCGAACCAAATGGGTAGACGGCCGTTCTCCCAATAGTGCATCTTGAGATTCTGAATGAATCATCGCTGCCGCACCGTGCCCAGCCCGTTGATCGTTTGCGTAACCTCGGGATCGCCGATGTATTCCACCGTGCCCAGGCCGTCAATACGTACATCGAGTTGGTTACTAACCTGCACCACGGCCATGCCGGCCCCGCTGTGCCGCACGGTGGCTTCCTGGCTGGCCAACTCGTCAGCGGTATAGGCACCGGCACCAATAATTTCCACGGTTTGTTTGTTCGCCTGACCAGAGGCAGTGATGCTGCCGGTACCGTCCAGATTCACCTGCCACTCGTCTGCATCCAGATGGCTTACCTCAATCTCACCCGCGCCGTCCAGCTCTACGCTGTCGATGTTGGCTACTGTGACGTGGTAAGTTAGCTCGGTGACGTTGCTAAAGAGAGTGTTTCCCTGAACGCTGATGATGAGCTTGTTGCCGCGAACGCGGGTCTCGATGTAGGGCAGCAGGTTATCATCGGCGGTAATGCTGAGGGATTCGCTGCCGGTTTGGTCAATCTGTAGCTTGCCCATGCCTTGCAGGGAAACGGCCGTAAACCCACTCACCTCTCTCCCTTCCGTAATCACATTGCCGGACCCCCGAACGGTCTCAACCGGACCGTTATCATCGGTGCAGCCTGCAAAAAAGCCTAATAGGGCAATTATTAAAATGACAAATTTGATTCGCATGATCTTCTCCTAAAAAATGGGACGCAGATTAACGCTGATGGACGCAGATAAAGATCTGCGCACAAATCTACGTTATATGTAGTTTTTATCGTAGAGGCACGAACGCTCCTCCAAAAAACGGGTAAATTTACGGGCCGATGGCACGGATGTATTCCTGCACATCCACGTTGTAAACGATCTCTTCGGCGGTGAAGGTGGCCCAGGGCGTGCCCTGATCCAGCCAGGTGGCTGAGCCGGTGGCTGCCAATGCTGCGCCGCCCGCCTCGATGGTTGCGCCGGGTACGCTGGCCGCCAGCCACAAGATTTTTTCGCCGGCCTCGTCCCGGTAGCGCATTGCTTCCATCAACATCAGGGCACCGGTTTCGGCATCAAAGCGCACGACAAAGCGCTGTTCTTCATCGCCGAAGGGCACAACCAGTACGGCCGTTTCCCCATCCATCGCCTGCCAACGCACCCGCGCATCGGTGAGCCAGATCGCCGGGAAGAAAATAGATTCAGCCCACAGGCCCAGGTTGACCCCCTGATCCGTTTTGGGACCTTCCGTCACGCCGATGATGGGTAGGTCTAAACGGCCGTGGCTTGATTTGTAAGCCGAGCCAGGCAACGGCCGACAAAATTATTAACCCAATGACAATATAAAGCATTATCTTCATGGCTGTTCTACCTTGTCGCGTAGGGTCAGGAGCATCTTGCGTTCCATGATGAATTGGATGAAGTAGGTCAGCTTAATTGGCAGTTCCGGCTCCATCGCCATGTTGGAGCGCAGCAGCAGGCGAGTGGACCCGTCTGTTTGCGGCTGCAGGACAAGCTGCCAGGTATCGATGCAGGGCTCGTCTGGCTTGCCTTCCATGCCAAAGCAGAGCAGAACGGCTTCATTTTCAACTAGCTGGCGTACGTACAGGCCGGGACCAGGATTGAGCACGTAATCTTTGGGCGTGAAGCGCCAGAAGTCGCCCACCTGCACGTTTTGGTATTCCGGCACGATGCGGTCGGTGGTGTGGACGTTGAGGCCAAAGAGGTTTTCCAGCCAGTCGTAGCTGTACATGCCGCCCCGGTCTACGCCGATTTGCAGCAGCCAGGGATAAATCGCTTCCGGCGCTGCCTGGATGGTGATGCCTTTGGTGGTGCGAATGTTGGCGTTGGGCACGATGTCATCCCCCGGCAGCGCGGCCTCAATTTCGGCCTTGGTGGCACCCCAGGTGCGCATCCAGGGCCAGAGGAACAGCAGGTAGACGGCCGTTCCCACCCCCCACACACCAAGAATAATTGCCAGCATACGCCAGAAACGGCCGTAGCGCCGCTGTGTCGTTTTGGTTGTGGTGATTAAGACAGGTTGTGTTGTCATTTTTAATCCCTTTCGATTCAGGCTGTTAGAGTTGTCAGGAGCCAGTCACTCCACATCAGTCCAAACGTAACTAAACCCACAAGAACTGGGGATATTTCCTGCCATTGAATGGTCATACCGTGTTTCTCGTTGAATGCCTTCGCCCAGTTGGTTTGCGCTATTAATCAATCGTTACAGACCCTACAGAGATGTGCACATTCAGATCCAGGCGGTTGGGGGCGCTGTCGTAATCGGCCGTTTCCCACACATTCTCTTGTCCCTCTACCTGTCGCAAACCGGCGTCATTGGCACTAAAGCTGCCCAGATCGCGCTGCACTTCCACATGCAGCGCCATATCGGATGGCAAGTGCAGCACTACGGAGCCCGCATTCACTTCCAGGTCAATGGCGTGACGGCCGTTTTCCGGCAGGGTGATCTCGCTTGAACCAGCATTAGTAATGAGGTGGGCGTCATAGTTGCCGCCGGGCAGCAGCAGCTCCATATCCCCGGCGCTAACGGTTAACATTAATGTTTCTAACGACACATCGCGCAGGTCCAGTTCGGAACTGCCGGCGACCGCTTCCAGCGTCAGGTCAGCCGGAACATTTTGGTTGAGGCCTAACTGCCAGCGGTTGGCGTCCCTAAATTCACGCCAATAGTCGGGTAAGAAGACCCATTCCTCGCTGTTGTTTTGCGGAGCCAGTCGGATATTGGCCTCGCCGCCAGAAACGCGCGTATCAAACAGATAATTATCCTGATAGGTAATGGTTCCGGCGAGCAGATCATTGCTGTCTTCCAGGGCATACAGATCGGCACCGGGCGGACCAATGGTGATGTTGTAAACGGCCGTTTCCACATTAGCTGCGCTAAATTGAATCGGTCTTGTCTGCCACTCGCCTGTCTCCAGGCGGCCCCGGAACGGCGTGCCGCCCAGCCCGTTGAGCAAAACAAAGCCAAACAGCACAACCGCCATCAGGGCAATGACGCCGCTAAACAAGGAGGCATACGGCCGTGGTGCCTGCAAAGCCAAAATATTTAACCCTAAAAAGACGAGCAGCAGCGGCCACAGCCGCAGTACGTCCAGCCAGTACAAATCTGTCAACACATTGGTTTGGTTGAACAGAAAGAATAAACCAATAGCAATTAAAACAATCGGCCCAAATAACGAATCAGGGCGTCGTTCTTTGTGTGATAATTGAGACATCATTTCCTCCTTAAGCTTTATCCCATCCGCGGCGGGCATTACGCACCAGCAAGAACAATCCCAGGGCAATAAGCAGCAGCGGCAGTCCATACCGGCCCATACCAAACCCACTCACGCCAATGACCAGCTCAAAGAAAACGGCCGCAATCACAAACATCACCAGGCCAACCCGGACCAAATCTTTGCCGCTTTTCACCAATTCGTCATTGTCCTTAGCGACACCCAGCAGCCACAGGCCCACGCCTGGCCCCGTTGGGGCCACCAATGCCCAGGCATACGACCAACTGGCCCAGAGATCGGTAATGCTCTGCACCAGCAGAATGGTGCCCACCATGGTGACAATGCCACCGATGATGGCCAGCGCCTTGGCCAATTCTTCTTCCACGGCCAATGCGCCCAAAAACAAAACCACACCAGGCACAATCACCATAAAAGGCCACACATAGCGACCAATATGGATGTCAAAAATTTGCCCGACCAAAAACAGAATGCCCAAAACGATCAGCAGCACGCCACCGAGCGCATTGCCTCTTGTCAGGGCAACAGATTTACTTTGCTTTTCCATTATTTTCCTCCTCGTTCCAGATGAAACTTCATTCTTTTGGAAGTTCCGCCAATAGAGTGGCCCAAATCGTTTGCGCCATGATGATTAGCTTAGCAACCAGCAACCTGGTTGTCGCCTATCTTTGGTTATGTTCGGCAAACATAACCCCGGCCATAACCTTAGTTAGAGGCGGGCCAAGCCGTTTTATGCCACACTATGCTAAGGAGGTTCTAATCAGATGGTTATCCCGATAACTGCACAACAAAATCGCTGGCCCTGGCTGATGCTGCCAGCTCGCCTGGCTCTTTTTGCCTTCTGGCAAATAGCAGTGGCTATCGTGTTGCTTTTTCTAGGAGTAGCTGATGCCTGGCAGGTATCGGCTGCCTGGTGGCCGGTAACGGCCGTTCTCGCCAACCTCGTTTGTATTGGGCTGTTACACACGTTGTACCGTCGGGAAGGAGCACGATATTGGGACATTTTCCGCATCCAGCGCCAGACGCTGAAAAAAGACCTGCTCATCCTGCTGGGTGCCCTCATTCTTACCGGACCGATTGCCTTCGTGCCCAACATATTGTCAGCTAACTGGTTATTCGGAACGCAGCAGGCTGCCCTGGATTTGTTCATCCAGCCGCTGCCACTTTGGGGAATTGTCCTCGCGGGTGTTTTGTTTCCGATGACGATAGCGCTGGCTGAATTGCCAATCTATTTTGCTTACGTTATGCCCCGGTTAGAAGTACAAACCGGGCGCCGCTGGCTGGCCGTGCTGCTCCCTTCTCTGTTTTTAGCCGCGCAGCACTGCACGTTACCTTTGATTTGGAACGGCCGTTTCCTCCTGTGGCGCTTTTTCATGTTCCTACCCTTTGCCCTCTTCCTGGGTTTGCTGCTGCGCTGGCGGCCCCAACTGCTGCCCTATCTGGTGGTGGTGCACGGGTTAATGGATTTGGCGACGGTGTTGATGATTCCAATGGCCGTGTAACAAACGGCTGCTCTATATCACCCTCAAAAAATCCAAAACCCCCAGATATAACTCCGATCATAACTTTGGTTAGAGGACGGCCGTTTCCCCCGCGAGTATCCTGATTAAATCAAGTATCACGCCAATCGTAGACGTGATCCGGGAAAGGAGAAATTAAAATGTCAGACCCAAGCAAGCTTGAACAAATGAGTGAGACACAAGGTGAATACACCTCGCGCCGCCAGGAACGGAGCCAACGGCGTGCCGAGCGACGCGCCGACCGGCAGGCTGGTGGCTTGGGCTGGATGGCCGGGTTGGTCTTCATCGTCATCGGTGGGCTTTATTTGCTGCATGACTTTGGGTTTATTCCAACCTTTGCTAACTGGTGGGCACTCTTCTTGCTGCTGCCAGGATTGGGCACGCTGTCAGCGGCAATAGGCGCTTATCGGCGTAACGGCGGCCAGTGGACAATGGCGGTGACCGGCCCGTTCATTGGCGGATTGTTATTTGTGGGGATGACGGCCGTATTTCTGTTCGAGCTCAATTACAGCTGGCTGTGGCCCCTTTTCCTGATTGCTGCCGGACTCTTGCTGCTGGCCACGCCTATGCTCTCACGCAGCCATTAAGTTAAGAAAATGCCTGAGAAGAAATGGAGAAATGGAAATGAAACATAAGCGAAGTAATTTGATTTGGGGAATTGTCCTCATCCTGTTTGGGGGACTTTTCCTGCTGCAAAATCTGGGCTGGCTGCCAGAACTTGCCCCTATCGTTTGGGGCGCAATATTTGCTGGCGCAAGCGTATTGTTTTTGGTTGTTTATCTGAGCAGTGGCCGGCATGAATGGGGCTGGCTGTTCCCAACGTTTATTGCTGCGGGGCTGGCCGCGGTGATATTCCTGGGCGAATCAGGCTTTGATGGCGAGTGGATTGGCGCGTTGTTTATGGCTTCCGTCGCCGCGCCCTTCTGGCTGGTATTTTTAATCGACCGCCAAAGGTGGTGGGCCTTGATTCCGGGTTGGGTGTTGAGTGTGTTAACGGCCGTTATCCTGCTCAGCGAAAGTGCTCCCGAAGAAATCCTGGGCACGCTGGTAATGTTTGGCATCGCTTTGCCCTTCTGGATCGTTTATCTGCGCAACCACAAACATTGGTGGGCGGCCATCCCGGCTGGCATCATGACAACCATAGGCATTATCGTGATGATGAGCCGCCTGGTGGAATCAACATCATGGGGTCCTCGGCTGATTGCGGCCGTGCTCTTTCTGGGCTTCGCTGCTCCCTTCGCTTTCCTCTGGCTGCGCCGTGATCAATACCCAACCCGCTGGGCCATGTATCCGGCATTGGGTTTCCTGGCGATGGGCTTGCTGGCCCTGCTGGCTGGTCCCCACATGGATTGGGTCTGGGCCGTGGCGCTCATCCTCGTCGGCAGTTGGCTGCTGCTGCGTGGCATAAATCGACCAAAGCTGAAGAGTTAGCCTTATGCCCACCGTAGACTCTTACCGCTATCTCGATAAATTAACGGGGCAAATGGTGAAATCGTGGATTAAACAGGAAGCCCCGCGCGAGATTCCCTGGACGCCGCTGACCAAACCGCTGTCGGATTGCACGGTGGCGCTGTTGAGCTCTGGCGGCATCGCCTTGACGAGCCAACCACCCTTTGATCAAGAAACTGAACGGCAAAATCCGTGGTGGGGCGATCCGTCTTACCGGGTGATTCCACGTACGGCAACGGCAAAAGAGATAAGGGTTTGCCATCTACACATCAATCCCACTTTTGCCGAAGAGGATCTCAACTGCCTGCTGCCCGTGGAATGGTTGCGGGAGCTGGAACAAACTGGCGAAATTGGTCGTTCCGCTGCTTCACATTACTCGATCATGGGCTATATCTTACAGCCGGAAGAACTTTTGGCAGAAAGCACGCCGGCCATTATTCGTCACCTGCAAAAGGAAGCGGTGGATATCCTGATTCTGGTACCTACCTGACCGATTTGCAACTGGTCCGTTGGACTGGTACAGCGAGAAATTGAAGCCGCCGGCATTAGTACCATTATCTTGTCAAACGTGCCGGAGCTGTCTGCTTCTGTCAGCGTGCCCCGGCTGGCAGCCATTGAGTTTCCCTTTGGCCTGCAATTTGGCTGCCCTGGCGACAAGGCTACGCAGATGGCGATCTTGCGCGCAACGCTGCACGCTTTGGAAACGATAGAAACGCCGGGAACGGCCGTGCATTTACCATTCACTTGGTCACAACCGGCGCGCAGGCTGCGTCTGCATCCGCCTCAATCACCACCAATTGGCAAATATCTGGTGCGGCATCCGTGGCTGTTGCCGCGGCTGCTGGCGCGCGACATTCCCCAAAATGCATAAGGCATTGGGCTCTCCGTAAATGCCAGGAGCTGTCACGACTTTAGAATGACATTCATCACTATGCGACTCTCATAAATTTCTCGTATCATATTTGCTGGAGAAAAAGGCTTTTTTCAAGCGTGACTATGATACGAGAAATACCGGAATCCGAACGGCCGTTTCCCCTGCCACCTGCCTCGCTAGAATCCACATCCGTAGCGAAGAGTCCGCTGCTGCGTACGAAACTGCGCCGACCCGGTTCCACGGCAGCATTGCTGTCTCGTCCTCGCCTAATCAACCAGCTTCATTTCCAACCCAATGGCTACCTCACGTTATTGTCGGCTCCAGCGGGCTTTGGCAAAACAACGCTGGTCGCCGAATGGGCCCGGCAGCAAGATTTCCCGGTGGCCTGGCTGACACTGGATGAACAGGACAACGACCCCATCCTTTTTTGGCGCTATCTCATAGCCGCCTTGCAAGTGGTGAATGAACGCATTGGCCATCGTGCCCAGGCTGCTCTGGCTGCTTTCACGAGAGGTGCTTTAGAAACGGCCGTTACGCTCCTCATCAATGATATTGTGGAACACACCGCCCCGGATACGACGCTTTCCCTGGTCTTAGACGATTTTCACTGGATTCATACCGCCTCTATTCACCAAAGCCTAAATTTCTTGCTGCAACACCAGCCACCGCAGCTGCATCTGCTGCTGCTAACGCGCGCCGATCCGCCGTTGTCATTGGCCCGCCTGCGTGTGGAAGGGCGGCTGGTGGAGCTGCGCGCCACCGATTTGCGCCTGACCACAGCAGAAATCGCCGCCTTTTTTACGCAGGTGATGACCCTCGATATTTCCGAAGAAGATTTACAGCTGCTGACGCAAAAAACAGAAGGCTGGGCAGCCGGGCTGCAACTGGTTGCCCTGACATTAAGCCAGCAAGACCCAGCCAACAGCGCCCATGTACGCCAGCTCTTTGCCAGGGTGAAGCAGCATGTATTTGCCTACCTCATGGAAGAAGTTTTGCGTTACCAAACGGACGAAGTGCGCCAGTTTCTGCAGCAAACGGCCGTCCTCCGCCAATTTTGTGGGGCATTGTGTACGGCCGTTACCGGGCAAACCAACGCAGAACAGATATTGCACCAACTTATGCTCGGCAACCTGTTCATCACGCCGCTAGATGATGAAGGGGAATGGTACCGTTACCATCCGCTTTTTGCCGAAATGCTGCGGGCCAACCTGGACACCGCGACACAGCGCGAATGCCACCGGCGGGCAGCCAACTGGTATGCTGACCAGCAGCTCATACAAGATGCCATGCGCAATGCCCTGGCAGCACACGATTATCCTTTGATGGCGGCGCTGCTGACCCGCACCTACAAAACCTTTCTGGCTCAAGGCCTGCTGGTCTCTTTACAAAAATGGCTGGCGGCCTTGCCCGATATCCATCAATCGCCACGATTGCGCCTGGCCGCGGCCTGGTCCCAGGTTTACCAAAGTAATGAACAAGAACTAGAGCAGCTCATTGACGACATTATGGCCCAGCAGCCACAGCTGGATGCCGCCTTTCAAGGCGAGATGTTGACTGTACAGGCCAACTACGCTGCCCTCTACGGTCAACCAGAAAAAGGCATTCAGTTGGCCAACCAGGCCCTGCCCCTAATTGATCCCGGTGACTTTCTTTGCTTTGCCGCCACTTACCAGGCGTTGGGCAATGCTTACCGTAACCTGGGTAGATTCGATGCTGCTTTAAACGCCTTCGCCGAAGCCAGACATCAATTTGAGGAATTGGGCAATGTTTTTATGGCCCAGCTGCCCCTTTATCGCATCACCCATATTCATATCATCCAGGGACGGCTGCACCAGGCGCGGCAAACTTACGAAACAGCTCACCAGCTGGCCAAGGCTGCCGGGTATGAACCATTGATGATTAGCGGCGAAATTTTTGGCCATCTCAGCGATCTGTTTTTGGAGTGGAACGATCTTGAGCAAGCATCTGCTTACGCGCAGCAAGAGATAACACTGGCCCGATCCGGCAAGCTGCTGCTGCCGTTAGTCGATGGCTACCTGAAGCTGGCCGCAGTAACGGCCGCACAAAACAATGAAAATGAGGCGCGCCAAGCATTACAACTGGCAGCAGAAACGGCCGCACAGTTGCAATCCACGCCTCTGAGTGCCCAGATTGCCCTACACCGGGCGCGGCACGAGCTAACCTGGGGCAATCTCGTTGCCGCCGGGGCCTGGGCTGAACAATTCGTCCAGCAGCGCCACGACGGGAGTTGCAACCTCACGCCCCTGCTGGCCCAAACGGCCGATTTGCTGCTGGCGCGCATCTGGCTGGCTCAAAGCCAACCGGTCAAGGCATTGGCCTTATTGCAAGAGATCGTTGGTCAGCTTGAAGCCGCTGGGCGGATTCGCCTTGTCGTTGAGGCCAACGTGCTGCAAGCACTGGCCTGGAATGACCAAAAAGAAACTGCCAACGCGCAAAAGGCACTTATCCATGCCCTGACGCTGGCTGAACCAGAAGGTTACGTGCGCCTTTTTGTGGAAAATGGTTCAGCCTTGGCCCCCTTGCTAAACCAGGTACGCCATCGATTCCCCGAATACGCCTCTCAGCTGCTAAACGCCATCTCCACCACTGTGACCGACGCATCTACTTCCCCGTTGCTTGACCCACTTACAGAGCGGGAACAGGAAATTTTGGAGCTGATTGCCCAGGGGCAAACCAATCGCCAGATAGCTGATGTTTTATTCATTAGTGTGGGCACGGTTAAAGGGCACGTCAACCATATTTTCAGCAAGCTGGACGTCAAAAACCGCACCCAGGCTTTGGTGCAGGCCCACGAACTCAATCTGCTAAAGGCATAACCTTCGACCATAACTTTGGTTAGACGACAAATCTTCTCGCTGGTTCTACACTGACCGCATGTTAGAAACATTGCGCAATCGCGTCATTAAAGCATTAAAGGCCGAAACGGCCGTTACGCTTTCTACCAACGGACCTGGCGGGATCCAAGCCGGCTTCTTCCCCAGCGAGGGAGACGGTCTCATCTTATATCTATTGGTCCCGGCTTCATCCGACATCTTATTTAATCTGGAGTCGGAAACGGCCGTTGTGATCACCACCCCTCACTGGCAAATGGAAGGCGAAGCTGCCGTTTGCACCCTGTTACAGGCACCACCAACGCTCACCCTGGCTCGTTCGCCGCAGGTAGAAGGCTGCGTTTTGGTTGCGGTTCAATGCCACCGCATCCATTTCAACTGGACAGAAGGCTGGGGTTACCGGGAAACGATTGACTGTAACGGCCGCTAACGCAGCAAATTTGCAGCACGCCTTCACCTGTTTCCTCACCTTTCTACAAAACATCTGTTTTCTTTTGTGATCGGCTAAATTTACGTCATAATCGGCGGCGTGGTTAACCTTTGCTGAATAAGGGAGGGTGAACATGCATGATAATGACTCTTTAGCAATCATCCTGTTTGGCGAATTTTCACTAATCCCAGTCAACAAAACGGCCGTTAACTTTTCCGGTGATCGCCCCATTTCTCTGCTGGCGTATCTGCTGCTGCATCGCAATACGACCGTTTCCCGCCAACACCTCGCCTTTACCCTCTGGCCCGACTCGTCCGACACCCAGGCGCGGGCCAACCTGCGCAATTTGCTCTACACACTGCGCCAAACCCTGCCCAACGCTGATACTTTTCTGCTGGCCGATTCTCTAACGCTGCAATGGCGCAGCGATGCCCCCTTTTCGCTGGACGTGGCTGAATTTGAAGCAGCTTTGGCCGCCACCGAGACGGCCGTTTCCCCTACAGACAAAATCGCGCACCTGGGTACGGCCGTTTCCCTCTACACCGGCGATCTGCTGCTGGGCAACTACGACGATTGGATCATTCCCCTGCGTGAAGAGCTGCGCCAAAGCTATCTGGACGCCCTGCGCCAGCTTGTTTTGCTGCTGGAGCAGCAGCCTGATTACCGCGCTGCCGCCCGTTATGGCCAGCGTCTGCTGCAGCAGGACCCGCTCGACGAGACCGCCTACGTGCAGCTGATGCGCCTGCACGCGCTCAGCGGCGACCGGGCCGGGGTGCGCCGCGTCTACGACACCTGCGTCACCACCCTGCGCCGCGAGCTGGACGTGGAACCTGCTCCGACAACCCAGGCCGCCTATGAACAGCTCATTCGCCTGGAAGCGCCGGCTACGGCGGTGGTTACGGCCACACCTACTCCAGTCGTCGCCGCCAACCAGCCCGTAGAAAATCCGCCAGCCCCATCCCGGCCGCGCCCGCTGCCGCTGCCGCCAACCCCGTTTATTGGCCGCGAAGCCGAGCTGGCCCACCTGGCCGAGATGCTGTCTGATCCGGCCTGCCGTCTGCTTACCATTGTGGGACCGGGCGGCATTGGCAAAACGCGCCTGGCATTGCAAACGGCCGTTGGCCACCAGCCCGTTTTCCCTCACGGCGTCGCTTTTATTGACCTAGCCCCCATCCACAATGTTGATCTCATGGCCACCACCATGGCCCAGGCGCTGGATATGACCCTATCTAACCTGTCAGCTCACCAAGCGCAGCTTGTTGACTATGTGCAGGATAAGCAGCAGCTGCTGGTGCTGGACAATATGGAGCATTTGCTGGACGGCGCAGAAATCTTGATCGACATCCTGGCCGGCGCGCCAAAGGTGAAAATTTTGGTGACGTCGCGGCAGCGTCTGGAGCTGGCCGAAGAGTGGGTCTTCGACCTGCTGGGCCTACCCCTGCCCGATGCCGAGACGCCGCTGGCCGAAAACAGCGCCGTGGCCCTGTTCTTGCAGACGGCGCGACGCATCAACCACAATTTTATACTGACAGATGCGGAGGAAACGGCCGTCATCCGCATCTGTCAGCTTGTGGCGGGCATGCCTTTGGGGCTCCAGCTGGCGGCCACCTGGGTACGCGTTTTGAGCTGCACTGAAATTGCTCAAGAGATTGAACGGGATATTGATTTCCTCTCCAGCAGCCAGCGCCATTTGCCGGAACGGCAGCGCAGTATGCGGGCCGTTTTTGATTATTCCTGGCAGTTGTTGACCCCGGAAGAACGAGAAGCAAGCGGACGCCTGGCCATTTTCCAGGGCGGTTTTAGCCGCGAGGCAGCCGAAGCTGTTGCTGAAGCCACGCTGCCGATTCTTTCCGCGCTGGTAGATAAAGCTTTGGTGAACCGTATGGGGAACGGCCGTTACCAGCTGCACGAACTGGTCCGCCAATACATCCTGCAAAAGCAGGCAGACACAGCGGCTGACAAAGCCGCCCACGAGGCCCATGCCACCTACTACCAATCGCTGGCCGAAACGGCGCGCATCCAGCTGCAAGGGCCGGAAGGCATGGCGTGGCTGGCCAAACTGGATGCTGAAATCGATAACTTGCGCTCGGCCCTGGCCTGGACGGTAGAAAACCAGATGGTTGAATCGGGTATGCGTCTGGGCGGTGGACTGTGGCGTTATTGGTGGTGGCGTGGTCACTGGCGTGAGGGATTAGGCTGGCTGGAAAAGCTCTTTGTCCAGTTAAACGAGGTAACACCGGCCACGTTGCCGGCATCGGTGCAGGCAGTAGCTTACCAGGGGGCTGGCGTTTTGGCGCGCAGCCTGGGCAATTATGGGCAGGCCCGCATTTATTACCAGCAAAGCCTTGCCTTACAGGAGCAGGACGGCAATTCAAGCGGCGTTGCCGCCGCGCTAAACAGCCTGGGCACCCTGGCCATGTTTGAAGCCGACTACGCTGAAGCCGAGCGTCGCTTTAGCCAGAGCAAGCAGCTTAATGAAGCATCCGGCAACAAGCGTGGACGCGAAAATGCCATCAACAACCTGGCCATTGTGGCCATGTATCGCGGCGACTTTCAGCAGGCGCTGGCTTTTCATCAGGAAAACCTGTCCTTAGCCCGCGAACGGGGCAATGCAGCCCACATTGCCGCGGCCCTGGGCAATTTGGGCGATGTTTACCGTTATTTGCAGGCGTATGACAAAGCGCAAGCCGTATTGGATGAGAGCCTGGCCTTGCTGCGCCAGGTCAACAACAAGTCGGCGTTAGCCACCACGCTGTACTCTTTGGCACGGCTGACAATTGATACAAACGAGTTTGAGGCGGCGGCCCGCTATTTCCGGGAATGTTTGCTCATTTACCGGGAAACGCAAGACCCGGTGGCTATCGCCGATGCCATCGAAGGCACAGCCATTCTGGCCGGCAAACAAGATTACCCCCTACAATGTGCCGAATTGTTTGGTGCGGCGGCTGCTATTCGGCAAAAGACGGGCACGGCCGTTCCCCACTCCGAACGCGCCACTCATAACTTAATCCAGGCAAACGCAGCCGAGGCCATTGGCGAAGCGCACTACCAGGATGCCTGGCAGCACGGGCAAAAAATGACCCTGCCAGAGTCACTCACAGCAGCCCTGAAATCGCTGGACTGTCTATAAATAATTTTCTGATTTCCCTCATCCAGTTATTACTCTTTGTAAATAGAACGCAGATTTCTCTGATTTACCTGATGTCGCCCGGCGACCGCTTCGCGATCAGGCTGATCAGGTAAATCAGCGTCCTATTTTCACTTGTGGTGGTGCGCTCACAAAAGAAACGTCCCAACAAACGCCCAAACAGACGCCGCCACTTACGCCCGGCAAACGGCCGTACCGCTATCTTTCCTCCAACTCAACGCAAAATTTCTGATGGAGGAAACATGTCTCACGTTATTAAAAAACTCGCTAAACCTCTGGCAGCGCTTGTCAGCCTGACCTTACTCACACTTTATCTCATTAGCTTGCAACCCAAACAGGCACAGGGAGCGGAAAATTACCAACTCTATTTGCCAATGGTGGCAAAGGGCAGCACGGCAACAACACCGCCACCGCCCCCACCACCAACCCAGGTCAAAGGCAGCTTTTTTGTTGATGACCAGTTTAAAACCAGCAGCGCCGGCATTCAGGTGGACGCCCAGGGAGGTATGCACCTGGTCTACTATTACTACGAACCGGCCATTGAAAATCGGCCAACGAATGGCGTCTATCTTTACTGCCCCGGTGGCTGTGAAAAACCGGCCAGCTGGAGCGGCGTGGCCATGGGCGAGCTGGTCAATGAGATTCAACTACAGCTCACCCCGGCCGGACAGCCGCGCATCGTTTTTAGAACGCTTTCCCAGGCTCGGCCCAACGGCAACGATTACTATTACGCCGCCTGCGACCAGCAGTGCACCGACCCATCCAAATGGGGTCTGATCTATCTAACCTCAAGCTCGGGCATCGGCGTGATTGATCTGGACAAGGATGATAAACTGCCGCAGCGTTATTTTGCCCTGGATGCAAACGGCCGTCCCCGTTTCATCTACAACGACGGTGTAACCGATCATATCGGCACCTATTACGCTTATTGCGACAGCGGCTGTTTAAATCCAGACAGCTGGTTTGAAACCAAGATCAACAAAGACAACGGCAACCAGGGACCGTTTCGGGATGAAAATTTCTACTACCCGGCGCTGGCCTTCACGCCGCAGGGCCAGCCGCGCGTAGTCGCCGATGGCGTTTCTATGCAGGATGAATTTTTCCTGTTCTACCTGGCCTGTGATGCCAACTGCCAATTGCCATCAAGCTGGCAAAGTGCCCCGCTGTATGATCGGGGCAGCGGACCAAACGTCTCTTATGACATAGAAATTGATGGGAACGGCCGTCCCCGTGTCGCCTTTTATGAGGGGGCCAAGCTGGGTGGCCAGGGCGACCGTTTATTCTACGCCTGGTGTAACGGCTCCTGCTTAAACAGCGGCAACTGGCAGCGCAAAGATTTGGGGCTGGGCAGCAGTGACGGCCGTGGGCCGGACCTGGAACTCACCGCCGCCGGCAAACCACGCCTGGCTTATGCCCTGTACAACGCCGGTGGCCTGGGTTACAGCTGGTGCAACAATAACTGCGAATCCACCACAGCCACCTGGCAGCATCAGGTCTCGGAATCACGCAGTGCGCTTTACCAGGCCTGGCCCGTCGTCTATCCGGAACATTGTGATGGTGGACTTTGGGATGGCATCGCCCCCACCCTGGCACTGGATTCAGCCGGCAATCCACGCATTGCCTACGACACAACCTACCACGCCCGCTGCTGGTACAATCCAGACACTGGCGAGTGGGATCCCTGGTCCGAATTCCGCCTGGTACAGCGAGCGGCACGGCTGCTGTTTTTCCCACAGCCGTAGCGCACGAAAATAAAAAAGTGTGGCGTACTGTGCGCCACACTTTTTAGGTATTTTCCCTGAATCGGTACAACATTTCCCCCGCTTTAGGCACGTACAAAATGCCTTCCTCTTCCCGGTTTTGCCACTCGGCCACGTTAATCTCGGCCGGATTTTGGTAGCCAAGCGCCAGCTGCCGGCAATCCTTCGGAGGCAGTTTTGTGGCCAGAGTGACGCTGGCGCGGGGATATTCGATGCCGTTGGCAAAACGGCCGTCGCCCCGCACGTGCGTACTGTGAGCCAACACCCCCAATGGAATGTGCTTAAACCGCTCCCACTGCTGCAAAAAGTAGGGCAGCACGTGGTAGCCAATCTCGTAAATGTATTTGCCGTGCACATGGCTCACCACGTCCAGGTGTGGCGCGTAAATGATGAGTTCGCCGCCTTCGGCCAGGGCCGGTTCCAGCTTATACATCGCCTTGCCCGCCGTCCACAGCTCGTCGTACATGGGCGGGGCACAGGAAAGGACGCGGCGGTACGGCCGTTCCACCCACACAATATGCCGCTCCGATGACAAATCGGCCGCCGCGCTCCAGGCCGAAATATAATCGCCGATAAACATGCCCGCCAGCCCCTTGCCCACCACAACCAGAGCAATCAGCGTCGTGGGCGTGGTCACAAATTTGGCCGCGGCGTGGATCATGGCCCGCACCGGCGTCTCTTTGATGCCAATGGTGCCGCGCACCCCGGCCAGCGCCCCCAGCCAGTGTGTGACGTTAATCATGTCTGCCCCGGAAATGCCGGGGAAAAAATATTTGGCCCCGCCGGAAAAGCCTACGACTTCATGCGGAAAGGTCGGCCCCATAATGAGTACATGATCATATTCGAGAATGGCGCGATTGATGTTCACCGCCACGTCGCCGCCCAGCGTGGGATGCCAACGCTCACCGGCAATTTGCTGGATTTGTGCCTGCGGCAGCGTGCCAATTTGGGTGAGGGCATCAGGCGAATCCCAGGCGTGGTTCAAGATGCCTACCTGCCGGTAAATCGTTTGCCGCTCCTCTGGTGTGATGCCAACCAATTGGCACAAATGCGCCTCGCTCAGCGGTGGATGCGTGCCTAACGCCACCATGAAATCCAGCTGCCGGCAATCATGCAAAATCTGCACCAGGCAGCGAAAGAGCTGCGGCAGGGGAACGGTGCGCGTGTGGTCGGGAATGAGCACCAACACTTTTTGCCCGGTGTGCTGTTTTTCCAGTGCGGCCGTTAGCGTTTGCCGAATCACATCATCATCAAGAAGAGTCCCAGGGGAAGCCGTCACTTGTATCATGTTTCACCCTCAAAAAATTTATCCGCAGATTTCGCAGATTAGCGCAGATTTTTTGATCTCATCTGCGCTAATCTGCGTTAATCTGTGGATCAAATATCAAACGCCGCTGAAGGCGTGGAAGCCGCCGTCGATGGGCACGATGGTGCCGGTGACAAAAGCAGCCGCAGGCGAGAGCAGCCACAAAACCGCCCCCAGCAAATCCTCTGGATCACCAAAGCGGCCCATGGGCGTGTGGCCAATAATTTGCTGGCCGCGTGGTGTGAGTTCGCCGGTTTGTTCATCGATGAGGAGGAAGCGGTTTTGTTTGGTCAGGAAAAAGCCAGGAGCGATGGCATTCACGCGGATGCGCGGCGAATATTCCTGGGCCATGTGCACCGCCAGCCATTGGGTGAAGTTGCTCACCCCCGCCTTGGCCGCTGAGTAAGCCGGAATGCGCGTCAGCGGCGTGTAGGCATTCATCGAGGAAACGTTGAGAATGACCCCCTTGCCCTGTTCGGCCATGTGGCGGCCAAACACCTGGCTGGGCAGCACGGTGCCCAAAATGTTCAGGTCAAACACAAACGCCATCGCTTCCGGTGGCAGGTCGAAAAAAGTGTGGTCGGGCCGCGTGGTGGCCTGGGGATGGTTGCCACCGGCCGCGTTAATCAGAATGTCGATTGAGCCGTACGCCTCTTGAATGGTCTGAGCAGCTTCGGCCAGCAAGTCGCGGTTCAAAACGTCGGCGTAGGCCACCATGTATTGGCCGGGACCGGCATCCAGCGGCGTTTTCAGCTCATCGGGCAGGTTGGGATTGCGATCCAAAACGGCCACGTTGGCCCCGCAGCCAACCAGAGCACAGGCGATTTCCCCGCCCAGCACGCCGGTACCGCCGGTGATAACGGCCGTTTTCCCCGTAAAATCATACCACTGCGTCACATCTTGTAAATTCATATTGTTCCCTGTGCCGAAGGTGCGACGCACTTTCTTTAGTAGATTTTGCTATTTCAGGGCAAGTGCGTCGCACCTGTACAGTCTAATTCAGCAAAACGGCCGTAAATGCCGTTCAAAATGAGCCACCAACACCGCTTCATACGCCGCTTCGTCGTACAGCAAATCCGCCTTGAGTACCGTGCCAAACTCGTCCAGCGCCGAGCCAAAGGTGACGTGCAGCAGTTGGCGGGCATCAAAATCATCCAGCAGGTCGGGCAGCGCCGCATCGCTGAGCTGGCTGCTGCGGGGCACCCGCTCCGGCCGGCAGTCGAGGAAGTAGGTTTTCCGGTCTTTCTCAAACCGTTCATGGCCCAATTCCAGAATCTGGCGAAAGAGCGGCACATCCGTCTGGCTGATGACGCGCAGCGCTTCCAGGTAGCTGGTGCCCGCTGTTTTGACGTGAACACGGCCGTTGGCATACCGGTGAATCATCTCGTAAATGGTGAACTTGTCGGAGCCGGTATGGACGCTGAGTTTGTAGGCATTAAAGTGGTGCATGATGGCCGCGTGTTTAGCCAATTCAGCCTCAAACTCGGCCAGATCGCCCATGTAGTCTACCCCTTTCTGGAACTTGCCCACAAAACGGGGTGCCAAACTGACCACGGGCACGTTCCGTTTGAGCAGTTCATTGGCGATGAAATAATGTTCCTCGGTAGATGTGGGCGTGTCGGTCTCATCTACCGACATCTCCAGATCAAACGGCCGTCCGCCCAACTGCTGCCGGATTGCGGCGGTAAGCGTGAGGGTATTGGCCAGGGCACGGCCGTATTTGGCCAAAGCCCGCAGCAGCACTGCCTCGTCAAAATGCAGCATCACACCTTCCAGAGTAATCGGCCCGGCGCAATATTCGGCAATGAGCGATTCGGCCGTTGTGCCCAACTGCGACCAGGGCAGTTGGTCACTTTTCTGGCGCAGAGTTTCCAAATTGTCGGTTTGGGCGGCGTTGTCTACGTGGTCGCTGGGATCGATGGTGTAAAACGTGTAGCCGGCCTGCACAAACGGGGCAATGTGGCCAATTTCTTTCACGTGATCAGCGTCGGCTCCCCAACGGCCGTTCCACCCCTTGACAAAAATACCCCACATGGCATCATCCAGCACCTGCTGCGGCGTGCGCCCAATGCGCGTATTTTCCCGCACCGACTGCTGGGCAAAAATAGGGTAGATTCTCTCTTCCCTCTGCACCTCTGCGCTTCTGCGTTGCACAAAATCCAATGCCGCGACGTGACCCGGCGTCGCCATCCCAATGCGGTCGCCAAAGCCAAACGAGGTTTTTAGGCCCAACGGCTCTGGATTGAGCCAGGGGAGCCGGGCGCGCAAGGCAGCGGCGTTTTCGGGCGTCAATTCGCAGATGAGTTTGTCACCTTGAAACGTGCCGCTGAAAACGGCCACTTCGGCCTTGCTCAGTGCAGACGGATCCCCACTGACCACCAACCGCTTTGCCCCATTCCCCAACCGCGCCAGCGCATACGTCGTGCCATCCAGCGCCACAACTGAATCTTCGTAAATTGTCATACCCTCTTCCATCCCAACACCTCTACCAGATTTTACCGCGGAGAGCGCGGAGGGCGCAGAGAAAAAAGTTTAGAAAACTCCGCGTTCTCCGCGCTCTCCGCGGTTTGTTTTTCCTATCGCTGCACACGGCCGGAGGCGTCGCCTTGCATCAGGCGTTCCACCTCGGGCACGGTGACCAGGTTGACGTCGCCGAGGATGCTGTGCTTGAGGCAGGAAGCGGCCACGGCGAAGTTTAGCGCATCCTCGTGGACCATGCCGGTGTGCAGGCCGTAAATCAATCCGGCAGCAAACGAATCGCCGCCACCCACGCGGTCCACGATGTCGGTGATGTCGTAGCGGCGGCTGAGGAAAAAGTCCGTGCCGTCGTACAGGCAGGCCGACCAGCCGTTGTGGTCAGCACTGAAGCTCTGGCGCAGGGTGATTGCCTGGAGCTTCAAGTTGGGAAACGTCTCAAACATCTTTTTGGCCAGCGCCTCGTAGCGCCCGGCATCTAGTTCACCGGTTTTCACCGCCTGTTCGTAACCACCTTCCTCCAGCTTAACGCCGAGCGACTTCTGGCAATCTTCCTCGTTGGCGATGCCCACGTCCACGTACTGCACCAACTCGCGCATCACTTCCGGCGCGGTTTTGCCGTACTGCCACAGCTTTTTGCGGAAGTTATAGTCGCAGGAAACGGTGACGCCGCGCGATTTGGCTGCTTGAACGGCCGTCATCGCCAATTCCGCCGCCGTTGCACTGATCGCCGGCGTAATCCCGGTAATGTGAAACCAGCCCGCACCAGCAAAAATGGCGTTCCAGTCGAAGCTATCTGCGCGGGCCGTGGAAATAGACGAATTGGATCGATCATACACGACGTTGGACGGCCGTTGGTTAGCCCCCGCTTCCAAAAAATAAACGCCCATCCGTTCGCCGCTGCGCTGGATGTGGCCGGTATCCACGCCGTAACCGCGCAAATGGCGCACGCAGGCGTCGGCCAGCGGATTTTTCGGCAAGGCCGTCACAAACGCCACGTCCTGGCCAAAGTTGGCCAGCGAAATGGCCACATTGCCTTCGCCGCCGCCAAACGTCGCCTCAAACGCCGGCGACTGAAAAAAGCGTTCCACGCCCGGTGCTTTCAAGCGCAGCATAATTTCGCCCAGCGTAACGATTTTTGTGCTCATGGTTCTCTCCTCAAATAATAGAACGCTGATGACGCTGATGACCCTGATTATTCTGATAAAAAATCAGGCAAATCAGGTAAATCAGCGTTCTATTTTTCTTAATCGATTATTTGCCTGACAATAGTCACTGCCTTAGCGGTAGCCCCTCGCACCTTGTCAAACTGACCCGCTGCCAGCCATTCTTTCTTTACCATGAAGCTGCCGCCGCAGGCGTGGACCATGGGCAGGCGCAGGTAGTCGGCCAGGTTGTGTTCGCTAATGCCGCCGGTGGGAATAAATTTGACGCCGACATAGGGTGCGGCGATAGCATTGAGCAGCTTAATGCCACCGGCCGCTTCTGCCGGGAAAAATTTGAGCACGTTCAGCCCTTTGGCCAGCGCCTGATTGATGTCCGTGGGAGTAATGATCCCAGGCGTGATGGGCACGTCACGTGCCAGGCACCAGTCCACCACCCGCGCATCAAAACCAGGGGTGACGATGAAGCTGGCTCCAGCCTCTTGTGCCTTTTGCGCCTGTTCCACGGTTAACACCGTACCCGCCCCCACCAGCATCTGCGGGTGAGCCGCCCGCATTTTCTGGATGGCCTCGGCAGCGGCGGCCGTGCGAAAGGTGATTTCGGCACAGGGTAATCCACCATCGAGTAATGCTTTTCCTAGAGGAACGGCCGTTTCCGCCTCGTCCAAAGCAATCACCGGAATAATTTTAATGTGTCCAAGCTGCTGCAAAATTTTATTCATCATACTCTCCTACAAAAAACAGGACGCTGATTTGCCTGATCTCCCTGATCAGGGCAATCAGGCAAATCAGCGTTCTATTCTATTCGTCGTGGCAAGCATTCGTGCATGTTTATAATTTGTAAGCCTGTTTGGCCAGGTCGTAAGCTAAGGCCTGCACCATCTCTGCGCCGTCGGCCTCATCGACGATGTGGCGTATTACCAGACCGGCCACCCAGTCACAGGCCGCCCGCCGCCAAACATCGTGGCGGGCCGGGATGGAGGGATAGGCGCGGGTGTCGTCGTTGAAGCCGGCCGTGTTGTAGATGCCGGCCGTCTCCATCACCCGGTCAAAGTAGCGGCGCATCCCGTTCAGGCTGTCGTGGAACCACCAGGGCGGCCCCAGCCGCACGGCGGGGTAATGCCCGGCCAGCGGAGCCAGTTCGCGGGCGTAGGTCGTTTCGTCCAGATTGAACAAAATGAGCGTGAATTCTGGATGATTGCCGAACTGGTTGAGCAACGGCCGTAACCCCTGCGTAAATTCAGAAGCAACGGGAATATCTGCCCCCATGTCCCGGCCAAAGCGGTTGAAGATTTGCTCGTTGTGGTTGCGGTATGCGCCGACGTGGAGCTGCATTACCAGGCCGTCATTCACGCTCATTTGGGCCATCTGGATGAGCATGTGGCCGGTGAATTGAGCGGCGTCGTTGGCGGTGGCTTCGCCGCGCAGCGCCCGCTGAAAAATGGCTTCCGCTTCGCGGTCAGTCAACAGTGCCGTGTAGGCCGTCAGCGCGGCATGATCGGTGGCTTTGGCACCCATCGCCTTAAAAAAGGCGCGGCGCTGGGCCAATGCCTGAAGAAATGAGCGATAATCCACCACATCAACCCCCGAAGCCTGGCTGAGGGCAGCTATGTGCTCACGCCAGTTTTCTGTATCGAGATTGACAACGGCGTCGGGGCGGAAGGTGGGTAGGATACGGCCGTGCCAGCCTGAATCCCGAATCGATTGATGATGGGCCAGCGTGTCGGTGGCGGCATCAGTGGTGCACAGCACTTCGATATTGAAACGGCCGTACAAACTGCGCGGCTTAAATTCTGGCGATTTCAACTTTTCATCAATCTGGTCGTAGATAGTTTGGGCATTTGGACCGTTTAGCTTTTGCGTGATGCCGAAGACATTGACCAACTCTTCCACCAGCCAGATGCCGGTGGGGGTACCGCGGAACAGGTAGAAATTATCGGCAAATAACTGCCACGCTCGACGATAGTCGCTTTCCACCGGGCCGCCATCCCGCCGCGGCACGGCCAAATCTTCCATGCGCACGCCTTGCGCGTACAACATGCGGAAGATGTAATGATCGGGGATAAGCAGCAGCTCCGTGGGCGAGCCAAACTGGTAGTCTGGGTCAGCAAAGAGGTGCGGATCGACATGGCCGTGCGGGCAGACCAGCGGCAAATCGGCCACGGTCTGGTACAAGGCCAGGGCCACGCGCTGCTGGGCCGGGTCGGGTGAAAAGTAGCGGTTTTGGGACAGTTGGCTCATGTTCTTTCCTGGACCTCAGAGGTCTCGTAAACTTTCATCAAATGCTTGGGCAATCTCAACAAAACAACTTTATTTGTCATTTCGAGCCGCTTTTGGCGAGAAATCCCTCTAACCTTTGCCAACAATTAACCTGCGATCGCGTCAGAGATTTCTCACTTCGTTCGAAATGACATGTGGGGGTTGCAAGTGACAACCCGATTATTTTCTCAGAAAGCGAGGAGACCTTTGAAGTCTCATTACTCAGGTCAAAAGCAGCAGCCAGAAAGATTGGCTGAACAGGGTTAAGATTGTAGAGAGTAGGACGGCCGTTGACAAAGCCGCCGTCCCCAAATGGTAATTCTCCGCATAAATGTAGGCGCTGATGCCCACGGGCATACCGGCCGCCATCACCGCCACCGCGCCCCACAACGGATCCATCTCCAGCACGTGAAAAACCAGCAGCCAGACCAGCAGCGGCTGCACCGCCAGCTTCAGCACCACAATTAAACCCGCTTCGGCAAAATGGCCGGCCAGCTTGTAGGTGGTCAATGCCCCGCCCAGCACAATCAGCGAGCAGGCCAGCACGGCAGCGCTAACGGCGTCAAGCGCCTGGGAGAGCGCCGGGGGGATGGGGATGGCGAGCAGATTCACAACGCCCCCCAGCGCCAGACCAATGATGATGGGATTGCGTACCAGCCCCTTGATCGTTTGCCGGGCGATCTGGCGGGGCGAACGGCCGTTCACGCCACCTCTTTCGATGAGAACGGCCGTCACAAAAAACAAAATCGCACTGTGTACCGAAACCAGCAAAAATAGCGGCAGCAGCGCCTCGTCACCCAATCCGGCCGAAATGATGGGCAGTCCCACCAACATCAGGTTGGAATAAGAGGCACCCATACCGAAAACCTTTTGCTCCCTGGCGGGGGTGGCAAACCAGCGCCGGCTCAACCACATGCCCAGGCCATAAATCACCAACACTACCACATAGTAAACCAGCAAAAAGTGCCAATCCAGCTGCTCCGGCAGGGTGACGGTGGCCAATGATTGAAACAAGAGTACCGGTAAAGCGATGTTAAAGACAAAGCGCGAAAGTCCGGCAACGTCGCGAGCTTTCAGCACACCGCTGGCGGCGGCAAGATACCCAGCCAGAACCAACAAAAAGACAGGGGCGATGACAGTGATGATGGTCACAATATCCCCAAATCAATTTTATTTGTGCATCATTGCAGCCAGGGGGAACAGGTCTTCGATGCAAACCATCTGCCCTGTTTCCATCGCCTGGTTGGCCGCAATGCCCACCAGCACAGAAGCCGCCCCGTCAATGTGCGACGCCGCCCGGTGGTACGGGTCTGGCGGCGGCTGGGGTGAAAAGATTTGCTCCAGCATCACCGGATCTGCCCCGCCGTGGCCGCCCGCGCCCACAGGCACGTCAAGTTCATACGGCCGTCCAAACATAGGAAAGACGCGCATGCGTGCCTGCTTAAAAGGGCCTTTGCTGGCGGAAGCCTGCCCATCTCCCAGCAGGTGCGACACGGTTTCTTCAATATCCATCTCAATGCGCCCCTTCGTGCCCGTGATGGCTACGCGCAGCCCTTCCCAGGGGGCATAGGCCACCAGGCTGTAGGAGAGGATGACGCCATTGTTGTAACGGGCGGTGACGGCCATCGTGTCTTCGATGGTGATCGGCTCGCCAAAGACGTTGCGGTCGCGAATGTACCCGGTTTCGGCTTCGGCATCGAGGTAAAGCGCTTTGAGCGCCGCTTTGGAGGTGAGGAGCAGGGCAAAGGGATCGTTTTGCGCTTCGGGCACGCCAGTGTAGCGAGTGTAGCTGTACTGTTCGCCACGGCCGTTAGCATTCTCACGGCCGTAAAAGCTTAAATTCCCCATGGCAAACACCTGCGTCGGATAGGCATCAACCCACCAGTTGACCAGATCGAAGTGGTGGGTGGCTTTATGCACCAGCAGCCCGCCGCTGTTTTGCTTTTCGCGGTGCCAGCGGCGGAAATAGTCCGCCCCGTGGCTGGTGTCTAGAATCCAGGAGAAATCGACGGCTAACGGCCGTCCTACCTTACCGTCCAGCACCAATTGACGAAACTGGGTATAGGCCGGCGCATAACGGTAATTGAAGGTGACCCGCAACGACCGGCCCGTTTTTTCGATGGTATCAAAAATGGCCTGCAATCTAGGCAGGTCGGTGGTCATCGGCTTTTCGGAGATGGCGTCGCAGCCCAGTTTCATCGCCCGGATGATGTGCAGGTGGTGGGCGGCGTCAATCGTAGTGACGATGACAGTGTCCGGTTTGGTTTCGGCGATCATCTGGTCGAACTGGTCAGAAAAGTAGGTGGGCAATGGTTGCAAGCCACGCTCGTTTTGCAGACGGCCGTTGTACCAGTTCATGCGCGTCTGGCTGAAGTCACAAAAAGCCACCAGTTCGGCCACGTCTTTATAGGTAGTCGTAATTGCATCGACATACATTCCGGCGCGGCCGCCGGTGCCCACCAGAGCGTAGCGTTTTCGTCGTAACATGATCTTGCTCCGCAAGTTTGAAGCGGTTAATGGTTACCGGCAGAGCCAGCCGCCATCCACCGGAATGATCGCCCCGTTCAGGTAATTTGATGCGGACGAGGCGAGGAAGACGGCCGTTCCCTGCAAATCAGCCGGATCGCCCCAGCGTCCGGCCGGAATCCGATCCAGGATAGCCTGATTACGCACCGGGTCAGCACGTAAAGGTGCTGTGTTGTCCGTAGCCATGTAGCCGGGGGCAATGGCGTTGACGTTGATATTGTGCGCCGCCAGCTCGTTGGCCAGCGCTTTGGTAATGCCCGCCACGCCGCTTTTGGCCGCCGTGTAAGACGGCACCAAAATGCCGCCCTGGAAAGACAGCATGGAGGCGATGTTGATAATCTTGCCCCCACCCTGCGCTGCCATGTGGCGCGCCGCCGCCTGGGAGAGCAAAAAGACGGCCTTCAGGTTGATTTGCAGCACATCGTCCCAATCGGCTTCACTGAATTCAAGGATGGGCGCGCGGCGGATAATGCCTGCGTTGTTGAGCAAAATGTCCAGCCCGCCTAACTCGGTGACAATGTCTGCAACGACGGCGGCAGCTTCGGCGGCACCGACCTGGCTCAAGTCCATAACAACGTCATGGAAGCGCCGCCCCAGGGCGCGCACCTGCTCACAGGTTTCGTCGCACTCCTGTCGATCCAACCCGGCAATGTCGGCCCCGGCCACCGCCAGACCCAACGCCATCGCCTGGCCCAAGCCACGGCTGGCTCCCGTTACCAGGGCAACTTTGCCCTCTAGAGAGAATAGGTTCTCGTTCATTGTGCTCTTTTGTTTCGGTAATCGGTTATCGGTGAACGGTAATGTCGCTGTGCGACATTACGGTTTACCGATTACGGGATCAGTGTCCCAAATCCTTCAGCATGGCAACCGTCTTGCTCACCCAGCCGACGTTGGCATCTTCGGTGACCGCTTGCATGCGGTGGTTGCCGGCCAGGAACCAGAGGTAGTAGGTGGTGTAACCCGGCGCGCTGACGACGGTGTGGTAGCCGTTGGGCATCATCAAAATGGTGTTGTCGCGCACGATATAGCCGGTATCGACCTCGTCGTTGTAGAAGCGGGTCAGGCCAAAACCATCGCCCGGATTCACTTTGAAGAAGTACATTTCTTCATGATACGCCTCGCGGGGCAGGTCATCTGCTTCGTGTTTGTGCGGCGGGTAGGTGCTCCAGTTGCCGGATGGCGTGTAGGTTTCGCCAACAATGAGGCGGGCCGCGGGCAAATCTGGCTGGCTGCTGCCCGTAAGAATCTGGTGGAAGTTGCGGCTGAAGTTGGCCGCGCCCCACACGCCGCTGGTCACCAGGTCTGGCCCGATGACGTACGGCTCCGTTTTCAGATCGCTGGGAGCGCTGCATAGACCAACTTCTAAACGGCCGTCGGCCACAATCGCATACTCCGCATCACAGGGGATGTAAACCGAATATGGCTTCCCGGCAAAAACGTTGGGCCGGCCACCGACTTTGGCGAAGGAACGGCCGTTCACTTCAAACGACCCCTTACCGCCCAAAATCACGGCCAGCACCTCGCGATCACCACTGTTACCCTGATAAGATTCCCCAGCCGCCAGGCTAAGCAGCTGAAAATCCAGCAGTTTACATGCGTTTGACGGCAGTTTGTTCAGACCATTTTGGGTCGGGACATTTACAAAATAAGACATCGTTATCCTTTCTCGATAGAAATAGGACACAGACTTTCACAGATGAACACAGATTTGATTCTTTTATCTGTGAAAATCTGTGTCTAATATTCTCCATACTTTTAAATTTGGCCGGTTGTTTCCGCGGCCAGTTCCATTTCGACGGCGGCGTTTAGAAAAGCGCCGACGCCGTGCAAATCATTGGTGATGATGGGTTCGTTGACATAATATTCAAACGAACCATCCCGGTAAGGCACGCCGCCCAGCCCGGCTGTGGAACAGATTCCATGCAGATCGACCCGCCCTTCTTCATCAGTGGTGACGAGGTTTTGCAGCAAGCCATTGAAGGCCCGATTGGCGACCGCCAGCCACTCCGGCTCCAGATACCCCTTGCGCACCCCTTTGGCCATGCCGTAAACAAACATGCAAGAGCCGGATGCTTCCAGATAGTTGCCGGGCCGGTCACTCTGATCCACTATCTGCCACCAGAGGCCGGTGTCTTTGTCCTGGTAGTGGGTTACGGCCGTTAACGTCCGCACTAATACCTTGATGAACTCTGGGCGAGCCGGATGTTCCGAGGGGAAAACGTCCAGCACATCAACCAGGGCCATCACGTACCAGCCAATCGCCCGGCTCCAGAAGTGAGGCGAACAGCCCGTCTCCGGATTGGCCCAGGGCATCTGACGACTTTCGTCCCAGGCGTGATAAAGCAGCCCGGATTTTGGCTCGCGGGTGTGTTTTTCAATCGTCAGGAACTGAAAAGCCACGTCATCGAACACGTCCGGTTCGTTAAATTCGGCTGCGTATTCGGCATAAAACACCGAACCCATGTAGATGCCATCCAGCCACATCTGGTAGGGATAGATTTTTTTGTGCCAGAAGCCACCTTCGTTGGTGCGCGGATGATTGCCTAACTGCCGGCGCAGATGGTCCATTGCCTGCCGGTAGCGCAGTTCGCCCGTTTCCCGGAACAGTGGCAAAAGCAGCTTGCCAGGATTTATCTGGTCGATGTTGTACTCATCTTCGCGGTAGGTTTGGATTTCGCCGTTGGCGGTGACAAAATGATCGACATACGCCTGGAGAGCTTGCCAGTAACGGCCGTTTCCCGTCTTCTGCCACAAGTGATAAACACCGGTAAACAACAAGCCATGCTTGTAATGCCAGCGGCTTTGCGCCATGTCGTACCGGGTCAGCGCCGCAGCGGCGATCCGCTGCGACCAGGGCAATTCGGTGAGCGGGGTTGTGAGGCTTGGCAAGCGGTGTTCCATCTCGAAATCCTTTCGTAAAGGTTCTTGCGTTGGACGCAGGCAGGGTTGGGGATTAGAGAGGGTCAGTTGTTCCTCTCTAATCCCCAACAACTTAATCTAAACAATCAACTCACTTATTCACTTAACAATCTGGCATCAAGCAAAGCTGCCTTGGCTGAGGCGATATAATCTTGAGCCCCGAGGCTGTCCAATCCGGCCAGGTACTCGGCATAGTTGGCCTCGTTTAGCTCACGCTGGCCCAGCACAAACTGGATCAAGCCTTCACTGTAGAAGCGATCAAAGTCAGCCGCATTGTCAGGCGGCAAGATGACCTGGATGCCACGGCCGTCTACCCACGGTTGTTCCTGGAAGAAGTTAAGGAAATCCATGGGGAACATGGTACGGCCGTTAGCTGTTTCATAAGTGGGGTAGCGTGCCCGAATTTCGGCCGGGCTGTTGTAGAACACCAGCTGGTTGCGCATTTGCGTAAAGGGTTGGCGTTCTGGCGAAGTGTAGGCTGCCGCCGGATCAATCCCTTCGGTCGAAATATCGCCATTAGCATCAATTACGTAGTTCACGCCTTCCTCGCCAAAACCAAGCAGCCAGTAACCATCGGTAGCCATCCACTCTAACAGGCGGGCAATGTCATCCAGCTTGCCTTCATCTGCGGCCGTTTGCGATACGGCAAAGATTTGGCCACGACCGGTGTAAACACCATAGGATGCATCACCATTGGGGCCCGTGGGTGCCGGCAGCGGAATCCATTCCGCGTCCGGGAAGTTTTCATCAAACGGAGCATAGTTAGACTGGTTCGTCAAAGCAGCAAAATCTTCCCACATGATGCCAAACTGCCCTTGCTTCCAGCGAGCACGGAACTCATCTCGGCTCAGCGTAGGCCAATCGGGGTCAATTACACCTGCGTCCACCAGGCTGCTCATGTAAGCCAACGCTTCGGGATATTGCTCATCATATACATTCAGGCCAAAGTCTTCAGCATTCTCCGCAAAGTTCCACACGCCAGGCACGCCATAACCGCCAAAAATCCAGTCAAAGCGGTTACCAATACCCTGGCCGTTAATAAAACCGCCCACCCCGTAGGTATCATCCTGGCCATTGCCGTCCGGGTCTTGTTCCGTAAAAGCCACCGCCACATCATATATCTCTTCCAACGTAGTGGGGGCCTCTAAACCCAGGTTGTCCAGCCAATCCTTACGAATGACCAAACCTTCTCGTCTGGGAATGGCGGGCGGTTCTGGCAGGCCAAACTGCTGGCCTACAAAAGTAGACAGACCAATCGCTAACGGATCGTTGTAATGCAGCTCTGTGCGTTGGGGCATGAGGGGCATCATGTCGTCAACGGGAGCCAATAGACCTAAATTAGCATACCGGTACAGCGCACCGCGCGTATCGCCAGTGGAGCTGACCATCTGGAACAAGTCTGGCAGCTCATTGGCAGCGGCGGCAGCATTCAATTTTGCTTCGCCATCTTGGCCAGGCGGGACGATAACATAGGTGAAATTGATACCTAACTCGTCCCGAATAATGTCGTAAGCAACCCAATCCTCGGGCGGTGGGCCTGCTTCTGTGACGGTAGCTAAGGCCCACAATTCAATATCTACCGGTTCAGTCATGGCAGCCTCTTCAGCCGCGGCTGCTTCGGCCTCGGCTTCAGCTGCGGCTTCGGCCACAGCGCTTTCGGCTGCTTCCAGGGCTGCCTGGGCTTCTGCCAACTGCGCTTCCAGAGCAGCCTGGGCTTCTTCATCGCCACTGGCGGCGGCTTCTAGTGCGGCCAGCGCAGCATCGGCCGTAGCCTGAGCATTGGCGGCTAATTCCTCGGCGGCATCCAACTGGCTGGTGTCGATTTCTGCAACTTCTGGACTCGAACAGCCTACAATCGAGACAATTAACAGGAACAACAAAACAAAAACAAGTTTGTTGGCGTGCTTCTTACCCTTCATCATTCGTTCTCCTTATGCTTAAAAATAAACTTGCGTAAAATGCTTCATTTAAGAGCAGCGTTACTCTTTCACGCCGCCGACCAATGTCCCTTTGGTGAAATAGCGCTGAATCCATGGATACACCAGGAGCATCGGCAGCATGGTGATAAGTACACCGGCTGCTTTTAACGACTCAATTGAGGTGGAGCTAAATGCGTTGTATTCCACATACTCGTTAAAGCTGGCAGAGATAAGAATATTGCGCAGCAGTACCGGCAGTGGCATCAAAGAATTATCGTTCAGGTACAGAATGGGTGTAAAAAATTCATTCCAAAAATGAACCGCGTAGAACAGGCCGATGGTGAGCAGGATCGGTTTGGATAGGGGCAAAATGATTTTGATGAGAACTTGCAGCTCGTTAGCCCCATCCATGCGGGCAGCTTCCTTCAATTCATCGGGGAGTCCCTGGAAAAAGCTCATCATGATGAGGGTATTCCAGACGCTGACGGCCGGAGGCAGGATAATAGACAGAAAGTTGTTTGTCAGACCCAGGCGGGTAACTAGCAAGTAGGTGGGCACCAATCCCGGATTAAACAGGAAGGTAAACAGGATGAAGAGCAGGATGAGCTTACGGCCGGGCAGGCCGGTCACCGACAGGCCATAAGCCAGCGGAACGGTTAAAACCAGGCTGATGGCCGTGCCACCCAGGGTAATGATGGCGCTGTTTAGCATAGCGCGGGGGAACAACGGATGGGAGAGCAGTTGGCGGAAGGCTTCTGTCGTCCAGTCGGCCGGATTTAGAAAAAAAGGTACGCCTTGCTGGGTATAAACATCGAGCGGAGTAAAGGCAGTGACAATTACCTGCCAGAAGGGAATAACGATGAGCAGCAGGACAATGGTTAACATCACAACCAGGAAAATTTGGTAAGTTACGACGTCCCGCGTTTTGTTACGCAGTATCATGCTGGTTGCTCCTTAAAACAGGCTCTGGCCGGTAGTGCGTTTGGCCGCCTGATTGGCTACAAGAATTAGCCCAAGACCAATGACGCCTTTGAACAAGCCAACGGCCGTTGCCAGACTAAACTGGAATTGCAAAATACCCTGCCGGTAAACCCAGGTATCAATAATGTCGCCCACGCTGTAGACCGGCACCGAATACAGGACAAAAATCTGGTTAAAGCCTGCATCTAAAATGTGCCCCAGGCGCAGCAGCGTTACCAAAACGATCACCGGCAGAATGCCGGGCAGGGAAATGTGCCAGATGCGCCGAAAATGACTGGCTCCATCGACCGTGGCCGCCTCATACAAATCCGGGCTTATCGACAGCAGCGCCGCCAGGTAGATGATGGTGCTCCAGCCGGTCTCTTTCCAGATGTCCGAGATAACCACCACTGAGCGGAACCATTCTGGTGAGGTGAGGAAGGCAATGGGATCACCACCAAACGCTTTGATGATGTTGTTGATGAGGCCATTGTTGGGCGAAAGCAGCAAGAGCAGCACGCCAAACATGATGACCCACGAGAGAAAGTGAGGCAGGTAAACAATGGTCTGTACTACTGTGCGGAACCGTTTGAGCAGCACTTCATGCAGCATCAAGGCCAGAATCACGGCCAGGGGAAGTCCCAAAACCAGTTTCGCCGTGCTAAAAAAGATTGTGTTGGCAATTAACTCGCTGAAGTAGAAAGAGTTGATGAAGGTTTCAAAATGTTGCAACCCCACCCAGGGGCTGCCCCAGACGCCCAACAATGGTTTGAAATCTTTGAAGGCAATTTGGGCATTCCACAGCGGCCCATATTTAAAAATCACAAAGTAGATGAGCGTAGGAGCCATCAGCAGATACAAATGACGATTCCGCCAGAAGGCACGCCAGGCTTGATTGCGGCTAGTAAAAGTTGAGGAAACGGCCGTTTCCCCCACAATCGTCTCAATTTCTTTAGATGCAGAACCATCAGCATGGGTTGTCATTGCAACCTCTCCTCCATTCGTATTTGCTTATTTTAGCAGGGGGCAGTTGGATTATGGCGCACAGGGGTTGGACAAAAGCGTTAGGATACGGCCATAGCCATCGTACAAAAGCAACAAAAACAGAACGCAGATTAAAGAGAAAAAATCAGCGTTCATCTGCGTTTATCAGCGTCCCATTCTTTAACGGCCGTCTCCCCTGCGAAAATCAGTCGGCGACTCCCCCACAATCCGGCGAAACACCCGGCTGAAGTAAGCCGGATCGGTAATCCCCACGCGACGGGCAATCACCTGCACGCTGTCGGCGGTGGTTTGTAAAAGGTGTTTGGCCTGGGCCACGCGGTAGCGGTTTAAATAATCCCAGGGCGATATGCCCAATTCCTGGCTGAAGGTGCGGCTAAAATAATCTTCGCTCATCCCCAGTTCGTCGGCGATTTCGCTGCGGCTGAGGGCACGGCCGTAATTTTGGTGCAGGTAAGCCACTGACTGCTTGATGAGCGCGCTGGTTTGTACCGGCAGCGCCTCCTCGCCAAACAGCGCCTGGTGCACCGAGGCAGCAATCTCCTCCTGCGTAGACACATCTTTGCTGCGCAGCGTCACGGCCGCATATTGCTCCAGGCGTTTAATATCGGCCAACGACAGCTGGCGGCTGCTCAAAATGACCACCGGTATTTGCCGGGTGCGCTCGTCGGCCCGCATCTGCTCCAGCACTTCAAAGCCGTCCATCTCCGGCATCATTAAATCCAGAATGACCAGATCGGGTGGATTTTGACGCATTGCTGCCAAACCGACGACACCGTTAACGGCCGTTCTTACCGCAAAATCCGGCAGCCCCCGGCGCACCGCTTCCTGCGTCAGCCGCCGCGCCCGTGGATCATCATCGACAATCAGCACCGAGCCGGTTTCTGCTTCCGGCACTGTGGGCTGGATGGCGGCCCACAGTGCCTGGGTGCTGGCCGGTTTCACCACCAGGCTGGTCAGCCCGGCCGTCTCTTCGGCCAGCAGCTCCTGCTGATACAAGACAAAGGGAATCTGGTGCAGCTGGGGATGGTTGTGCAAACGGCGCATGAGCTGCCAATCTTCGGGGTTGGTTTCGACCATGTCCCAGATAACGGCCGCAGGCAAACCGGCCGTCAGCAGCGCTTCCCAGGAGGCCTGCGGATGCAAATGATGCAGTTGCAACTGCCGCCGCTGGCTGAAGCGGACCACAGCCTCTGGCGTTGCCTCGCTGCGCGACACCCACCACACCACGGCACTGCCCACCAATGGACCCGCAGCCAGCCGCGTTTCCTGGCTGGGCAGCGGCAGGTAAACGTGAAATGTGCTGCCCTTCCCCGGTGCACTTTCCACCGTTAACTCTCCCTCATGCAAGGCTACCAGGTGGCGGGTGATGGATAGTCCTAAACCGATACCGGGTGATGGCTGAACGGCCGTTTCATACGTCATAAACGGTTCGTAGATGTGCTCAATCACTTCGGCAGGTATGCCCACGCCGGTGTCGGACACCCACAGATGCAGCTTGCCGGCAGTGACCTCGACGCCCAGCGTAATCTGGCCCGCCTCAGTAAACCGGGCCGCGTTGGACAGCAAATTGAGCAAAATCTGGCGAAGGCGTACCGGGTCCGCCTTCACAATGGGCAGATGTTCCGGCAGTTCTATCTGCCACTCGACACCGTCCGCCGCATCTTTGGCCATCGAGCCAAAAGCATCGCTAATCAGCGTGCGCGGGTCCAGCATCATCGGGTACAGGTCCAGCGCGTTAATTTCAGCGCGGGACAAATCCAGCAAATCGTTGATCAGCCGCAGCTGGTGCTCGGCGCTTTGCTCGATTTCTGCCAAATCTTTTTGTGCCGGGACGGGCAGCGTCTCCGCCAGCCGCTGCGCGTGACCAATGATGATGTTCAGCGGCGTGCGCAGCTCGTGGCTGACGTTGGCCAGCAGCCGGGTTTTAATCTGGTTGGCCTGTTCGGCCGCGGCCTGCGCCTCGTACGCTTCCTTGAAGAGAATGGCACCCTTGAGCGCCGTGCTGATGTGCCCGCGCAGCACTTCGTAGATGTCGCCATCGTACGGCCCGACTTCAAAAGCAACAATCCCCAGCGGCTCGTCCTGGAAGAAGAGCGGCTCCACCAGCAGCGAAAAGCGGCGGGCGGGCAGCAAATCGGGCGGCAGCAGTTGGTGGGAGGGATAGATACGGCCGTTCACCCCCAAATCCACACGGCCGTCATCCGAATAAGCCAGAATCAGCCGAGACCTAGCCAGCGGCTCGGCTGGATTGTCGTACAGAGCCAGATAGGCGCTGCGAATGCCCAGCTCCGGCAGGCGCGCCGCCAGCACGTCGGCCAGGCCGTCCACGTCAAAGGTAGTGATGAGCGCCTGGCCAATGTCGCGCAGGACGCTGCTTTGCCGCTCGGCCTGCAATTGGCGGGCAATCTGCGCCCGCTGCACCGCATCCCCTATGAGCACCCGCGCCTGGCCAAACAATGCTTCGGCCTGAAGCCGCTGCTCAGGGGTGAGCGTGGGCAGCAGCTCGCTGCGCAAAATAGAAATGCTGTTTTGCCAGGCGGAGGTTTCGTCGCCGTCCAAGGTGCCTTGCTGCAACATGCCGTTTAACGTGGTGCGGAAACGGCCGCTGCCGTCGTCATCCAGTTCACTGCGAAAAGCATCCAGCAACTGCTTGGCCCAGGTGGCGGCAATGCCCCGGTTGCGAATGACGCGGAAGATTTCTGCTTCGAGCAGTTCCTGGGTTTGTTTGAGAATATTTGGCTGCGTGTGGGGAACGGCCGTTACCGTCTCTCTGGCCATTTTTTCTGACCATGACGGGCAGCCACAAGATTGGCGCACCAGCAAACGGGATTGCAGCAGTACGCTGTCCGGCACAGTTTCATCGGCCAAAAGCGAGAGCAGCGTGGCCACAGACTGCTGGCCCTGCTCGTAAAACGGCAGCGACACCGACGTCAGCGGCGGCCGTACCAGCCGGCCCTCTTCAATGTCGTTAAAGCCGGCCACTGCCACATCTGTGGGCACGTGAATACCGCGTTCGGCCATCAGGCGAATGGCACCAATGGCCAATAAATCGCTGGCGGCCACCAACGCCTGAAAATCGCGCCCCGGCTGCAAGCCGCGCTCGTCCAGCAGCACCGACATCGCCTCCACGCCTTTATTCCAGCCTAAGGCAGGGGAAATCAACCGTTCATCAGGTTGCAACCCTTTTTCATGCAGCGTGTCTATAAACGCATGATGCCGCTCCAGGGCATAGGGATGGCTCTCCGGTCCGCGAATGAGAGCAATCCGTTGATAGCCATGCGCCTCAATGAGATGTTCCACCAGGGCGCACATACCTTGCTTGCCGTCAATGGCCACCATCGGGCGATGGCCGGTTGTAGAAGCCAGGTCGACCAGAGGGATGGCGTGATACGCCTGGTGAAATTCAGCCACCTCGTCGGCCGTCGCCGCACCGGCCAGGGCCGATGTCCAGATAACCAAACCAGACAGCTGGCTGCTGTCTACCTGCTGGTAAATAACATTGCGCATCGCCTCAGCTGATTCGGCCGCATGAAGCCGCCCGCCAGGGAAACAAATCAGGTTTACCTCTTCAGCGGCAGCGGCATCCAAAATGCCCGGCCACAGCACGCGGGAGGCACCAACATGAATATTGGCCGACAAAAAACCGATGGTGGGACGTTCTGCACGGTTGGCGTTGGTCATTACAGATCAACTCTCTCAGTCGGATAGCCTGACAAGATGGCATTAAAGCAGCCATCCGACGATTTTCCTTGTTTGCGTTCAGCTTGGGATAATACGCAAATTTTTTGCCTGGCACAAACAACCCGCTTGAATAGAAATTCCCTCATGCTATACTTTTCGGACAATGAACGCTACTCTTTTATAAAAGACTGCTCTTGTCATTCCCGCGCAGGCGGGAATCCACTCTGTCAATGAATATGGATGCCTGCCTTCGCAGGCATGACACGAGTAAATTTGCGGATTAAAGTTTTTAGGACATTTATGGACGCTATTTTAAACCCTGAGCAGGAAGAACTGCTCAAACGCACCCGCGATACGCTGGGCCAGCTGCGTGACCTGTTGGGCGATACGGCCGCTTCCAAAGAAGACCGCACCGCCCTGGCCGAATCTATCCGCCAGCTAGATGATCTATTTTTGCTGGTCGTGGCCGGGGAATTCAACTCGGGTAAATCGGCCTTTGTTAACGCTTTTTTGGGCCAGGAGTTACAGCCCGAAGGGGTCACCCCAACCACCAGCCAGATTTACCTGCTGAAGTATGGCGAAGTCACCAACCTGGTGCCCGGCGACAAAGGCATTTGGGTGCAAACTGCGCCCATCGAGATGTTGAAGAAGATCAGCATTGTAGACACGCCCGGCACCAACGCCATCCTGCGTGAGCACGAGGCCCTGACGGCCGAATTCATCCCCCGCTCCGACTTAGTGCTTTTTATCACCTCAGCCGATCGGCCGTTTAGTGAAAGCGAGCGCACCTTCCTGACACAAATTCGAGACTGGGGCAAAAAGATCGTGCTGTTGGTAAACAAGGTCGATATCCTCACCAGAGACGGCGAACAAAACCAGGTGCTGGAATTTGTGCGCGATTCGGCCAAAAATTTGGTGGGAGAGATTTCGGCCGTTTTTCCCATTTCGGCCAAGCAGGCGCAGCAGGCTAAGGCCGGCCAGCCGCAGCTGTGGGGCAAAAGCGGCTTTGAACCGCTGGAGCAGTTTATTCATGATACCTTGGATGATGACGGCCGTTTCCGGCTCAAGCTGCTCAATCCATTGGGGGTAGGCCTCAAACTGGTGCGCAAGCAGCTCAGCCACAGTGAAACCGATTTGACCTCCTTGCAAGACGACCGGCAGCTGCTAGATGACATCGAGCGGCAAATGCTATATTACGACGAAGATATGCAACGCAACTTCAAAGCCCGCCTCAGCGAAATCGACAACATTTTGTATGCCATGGAAAAGCGCGGCGACGAATTTTTTGACGAGATGATTCGCTTCAGCCGCGTCACCGATTTGATGCGCTCCCGTGCCCTGGAAAAAGCGTTCGAGACCAAAGTGGTGGCGGACACGCCCAAGCAAATCGAAAATCGCGTGAGTGAACTGGTCGATTGGATGGTGGAGCAGGATTTGCGACAGTGGACGGCCGTTGCCGAACATATGGCCCAGCGCAAAGAAGCCCACGACAATCGCGTTGTGGGGCAGTCCGGCCCCAAAGAAGGCACCCTGGCCTATGACCGCGCCCGGCTGGTCAGCTCCATCGGTGCCGCCACCCAGCGCGCCGTGGAAACCTACGATAAAGACAAAGAAGCCGCCGAACTGGCCGAAGTGGCTCGCTCAGCTGTGGTGGGTACCGGCCTGGCTGGTGCCGCCGGTGCCGCCGGGTTAGGTCTGGCGCTCACCGGCGGGCTGCACCTGGTCTTTTTGGACGTGACGGGGATCGTGGCCGGCATCGCCTTTGCCACATTGGGCGCGCTGATCTTGCCCGCTCGCCGCCGCAAAGCGAAGCGGGAACTGGAAGAAAAGCTGGCCGCGCTGCGCCAGAAACTGGTCGGCAGCCTGACTGAGCAGTTCACCCGTGAGATGGGCCGCGGTGCCCAGCGCATCGAGGACACGATTGCCCCATTTGCCCGCTTTGTCCGCGCCGAAAGCGACAAGATTTCTGCTCAGCGAGACGAGCTGGTGGAGCTGGAAGCGCATATCAGCGGCTTGCAGGCACAGCTGAAGTTGAAGGCGATTGCGGAGGAGAGTGGGGAGTAAACAGTAAAAAGTGAGAAGTGAAAAGTAGGGGTGAGGCGAACGGTTAATACCCTGGAAAATCAGACAGCCATTTCTCCGTTCGCCTCGCCCTTTTGCTGAGGTAATAAAAAACGGCCGCTTCCGGGATGGAAACGGCCGTTGTTTGTGCGGTTAATTAAAATAACAGACCAAGTATAGGGCCAACAATCAACCAATTTACCACGATTGCACCCACAAAACTTATTAATATAGTGAGAGCAGTCTTGGCATTATCGAGGTCAAGTCCCTGACGGATGGCTACAAAGCCAACAACAATAGACCAAATCCAGGCAACGAACACCAAAATTGCCCCAAGACAGGGAATAAAGCTGAAGACGTTAAGCAACCTGGGTGCCTGAGCAAAGCCAATAACACGCAGCATTTCGTTCATTGTTGCTTGCCCGCCAAACATGCGGGTACCAATAAAATATGTTAAGGCTGACCAAACCACCCAGGCAACAAAAGCGCCAATCAAGGCATTTAGTGCCGCGCCAATCGGGCTAATTGCAGGCACATCAAATGGAATATCCATATCGCTAAACTGCCCAAAATTATCCATTATGGCATTGCCGGCTTGGGCACCAAAGAAGGCACCAATCGCCGCCAAAATTGCGACGACACCTACAACAATCGCTGCTTGAGAAGTGGCGCTTTCATCCGCTTCAACTGCTTCTATTGTGTTAATGTCCAACTTCAAAAAACCAATTATTCGCTCGAACATGGATTCCTCCTTGTAGTAACTTGAAATCGCCAAAAAACTAAACTCTGTCAGGTTATAATAGTTGCAAATTTCCGCCTAGTTGCCACCCATCTGCTTTTGAATAAACGGCCAAATGACGCCACCGATAGCGCCCAGCACAAACCCCATAATGCCAAAGCATAAAACACCAAAAATTCCGCTGATCGCGCCACCAGCTAATCCAGCACCAACACCCTCTTGTAAGCCAGAAGAAATGCCACCCGAAATCGCGCTAAAGACAGCCAGCAAAATGCCACTGGCACCGCCAGCTAAGGCACCACCAATTGCTGAAGTCGCGGTGTCTTCTTGACCCGGAGCGAAATAGCCATAAAGGATGCCCGAGCCAATCGGAATTAAGAAACCACCACAAAGAAAAAGGATGGCAATAAATCCACCAATGACTGGAATCAAAGATAAAAGACCCAGCACGATCGCAATGCCTGCACCAATTCCACCAGCTTTCAAAACACTTTGCATATCAAGATTGTTCATTTAGAAGCCTCCAAAAGTTAAAATGGTTGATAAAAAATAAAACCCTAACTACCGAAATGCGGTGCGTTGTTTGCGTCGTCGGTACAAACGAAAACCGTAAAACAAGAGCACCACCAGTAACAGCGCCCCCAAAACTGGCAGAAAAATCGCCAAAATGGAGGTGAAAAAAGCTACGATATCCTCCACCAGGCTCACCAACCAGTTGCCGGTACCCGCCGTTGTTGCCGTAACAACAGGCCGCGCCACCCCCTTGACCACATGCACACTCCCCGCCACAATCAGGCCCGCCCCCAGCGCCAAAATTGGATGAATGTCGTTAACGATGTTGGCGTTGGCGGCAAAGAGAACGGCTCCGGCCGCCGGGCGCACAAAGGTTTGAATCACGTCATTCACCGTGTCTATGGCCGGTACTTTATCCACCAACATCTCAATGATGAGCAGCACAGTGATAATGCCAATGGCCCACCAGCTACCCATCACGTTGTATGGTTCCATTAAATTAAGCAGGGGATCATTCAAGGGGAAACGGGCGGCCAGAGCGACTAACAGCAGCGGGATGTAGGCGTTGAGGCCAGCACTGCCAGCAAGTCCAAAGGCGCTAAACAGATCGAGCATGATTTTCTCCGAATACAGTAGCGCAATTTTGCAAAATTGCGCGGACAATTTGGAAGATTGTCCTACGACAGACCAGGGAATCCGGTGATGGTTCCGGTGAAATTGAAACGCAGCACGGCAATGGTGCCTAGCTGAGCAATTGTAAGCGTAAAGCTGATCAGAAGCGGCACGGCCGTTTCCTGCCACCTCACCGCAAAACCATCCTTCTTAAAAAGCATCAGCAGCAGCACCGCATTAATCGACGTGACAATTAGTAAGACACCGGCGACGCTTACGAGGGCCAATACGTACAAAATGGTGGGTTGGTTGCTTAGAACCAGGAGAACGGCCGTACCTGCCAGCAGCACCAGCCCTACCAACTCACGCGCTGTTTCGATGATGGGACGGCCGTTCACATCACGCCACAGCGTCTGCATCAAGGCCGGGAAGATAAGCAGCCCCATCGCCAGACCGGCCCCCATTCCCGTGACCAGACGCAGCCAGTTTTGCGGCTCGTAGACGTGGGGGAAGTTTGGAAAAAAGTGGGAATAGGAATTCAGGCCATCAAGCCCCATCAGGCCGATAAACCCAACCAGCGTAAGCAAAAGCGGCAGCGGCGGCAAATCGGTGCGCCGGGTGCGTCCGGCCAGCAGCAGCGTGCCAAACGCCAGCGCCACGCCCAGATACATGCCGGTACAGCGGGCACATAGGGGGAGTTGACGGCCGTTTATCACAAAGGTGCGGGCGGTAAGGCGATGGCAAATCGCCGCCCCCACGTAATCACCGCCGGTTAGCAACGGTTCGTGTGCCAGGTGGGTGCTGTCTGTCACCGCAAACCAGCCCATCGCCGCCAACACCAGCAGCACCACCCCCAGCACCAGCCAACGACGCTGAAAACGGACAGCCAAACTGCTAAAAATTGAAGGGGGCGAATCAAACATTACAAAGGGCTCCGTGCTGGAAGCCTGTCGGTTTTTGCTGCGTTTCAGGTAAAATAGCGAGCATTAAAAGCAATTGTAATCAGCAGAGCGCAATTTCACAACTTAAAAGCCAGACGCGAAGAGGCCTCCGTCTCTGCGCCTCCGCGACTCTGCGTTGAGTTTAAATGACAGGAGTAACCCATGCCGCAAAAACCAGACAGCTATCATCGCCCCGAAACGTTAGAGGAAGCCCTGGAACTACTGACAAAACCTGGCAGCGCGCCGCTGGCCGGCGGCACCAAGCTCCTGGCGTCGGAAACCGGTTTGCCGGGAACGGCCGTCATCGATCTGCAAGCGTTAGGATTGGGTCAGGCCAAACTGATTGCCAGCGGTGGCACACAAACGCTGGCACTGGGAGCGACGCTGACACTCACAAAATTGAGCCAGTTTTTAAAAGCAGAGTTGGCAGAAAACGAAGCTGACAGTCTGTTGCAAGGTGCCATCAAAAAAGCGGGGCCTAACACCTACCGCAACGCCGCCACGCTGGGCGGCACCACTGCCAGCCGCCTGGCAGACAGCGAGCTGCTGGCGGCCCTGTTGGTGCTGGAAGCCACCGTGACGCTGCAAAGCCTTTCCAACGAGAACACAATCTCTTTGGCCGATTATTTAACCGACGCGGAACGGCCGTCTGGTCTCATCACCACCATTACGGTGCCGGTGCTCGCCGGCAGTGGCACCAGCCACCGCGTTGCCCGCACCCCCGCCGACTATCCTATCGTTTCTATCACCGGCTGGCGCTTGCCGGATGGTTCGGTTCGGTTGGCGGCGACGGGGCTGGGGGAACGGCCGTTTCGCCTGAGCAGTGCTGAACAAACGGCCCAGGTTGGTGTAGAAGAAGCGACTGTGGCTGCCTCAGCGGCCAACACCCACCCCGGCGATTTTCGCGGCAGCGCCAGTTACCGGGCCGAAATGGCCGCTGTTCTCACTCGACGCACGCTCAACCAGCTAAACTAACTTGCACCCCCTACCCGCCAATGCTACGATCATGGTACCAAGTTGGCTGAGTGATCGCGGCTGGGCGTTATTGACGTCTGGCTGAGGAAAGTCCGCACTCCACAGAGCACGGTGCCGGCTAACGGCCGGGCGGGGTGACCCGACGGAATAGTGCAACAGAGAGGTGTATTGCGGCAATTGCTTCGGCAATTGCATGTGAGGGTGAAACGGTGGTGTAAGAGACCACCGGCAGCGGCAGCAATGTCGCTGGCCAGGCAAACCCCACCGGGAGCAAGACCAAGCAGGGCGAAGGGGCGGCTCGTCCCGTTGACGTCCGGGTAGGTCGCACGAGGGTGTTAGTAATAACACTCCCAGATAGATGATCACGAGCGATTGCGGGCAAGCATAGCTTGTCTGGCAATCGCCAACAGAATGCGGCTTATAGGCAAACTTGGCACTTCAGCAGGCAGTAATCAGTGGCCAGTACTCAGTGACCAAACTGATTACTGTTTTACTGATTACTGCTCACTCGCTTCAAAAAAGGAGACCCTATGACCATCAACGTTCTCTTTGTTTGCCTGGGCAACATCTGCCGTTCGCCAATGGCCGAAGCGGTATTCAGACAGCTGGTGGATGAGGCGGGATTAACGGACAAGTTCAAAATTGATTCGGCTGGAACCGGCAGTTGGCACATTGGTGAAAAAGCACATCGCGGCACCAGAGCCATCCTAAAGGAACATGGCATTACGTATAACGGCCGTGCCCGCCAGGTTACCGCACAAGATATGGCCAATCCTGATACTTACATCATCACCATGGACCAAAGCAACAGCGACACACTGCGCCGTCAGTTTGGCAAACATCCTAACCAGCATCGCCTGCTGGATTTCTCTAGCCAAAAAGCCGAAAGTGACGTGCCGGACCCCTATTACACCAACAATTTTGAATACGTTTACCAGCTTGTGGCCGACGGCTGCCGGGGATTGCTAGAAACCATTCGCCAGCGTGAAGGGTTATAACCGTAGGTCAGGTTTGTAAACTTGAGCCAAACAATGTAGGAGAAAAGAGCAAAATGAGCGTGACTGAGCGTGATGTAATTGTTGTGGGAGCAGGGCCAGCGGGGGCAACGGCCGCAACCGCGCTGGCCCAAAAAGGATATGATGTCCTGCTGTTAGACCGTCACCAATTCCCCCGCGACAAAACCTGCGGCGATGCGGTGCCTGCCGGCGCTATTGAATTATTATGGCGGCTGGGCATGCGCGAAAAAATTGAAAAAGCGGTAGAACGGGGTGAATTGTACCCTTTGGAAGGGATGCTGCTTGTTTCTCCGCGCGGCCATAAGCTGCACGCCAAATTTCAGCATGGCAAACAGGGCAGCGATTCTTACGTTGCCCCGCGTATTTATTTTGATGCTATTATCCAAGAGCACGCGGTAGCCTCCGGCGCGGAATTTTGCCAGGCGCAGGCCAAAGCACCCATTGTGGAAAACGACCAAGTGGTGGGAATGCGAGTGCAGGCAAACGGCCGTACCCACGATATACGCGCCCGGCTGGTCATTGGAGCCGATGGGGTAACCTCTGTTGTCGCTCGCAATCTCCGCCCCAAAAACGAACAGCACGTTGATGGGCATCGCGCCGTGGCTCTGCGCGCCTACATTGACATTGAAGAGCTGCCCAAGGAAGTTGAGTTTTACCTGTACAAAGATATTTTGCCTGGCTATGCCTGGATATTCCCCATTGGCAAAAACAAGGCCAACATCGGACTGGGGATGAGATTAGATCATTTTCGCAAGAAAAAATACAACCTGGAACAAATGCTGCAAAATTTCCTGCAAAGGCCGGAGATCAAAAAGCGCCTGCTGAATGGTGGTCACCTGCAGGATGTGGCCACCTGGCAGCTTAATTTTGGTTCACAGAAGCATTTGGACCACGTTTTTGACGGAGCGATTCTGGTTGGGGATGCTGCCGGATTCATTAATCCTTTAACCGGCGGTGGCATTCATAATGCGCTGGTTTCGGCCGAGATGGCGGCGCAAGTGGCGGATGACGCGCTGCAAGCCAATGACATCTCGCGCAGCAGGATGCAGGTGTATGAGCAGCTTTGCCATGACCATATGTGGCAAAGCATGCGCAATTCCTACTGGATGCAGCGCACGTTTATGCATTTTCCATTTATAGTAGATTTTTTGGTGCGGCGAATGAAGGAAAACAGTTCGCTGGCGCAAACTTTCTTAACTAAGCTGTAGATCTCAGGTAGTTTTGGATTTTGCCAGGCAAATCGAAAATTGGCGTGTCTTTGGAGATAAAGTCGGTGGCTCCGGCGTTGATGCTTTCGGTTTTGGTGTATTGGCGGTCGTCGGCTGTGTACATGAGGATGTACGGCCGTTGCTCAGGAACCAACTCGCGAATGCGGCGGCAAACCTCAATGCCATCCATCCCCGGCATCATCACATCAAGCAAGATAAGGTCCGGCATCTCGTCCCCCACCATTTGCAGGGCTTGTTTGCCGCTTAACGCGCCACGTACCTTGTATCCCGCCTGCTCCAAAATGAGCAAACAAAGGTTTACCAACGATTGTTCATCGTCAACCACTAAAATTTTCGGTTCGTTGAGTAATGGATGTGTTCCCATAGCACCATTGTAGAAAAGGTGGGTGGCCAGGTAAATAGTCGGTAAGGACCATTGTGTCGAAGTTTACGTACCCATAGGAGAAAACTATGTTTCGTTTTTTGATTCGACTGGTTGTGAATGCTGTTGCCATTTGGGCAGCAGTGGAATTGGTGCCCGGTCTTAACTATGTGGGCAGCACTGCCTCGCTGCTGCTGGTGGCGCTGGTGTTTGGCATAATAAACGCGCTGGTACGGCCGTTGCTGCTCCTGCTTACCTGCCCCTTTATTATTCTGACGTTAGGACTGTTTGTGCTCATCATTAATACCATCATGCTCTCGCTAACCGTCTGGTTGTCTGGCATCTTTGATTTAGGCCTTACGTCTACCGGTTTTTGGGCCACCTTTTTAGGTGCCCTTGTCATCAGCATCGTCAGCAGCCTCATCAACCTGATCATCAAGGATGACGATGAAGATGATCGGGACAATGGCGTCGTAATTATCAATCAATAAAAAATCCCCCTGGGAGCAGTTTGGCCGTTCATCCAGAGGGATTCTGTTTCATTTTGGTTTGTTCCAGGTTATTCGCTGGGGCCAAAGCTGCGCTTGGCGGTCACGCTTTGCGCCTGGGGGCCACGCCCTTTATCGACCAGCTCAAAATCGACGCGATCCCCCTCGTAAAGGTTGCGGTAGCCATCTCCTTCAATTGCGGAGTAGTGTACAAACACTTCCTGCCCACCATCGTCAGGGTTAATAAACCCGTACCCTTTCAACCGACTAAACCATTTAACCATACCAGTCTGCTTACTCATTCCGTTACCTCCGCGTTGAGTGCACATTGCAAAAAGCACCCAAACCCCAGCGGCGAGGGCTTATGGTGCTTTGCCAAAACAAAAAACTACCAATACATCGCTTTCTTTAATTCCTGTACCGCTCATGCTAATACAAAAATTAGCATTGAAGGGGGGCAATGTCTATGAAATTCGCGTGAAAGCTCGTGAAAAAATGGGGAAACAATTAGTCAGGGGGCGGCTTGAGCACAGCCTGAATCATAATTTCGCGTACGCCACTGTCGCGAAAGCCTACGCTCTCGGCAAGCTGGACTGAGGCTTCATTGTTTTGGGCAACAATGTAGAGGGATGTACGGCCGTTTTCTAGCAAATAATTCGCCATCGCCGAGACCACGCTGCGACCCCAGCCGCGCCGCCGGTAGCCCGGCTGGGTGGTCACGCCAATTTCGGCATAGCTAGGCGACTGCCAGTTGAGTATGGCCGAGGCACCAATCACATCATTGTCCCGGTCGCGGATGAGGAAGCGAGGCAGGCCGTTGGGCGCTTTGTCTTGCATCACCAGCACGTTGACGATCGGTTCAAAGTGAGACGGCCGTAACTGGTACAGGCTCAAATGCTCTTCAGTGTGAACATCGAACAGCGCGTGCAGCAGGGGTGCATAACGGGATGGGGCGTTGAGGATAACGGCCGTTCCCACGTCAATTGCCTCATAAATGACGTTTGTGCTGGCTTGCATGTCATGGATGGGCAAGCGCAGGGTAACAAACGGCCGAAACAGATCCATCCCCGTGCGCGACAACGCCACATATCCTTGTGCGCGAGGGGCAGTGTAGGGATACGGCCGTAAAATAGTACGGTTATCCGAATGATAAAAAGCAAAATAAGCAGCCATCGCGTCGGCCGGATTTGTTTCATCCAGCAAATGGAAGATAGCGCGTCGTTGTTGTGTTAAAGCCATAAAAAATTATAAATTCCTACCAAACAAAAGCTACCCACCAGCTTTTCAGCCGGTGGAGATGTTTCAGACCACGACTTTCTGGATTAATCGCCGAAGGAAGTTCCTAAATCGCGACCGGTGAGGATAGTGTCACAATCCAGCGGCACCTGCTTCATGCGGCCAGACACCTCAGACAGCGGCACATAGTTCACCGTGGGCGGATCAAGCGCCACCATGATGCCTGTTTCACCTTCGCCCAGGGCACGCACAGCTGCTGCCCCAAACCGCAAGGAGAGCAGCCGGTCATAGGCGGTGGGTTTGCCACCACGCAGCAGATGCCCCAGCACCACCACCCGGGTTTCTTTGCCGGTGAGTGCCTCCAGCGCTGCACCAATTTTGTGGCCAATGCCGCCCAAACGTTCCGCCTGCCCCACTTCTTTGCCAATGATCGTTAAATCGCCACCAATGGGACGCGCCCCCTCAGCCACAACCACGATGGAAAAATCTCGCCCCCGCTCATCGCGAGATTGAACCTTCTCTACGACTTTGTTGATGTCGTATGGAATTTCGGGCAGCAAAATAACATCGGCCGTGCTGGCCACCCCGGCATTTAGGGCAATCCAGCCGGCGTAACGCCCCATCACCTCGACGACCATGATGCGCTGATGGGAAGCGGCCGTTGTGTGCAGGCGGTCTATACATTCGGTGGCGAAGTAGACGGCCGTATTAAAACCAAAAGTTGCCACCGTTTTGTCTAAATCATTATCAATGGTTTTGGGCACGCCCACCACACGCAGACCCTTATCGGCCAGCGCCCCGGCAATGCCCAATGAACCATCGCCCCCGATAGCCACAAGCGCATCCAGTTTGTGTTCAGCAAACTTGTCCAGCAGTTCATCGGAGCGATCTACCTCGTGGTATTGTCCATCTTCGCCTAAAACAGGGTAAGCCAGGGGATTTCCTCGATTGGTGGTGCCCAGAATGGTCCCGCCGAGGTGGGTAATCCCGCGCACCACATCGGGGGTTAACGTCATGAGGCCGCCTTCAGGATACTTTTCTGGCATGAGCAACCCGTTATAGCCGTCACGAATGCCAACACATTCCCAACCACGCTGCACGGCCGCCAACACAATTGCCCGGATAACTGCGTTGAGGCCAGGCGCATCCCCACCACCGGTATTAATACCGATTCGTTTAATTTCCATGAATAAATCCTTTCTTTGTTTCAGCAATGACTGGATCAAGTATACAATCGGTCGCCGCTTCTGGCATGTGTGTGATTTGCTTTTGATGCGAGGTTCATGATCCGTAAGCTGTGGATTGCATTGGTTCGATTTGGCTTCCGCCTGCTCTATTACGAGCTGGCCTGGACGTATGATCTGGTCAGCTGGCTGGTGTCGCTGGGGGAATGGGGGCGCTGGCAGCGGGCGGGCCTGTCGTTTGTGCAGGGGCCAAGCGTTTTAGAGATTGGGCACGGGCCGGGCCATTTACTCGTTGAATTGCAGTCTGCCGGATATACGGTGATCGGCGTCGATTTATCGCCGCATATGGGGCGGCAGGCCCGGCGCAGGCTGCACAAAAAGAAGCTGCCTGCCAATTTGGTTCAGGCAAAAGTGCAGGATTTGCCGCTGGACACGGCCGTTTTCCACACCGTCCTTTCCACCTTCCCCACCGACTACATTGTGGATCCGGAGAGCCTGACAGAAATTTACCGGGTGCTGCGAGGGGAGGGCCGTCTCATTGTTGTACCAGAGGGGCATCTTACCGGGCGCGGCTTGCTGCACCGGCTAATCGACTGGCTGTTTCGCATCACAGGCCAGCGCAGCGGGGCTTTTAGCGTGGATAAAACTCACAACTGGCCCGACCCGGATTTATGGAAGCCGTTTCGCCAACGGTTTGCCGCAGCGGGCTTCCAGGTTAGCATTAAGCAGATTCAGTTTGAACGCAGCGCCGTCACCGTTTTTATTGCAGAAAAGAGTGCAACATAGGCAAAGGGAGAATAAAAAATGGAATTTCCGCAATCGGCAAAAGAATGGCAGGAAGCAATTGAAACCGGTCTGGGGATTACGGCCGTTCAAGGACAAAACTATTGGGCCAACAGCACATTCCCCACCGAGAAATTGGCAGCCTGGCTGGCCGAGAAATATGATGCCAAACACGACTACAGCCCCCAATTTGTGCCGGCTCTGCTGCGCAATTTGCAGGGGCTGCTGGCCTGGACCTACGGCAATGGCAGTGAGCCATATTGGCCAGGGTCTGATGCTAACTCGCAAACTTGATCGGGGATTGGTAAAATTTAGCTATGAATGAACCTGAAATGACACCAGCGACCGAACCGGAAACGGCCGCTCCTGAAAAAAAACAACCACGCGCCCCTATCTACGAACGATTGATCCTCTTTATCGTCGCCTCGATTGCGATTGGTCTGGATCAATTCACCAAATACCTCGTTGAGAGCAATCTGGCCTTGTTTGAAGTGTACGCTCCCATCCCCAGCCTGGAATCGGTGTTTCGCATCTTCCACATTTACAACACCGGGGCCACCTTTGGCCTGTTTGCCGGTGGCGGCGACATTTTCCGCTACCTGGCGATTGTGGTGAGTCTGGGCATCATCTATTACAACCACATTTTGCCCGGCGACCAGCGGATGCTGCGCCTGGCGCTGGGGCTGCAAATGGGCGGCGCGCTGGGCAACATGATCGACCGCTTCCGCATTGGCCACGTCACCGATTTTATCGACATCGGCCCCTGGTACATTTTTAACCTGGCCGATCTGTCGGTGGTGTCTGGCGCGGTCATTCTGGGCATTTTGGTCTGGCGTGAATCCCGCGAGCTGAGGGCACGCCAGCAGGAAGAAAATGACCAGGAGATGCCATTAGAAACGCCCGTTTCCCATCAAACCGATCCCAGCCATGAGTAGCCGCAGCCAGACTCTGCACCTCAATGCGCCCGGCCAGCGGCTGGACAAGGTGTTAACCCAAGAATTGCCCGACCTGTCGCGCACCCAAATTCAGCGTTTGTTAAAGGAAGAACAAATCTTGGTAAACGGCCGTCCCGCCAAAGCCAATTTGCGCCTGGAAGGGGGCGAAGAAGTCAGCGTCACCCTGCCGGAGCCGGAAGAAACCGAACTCATCCCCGAAGCCATTCCGCTGGACATCCGCTATGAAGATGACGACATGCTCATCATCAACAAGCCGGCGGGCATGGTGGTGCATCCGGCCGTGGGGCACAGCAGCGGCACGCTGGTCAACGCCGTCCTGGCCCACTGCCCCGACCTGCCGGGCATCGGCGGTGAAAAACGACCGGGCATTGTACACCGGCTGGACAAAGAAACGTCTGGGCTCATCGTCATTGCCAAAAACGAGCCGGCGCTGCGCCATTTGCAGGCCCAGTTCAAGGAACGCACGGTGGGCAAACAATACCTGGCGCTGGTCGATGGCCAGGTACAGCCGCCGACGGCGCTCATCGACGCACCGATTGGCCGCGACCCGCGCCAGCGCAAAAAGATGGCGGTGATCCCGTTTGGCAGCTCGGCCCGCAGCCGGCCAGCCCAAACGCAGGTCACCACCATCACCGGCTACGATGATTATACGCTGCTGCGCTGCGAGCTGTTCACCGGCCGCACCCACCAGATTCGGGTGCACCTGGCCTACATTGGCTTTCCCATTGTAGGGGACAAAGTGTACGGCCGTCGCAAGCCCAGCATCCGGTTAGGGCGACATTTTTTACATGCGGCGGTGTTAAGGGTGAAACGGCCGTCAGACAATGAAGAACTCACCATCCAGGCTGAACTACCGCCTGAACTAGACGCCGTGCTCAATCATTTGGCGGAATAATCCAGGGAAAACCAATGAATTTTGACAGATCGATTGACCGCAGCCAATTCCCCACCATGAAGTGGAGCCGCGCTTTCTTGGAGGAGCATTTTGGTAATGCCGATGCCAGCCCCATGTCTGTGGCCGATATGGATTTCCAGGCACCACCGGCGGTGATCGAACAGCTGCAAAAACGAGCGGCGCACGGCATTTTTGGCTATGAATTCAGGCCGGAAAGCTTTTTCGAAGCGCTTGAATCCTGGTATCAAACGCGGCATGGTTGGGCGATCGATCGAGACCATCTTGAACAATGTCCCTCCATCATGAACGCCATTTCGATACTAATTGATCAACATTCAAACACAGGTGATGGCGTGATTCTGCAATCTCCCGTCTTCTTTGAATTCCGCATGGTGATCAAAAGCAGCGGCCGGCGCATCGTAAAAAACCCACTTAAGTTAGAAGGGGGCCGCTACCTGATGGATTTTGAGGATTTGGCGCAGAAAGCGGCCGTTCCCACCAACAAGATTTTAATTTTGTGTAATCCACACAATCCGGTTGGCCGCGTATGGACCCAGGAAGAACTGGAAAAAGTGGCTGAAATTTGTGTCCAACACGACGTTTTTGTCATCTCCGATGAAATTCATGGCGATTTCGCTTTCCCGCCCCATCGCTATGTCCCCTATCTCACCATTTCTGAAACGGCCGCTCAAAACGCAGCCACCTGTATTTCACCTGCCAAAACGTTTAATATTTCCGGCATGGTTGATGCGTTTGCCGTCATCCCCAATCAAGAAAGTCGGCAGCAGCTTCACAGCTTTGCCCACCGTTACCAAATCAACAAGGTGAACGTTTTTACCTCCGCTGCCGTCGAAGCCGCCTTCAGGGAAGGCGCAACCTGGCTGGATGCGCTATTAACATATCTTCAGGGCAACATCGCGCTAATCCGACAGTTCCTGCAGGAAAATAAGATAAACGTTTCCCTGATTGAACCAGAAGGAACATTCCTGGCTTGGCTCGATTTTCGCGGACTGAAATTAGACGCAAAAGAATTGGAAAAACGCCTCGGGCAAGACGCGCAAGTCGCACTGAGTCCGGGCTACTGGTACGGGCGAGAAGGCGCGGGCTTTGCCCGGATGACGATTGGCTGTCCTAGAAAAATTGTGCAGCGAGCACTCGACAATATTTGCAGTTCTTTTCAAAAACAATCGTGATTTAAATGAAACAGTTAGATGAAGTTGCGCAGGCGAACCAAACTATGTGGGAAGCCGAAGTACAAAAAGGCGGAGGCTATACGCAGCCCTGGCTTGATTTGGACGTCGCGGACTTGCAGCAGCTGGCGGCTGGTGAGTTAGACCCCTTCCCCAAACCGTTGTATGAACTATTTCCCTATCACCTGCTGCAAGATGTGGCGGGGAAGGATGTGCTTTGTTTGGCGGCGGGCGGTGGGCAGCAAACGGCCGTATTCGGCCTGCTAGGTGCCAATGTTACTGTTGTCGATTTAACCCAAGGCCAGCTAGACGGCGACGAAAAAGCGGCCGCCCACTACAGCTACCCCATCACCACCATCCAGGCCGACATGCGCGATCTGTCTGCACTGTCTGCTGACGCTTTCGACCTGGTGTTTCAGGCCGATTCCCTGGCCTACGTGCCCGATTTGCGGCCGGTGTATGGCGAAGTGGCCCGCGTGCTGCGCCCTGGCGGTTTATACCGGGTAAAGCACAACCAGCCTGCGGTGCACCGTACGGAGTGGAACGGCCGTCATTACATCGTCAACGCCCCCTACGCTGAAACCATCCAACATCGCGAGGACGGCGGCATTGAGTTCCGCCACCGCATGGACGACATCTTTAACGGCCTGCTGGACGCCGGATTCACCATCCAGCGCGTGCACGAGGCGCCCCATTACCGCCAATCCTACGCCGATGCCGAGCCAGGCAGTTGGGGCCACGAAACGCGCTACGTCGCCGGCGGCTTTGCCATCATTGCCCGATTGACTCCCTGATTGTCATGCCCGCGCAGTGCCTGCCCCCGCGAAGGCGTGGGGCGGGCATCCACCATTTGAAGTATGGATTCCCGCTTTCGCGAGAATGACAAGCGGAGGTTACGGGTATCTGTTTGCAGTTAGTTGGTGATGCGTGTGAGATTATTGCTCGCTGTTTGCCGTGCTGCTTTCTTTTTCTTTGGCGACGGATTTGTAGCCGTTTTGCGTGGGGAGTGAGATGGAGAAGGTGCAGCCTTCGCCCTGCTGGCTGTAACACCAGGCGCGCCCACCGTGCCGCTCAGCAATGGAGCGCACAATAGCCAGCCCCAGGCCGGACCCTTTTACCTTTTCTGTGCCGCGCTGCTTCACCCGGTAAAACTTCTCAAACAGGCGCATCTGATCTTGCTTGGGGATACCAGGCCCGCTGTCTTGTACGCTGAGGACCAGTTCGCCATTTTTTTGCTCGGCGCGCAGCCACATGGGGCCGCTGTTGGGCGCATATTTAATAGCGTTACCCACTAGATTGGTGAGCGCCTGCCGAATCAGGGAACCATCCCCCTGAACCGGCGAAATGTTGTCGGAAACATCTACCTGGAGCTTAATGCCTGCCAGATGGGCGTGCTGCCAATACTCTTCGGCAATGCCTTCCAGCAGCGGCTTCACCTCAATGCGCTCCTGAGCCAAATCAACCCCAGCCTCAATGCGGCCTAAATCGAGCAAATCGTCCACCAGTTGGGACATTTGATCAATCCCCACCAGGATTTTCTCCAAATATTCGTGCTGCTTGGGGCTGAGCTCATCTACCATGGGCACCATGGTGGCGTAGCCGCGCATGTAGGTGAGCGGGCTGCGCAAATCATGCGACACGGTGGCGACAAAGTCGGACTTCATCTCGTCGATTTCTTTGAGATGGGTGATGTCGCGCAAGACGGCCACCCGGCCAAACACCTGCCCTTCATTGCTGATGATGGTCGAAGCGCTGGCGTAGTAAGTTTGGCCATTGGGCAAGGGCAGCTCTAAATTACGGGTGTGTTCGTCCTGGCCGGTAAGCGCTTTAACCAATTTAGCCGGTTCAATCACTTTGGCCACCGGTCGCCCCACCACTTTGCTGGCGTTCAGGTTAAATATGCGCTCGGCGGCGCGGTTGATGAGCAAAATGCGTTCGGTCTGATCGGTGACAATGACGGCGTCTGTGGTGCTGGCCAGCACGGCCGCTAAGCGGCGACGTCCCCCTTCAGCAATGGCATACAAGCGGGCATTTTCAACGAGAACGGCCGTCTGGCTGGCCAACGTTACCAACAAATTGCGCTCAGAAATATCGTAGCTGTGTGCCTGCCGGTAACCCAACCACAAAATCCCCTGGAAGCGATCGTGCGAATAAAGGGGAATGGCCACCAGGGCCGGGACCGGTGGTTCGGCGTCACGGTCCAGCTCCAAGGCGGCACGAATCTGGTTCGGCGTGGCCAGCATCAGTTCCTGCATGTGGCGCAGGCGGGTCATGATGGGCCGATCCAGTTCCTTCATTGCCGGGGCGGCGGGACCTTCGCCAAAGGAAAGCGGTGCCCCACCACTGGGATTGAGCACCACGGCACGGGCCCCGGCGGCACCCGTACCGCGCAGCGCACCACGCAAAACTGCCGGAATCCCCTGCGTCAGGTCAATGCTGGTGGAGACATCATGGCTGGTGCCCAGCAGCAGCGACAGATCGTTGAGCTGCTTGCGGGTGGCCCGCTGCATCTGGATAAACGCCTGGTTAAGTTCACCAATTTCATCTTCGCGCTGCTCCAATTCGGTGGCCGACCAGCTGCCGCCAGCGGCCATCGTCTTGCTGGCCGCTACAATCTTGTTGATCGGTTGGGTGATATCACGCCCCAGCAGGGTGACGTTGGTGTAAAACAGAACCGTGCCCAAAATCAGCACGAGCAAAAGCGGCCAACCGATGCGCAGCGCCTGTCCCAACACAATTTCGTAGGGAACGGCCGTTACCACCGTCCAGCCAGGCTCTGCGGCCGTTTGCGTATAAATCAGGTCGCGCGTGCTGCTGCCTTGCAGCCAGCCCCGGTATGCCGCGCCCGATTCCACGTCAGCCAGACCCAGGAACCAGAGGGAGCGCAATCTATCTTCCTCGCCGGGCCAGTCGGCGCGCAAATACATGTTTTGCGGATGGGCAATAATTTGCCCTTGTTCATTAACCAGAAAGCCGGTGCCGCCGCCAACGGTGCCTTGCAGCCCCACCAGCAAATCATCCAGGCTAAAATTGGCCAGCCGCCCGATGAGGACAACGCCGGTTTCTGCATCATTAGCCACGGGCACAACCAGACTGAGCACCTGTTCTGCCGTGGGCATATTGGCCAGGGCCACGCTTTTGGGGTTCGGGGTAAAGGCATCGGCCACGGCTGCGGCTTCGTCGGGGGAAAGTTCAGGGTTCGTGTTGCTATTGGGGTAAACGGCCGTTACTTCCCCTACCTCATTCACCAGCAGCAAATGTTGGTAGGTAGGATTGCGCTGGTAAAGGTTGGCTAACGCTTCGCTGGCAACGGCCGTATCAGCACTTAACAGCGCCGTCTGATCATCTTCAAACAAAGTGAGCTGGGTTTCTAACTGATTGACAAATTCGGGGATTTCTTCGGAAACAACGGTGGCATTGTAAGCCATCTGGTTGACCACCAGCCGAGTAGAAACAGAAATAGCCAGGTTGTACACAATGGTGATCGAGAGCAAAATGAGCAGGGCGGCAAACGTAAAATAGTTGAGCTGGAGCCGTTTTTGCAGGCTGCGCCGGGTGGGTGGGGGAATGAGGGATTGAGACGGCCGTAAGTCAGGCATATTGCGCAGCACCACAGTAACCACGACGCCCGCCACTACACCTTCTAGCAGACGCGGCCAAAAGTTGGCCGTAGCCACCACCAGCGCCTGGTCCAGTGCCGACAGCCCAGCCACGCTGGCCGCAGCAAAGCCACCAAATCCGCTGAAAATGGTAAGCAGCAAGCCGCTCAACAAGCCGGCTACCCAGGGCTGTCGCAGCCAATGGTAAACCGGACCGATATAATTTTGTTGTAGAAGAAAGGCGATGGAAACGGCCGTAAATGCGCCCCAGAAAATATCAAACAGCTGGTGCGTTTGGCCCAACGTTGTGCCCAATCCGGTAAACACGCCAACAAGCACAGCCCCGGGTGGCCCCAACACCACGCCGGCCAACAGCAGCGGAATGGCACCAAGCAGCATGGCCGCACTGTTCGGCAGTTCCGCCACAGGAGGCGATGTAAATGGGAAGCGAAGGGGGAGTAGTTGGCTGGTGATTAGGCCAGCCAGCGAAAGGGCACCCGTCCAAAGCCATTGTTTCTGGGAAAAACGTTGGTAATTTGAACGAAAATAATAGGCTAGGTAAATAAAAAGGGCCGCACAGAAAAGTAAAAGCAGGTAGCCCACCGCACGGCTCGGCAGGTTAAGCGAAACTTCCCTACTTACACCCCACAGACTTACTGGCATACGGTTGTTCTCTTCACGCTGAGGTGACTACTTGCCTCTCTCAATGCTAACCGCAGTTTGGCGCAAACATGATTTGTAATCAATGATCCTCTGCCAAATTGCTTAGCGCACAGTCTGCCCGGTACAATTTAGTCGCAATGGAATTGGGCATAACCATACAAGTAAACAGTTTACAAGAGTTACTTTACAATAACGATACAACATCGGGATTATAACATGCGCTCATAGCCATAGCAATCAACATCTAGCAAAAGAGACAAACCGAAAGTCATGGGTAAGCTGAACGCTAAATGATGTGGCCGCAATTACGAACCAGTCGAATTGGGATATTTTCATGTCAAACTGTTTGTCATTTATAAAGTTGTAAACTATCATCCCCTAAATGAATTCTCGTCGTCGCACTTATCTTATTTTGATTGGCGTTATCTTACTTACAGTTCCTTGCTATATTGCTGGCGTCTTTTTGCTGGTCATTGCCCCAGATGCGCCTGTGAGTGAGTTACCGCCTACCCTGCCGGTTGTGGTTTCGTCTACGCCATCGGCGACCAGTCCCGCCACAGAAGTTTTGCCGCCCGGTACGTTAACGGCCGTTCCCACCCGCACCCAAGGGCCACCAACTGCTACCCTGCCACCCACCCCGGACCAATTCCAGACACCCATTGTGCAACCCACGGCTACGGCTACAGAGCCAGCCACAGCCACGGCAACCGGCACCGCCACTGGAACTGCTACAGCTACCAGCACGGGAACGCCCACAGCCACGGCGACGCAAGGTAACACGCCAACACCTACCAACACCGCCACGGCGACGCCCACAGCCACAACGGCCGTTACCCCCACGCTCACCAACACGGCCACCAGTACACCGACGGCAACAACGGCCGTTACGCCAACCGCTACTAACACCGCCACAACGGCCGCGCCAACCGAAACTGCGACTACCGAATCTGAACCAGAACCATAACCAATGCCAGGTTCCAGTAAACTTTGAGAGAACATATGGACACATTTAAACTCCTAAAAACCTTAACCGAAACCCCCGGTCCCTCCGGCAATGAACAGGCCATTGCCAACGCTGTGGAAGAATGGTGGCAGCCGTACGCCAGCCGCTTTGTACGCGATCGCGTCGGTAACCTGATGGCCATCAAGGAAGGCAGCGGCGAGGCCCCCCGGCGCTCTATTTTGCTGGCGGCCCATATGGATGAAATTGCCCTGATGGTGCACCAGATTGTTTCCCACAACGACAACGGTTTTTTACGTGTGACCAACGTGGGCGGCGTCGATATTCGCCATTTGTATGGACAGGTGGTGGTGGTTCATGGGAAAAACAAGAATTTTCCCGGCGTACTGGGCAGCCTGCCCAAAACGATGCTGCCCCATGAAAAGCAAAACAAGCCGTTTGGCTACGAAGATTTAGTGGTCGATGTGGGACAGCCCCTCTCTGAGGTAGAAAAGGAAATTTCGGTGGGCGATTTTATTAGCTTTCGCCAACCGCTGCGCAAATTGCAAAACGGCCGTGTTGCCGGTAAAGCGCTCGACAATCGCGCCTCCATCGCTGCCGTCACCATTTGTTTGGAGTATTTGAGCCAGCGGACGCATAGTTGGGATGTGGTAGCTGTGGCCACCGTGCAGGAAGAGACACGCCTGCTGGGGGCCTTCACCAGCGCCCATTCACAGGAACCAGACGCCGCCATCGCCATTGATGTGACTTTTGGCAAAGGCTCCGGGGCCAGCGATACCGGCACCTTTGAACTGGACAGTGGTCCAGCGCTCGATTTGGGACCTAATGTCCACACCGGCATGTACAAGGCGCTTAAGAAAACGGCCGAATCCCTGGAGATGTCTATCAGCACCGGCACCCACAGCCGGGCCAGCGGCACCGACGCCTTTGGCGTACAGGTCGCCCGCAGCGGCATTCCTACCGGCCTCATCTCCATTCCCCTGCGCTACATGCACACGATGGTAGAATCTCTCGCACTAAAAGATGTGGAGCGATGCGGCCGTTTGATGGGCGAGTTCATTGCCAATCTGGACGATGAATTTTTGGACAAACTGGCAGCGGGGATGATGGAGGAAGACAGTAAGCGGTGAACGGTAAGCAGTAATCGGTAAATAGTTCACCGCTCACCGACTACGGATAACCGATTACCGATCACGGATAACCAACATGAACGAACTACTCAAAAACCTGACCGAAGCCGTCGGCGTGTCCGGCGAGGAAAAAGAGGTGCGGCTGCTCATTCGCGACCTCATCGCCGACCATGTGGATGAATGGCACGTCGACGCAATGGGCAACCTGATTGCCCTGAAAAAAGGCACCGGCGCGCCTGATTTGCGCGTGATGGTTGATGCCCACATGGATGAGGTGGGCCTCATTGTCACCGATTACGACAGCAACGGCACATTGAAATTTAGCGGCGTGGGCGGCTTTGATGACCGTGCCCTGCTGGGCAAAGTGGTGCAGGTTGGCCCCAAAAAGATTACTGGCGTTATTGGTGCGCGACCTGTTCATCTGCTTAACGCCACCCAGCGCAACACCATCACCAAGATGGATGCCATGCGCATCGACATCGGCGCGAAGAATAAGGACGCCGCCAGCAGTAAGGTCGATATCGGTGACCGCGCCGCCTTTGTCACCGAGTACGAGGAGTTGGGGCCAACGGCCGTTGGCAAAGCATTCGACAATCGGGCAGGCTGTGCCGCGCTGATTGAGCTGTTGCGGGAACGGCCGTATCCCTTCGACCTCATCGCCACCTTCACCGTGCAGGAAGAAGTAGGACTGCGCGGGGCCACCACCGCCGCCTACGGCGTCAAGCCAGACGTGGCCCTCATTTTGGAATGCACCCCGGCTTATGACCTGCCCAACAAAAAAGACGAAAGTCCCAACGTGGCGCTGGGTAAAGGGCCATCCATCTACGTGATGGACAGCGGCACGCTGCAAGACCCGCGCCTGGTGAGCCTCATCACCCAAACGGCGGCCAACTACAACATTCCTTTCCAGATTCGCCGGCCGGGCGGCGGCGGGACCAACACATCGGTTATCCAGCGCGTGCATGGCGCTATTCCAGCCGCCACCATCGCTGTACCAGGCCGTTATGCCCACACGCCGGCCATGATGATCAACCTGGATGATTATGCGAATGTGGTGAAACTGGCCAAGGCAACGTTGTTGAACCTGACAGTGGATATTGTGAAACGTAATTGAGGTGTTGGGTAATTACGTAATTTCTCAATTACCTAATTACGACCAAAGCACTCATCCCATTTTTCGAGGACAAGATGAACGATTTAATCAAAAAACTGGTAGAAGCTTACGGCCCGTCGGGCTTTGAAGACCAAATGCGAGCGCTGATTCGGCCTGAGATTGAAAAGTATGCCGATGAAATTTCGGTGGATGCCATGGGCAATCTCATTGCCCGCAAGCAGGGCAAGGGCAAAAATGGCCTCAAAGTGATGATTGCTGCCCACATGGACGAAATCGGCCTGATGATTTCCCACATCACCGAAGATGGTTTTTGCCGCTTCACCAACATCGGCGGCATTTATCCGCACACGCTGTTGGGCAGTCGGGTCCAGTTTGCCGACGGCCGTATCGGCATCATTTACAGCGACCGCATCAAAGACCGCAGCAAGGTACACGGTCTGGATAAACATTACATTGATGTGGGGGCCAGCAGCAAGGAAAATTGTCCGGTGCAGGTGGGAGATGCGGTGGGATTTGTACGGCCGTTCCTGGCCCAGGGCAAACGTCTCAGCGCCAAAAGCATGGATGACCGCATTGGCTGCGTAGTGGCGATTGAAGCGCTCAAGCGGCTCAAGAAAACGCCCCACGACGTCTACTTTGTCTTCAGCGTGCAGGAAGAAGTGGGCACGCGCGGTGCCCAGGCGGCGGCCAACATGATAGATCCCGACGTGGGCATCGCCCTGGACGTGACCCTGGCCGGCGACACGCCCGAACCCACCCCAATCGCCGTCGAATTGGGCAAAGGCACGGCCATCAAAGTAAAAGACACTGGCATGATCGCCCATGCGGGCCTGGTACGCTTGATGAAGCAGCGCGCCGAAGAGGCCAAGATTCCCTACCAGCTAGAAGTGCTTACCGGGGGCTCCACCGATGCCCGCTCCATTCAGATTGCCAACGGCGGTTCGGCGGCGGGCTGCATCTCCATCCCCTGCCGCTACGTGCACTCCCAAAGCGAAACCGTCGACGCCGACGACGTGGAAAACTCCATCAAGCTCCTCGTCGAAATTCTCTCCAAACCCATTGAGCTTTAAGATTTTTACGCACCGAAGAATCCAATCTTAGGAAGTCCTTAAAACTCCCTAAGATTGGATTTTCAATATCTCTCAACAGCCATCATTTGACATTCTAGCTTACCCATTTTTCCGTTATCGGAGATTTCCAACATGAGTGATCAACCTTGGGCTTCAGGAATCAGTGAAATTCTCAAGCATGGTTTGTCCCTGTTGGACAAGGACACAGATACAAACCGGCGTCTAGCAATGATAAGTATCGACAATGCTGTTGAGCTAATGATTAAAACCTATCTTGGTTTGCCAAAACGTGTAGTTGGGTTCAAGATTTCTCGAAAAGAACTCTCAGAAATAAACTCTGGATTTCCAGATCTCCTTGACGGTTTAGAAAAATACGGAGTCGGTAAATTAAAGGGGCTGAATTTAGGGGAAATTGAATGGTATCATCGCCTAAGAAATGAACTTTATCATAATGGGAACGGATTAACTGTTGAACGGGAAAAGGTGTTAGTTTATTCAGAATTGGCTAAATTACTCTTTAATAATCTTTTTGGTTACGAGATCATCCATGAACCTACCAACGAAGAAATTCTAGGATTGTTCTTAAGAAAAATGGCAACTTTAATGAGTTTAGCGCCGATACACATGCTCCCAATATACTCCCAAAATGGAATCGTTGATAAAGATGTTGAAAAACGCATCGCAAAACTTTATGAAATCAGAGAGAAAATTGTGTTGGGTGAGAATGGTTACGGGATGCTTCTTAACAAGAAAACAATTTTTGAAGCTGAGGAATTGATTGTTTTTCTCGACAAAAATACAATAGAACTTAAAGAAAATCTACAAGAATTTGAAACCCTTACCGAACAGTACCTTAGTTTAAAAATAGAACGAACAGCTTTAGAGGCATCTTTGCCAGCCTTAAAGGAACAAATGGATAGGCTAAAGGGAAGAATAGATGACCTATTAAACAAAAATCTACTGTCTTGCCCACTCTGTGGCCAACCAATCAGCGAGGACCATCGCGCAGTAGTGCTGCTTGAATTACAGTCGGAAGGAAGAGCTATAGGGGACCGTTATCGAGCAAATCAACAGACTATTCAAGCGCTATCCAGCTCCATCAAGCATCTGGAAACGTTAACGTTAAGGAATCCAACCGATCCTACATAATATCCCATCTTTTTTTTGGATTACTGCCTCCCAAAATCACTGAATTGTGCCAGGGAAAAGGCGCACCCAAATCCAGGCGAGGGTCATCGTGGGGATGGCCTGGGTGAAAGGGACAAGCGACTCCACCATAGAGACGCCGCGCAGCGCCTTTAGCCCCAGCCGGTCCAAAATAATCCAGGAAATAGGCGCAGCCAGAAAGTCCAGGGCAAAGTCAAGCAGGTCGATCATAAGAACAACCAGAAACGGGGTGAGCAGCAAGGTTTGGCCAAAGGTAGCATCTGGGGGAATGTGGATGCGCTTGACCTGCCGCCAAACGATAAAGAGGAGCAGTAAAGCCAGAATGAGCGCCACGCCCATTAGCGTGAGAAGGGTAAGGCCAAAATTGCGTAAAAATTCAGCTGGGTCCATAGTGCATACTTTCAATTTCCCGGAAACTTTCAGGCAAGCTATTGGTTCAACCAGTAGTTCCTGGGGAAATGGTTGTTTCTAAAAAAATCCCTGCCACAAAAAGATAACAAAAATAAAAACGCCGCCAATAAATTGGATGACCGTGGCAATCCCCCAGCCGGCCAGCCCCCCAAGTCCCGACTTTTTAGCAATCTCCCAATCACCATGCTGCCAATATTCACCCAGCAGCAGCCCGGCAATGTAGCCGGCAATGGTGCCCACAATAGGAAATAGAAACGAGCCGACGATAGCGCCCGCTGTGCCAATCAGCATCGACTTGACGGAGGCGCCCCCTTTTTTGGTGCCGAACAGAGTAAGCCAGATATCAGACGTGCCGGTGAACAGGGCAATAAAGCTGATGACGATGATAGAAGTGGTGGAAACGGCCGTAAATCCATCCACCCACGCATACACAAACACAATCACCCACATCAGCAACACCCCGGGAATAATGGGAATGATAGTGCCAATGAGGCTTACCAACAACAGAAAAATGACAAAACCAAGGGAAACTGCTTCAAATAGCTGGGCCACAATGCCTCCGACCAAATTAATTTTCAGGTGCGACACACTTTCTCTAGAAGTCTCGGTTAACAAAATCACATATCAAAGTGCGTTGCACCTCTGGTAGTTAATTTTACCGGTGAACTGTACGCAGGGAGCAACTGATCGTCGCAAAGATTAGAGGGAACGGTAAGCCAGCAAAAAGCGCTCAAACACGTTAGCGAGATACGGCCGTAACTGCAAAAAGCCGTGCAGCGGCGTGTCAACAAAGTCATGATCGGCCATTCGGTTTACCTTTTGCCAGGTGTATCGATTGGGCATCTCTTCAAACCAGGTGGCAAAATGGGGGAACCAGTTGGTGAGCACATACAGGCAGCGCGCCGCCGGGATGGCCTGGCGCATGGCCCGCGTATTAATGCGATTGCCCAACCGCTGCGACAAAGCCAGCATGTAGCTGTCGATCATTGTCTCTTCATCCACGGGCCAGGTTGGTCGTGTTCTCAAGTTAGGCGCACTTTCGGCGTCATCCAGCAGGCTGAACTGCTCAATGAAGCTGATCAAGTCACAGATGCCGGGGCCGATTGCGGCCGTTTGCCAGCTGGTTAGCCGCTGGTCCTCAAAAACGGTGACGCGCCAGCGCCGATTATTGGGATCGCCATGCAGCAAGGTATACGGTAGCTGGCGCAGCGGCTCCAGCAAAGGCACCGGATCATCCAAAAGATCGGCAACGGCCGTTAAATGCGACTCGCCCAAAATGCCCGGCCAGCCACCCAAATCACGCATCACCACCAGCCCGTTGGCCGCCTGCAAAAAGAGCGGTGCCAGCTGTCCGGCCTGTGACAAGGCATGTTCAGACAATACCGCGGCTGGCCCTTCCTCAAAATAAACCGATTGCTCAGCCACCAGCGACTCCCACCGGTACGCCGAGCGATCCAGCAGCAGGCCCAGGCCAGCGTTTGTTAGATCGGCCGTTTTGTCGAAGAATACAGCGTGCAGATGGGCCAGTTTTTCCACAATGGCATTGATATCTTCGGTGGACCATCTTTCGGGAGAAATATCGTTGGGCACATCATCCAGCACGGCCCAGCCTTCGCCGTTGGGCTCTGCCTGATGCAAAAAGTGGCAGCCAGGGACCAGCTCTGGCAGGCGGGGAGCAAACTCCAGGTAAAACGCAGCTTCTGCGGCATTAATGTACCGCCCAATAAAGGCGATGGGATCAGAATGACCGGCCAATGACAGGAGGTAGCGCGTCATGCGGCGGCTGGATTGGGTATGCGGTCTGATCGGTTTGGCAGATACGGCCGTTACCACCAACTCTTCCACTTCCATATGATCGCGCAGGAGCGCCGTCCAGGCATTGGGATCGCGTCTTTGCAGTTGGGTGGCCAGTAATTTTGATTGTCTCATTGCGGCTACATTGTAAAAGCTAAGTGGACACCTGACAAGCGACGACGAGACAATGAGAGCAATTCGTTTGGCCTATTTACAAACTTCTCAGGCAGACCTGCCCCCAAATTGTCACCAATTTACCCAGATGCGGAACTTTTCTCCCAGAGACGACGTTTTCCCAGTAACCCTGGGGAATTTATCAAGCAAAACATCAAAAATCAGGAGAGAGAAAATGAACGCCAAACGTTTTTCCTGGCTGGCGGCGATGGTCGCCATGCTGCTGGTGCTGGCTGCCTGCGCCACCCAAGCAGAAACGGTGGAAGTAACGCGCGTGGTAACTGAGACGGTTGTGATGGAAGGCGAAACAGTGGAGGTTACCCGCGTGGTGACCGAAACCGTTACCAAAAGTGCCGAGGCCTCTTTGCCCAATGGGCAACCACAAGCGCGGCTCATCATCAAAAATGGGGAGCTGGCGATTATGGTGATAGATACAGAAACGGCCGTCGCCACCGCCACCCAACTTGTTGCCGATCTGGGCGGCTACATCATCAGCCAGCAAATCTTCGACACACAGTTTGGCCTGAGTGCCGCCAATATGCAGCTGGCCGTGCCGGTGACCCAGTTTGAAACTGCCTTGAACCAGCTGCGCGAACTGGGCCAGGTAACCAACGATTTTGCCGGTGGTCAAGACATCACCGACGAGTACGTCGATTTAGGCTCGAAGTTAGATAACTTGATTGCCACTCGCGACCGCCTGCGCACCTTCCTGGATGACGCCGAAACCGTTGAAGAAGCGCTGCACGTCAATGACCAGCTTAAGCAGGTTGAGGAGGAGATCGCCATTATTCAAGGGCGACGTAATTACCTCAGCGACCAGGCCGCCTTTTCCACCATTGACCTTTCGCTGCAACCGCTGCTGCCTACGCCAACACCTTCCCCCATTCCCACGGCCGAATCATGGCAGCCGGGCAACACGGCGAAGATAGCCATGGTCAACCTACAAGAATCAGCCCAGCAAACGGCCGATTTTTCCATCTACTACGGCATTATGTGTGGCCCCTGGCTGCTGCTCCTTGGTTTGGGCGTCTGGATTTTCAGCCGAATCAGGCAGCGCTTCACTACAGCTATCCCTCAGCGGGAAGGGGATAGCCAGGAAAACGAAACGCACGAATCTGCCTGAGCTTATCACCTTTGTGATTGATTTGTTTGGCTGATGTTAGTTTTATGAAAGCGCGATAACGGTTAAGCATGATAATCTAATGATGTATCGAGTTTGGGCTGTGTAGCAAATCACAGAAAAACTTTTGAAAAGAAGCAACATTTCTTGTGATTGGCTTAAATGACACTTAGGAGGTGCAACGTGATCGCAATTCAACTCTCAACGATTATCATTATTGCGCTTATCGCGCTCATCATTGGCATCATTGTTGGTGTATCGATGAGCCGGCCAGTGTCCAGATTTTAAGTAGGCAGATGAAGTAAGAAACGGCCGTAACTGGCCACAAACAGTGGCACCTAGGTGCTTGATTACTTCTCAATAATATTGTACCTTTTCCCGCAGGTGATTGAGGTCCTCGACCTTAATTATTTGCGGGTTTTTCTTTTCTGCCTGATGGGGTACTCGCCAACCGATTCCGCCAACACGCTTGATTTGTTAATAACAACTGAAAATCTTCATTGAGACCTTAACCAAACGATGTCATTCTTTGTGCATGGAGGAAGTTCGATGAAAAAAGTACTTTTTATCTTGAGCGTGTTGATTCTCTTAACTATTACCATTTCATACGCTGGCACTGTCCAACTCAAGGCCGCTCCAGCCGTTCCTGAGGCAGTCACGCCGGATGACCCACAGGTTCCCGGAATGGGAATAATTACAAGCCGAACGATGCGAGACGGCCGTATGGCCACTTCTAACCAGGCCATTTTAGGCCCACAAAGCTGCACCCACATGGGCGATCCCTACTCTCCGCTGGATAGCACCTGGGCAACTGGACCCTACACCTATACCTATCGCATTTATATTCCACCCACCTATGACCATGATGTTATCCGCGTGGAACTCTTCGACCCGGACTCCATGAACGCAGACCTCAACTCATTTACCATTAACCGATCCAATACGGCTATTAACAACGGCCTTTCAGCGTTGGCTTCTAAAAGTTGTGGTGTAAATGGCGGCAGTTCAAGCCGGATTCAGCCTTGCCTCCTGCATACCGATGAGTTGGACTTGGTGAACGGCGCCCCTAACCTGGATCTGGATGAGGTAAATCCATATTGGTTTGTGCGCATCGACGAAAACCGTGTCCGAACTTCAGAAACAACGTGCGGTAGTCCCGCAGGCTACACAGCCAGCGCCAATACTCAAACGCGCTACAGCTTGTCCTACTTCGCCGAAAATCCTGATAGCACCATTGTAAAAATTCCCCTGGTAGATTACTTTGGGCAAACTGGGGATGGCGTTCGTGACGCAGGTGACCACCAGACAGATATGCGATGGGTATCACCGGGAGCTAATGTGCCGTTTTCCACCATCGACGATCCTGGTGTCACTGTACCCGCTACGCCAAGAACCGTAGACAGTTTTGAAATTGATCTGACAACCGATGTACCCAATATTCTTGTCGAGCCAAACACCGGCGCAAGGTATCTCTATTTGGACGTACAGGCCATGAGTGGTACTTCGGAAAATGGGTATGAAGTTTGGGCAGGTCTAGCTGATTATGTAAACATTGTCCCCAGTGAGGTGAATGCTCGCAATTTGTATCTACTCAATCATCCAGGTTCGCATGATTCTCAGGGGGTGGAAGTTACGGCCGTTAACACCCTCGTCCAAAATTCCAACTTCAACGATCCACTTGGTATTCCCCTAGCATACGTCGGGCCAGAACTAGCCGGTGAAACGATGCATATTACCATGTTTGACAGTGAGTTCGGTGCTCAACCACCATTGATTTTCTACTTTGATACGATCGCCTTCACACCTGATAATAGCAACCTACTTGGCTATGATCCTGATCAGACTGATTGGGCTGTGGCCTTTGCGGTTGCGGGACGAGATGATCCAGATGGAATCGCTGAAGGCATTCGCTGTACGCCAGATGACTGTAATAATCAGTGGGTTGTTCCAGCCTATCAAATTTCCATCCCAGGCGATTTAAGCAGTTGCGATTGGCAAAATCCCACAGCAGAAGGCTGCACGCCCTTTTACGGCGGTCGCCTCATGGCACTTTACGATGGTGGTTTTTCAGATACTTACACCTGGGAGCTTTCCGCAGTTTTAGACAACGTTCCGATTGATCAAACCGCCGGCTGTACCGCCTTTCCCATTGGTATTCACGAAGTAGCCCGTTCCGTCACTGCACCAGGTGCGGGCAGCAATCCGTATCCAGACGGAGGTGATTTTAGCTACCCATCCAACCCGCCAAACTATGCCAGCTTCCTGGATCATCAGGATGATGTGCCGCTGCTCAACGCCACGCCCGGCGATATTTTCCGCGTGCAAAATGGCTTTGGCGATGGCAACTTCAGCTGGCTGGTATGGAATGTTGGCATGGCCGCAGATTCAAATACGTTAGCATACAGCCTTACCTGGCCTGGCGACAGCACAGATTACAATCCATGCAGCGGGCCGGGCTGTCCCGGTGGTGCAGGCATTCCAGGCTCTGGCTTCCCTTACAATGTTCGCGGCTACATTGAACCGGTCGATCCGACAGACCAAGCTTTACATATTGGTGACTGGTTAGCCAGCAGCGCCAGCGGAATTAGCGCTTCTACTGTACAGACCCAACTGCAAACCCACATTAACTTAGAACGCACATTGCGTTTGCCTGTTTGGAATGCTAGCACAGGTATCGGGGTAAACGGCCGTTTCCAAACCACCCAGTTCGCTATCTTTCGCATCCTTGGCTACAACATCACGGAAAACTGGCTCCTGCTCGAATTTTTGGGCTTTGATTCCAGCTGTGGCCAGGTACCGGTCGCCCCGCCCTCGGCCGACAAATTGCTCTATTTGCCGATCATCGTCAAAAACACGTCGGATTAACGTCATGCTAACTCGCCAGCGTCCCTTTAAATTTTTAAGTGATTCCTTTGCAAAGCGTACTCTTCTCATCGGAAATAAAAAGGAAACAAAAAGCTTCATCTCAATTCACGATGTTTTACCGGTTCATCAAAGTTCCACAAATAAATTGTGGGGGAGTAAAAAAGATGAAAAAAGCATTTCTGGTCATCAGTTTGTTTGTTCTTTTAACCGCAACCGTCTATTCAGGCAGCATGCGGTTGCAGGCGGCATCGCCGGCACCGCAAGGGTCCACGCCAATTGATCCTATCTTTCCCGGAGTGGGGGTGATCACAAGCCAAACGATGGCAGACGGCCGTATCGCTACCTCCAACCAGGGCATTTTTGGCCCGCAAAGCTGCGTTCACTTAGGTGATCCATACTCCCCGCTAGACAGCCCGTGGGTGCCCGGCCCGTACACTTACACCTATCGCATTTACATTCCCCCGACCTATGCCCACGATGTGGTTCGGGTTGAACTGTTTGATCCGGATTCTATGAATACGGCCGTTAACAGCCTAACCATTAATCGTTCCAACATCGCGATTAACAATGGACTTGAAGCCGTCTCCTCAAAAACCTGCGGCTCAGATGGAGGCAGTTCATCTCAGATTCAACCTTGCCTGCTGCGCACCGATGAACTCAATTTAGTTTCCGCTCCCCCAAATTTAGACCTGGACCAGGTAAATCCGTTTTGGTTTGTCCGCATTGATGAAAATCGCATCCGCAATAACCCTACATCATGTGGTTCGCCTGGCAGTTACACAACAAGCGCCAATACCCAAACGCGCTACAGCCTGTCTTATTTCGCCCAAAATCCTGACAGCACCATCGCAAAGATTCCTCTCGTTACTTACTTTGGCCAAACAGGCGACGGTGTCCGCGACAATGGCGATCATCTGACCGACATGCGTTGGGTATCACCCGGTGCCGATGTTCCTTTCTCTACGGTTGATGATCCTGGCGTCACCGTGCCGGCAACCCCCATTACCACAGACAGCTTTGAAATTGATCTCACCAGCGACGTACCCAACATCATGGTCGATCCGGCTACCGGCGCGCGGTATCTGTACCTAGATGTGCAGGCCATGAGCGGCAGTTCGGAAAATGGGTATGAAATCTGGGCCGGTCCCCCTGATTATGTAAACAGCGTTCCCAGCGAGGTGAATGCCCGAAATTTGCATATTCTGAATCATCCAGGTTCGCATGATTCGCAAGGGGTGGAGATTACGGCCGTTAACACCCTCGTCCAAAATACCAATTTCAGCGATCCTCAAGACATTCCCTTGGCCTACATAGGCCCAGAAGCAGCTGGTCTAGAGTTGCAAATTGCTATGTACGACAGTGATTCTGGTGCGGAACCACCCTTGATTTTCTACTTTGATACAATTGCCTTCACGCCCGATGATGGCAATCCACTCGGCTATGATCCGGCTCAAACTGACTGGGCAATGGCCTTTGGCGTCACCGGGCAAGACGACCCTGACGGAGTAGCCGAAGGTGTGCGCTGCCTGCCCGGCAACTGTAACACCCAGTGGGTCGATCCGTCTTACCAGATCACCATCCCAGGAGATTTGAGCAACTGCGATTGGCAAAATCCTACGGCCGAAACTTGTACGCCCTTTTACGGAGGCCGCCTTATGGCCCGTTACGATGGCGGTTTCTCAGATACCTATGCCTGGGATTTTGGTCCATCTAATGGTGAGCTACCCAACAACTCCACCGCAGGCTGCTCCGCCTTCCCCATTGCCATTCATGAAGGGGCACGCTCAGTTAGTGATCCCGCAAACGGAGGCATCAATCCTTATCCCGGTGCAGGCGAGTTCAGCTACCCGTCCAATCCACCAACCTACGAAAGCTTCCTGAATCATCAGGATGATATACCTTTGCTTAACGCCACACCGGGCACTATTTACCGCGTACAAAACGGTCTTGGTACCGGCAACTTTAGCTGGCTTGTGTGGAACACTGGCATATCTGCCAGTGCAGCAACTTTAGCCAATAGCCTCACCTGGCCCGGTGATGCCACCGATTACACTAATCATGGAGACGGAGGGATTGGTATTCCTGGCTCAGGTTTTTCATATAATGTGCGTGGCTACATTGAGCCGGGCGATCCCACCGACCAGGCCCTGCACATTGGTGATTGGATCGCAGGAAGTACGGGCAGCATCAATTCATCTGCTGTACAAGACGTGGTAAATGGCCATATTGACCTGGAGCGTACGCTGCGTTTGCCTGTTTGGGATGTCATATCGGGCATTGGGGCAAGCGGCCGTTTCCAAACGTCCCAATTCGGCATTTTCCGCCTGATTGGCTACAGCATTGACCAAACTGGCGGGGGATCATGGCTCTTGCTTGAATTTTTAGGCCTGGACAACAGCTGTGGGCAGCTGCCGCCCGATACAATTACCACAACCTTTAATCCGGTAGCGGACGCCAGCGTGCTCTCCAACCGGCCCGACAACAATTTTGGCGGCAGCCAACTGCGGCTGGATGCCGCGCCCACAGTCAACTCTTATCTGCGCTTTGACGTGCAGGGGCTAACGGGCACGGTCACCAACGCCACGCTGCGACTGTACGTGCAAAGCACCTCGTTGGCCGGCTTCACCGCGCATGAGGTAGCCGACAACAGCTGGGCCGAAGGTGGCATTACGTTTAACAATGCCCCGGCCATCGGTGCCGCTATTAACGGCTCCGGAGCAACCACGGCGGACAGCTATGTGGAAGTGGATGTGACCTCTTACGTCATGGGGAATGGGCTGGTCAGCCTGGCCCTCACCACAACAGACACATTGCTGCTCGCTGCCCAAAGCCGCGAAGGAGCCAATCCGCCAGAGCTGATTGTGGAAACCACAGCTGGCGGGCCAACGCCAACCAACACGCCAGCACCGCCAACACCCACCGTCACGGCGTCAGTAACTGCCACATCAACGGCGACCGTGACAGCGTCGCCCACGCCAACAGCGACGATAACGTCAACCCCAACCAACAGCCCGACGCCAACAAGTACACCGGTCGACCCGACACCAACCTTTACGCCAACACCTCGCTGTGATGTTCAGTTCGAGGGGAACCCCATTGCCGGAAACAACTTTGTCCTTGTTACCGGGGAGGTAGACACTCACGTCACTGTCACCAATCTATCAACTAGCAGCACCTTAGGCAGTGGCACTTTGAACGGTCCCATTGATGGCCATGCCTGTCCAGGTTTTGCGGCCATAACGCTTAATCCGCCGCTTACTTCTAGCAATATTGGGAATGTATTACTGGTCATGGAAACTGGAGTTCCGGACAACAGCGACACCGCAATTGTTATCGGCGCAACGCCAACGCCAACGTACACGCCAGGGCCTGGTGGCAGCACGTTCACCTTCAGCAGTGTTGATGACGCCATCGTGCTTGGGCACCGGCCTACCAGCACCTATGGTGGTGCCACCATCTTGGGCACAGATGATTCGCCAGACATTCTCAGCTATCTAAAGTTCAATGTAGAGGAGTTGGATGGTTCTGTGGCTTCGGCAACCTTGCGCGTGTTTGTGACAACGGCCGTAACCCCCTTCAACGTAGCCCAAGTAGCTGATAACGGCTGGTCTCAAGACGGCATCACCTATGACAATGCGCCGACAGTCGGACCTATCATAAACAGTTCTGGTGCGATTAGCAGCGGTACCTGGGTGGAAATTGACGTGACCAGCACCATCAACGGCGACGGCACCTTTAGCCTGGCCCTGCTGGCTGATGCCGCGGGACGCAACCTGTTCAGCAGCAGCGAATCCGGCAATGGACCCGAACTAGTTGTGACAACTGGCCCCTAAATTCAGGACCCATACCATCGAGACTAGAGACTGGAGACCAACCCAATCTCCAATCTCTAGTCTCCAATCTCTTCTTCTACGCCAGATGGGCCTTGACCGCCTCGGCAACCTCCACCGGAATCCCCGGCACCGAAGCAATCTCTTCCATCGTCGCTTTGCGCAAATCATCCAGCGAGCCAAAATGGGTCAGCAGCAGCTTGCGCCGCTTGGGGCCAACGCCGGGCACGCTGTCCAGAATAGAGGCCACACCTGCCTTAGCCCGTCGCTTGCGGTGGCCCGTATTGGCAAACCGGTGCGCCTCATCCCGCACCCGCTGCACCAGATAAAGCCCTTCGGAGCGACGCGGCAGTAAAATGGAGGTCGGCTTCCCCGGTACAAACAGCTCTTCTTCCTGCTTGGCCAGCCCGGCCAGCGGCACCTCGTTTTCCAAATCAAACTGGCGCAGCACGTCCACGGCCATCGCCAACTGCCCCTTGCCCCCATCCACAATCAGCAAATCGGGCAGCAGCGACCACGCCGTCTCCTTTTTTTGCTTGCCAATCTGGCTGGGATCGTGCAGTTCGCCGGCCAGCGAATCTTTATACCGCTCAAAGCGGCGCGTCAGCACCTCTTTCATCGCGCCGTAATCATCGTTGCCCACGGTCATCACGTTGAAGCGCCGATAATCGCTTTTCTTTGGCGCACCCTGGACAAACACCACCATCGAGGCCACCGTCTGCGCGCCCTGGGTATGGCTGATGTCATAACATTCAATGCGGGCCGGCGGCGCGGGCAAATTAAGCGCCTCGTGCAGCTCAGCCATGGCCGTGACGTGTTTGGAGCGATCGGCCGCCCACTGCTGCCGGATCGTTTCCAGCGTATCCTGAGCGTTGGTTTTCACCATCTCCACCAACTCTTTCTTCTTACCCCGGGTAGGCACCTGGATGGTCACTTTGGTACTGCGCTTGCGCCGCAGCCATTCTTCAATCACCATTGCTTCTGAAACCTGGTTAGGCAGCAGCACCTCACGCGGAATGTGGGCCGCGTCATCATAAAACTGGGTAACGAATTCGCTCAAGACATCTTCGTCGCTTTCGCCTTCGGTGCCTTCCAGCATGAAATATTCCCGCCCGATGAGCTTGCCGTAGCGAATGAAGAAGATTTGCACGCAGGCATCCCCCTGCTCGCGAGCAAAGGCAATGACATCCTGGTCCGCATTGGCGGCGGAAATCACTTTTTGCTTGGAAACAACCAGGTTGATCGCTTTGAGCTGGTCACGGTAATCGGCCGCTTTCTCAAAGTTCAGATCTTCGGCCGCTTTTTCCATTTTGGCCTGCACGTCCTTGACAATATGTTCCGATTTGCCGCCCAAAAAATCCATCAGCGACTGGATCATGTTACGGTATTGCTGCTGGTTAACCGCACCGATGCACGGCCCGTTGCACAGCTTGATATCGTAATAGAGGCAGGCGCGCTCATCATTGCCGTCAATCACCCGGTCGCAGGTGAGATAAGGGAAAATTTTGCGCAGCATGTCCAGCGTTTGGTGCACGGCCCACACGGAAGTGTAGGGGCCAAAATAGCGCGAGCCATCCCGCTCCATGCGCCGGGTAACCGTCACTTTGGGATACGGATCGGCCCAATGCACCTTGATGTAGGGATAGCGTTTGTCATCCTTGAGGCGGACGTTGTACTTGGGCCGGTGCTTTTTGATGAGCGTGTTTTCCAGCAGCAGCGCTTCCAGCTCCGATTCAGTAGTGATAATTTCCAGATCGGTGATTTCGCGGCGCAGGCGCTGGGTTTTGATGGAATCGACGTTTTTATGGAAGTAGGAACGAACCCGGTTGCGCAGGTTAATCGCTTTGCCCACGTAAATAATGGTGCCGTGTTTATCCTTGTGCAGGTAAACACCGGGCTTGGTGGGCAGCTTTTTCAGGATTTTTTGTACGTTCTCAGGAGGTGTATACGCCATGGGCTAATTATAGCTCATTTGAGCGAATCGCAACTTTTACGCACACTGTTTCAGTAGTCAAACTTCTAAATGAAGTAGGACGCGGATTAACGCCGATGAACGCTGATCTTTGTTTTATCTGCGTCATCTGCGTTATCCGCGTCCCATTATTCTTTGACTTCTGAAAAGCCCTGAACTTTTACGGCCGTAAGTTGTACTATTGAGAAAGCGAGTAGTTGGGTAATTAAAGACAAAAAACTTGGCGCGCTTTGCGTCCTTTGCGGTGAATTTTATCAATTTTGAACAGTTTGGCTCACTGGCGCATTGTATAGGTGATGAACGTCATGACAATCAATCTCGATTACCTGCTTGAACGTAAGCAAGCGACGGAAGACCAAATTGTGACCTACCTAGTGGCTCACTTCTACGAACCGATGCGCCATCTGGCGCTAACCATTTTGCAAGAGCCGCTGGCCGCCGACGATGTGGCCCAGGAAACGTTGATCAAAGCAGCCAACCGCATTCACCAATATGAGCCACACACCAATTTGAAGGCGTGGGTGTATCGGATTGGGCTGAATGAGGCGCGCGGACACTTACGGAAGCAAAAAGCGCGGCAGCGGATGCAGCGCTGGTTTAAACGGGAGACGGAGGTGGATACGGCCGTTCCCTCCCCCGAAACCCAAACCATTCAAAACGAACGGGACCAAACGCTGTGGCAGGCTGTGAACCAACTGCCGCAAAAGCACCGGCTGCCCGTCCTGCTGCGCTACAGCCACAATCTTTCTACCCAAGAAATTGCCGAAGTTTTACAGCTGCCGCCCGGCACGGTGCGCTCCCGATTGCATTATGCCCACCGGCAGCTGCACCATTTGTTAACCCAAGATACGGTGACGTTATGAACGTAACAACTCATAAACAGGTTCGCGCCTGGCTGGAAAGCGAATATGCCTTAGACAGTGAAACAGAAGCGGCCTTGCAGGCCCATCTGCAAACCTGTACCGACTGCCGCGCCTACGCGGAGATGATCGCCCAGCTCAAAGAAGGGAGCTGGAATCCATTCCCGCGCCAGCGGCTAACCCAGGCAGAATCGCAAAAAATTGTGAACCAAATTCGTCCCCAGCTCAGGAGAAACTCTATGACCCAAAAAACCGGCTTCTTTAACCTCTCATCAGCCTTGGGCCTGGTTGGCCTGCTGGCCATTGTTGGTTTGTTTGCCTTGATGATTGCCCAATTGAACCAAACGGCCGTTGCCCCCGCCGCCCCCTCCACCCAAGCCGAAGCAGCCAGCTACACCTGGTACGATGGCTGGGAAACCGGCGTCGCCTTCCAGTTCCCCGCCACCTGGACCATTGCCAATTTTGACACAGACGACAGCTCCATTATTACCTTTGCCACGCTGCTAAACGAAACGGCCGTTGCCTGTTCCCAATATATGCCTGCAGATGCGAATGCCGGCATCTGGATCGTGCCTTTCGATGAAGCGCTGCCCCTGACACCCGTGGAATTTCTGGACCGCTTTGTTGAATTTGATGCGGGGAGCGTTCAGGAAACATTACAGGCGGTAACGGTAAACGGCCGTTCCGCCGCCTACACCCGGAGTGAAGTTCCCTGTGAAGAGCCGTTTAACCAGATCACCATCATGACGGCCGAAACGGACACACACCACGTTTTGTTAAGCACACGCCATACTGCAAACGGAGCAGCGGCCGCCCGCACCGAGCTGGAAGCAATTATCACCAGCCTGACCCCTGTCGATTACACCGGCTGGCAGCCGTGGCGGCCCGGCGAATTTAACTTTACCGTCATGACGCCTGCGGAGTGGAATGTTTTTGATGCCCTTAAATCGCTTGAGCTGACAACCAGTTCGCAGCCCATGTGGAGTTCATTTGCCGTGCCGGACCAACCGGCCAACCCCCTGCGCATGCTCATCTTTCACAACCTCAACGGCCAGTTTGGCAATACGCCGCAGGCCGTGGTTGAACAACACATTGCCCGGATGGAAGCCGAGTTAACGATGCAGCAAATGGAGCCACCAACTACCCATCCGCTCATCCCTGAGTTGGTAACGGCCGTTTACACCACGGAGGATACGGCCGTCTTCTTTGGTGCCATTGCCTATCCACACGAATCTATTTCGCTGGACCCCATTGGCGCGATGGCCACCGTGCCGCTGGATCAACTGGACAGCTTCGGCGACACCTTCGAGCGCGTGCTGCGCAGCCTGAACGGCTACTATTCGGCCATTCCCGGCGTGTCGGTTCGGACGGCGATCACTGGCAGCAACCTGGTTGGCCCGCCAACGGCTACACCGATTCCCCCAACGGCACCAGCTCCCGATGAGCCAATTTTTGCGACGCCTACGCCAACGGCCGTTGAATTCTCAACCGACTTAACCGCAACCGCAACACCCTTTCCCCCAACCTTACCAGCACCTGGTGAAGCAACGCCTACACCAACGCCGATTGATTTTTCCACAATCTTGACACCGATGACGCCAACGCCGTTCCTGGCCACGCCAACACCGATTCCCTTTCCAACGCCAACGGCCCAACCTTAGTTGCGTCCATGATTGACGCTTCGTCGTGTCATACTCGCGTAGGCGGGTATCCAGTTTATTTACCAGAGTGGATTCCCACATTCGCGGGAGTGACAATCAAAAGTGCAAACAAAGTATTAGGGAATACAGGGCGGCGGGAGGTTTTCAAGCTGCCAGCTGGTTAAAAGTTGCCCGGAAGTGAACAGCTGCGTGGCCAAATTCACCCCCACGTAGCGAAAATGCCAAGGCTCCCATTTGATGCCGGTAATCTCATACGTGTTGGCCGGGTAGCTGAGGGTGAAGCCGTACAGGTGGGCATTGTTCGTTAGCCAGACGCCTTCGGCCGTGTTGGCAAAATCAACGTGAAACAGATGATCGATGGCCGGTGAGCCAAAATCAACCGTGGTGCCCAGCTGGTGCTCGCTGTAGCCGGGCCGGGCGCTTAAGATGGCCACCCGCCCCGGATATTGACTGCTCCACCATTTCCAGGCCAGGGCTTGTTCGCTGTAGCTGCGATAAGCGGAAATGATAGACGGCCGTAACCCAACCTCGTGCATCGCCCCAATAATCCTTTGCAGCGGATCGATAATCGCCTGCCGGGCAAATAAATCCTGCCCCAGCGTGATGCTGTCGTCGAAATAGTCGGACAAGGGCACCAGATCCGGCGGGGCATACGTTTCCGGCAGCGAAAATTGCTGGGTCACCATCGCCAGCAGTTCGGTATCCACAATACGGGTTTGGCAAGGAGCCAGGCCCGCACTGACAGATTCCGGCAGCACCTGGCGCGTGACGGTGGGCCAAAAGGTGGCGGTTGGCTCAATCGTAGCCGTAGGCGTTAGCGCCGCCGTAGCCGTCCACGCCGGGGTTGGGGTGGTGGTGGCTGTCGGTTCTTCGGTTGGGGCTACGCTGGGTGACGGTGCGACTGTGTTTGTGGGTGGGAGTGTGGCGGAGGGTACGGCCGTTTCCAGCAACAAGGCAACCGATTCGGCCGTTACAGCATTGCTTAACTTATCCGTCGTCTCACTGCTATCAATGGCAATGGTTGGCACCAGCGTAGGCGGCACATGTTTCACCGTCAGGCAGGCGCTCAGCAAAAGTGTGACAACCACCAGGAACAAGAGGCGTTTCTTCATAGCTTAAATCCTTTCACCACCATTATGGCCTAATTCGCTGGCTCCAGGAAATAAGTGCTGCCGCTTTCCTCAACGCTCCAGCCCACCACTTGAATACGCTCACCGGCCGAGTTGGTAAACGGTTCGCTGCGGATCTCATACCAAAGCTGCCCATCATTGCATTCTGGCCCGCCGATAATGTCTACTACGCGGCCCGGCAGCAAGGTGTTTTCCACACCAAAGTTTGTGCCTGGCCCTGTGCGCACATTGATTTGATAGTTGACCACTCGGGCTTGGTCCCCTACTGAAAGCCGCGTAGGCAAAGCACCAACACAGACAACCATGGTAGGCGTGGCTGAGGGCAAACTGGTACCGGTAGCAGTCGGTGGCTCTGTGGGCATTAAGGTCGGCTCAAATGTAATAGTGGCCGATGGTGGCGGTAATGTTGGCTCGGTTTCATCCGGTGCAGGTTCAGGTGTTGCGTCCTCATCAGCATCATTGACGGCAATCAGTTCCGGTTCTGGTTCAGGCAGATCGGTGATGGCAGCTTCTGGGGCTGTGGTGGGTACAGCCTGCCCTGAGCGGCTCAACTCTGTTGCGCTTGTCGCAGGGGCCGTATCCTCCACAACAGACGGCTCAGCCGTATCATCTGGTCGCAAAAACGTAACAGCCGCCAACCCACCCACTAAAATAATCACCGAAATAATAACCCAAAGGGGAATGCGCCTGCCGGCAGGCTGATCCGCTATGTGCGGCAGGCTTGTTCGGGCAGTGGAAGCCACGCGCAAGGTGCCGCCCCGGCTGATAAGACTGCCATCGTCCAAACGGGTGAGCACCTGGGTAGCCTGTGGATTGGGGCCAAAACCACCTTCGGCGGCAATGGCCCGATCAATGGCAGCCACCAACGCATCAGCCGTTTGGAAGCGCTGCTCCGGCTCTTTTTTGAGCAAGGTTTCCACAATCGACAGGGTTTGCGGGGTCAGGTCCGGGCGCAGGCGATGCAGCGGTACCGGCTCTTCGTGAACGTGTTTGTACATGATCGCCGTAATATCTTCGGCGTCAAACGGCCGATTTCCGGCAAACAGTTCATAGAAGATAATGCCCAGGGAGTAGAGGTCGGAACGGCCGTCCAGTGGCAAACCGCGAAACTGCTCCGGCGACATGTACGCTGGCGTGCCGACAAAGCCGCCCGTATGCGTCAATTTGGCCCCACTTTGCACCGCGGCAATGCCCAAATCCACCAACACCGGCGTGCCATCGGGCCGGATCAAAATATTGCCCGGCTTCAAATCACGGTGAATAACTTGGGCCTGGTGGGCAATGCCCAAAGCAACAGCCAGCTGGCGCATGATGTTCAACACCTGCTCCGTCGTCAGCAATTTATTGCGCTCGGCCAGCTCCTCCAGCTTCTCCCGCAGCGACCCGCCGGGGATGTACTGCATGGCAATGTACGGCTGGCCCAGCGGCGTTTGCCCGGTGCTGTATACCTGCACAATGTTGGGATGATCCAGCCGGGCCACCGTGCGCGCCTCACGCCGAAAGCGGCGCACAAACTGGTCATCTGTGGCCAGCGTATCCAGCATCACCTTAAAGGCCACATGGCGCTCTAAATCTTCATCCTTAGCTAGATAGACATCGGCCATGCCGCCCCGAGCAACGTGCTGCTCAATTTTGTACTGGTCTATTTTGTGTCCAAGGAGTCGTTCGGTGTCCATGTTTGCCTCTTGTCTGTGCTAAGGGCGATATTCAACGGAGATTCCCACAAGATTGAGTGCAGGATCAAGCGAGCCAACGGTTTCTGTAGAGCTGTCGATAAGTTCAATGCTGGTGAGACGGCCGTCCTGGCAAATCTGTGGCAGTTCGAGCGACAGCAAATCAATTGTGCCCCGCACGTCGTCGGTGATTGGCTCGCTCCACACCGAGCGGGCCAGCGAAGCCGTCGTGATGACGCCCTGCCCATTGTGCCATTCCCGCACATGCACGCCCGCCTGGAGCTGGGCTAAAACTATCAGCGTGTCATCACACACAATTTCCACACGTCCCACCACCTGATTGGCAAACTGGGTAAAGCCATTGCCCAGCGTTAGGAGCAAATGCAGCTGCTGCGCCTGGGCCACGTTGGCGGCCAGCGGCAGTCGAACGGGTGCCGCGGTGAAAGGCGAAGCTGAAGCCTGACTCTTGAAAATGGATGTCGATAGCTGAAAAGGCACACCACCCAATGTCACCTCCCCGACAGGCGGCGCGCTGAAATCAATGGTGCCGTTGGCCACCGCTTGCAGCGGAATCGGCTGAAAAACATTGTCAGGGATAACCGTTGCAGTTTCGGTAGGCAGGGGTGTGGTGGGCTGTGCCGTTTGTGTAGGTGCCGGTGGTTCCGTTGCCGTCGCAGAAGGTTCCGGTGTTGGTACGGCCGTTGGCGGTTCGGTAGGGGCCATGGTAGCCGAAGTGGCTGTGGTGGGTACGGCCTGCCCTGAGCTGCTCAACTCTGTTGAGCCTGTCGCAGGGGCCGTTTCCACAACTGCGATTTCTGGCACATTTGTTGGATCGTCTGCTGGCTCATCCCCTCTTTGGCTAAACAGCAAAAATGCCGCTGCCAGCAAAAACACACCAGCCGAGACCATAACCCAGACCGGTGGTCTTTTTCTTTTCAGCTCCGGTTCAGCTTCCACTTCTGGAGGAACAATTTGCTTGCGGCTGATCAGGGCGCTGTCCGAGAGATGGGTGAGCACCTGGGTCATCTGGGGATCGTAGGTACTGTTTCCTTCGGCCTGGAGCGCCGCGTCAATGGCCGGAATCAGGTCGGCTGCGCTTTGGTAACGATCATCACGGCTTTTCTGCAGGCAGGTGGCAATAATTGCCTGGGTTTGCCGGGAGGTGTCGGGGCGCAATTGCTGCAAGGGCACGGGGTCTTCGTTAACTTGTTTGTAGAGGATGGTTGTTAAGTTCTCTGCCTCAAACGGCCGTCTGCCCGCCAGCAGTTCATACAAAATAATGCCAAATGAGTAGATGTCGGAACGGCCGTCTAAAGGCCGGCTGCGCGCCTGCTCCGGCGACATGTAGGCCGGGGTGCCTACAAACCCGCCCGTCTGGGTCAACTTTGGCCCCCCACTGCTAACGGCGGCAATTCCCAAATCGACCAGCACCGGCGTGCCGTCTGGCCGGATGAGAATGTTGCTCGGCTTCAGATCACGATGAATGACGCCGGCACGATGGGCCACGCTTAAAGCCAGGGCCAGCTGGCGCGCCAGGTTTAAAGTTTGTTCCGTCGTCAGCAGCTTGCCCCGTTCGGCCAGCTGCTCCAGCCGGTCGCGCAGCGAGCCACCGCTAATGTACTGCATAGCAATGTACGGCTGGCCAAACGGCGTTTGTCCGGTGCTGTAAACCTGAATAATGTTGGGATGATCCAGCCGGGCAACGGTGCGTGCCTCACGCTGAAAGCGTTGGACATACTGCGGATCAATCGCCAATGCATCCAGCATCACTTTAAAGGCGACGTCACGCTTCAGGGTTGTATCCTGGGCCAAATAGACGTCGGCCATGCCGCCCCTGGCAATATGCCTGGCGATGTAAAATTGATCTATCGTCTGCCCAACAAGTCGCCCTGTCTCCATACTGCTGTGTTATACCTCCCAAACCCTAAGAGTTTGCTTACCTCTGGGAAATGGCCTTCCTTACCACGATTGGACCAAACTAGAGTGGTTTAATTACACTCATCAAGTCGTCCCTGCCACAGCCAGCCGGTGGCCGACTGGTCTTCGGTGGTAAGTTGCCACCACCAGCCCTGGTCATCCGTGTCCAGGCGGATAGGTCCCCAAACGGGACCATCGACAACCCGCAGCGACGCACCGTTGGGCAAGCTCTGCCCAAGCGATCCGGCAACCACATCTGGTTGTGACCAAAATCGGGCATTAGCACCAACGGTAACGGCCGTTCCCACCGGCAAAGGGCACGCTTCCACACCCGTCTCGCTAACAGGCCAGTCGCTGCTATCGTCGCTTTCCGGCAACGTTACCACACCGGCCTGCGCCAGATTATCTAGCATCTCCTGCGGCACAATGGCCCAGGACGGATCGTAGCAACGGCCGTTTTGCGTCAGTCGCACCGGGACTTGCGTATCCAAATTCATCACCCAAATATCCACCTCATCCTCGTCAGCTTGCAGATGGTTGGAATGGAAGGCAATCTGCGTGCCATCGGGCGACCAGGCAGGGCGCTCATCGCTGTTACCCAAGGCAACAACTTGGCGCAAATCAGAACCGTCGGGCCGTGCAATCCAAATATCGCGGTCCCCTTCAATGCGCGATTCAAACGCCAGCCACTGACCATCATGGGACCAGGCAGGCGTGCTGGAAGATTCACCCAGCGTGATGAGTTCCAGGTGTGGGCCACCCTCTGGCGGAATCAGGAAAATGCTGAAACGGCCGTTTGCATTGCTCTCATAAATAATCTGTCCATCTGGTGACCAGGAAGGATCATCATTAACAGCGGTGTTGGACGTTAGCCGCAGCTGATTACTTCCGTCGTTGTCCATCATATATATTTGTTTGGTTCCATCCCGACTTGAAACAAACGCAAATTGGCTATCATCGGGTGACCAAACGGCTTCAAAATTGGGGCTGCTGCTGTCGCCGCTGGTAATCTGACGTAAATTGGTACCATCGACGTTGCTCACATAAATCTGCCAGGAGCCTCCCACATCAGATCGGTACGCAATCTGCCGGCCGTCGCGCGAGAAGGCAGGCACAACGCTGTCGCCAGGCTGTCCGGGCAGCTGGAATTGGGTACGGCCGCCTGGCGAACTCAAAAAGATGCGGTTTCCCCCACTGTTCACGGCACAACTGTAGGCAATGAGTCCATCGGGAAAAGGATTGACAGCCAAAACCCCTGCTGTTGCTGTAGGCGTAGCTGATTCAAGGGTTGGGGCAGCAGTGGGATCAGCGGCGTCATTGAATAGTGTTACAGGCTCTTCGGTGTGAACGGCCGTCGGCTGGGTGGTGCTGGTAGGCAAAGCCGTCTCCGCCTCGCTTGCCACAATGTTGGCTGCTGCGGTCGTGGCTTCAGCTAGATCAACAGGCTCAGCTGTGGCCGTAGGCGAAGAGATGGTAAACCCATCACGAAAAAAAAGTATGCTGCCGACAATTAAAATCAGCAGACCAACGGGAAGGATGTAGTGCCAATACGGCCGTTTCTCTCCATTTGCCGCCGGCGTGCCCCCAGCCGGTTGCTGGAGGCGGCGGCGCGTGGTTGGCGGCCCATCAATCACGCGAGGCGCTGCCGGCTGCCAGCTGCCCACCGACACATTTTGGTTATTGTCTTCAGCCGCCAGCGCCCGATCCAGGGCAGCCACCAGTTCATCGGCGCTTTGGTAACGATTTGCCGGCTCTTTTTGCAGGCAGGTGGCCACAATTTGCAGGGTTTGCGGCGTAAGGTCGGGGCGAAACTGCTCCAGTGGGTGCGGCGCTTCATAAATGTGCTGGTGAATCATGGCCCAGGGCGAATCGGCTTCAAACGGCAGCTGACCGCTCAACAGTTCATAGAGGATGATGCCTAGAGAGTAGATGTCGGAACGGCCGTCAACTGCTTTCCCCGCCCCCTGTTCCGGCGACATGTAGGTGGGCGTCCCCAACACATTGCCCGTCTGTGTCAGGCGCGTGGTGGCCTGCTGGATAGCGGCGATACCCAGATCAGACAGCACCGGGGTGCCGTCGCGCCGCAGTAAAATGTTGCTTGGCTTCAGGTCACGATGGATGATTTCCGCCTGGTGCGCCACCCGCAGTGCGTCAGCAATCTGGCGCACAATGGAGAGCGCATAAATGGTGCTGACCCACTGCTTTTGTTCGGTCAATTGGCGCAAATAATCGCTCAGCGAACCGCCGTTGACGTACTGCATGGCAATGTATGGCTGACCGGCCGGCGTCTTGCCGGTGACGTAGATGGGCACAATGTTGGGATGTTCCAACCGGGCGGTGGCCCGGGCTTCACGCTCAAAGCGGCGCATCAGCTCTTCGTTTTGGGCCAGCGCAGGCAGCATGGTTTTCAGCACCACCTCACGGTCCAACGTGAGATCCCGCGCCAGGTAAACGGCCGCCATCCCCCCCTGCCCAATCAGGCGGATAACTTTATACTGATCGATTTGCTGCCCAACTAAAGAGTCAAATTCTGTCATAATCCCCTTACTCGACGGAAGGCAGAATTTTATTTTGGCACAAGATAAAAAATCTTGTTGAAGAGTAACATAGACGTAGTCAAAACGTCAACGCATCATAGAAAATATGTGTCCGGAAGAATTTTGGATAAAAGACGAGGCCTGAGCCTGTCGAAGGCCGGCCTTCGACAGGCTCAGGCCTCGTGTCACTTTAGTGGTATATCAATTAAATCTGCCGTTTTGAGGCGCCGGTATTATGGCAGCGGCGTGGCACTCTCTGGCGAGGGCGATACGGGTAAGGGTGGAGCCGGTATCGTAGCGGCTACGGGTATCTCACCGTCGCATACTTCGGGGTTGATTGTTTCGACCACCGTGATGGAAATCCAGCCGGGCTGCTGCCCGCTCAGCTCAATGAGATACCAGGAACCGATCTCCATTCTAGCAATAACAGGCAGCACGTCTCCCTCGGAAACAATCGCAACCGATTCGTAATTGATGCCTGGGCCGCTGCGTACATTGGCGGTGACAAGGGTCACGCGCACCTGCGGGGCGGGGCAGGGAGTAGCTATAGCGGTGGCTGTTGGTGATGGAGTCACTGTGGGGGGCACGGCCGTTTCTGTGGGCACGGCCGTTTCCGTTGGTGTTTCTGTGGCCGTGTTTGTTGGCGTAGGGGACGGCGGAGGCGTTAGCGTAGCTGTTGGTTGCAGCGTGGGCGTTTCGGTGGAATCTGCCAGGAGGATGGCAGCGGCCGTTTCCGCCCCATTCCCATTTGATTCAGCAGTCGGCCCACCGCCATCGCCCCAAATGACATTAATGCCCCAGGCTAAAAGAAGCAGGGCAGCAACGGCCGTAACCACCCACAGCCACGGCGGAATCTGTCGCCTGGCGGGGGCAGCAGTTGGCTGGGCGGCTGCATCGGGTGCAGGAACTGTGGCAGGTGGCGCAGCAGGCTCGGCTGATTCCGGCAGCGCCTCTGTCTCTTTAGGAACGGGGGCGGCCGCAAAATCCACCTTTTCCACAATGGCAGTAGATGGTAGCGACGGCACAGTGGCCCCCAGCGACAATGCCGCCACGCTTTGGGCCAGCTCCGTAGCGGTCTCATACCGATCCTGCGGCCGTTTGGCCATTGCCCGATTGATAACCGCTTGAAAGTGGGGCGGCAGCGCGGCATTTCGGCTGCGAATATCAGGGATAGGATCGTGAACATGTTTGTCAGCGAGGGCGCTCGGGCTTTCTGCCATGTAGGGCTGCTGTCCCGTCAGCAGTTCAAACAGGATCACACCCAGGGTGTAAATATCGGAACGGCCGTCTACCGTTTCCCCTTTCACCTGTTCCGGACTCAGGTAAGCTGGCGTGCCAATGATGGCGCTGCCGGTTAAACTGGCCGTGGCCTCAGCCAGCTTGACCATGCCAAAATCGGCCAGAAATGCGTCCCCATATTGATCAAACAAAATATTCCCTGGCTTTAAATCTCGATGGATGACGCCCTGGCTGTGCGCATGATCAAGCGCCAGGGCAATACGCTGAAAAATACGGCTTATCTGGCGCGGCAGCAAAGCCCCAGCTGCCAGCTTGTCGGCCAATGACCCGCCAAGCATATAGCGCATCACCAAATAAGGCTGCCCGTCATCTTCGCCAAAATCATGAATGGTGACGATGGCCGGATGTTCCAGTGCGGCAAGGGCGCGGGCTTCCAGCAGGAACCGTTCGCGAAACATGGGGATGTCTGTATATTGGCGCGGCAGCAGCTTCACGGCCATATTCCGCCCAGTTTGCGGATCTTGCGCCAGGTAAACCGTCGCCATACTGCCGCGACCAATCACTTCTATGATTTTGTAACGGCCGATCTGGTCTCGTTCCATAATTTTCGGCTATTTCACCCAAGAAGGATAGCTGCCCCGCTCGGTGATTTGGCGGACGTTGCTGCCGTCAGCATTCATCATGTAGATGACGCCGGTGTTCGCCTGATCCTGCGTAAAAATGATGCGGCTGCCGTCAGCGGTCCAGTCGGCACCCCAATCATAGTTGGGACTATTGTAAAGCAGTTGGCTGTTGCTGCCATCGGCATTCATGATGAAAATTGCCGGGTCGGTGCCAATGAGGGAGAGGTAGAGTATGAAACGGCCGTCTGGCGACCATTCCGGTGCCCAATCGCTGATGCTGTTGTCCGTCAGCCGGCGCTGGTTTTGGCCGTCGGCGTCCATCGTGTAAATCTCCCAACTGCTGCTGCCGGATGGTCCCGAATTGTACACGAGTTGGTTATTCACCGACCAGCTCATGTGTCCTTCACGCATCTGGTTAAAGGTGAGCTGCCGCCGGTTGGTGCCATCGGCGTTCATAACAAAAATTTCGTAGTCGCCATCCTCATCGGAAATGAAAGCCACCTGTTGGCCGTCGGGCGACCAGGTGGGCAGGCGATCGTCGCTGGCGGGGGCGTTGGTCAATCGGCGCTGGTCGCTGCCATCGCTGTTCATCACGTACACTTCCCAATTGCCGTCCCGGTTGGACTCAAACAACACCCGGCTGCCGTCCAGCGAAACGACGGGGTAGTTGTCCTCAGCACTGTTGTTGGTGAGGTTGATCTGGTTGGAGCCGTCGGCATTCATGATGTAGATATCAAAATCGCCGTCCCGGTCGGATTGGAAGATGATTTTGTTTTGCAGGGGAACGGCCGTATCCGTCGGCGGCAGCGTGGCAGTTGGTGGGGCTGTAGGCACGGGCGTTTCTGTTCCAATTGCCTCAGCCGCTGGTTCTTCCGTTTCCTCCGACACAATCGGCACCAGCGTGGCCTCAGACGTTGCTGTAGACACATCTTCAACAACCTGGACGGGAACGGCCGTATCGCTGGCAGTGGCGGTAGGGGACGACGGCCGCTGCCAGACAAAATAGAGGATGAGCAGCCCAATCAGCGCGGGCACCACCACAAACACCCAGCGGGGAACAGCAGCAAACTTGCCCGGCTCATCTCCAAGCAGTTCTGTTTTGGTGATGGGCGTTGCTGGGGGTAACGGCCGTAACATTTCGCTGCGGCGAGTGCGCTGCTGGTAAACCGTCTGTGGCCCCGTTTGCGGCAGGTGAAACGCGCCGCTGTCGCCCTCGGCGACTAATGCCTGCTCCACATTGGCGACCAGCGTGGCCGCATCCGGCACGCGCTGTGCGGGGTCTTTTTGCAAACAATTGTCTACCAGACGGTAGGTGGTTTCCGTCAGGTTGGTGCGGGTGTGGGCCAAAGGCGGTGGCTCTTCATACACGTGCTGGTGCAGCACGGCCAGCGGGCTGTCGGCCTGAAACGGGGTGTTCCCGGCCAGCAGTTCATACAGGATCACGCCTAACGAGTAAATATCGGAACGGCCGTCGAGCGGTTTGCCGCTGGCCTGTTCGGGCGACATGTAGAAGGGCGTGCCCATGATGTTGCCGGTTTGGGTGAGCCGGGTGAGCGATTCGGCGGAAGCGATGCCCAGGTCCGTAAGCACCGGCACGCCGTCGGGATGCAGCAAAATGTTGCTGGGCTTTAAATCACGGTGGATGATGCCTGCCTGGTGCGCTGTGTGCAGCGCATCGGCAATTTGGCGCATGATGCTGAGGGCAGCGGTGATGGTAAACATCTCCTGCTGCTCGGCCAGCGCATGCAGGCGGGCTTGCAGCGTGCCCCCTTTGATGTACTGCATGGCCAGATACGGCCGTCCATCCGGCGTAAAATCAGTGCTGTAAATCTGGACAATGTTGGGATGGTTCAGCTGGGCGGTAATTTGGGCTTCGCGGCGAAAGCGGGTGATAAATGCTTTGTCCTGGGCCAAAATGGAGCGCATCACCTTGACGACCACTTCACGGTTCAGGGAGGTATCCAGGGCAACGTAAACCTCGGCCATGCCCCCTTGCGCCAGGAAAGAGAGAAGGCGGTACGGGCCAATCTGTTGACCGGCATTTAGGTTGCTCTCTGTCATGGTTATATTTCCGCTGGCGACCAGATTTGTTTAGCTCAAGGCGAACAGCTTTCTCCTGGTGAAAGCAGCTGAATATTGCTTTCCAAGACCCAGCCTTGCAAGGTGGTATCATCAGCCGATTGCACGTTCAAGAAATCACTATTTACCGCACAATTGCCCGGTTCATTGGCAGAACGAGAGGTCGTATCCAAAATAATGACTTCCTGACCCGCGGCGATGATTGTTTCGGCAACAGCGGTATCGCTGCAGCTGGCCAGCTGGTCATCCTGCCACAGAAAGGCGAATACGTCTGGCCTGATGCAGCCGCGGGCCAGCACAATGTCTGGCGGCGGGGTGTCGGTGGCAGCCAGGGTGGCAGAGGGCAGTGGTTCCAGCGTGGCGGTGGCGGCAACTGTGGCCGTGGCCTCAGGAACGGCCGTTACGACATCGGTTGGCGCAGGCAGTAAGGCAGGACTGTCTGTTTCTACCGGTACAACTTCGGCCGATGGGGCAACTTCGGGTACGGTCGTTGCCTCGGCGCTGTCCTCACGCGCATTAAAGGCCGGCAGCACATAGAAAAAGAGAATCGCCAAAAGAACAAGCACCGTCACAATCAGTGAGGCAATCACCCAGAGAGGGATGCCAGACCGACTGCCAGCGACCGGCGCTGCGGCGGCAGTTGGCCGCACCTTACCGGGAATCTGGCCCACGTTGACGACAACGGCCGTTACATTATCATGCGTTTTGGCATTAATCGAAGCCTGCACCAAATCTTCGGCTGCGGCCTGGGCTGATTTGCCGTGCAGCAGTTGATGAATCTCCTGAAAGTTGAGCGGATCGTGCAGGCCATCGGAGCAAAGCAGGAAAACATCGTTGGAATAAATTTCGACGGGATGGGTCAGGTGAACTTCGATTTCTTCTTTGTTGCCCAGCACCTGCGTCACGACGTTGCGTAACTCATGGTTAGCGGCTTCTTGCGGCGTGAGCACGTTGGCCTCCACCTGTTTTTGCACCCAGGTGTCATCGCGCGTCAACCGCTTTAGCTGATCACCCATCAAAAAATAGGCGCGGGCATCGCCGACATGGGCGACGTATAGATAGCCGTTGTGGACAACGGCCGTTACCACCGTGCAGCCCATCTTGCCCCCGCCCCGCGTCTGAGACAGATCAAAAATCACCTGGTTGGCGGTGCGGATGGCCCGTTCCAGGGCAACCTCAATTTCTACTCCGGCCTGGCGATGGTCGTAAAACGCTTTGCTGATGATTTCCGTGGCTTTGTTGGCAGCCACGTCGCCCGCCTCTTGCCCACCCACGCCATCGGCCACGATGTACAGCGCGCCCAATTCGGTAGGCGTTTCCGTATGGCTCACCCAATAGGCATCTTCATTGGCAGAGCGAACAGGTCCTTTGTCGCTTTTGGCTCCCACTAAATCAGGCATGAAGTTGTTCAATTGCACGCCTCCAATCAGGCTTTGAGGGTGGTAAAGTGTAAGACGGTACGGCCCAGTTTGATTTGTGTGCCTTCTTCCAGTTCAATCTGGTCTTCCTTTTCCCAGGAATCCTGCCGGGCATCATACATAAAAAGGCCGTTGGTGCTGTTTTGATCATTTGCGATATAACGGCCGTCTACCAACCGTACCCGCACATGCAAAGCCGACAAAGCCGTGTCGTTAATAAAAATATCGCTGTTTGGGTCGCGGCCAATGGTTGTTTCTGCCTTTAGCTCAAACTGCTCCCCTTCCCGTTCACCATTACCGATAACCAGCCAGGCAACGGTTTTTGGCTCGACATGCAGCACTTCTGTGGGTTCAATTTGGGGCTGCGGCCTTTCGGCCACGGTTGGGGGATAAAAATCATCCTCGTCCTCGCCAGGAAAACGAAAAGCAGGATGTCCCATTTCACGCATGTCGTCATCCATTAAGGTACGCTTAGACGGATCATCCGCTGGTGCCGGGGCATCATCAACAATCGTTGCATGGGGATCGCGCGACGGTTGCCCCTCATCAACCATTGTTGCCTTTGGCGCCGCAGAAAAAGCATCGTCTACCATTGTGGCATTGCTATCCAGCGGGGCTGGACGGCGTGGCTGTGGCGGCGTGGCATGAAACGGGGTTTGTTGCGGTTGGTTACGGCCGTAGCTCACCACCGGCTGTTTCGGCGTACGCCACAGATCAAACACTGCCCCCAGGCCAATTCCCAACAGGCCGGCCACTGTTACCCACAAAGCCGGTAAAATCGTCACCTCAAACGCCCCGCTGTTTCCCCGCAGCTGCAACCATTTGAGCAAAAATACCAGCAGCCCGGCAATAGCGGCCACCACCAGCCCCCAATTGGCGTTGGTTTCCCAGGCAGGCTTCCACAGCGTGCTGGCCAACAGAAAAAGAGACACCAGTGCCGCAAGCGGCACAATAAAAAAGATAGGGTCCCCGCCGGCATCGGCATCCATAGCCAACTGCAAACCGCTCAGTTCACTCTGGGGCATCCCCTCACAAGAAACGGCCACCCAGGGCAAAAAGAAGAGGAATAAGATCAAAATTGCTGCTGGGCCCGATATAACTTTTCCATTCATATCTGTTTTTCCTGCGCTGTGATGTTATCAACAAAAACAAATCAAGTTTACCAGTCGTTTATCAGGGAGACGATGTCTGCTTTTACGGCCGTTTCCACCACCAATGGCCCGTTTGCATCCCCCGTAGGCGACGTCATCAGCCAGCTATGCTCCTGGTCTTGCACCAAAGTAAAATCTTGCTTGGCCACGCTCTGGTCGGCCTGCTGCTTGAGCATTTGAAGGATAGAGACGTGGGGCGAACGGCTTAAGGTGTTGACTAACGCTGTAGCCGCTTCCCGGTTGGGCTGATGTTTGGTGAGATGGGTAACGGCCGTATCCACCTCCCCCTCTCTGGCCCACTGTCGCACCTGCCCAAAATCGGTCACCTCCAACGAATAGGTACCATTTTTATGCGCCTTGTCTTCCCAGGAACACAGCTGCAAAACTTGTTCCACCATTTGGTCTTTTGTTGGAAGTAAAGTAAACAGATGGAGCACGTCGTCTGGCCGAGTATGGGCCACAAAATCATCGCCGCGAATATGGCCAAAATAACGCACCGGTAGATCGCCGTCTTCTTGCCAATGGTAAACAAAAACAGTCTGCGTGGCATAGGCGCAAATGCCAACGGCCGTCATCAACAAGTTATGTAAAGCCAGGCTGCCATCATCCTGCACCCGCGCCAGCTCTCTGGCACGCAAAGCCCGGCTGGCCACCGTCAGCGCCAGTTCCAGGCCATCGGGCGTTAAATTCCCCTGCGGATCGTTATCCAAGCCGGGAATTGAATCCACTTGTAGCAAGCGTAAAGTCAGCAGCAATTCCTCTCTGGAAAGAAGCAGGTTAATTGGCTCGTTTGAATTGTTCATAAACGATCTCCGTTTTCATCATCGTAGGGTCAAGGCATGCCTTGACCCTACTGCCTTTAATCATCGTCCCGGTTATTATTGATAGCTTTGCCCAACAAAGCCAAAAAGGGACTGGCCGCGGCCGCACCCAACCCAAGCCCAAGGTTCGATTGACTAGCCGGGGCACCAGGGGCCACTGCCGCCGCTGGCGCGGAAGCAGCCGGAATGCTGCCCGGCGCACCGCTGCCAGCACCACCACCCAGACCACCCAATGATTGATAGCGCAGGCCACCCGCCTGAACAGATTCGCTGGGAACGGCCGTACCAAAACCCCCACCAAAGCTGCGCGGCACATTGCCTCGGCCAAACGGATCGCGGATGTCGCTATTGGGCGATGCGCCGCTGCCGCTGCCACCCCCACCACTGCTCAAAGGCTCTGAACCGCCGCCGGACCCGCCACCGCTGCTGCCGCCACCCGAAAGCGCACTTTCAGTACCTCCGCCACCGGATGCACTGCCGCCACCAGAGGCACCGCCAGCTGTCACATCAGACAGCCAATCGCGGGGAATGCCATAATCATTGTAATTATCACTCATGTAGCCATTGAGCGAATCGGTCACGCCAGAGAGCCAATCGCGGGGAATACCAAAATCGTTGCTATTTGCACCAAAGCCAGATGCGCCGGAACCAAACAGATCGCCACTGAATAGACCACCACCTAGCCCATTCCCCGGTAAAGTGCTGCCAAAAAATGAATCACTCAATGAGCCCGCTCCGCCAAATCCGGAGCCACCAAGTCCGCCACCAGCACCGCCGAATCCGCTACTGTTGATGAGCCCTTCCAGGCCGCCAAAACCTGCGGCTGCACCGCCTGCACCAAATGCGCCGCCGACACCTGCTCCCGCTGCCGCGCCAACGCCGCCTGCACCGGCCGCAGCGCCACCATCTCGAAAAGAGGATGAGGCTTCTTCGTCAGCTTGCTGCATGACGTTGGCAATTTGGTTGGAGACCCGGTTGGCCTCACCCAACGCTTCGGCCAGCCGCTGCACGGCGGGCAAGATTTCGCTGTTCATCTCGTTAAAAAAGGCAGCAGAGCCTTTGCCAATCCAGCCACCGCCTTCTAAGGGGTTCATGGAGCCGCGAACGGCCGTTAACAACGCCTCAACTGCCTCTGAATGCTGCCCAAATTTCTCGGCAACCTGCTGCAAAGCTTCATAATCAACGCGAATAACTTCGGTCATGATTGGCCTCCATTACTAAATAAATCGCTACCTGACTCTGTGCGGACAATAAATTTAAGCGTGATGCTGCTGCGCTCTAGCTGGATGAGATCACCATGCTGCAACGGCCGTTTCACAGCCCCCACTTCTTCTACAGCGCCTTCCTCATTTTTTACCATCGTTGGATTGCGCGACAGGCTCTCGATGAAAAAACGGCCGTTCTGTTCCGTAATTTGCGCATGGCGGCGCGACACACGCAGCCCCGTTTGATACGATTCCAAATCCACGGCAATCCGGTCATCGTGCGGCTGATTTTTGTCTGGGCGGCCAATAATGGCCGGCAGCCAGTGCAGCTTGTACACCTTGCCGTTGGCCGTGTCGCGCAGATAGACGGCCTGGCTGGGGCGTTTGGTGCCGGGGGGGAGCGGCCGTTCCACTTCCAGCAGCTTCAGACGAGATTCATTGGCCACTTGCTGGGCCAACTGCACATCTTCTTGCAATGAAGTTTCCTCATTGTCAGCCGGAACCAAACGGTAATCGGCCGAACTATCGCTTAAATATTCCAGCTCCTGAAACTCCTGCAAAATGGCATCGACCAATTCCGCTGGTTTCAGATTGGGCAGCGATTTGGCCCACTGAGCCGGTTTTTCAAAAACATCTATGCGCAAATCAAGCCGTTTCTGGTTTGTGCTCATCGTTTTGCTCCTGGTAAAGAACCTCCCGCAGGTTTCGTAAACGGCCATCAAATTGGCCGGAACCTGCGGGAGGTTGAAGATTATTTTTTATCGGCTTCTTCCTGCGGTAGTTCCGGGAAGTAGCCTTCGGCTGCGTCAAAAATCTCTTTGGCCGACGTGCCAAAAAGCGATAAATCATCCATGCCCGTTTCGGCTTTTAAGGCATCTTCCACAAATTTTCGCAGCACGGCCGTATCGTCCCAGTTAGCAATTTCGTCACCCTGACCATTCTTCTGCTTGTAAATGATCCGTTTTAGCAAATCAATCACCGGTTTGGTTTGGCTGTCCACCGCAGCGCCATCGGCACCAGCGCCCGGCAGCGGCTGCGACCACTCCGCTTTGGCCGCTTTTTTGTGCTGCTGGCAAATCTTGTTGACCCAGGTATCCAGCGCCTGGGCCACGCGCGCTTCATCTTCGTCCATATCGCCGGTTAAAGCTTCACCGATGCCTTCGCCTTGATAAGGCGAGGCCACTTGCAGCAAGGTGGCATAGCCGGAGCGCACAATGAAGCCGCGGCCGGTGTTTAACTCTTTCTCGCCGCGCAGCGCCGGGGGCGTTTTGATGACGCCCAGGGTGTTGATCGATTGGCCCGTGCGCAGACCAATCCCGTAATTAGACGCTTTAATGCGCTGGCGCAGGGCGCTGCTGCTGTCTAAACTACCGGCAACGATAAAATGTAAACCTTCACGGCCGTAGCGCCGGGCCATCGCCGCCAGTTCCCGCGGCACCTCGCGCATCCGCTCCGTTTCTTCCACAAAATCATCAAAATTGTCGATGATGATGAACAATTCGCGATTGTTATCCTCACGCGTCAGGGCTTCGCACTCATTTTTGAGGGTAGGCAGCAATGCTTCCAGCTCTTCGGCTTCGTGAACGGCCGTTACCACATGAGGCAAATCGGTTAAACTTTTCTCTCCGCCGTACAGCACAAATCGGCTTTGCAAATCGACCAGCAGGAGCATAATCTGCTCCGGCGAATGGCGGTAGGTCAGCGACAGCACCCAGTTGTAGAGGGCAGTCGTTTTGCCGGACAGCGGTGGGCCGACCACGGCAAAGTGCGGCCCCATCCGTTTCAAGTCAAACAAAGCCGGCTGGAGCATCACATTTTGCCCCAGCACGCCTTGCAGCCGTTTCGTTCGCCTGTCGCCAACTGCCTGCATCATGTCGATGAGCGGCACCAAATCAGGCAAAATCTCGATCCCGTCCGGCAGGTTGCTGCCAAAGGCCGGCGTGGCCGCCATCTGTTCCTGCATGTGTTGGGCCATCAGGCGCAGTTCGTCGCCTTCGGTGCGATTGTCACGCCCGTCCAGTTCATCAAAAATACCAACCGGTTGGGCGGCGTGGAACAGCAACGGCCGTCGGCCCACGCGAATGTAGCCCCGCCCGGCCACGTCATCAATCTCAATCGCGCCGCGCCCCACGATGTCCATGTAGCGGTCCGGGTTGCCCTGCTTAAACGTGATCCGCTCGCCAAACAAATTGTACAGCTTACTGGGCATACTGTTGGGCGCATTGCCCGTCACCACAAAGGAGATGCCCACGCTGAGCGAGCGACGCACCAGCGGCATAACGGTGTTTTCCAGCAAGGTTTCGTAGTTTTCGCGCAGTTCGGCAATGTTGTCGATGGCCACCAAAACGGCCGGAACCGGCTCTTTAGGATGCCGTTCGTTGTATTCGTACAAATTGCTGGCGTCGGCACTGCTAAACAGGTTTTGCCGCTCATCCACCATGCGGCCGAGTTTGTCCAGCAGGCGCTGCAACCGTTCCTCAAACGCTTCCTCGTCGGAGTAAATAACCGCGCCAACGTGGGGCAGGTCTTCCAGATTGCGGAAGTTGCGCCCGCCCAAGTCCAGTACGTACACATGCAGCTCCGCCGGGGAATGAGTGCTCACCAAAGAGGTAACCAGGGTACGAATAAAGGAGGTTTTGCCCCAGCCGGAATCGCCAAAAACGGCCAGATGGCCCCGGCTCAAATCAAAGCGCAGCGGGCCCTGCCATGCCTCCACCGGGTTATCCAACAACCCAGCCACCGGGCGCATCGCCTCTTCATGCCAGTTCACGCCGGGCCACAGGTGTTCCGTGTCGCCATTGAGCCAGTCGGTAACAGCCGTTGTCAAAGTAAACGTCACATTCCGCTGTGCATCAAACAAGGGCGACTGCAAGCTAAACTGCTCCGGCAAGAAGCCCGGCCACGGCTTGCGCGCCATCACACCGTTAACCAGTTGCGATGTGATGGAAACGGCCGCATCAAAAAACTTGGGCACGTCTTCATTTGTTTCAGCCGCTATGACTCTCTCACGCTCCGGCCATTCCACTGGCGCGTCCCGCTCATCAGGCTGGTTTTCGCCCGTCCACGATACCTGGATCAACTCCAGGTTTTCGTTGCCCACCTGCAAATAGCCGCGACCCGGCATCCCATTGGGCAGCAAAGCCGCATCGGGCCGGCGCAGCATCTCGCGGCTGGTGTCCAGTTCCTCCACCCGCAGGCAAAGGCGCAGCTTGATGTTGGCCCGCATCTGGTCCGTCACGCCCTTGGGCCGCTGCGACGCCAGAATCAGGTTCACCCCCTGCGCCCGGCCTACGCGAGTGATGCTCTCCAGCTCGGCGCGGTATTCGGGATTATCGTCAATCATCTCCGAATATTCGTCAATAATCACAAAGAGGTGCGGATACGATTCGCCGGTCAGGTGCAGCCCTTTGCTGCGGTACTCTACGATGTCCTTCGTGCCTGTTTCGGCATTCAGCCGCTGGCGTCGACGCATTTCGGCATTGATGGCGGCAAACATGCGGTTAACGGCCGCTTTGTTCAAATTCGTCACAATATCGACGCAGTGCGGCAGCTTCCGGAACGGCTGGAAGGCCCCACCGCCCTTGTAATCAACCAACACAAAGTTCAAAATGTCGGGCGAATAGTTCAGCGCCAGCCCCACAATCATCGTCATCAGCAGCTCAGATTTACCGGAACCGGTACCGCCAGCGATTAAGCCATGCACACCGTCCCGCTTGGCCTCAAAGCGCAGCTCCCGCTGCCGGTTGCCGGAGGCGATCCCCAGGACCACCCGTAGCCAATCGGCCTCTTCTGCCGAGCCGTTTTTGGCCCACACGCGGCCAGTTTCCCGCTTCAACTCATCCAGGAAACTCTTTTCCTGGCTAATCTTGAGAATCTCCGACTGCACCTGTCGATACGAGGACGTTTTAGGCAGGGCGTCGATGCGCAGCGGCGGCTGGCCTGACCACACTTTGGCCCCTAGCTTATCCATCTGCTCACCCAGCGCGCGAATCGAGCGCGCTTCATCTTGTAACTGACCCTGCTCATCAAAACGGCCTGCGCCGATGGCAATCTGGAATTCCAGCGGCTGCCGCCCCACGCGCACGTAACCGCGCCCGGCAATTTCATCCACTTCGGTGACGTTGCCGCCCACCACAATGCGGTACTGGCTGTTATCAGACAGCCGCAGCGTGAGTCGCTCGGTGAACAGGCTGTACAGCTTGCTAGACAGCTCGTTGGTGCGCGTGGCCGAAATGACAAAATGCAAGCCGTACGCTTTGGCCTGTCGCACCAGCAGCACCAACGCCTCTAGCAGATTGTCGTCTTCGGCCGTTTGGTTGACGTTGCCAAAGGATTCAATATATTCGGCAAAATTATCAATCACCACCAAAATCGCCGGTTCGGCGCGATCCGGGTATTGCACATTAAATTCATACAAGGTAGAGACACCAACTTCACTAAAGAGGCGCTTGCGATGGTCCACAATGTCGTTTAGTTCGCGCAAAAGCTGCTGAATGCGCTCTTCGTAGCCGCGTTCATCGGGCATGATGATGGTGCCTACGTGGGGCAGGGCTTTGAGCACTTCCAGGTTGCGCCCGCCCAGGTCCAGCACGTGGGCCTGGAACTCATCGGGTGAGTGGGTCGCCGCCAGGCTAACGATGAGGGTGCGCATGAAGGTGGTTTTACCCCAGCCCGACGCGCCAAAGAGGACAAAATGGCCTTTGGTGAGATCAACAATCAGGGGCAGCTGGCTGGCGTTGTAGGGATCATCCGCCAAGCCGACGATGGCGCGCATGGCGGTGTCTTTCCAGTTCATACCGTACCAGCTCGCCTGGCCATCTTGCCAATCTTGGATGAACGGGTTGAGTTGAGACGGCCGTTCCTTCCGCCCTAACGTCATCAACGGCACATGCTTTTCTTGCATGTACGCTTCTACCAAAGGTGAAGTCAATGTGAGCTTAGTGGTTAAGAATGGCGGCCAGGGCGTGCGCGGCCGTTCCTGGGCCAGCACCTCATTGGCCAGACGAACCGCCATATCATAAAACTTTGGCTTCTGCCCGCCTTCCCCACTTTCGACGTCATCAACCTCTTCGCCTGTCCAGGCAATCTGGATCAATTCAATATTCTCGTTGCCAATCTGCAAATAGCCCCGCCCCGGCATCCCGCTGGGCAAAAAAGCCGCATCGGAACGGCGCAGCATTTCGCGGCTGGTGTCAATCCCTTCTACACGCAAACAAATGCGGAACTTGATGTTGGCCCGCATCTGATCCGACACACCGGTAGGCCGCTGCGAAGCTAGCAGCAAATTAACGCCCTGCGCCCGGCCCACCCGCGTGATGCTGTCCAATTCATCCTTGAACTCGGGATTGTCCGTAATCATCTCGGCATACTCATCAATAATGATGAAGAGGTGCGGATAAGGCTCACGGCTCAAGTGATAGCCCTTGGCGCGATATTCCACAATGTCTTTGGTCTCGGTGTCGGCATTGAGCTTTTGGCGGCGCTGCATCTCGGCATTGATCGCGGTGAACATGCGCTTAACGGCCGATTTGTTCAAGTTCGTCACAATATCGACACAGTGCGGCAGCTCCCAAAACGGTTGGAACGCGCCGCCACCCTTGTAATCGACCAGCACAAAGTTCAGCACCGACGGATCGTAGTCCAGCGCCAGGCCCACAATCAGCGTCATTAACAGCTCAGACTTACCCGAGCCGGTGCCACCGGCAATCATGCCGTGCACGCCGTCGTTTTTGGCTTCCAGGTGCATCTCGCGCAGCCGGTTGCCGGAAATGACGCCCATCGTCACCCGCAGCCAGTCGGCCTGCTTGGGGTCCAGGCTGTTTTGCCAGCTTTGCACCATTCGCTGGCGCAAATGGCGCAAAAAGTTATCATCAACCGGCATTTCCATCTGCCGCGCCAAAATTTGCTTGAACAAAATGGCTTTGGGCAGGGCGTCTACCCGAATCGGCTCTTTGTATTCGCGGCTGGCGCTGGCGATGAAGTCGTTCATGCTTTGAGCGTACTGCTCCAGCTCCTCACGCTCGTTGGCCAGCTCTTCACCCCCTTCACGCCGCAAATCGACCGGCTGGGCAATTTGCATGCTTAGGGGCAGGTGACCATGCTTGATGTAACCTCGTCCCGGCACATCGCCAATGTCGGCCACATGGGCACCCAAAATGGCCCGATAATCGGTGCGATCGGCCAGTTTTAGCGTAATTCGTTCGGTGAACAGGCTGAACAGCTGGTTCGACAAGACGCTGAGCCGCGTGGCGGTAATGACAAAATGAATGCCGTACGGCTTGGCCTGACGGGCCAGCGCCACAAATTTATCCAGGACGCTTTCTACATTGTCGTTGCCGTTATCAAACGTCTCGTTGAACTCAATGAAGTTGTCGATGGCTACCAGGATGGCGGGCAGGGTGGCCTGCGGGTGCGCGTCGTTGTAGTGGTAGATGTCGGACAGGCCCTCGTTGCTGAGTTTGTTTTTGCGGTCCTCTACCAGATCGTCCAGCTCGCGCAGCAGCTGCTCGACACGCTCTTCATACCCTTCAGCATCGGGGATAATGACGGAACCGACGTGAGGCAGGTTTTCCAACACGCCCAGGTTACGGCCGCCTAAATCCAGCAGGTAGACCCACAAATCATCGGGCGAATGGGTGGCCGTCAAACTCACAACCAGGGAGCGAATAAACGTCGTTTTGCCCCAGCCGGACGCGCCAAAAATCACTACGTGCCCGCGCCGCAGATCAACCACCAGAGGCAGCTGCTGCGCCGCATGGGGATTGTCTACCAGCCCCACCACCGGGCGCATGGCGTATTCGTCCCAATCCAAACGATCCAGCCAGCCGTTTTCGCCATTGAGCCATTTGTTGACGGCCGGATTGAGGGTAAGGGTGGTGTCGGGCACGCGTCCCAGCATAATTTTGTCTACGTCGGCCAAATATTCCTGGGAGGTTACGGCCGTTGCCTTCGGATCACGTGAAACAAGCAGTTGGGACAGGGCCAGGTAAGCGGGCAAAAATTCGGGCCAGGGAGCGCGCTGCTTCTCCACGCCGTTGTCCCGCGCCATTTTGTCTAGCGAGGTGATGATCGCTTTGTACAGTTCGGGCGGCTCCTGATCAGATTCCGGATCGTAGCTTTCCAAACGGTCCGGCCAGATCACGTTGGCCCGGGGCGATTGATCGGGATCGATATATTTTTCGCCGGTGTAGGCCACCTGAACCAGTTCAATCTCTTCGTTGCCCACCTGCAAATAGCCCCGGCCAGGCAAACCGCTGGGCAAAAAGGCCGCGTCATTGCGCCGCAGCATTTCCCGGCTTTCTCCTGGGGTTTCTACGCGAAGACAAATCCTGAATTTAATATTGGAACGCATCTGGTCAGTGACGCCAGACGGCCGTTGCGCCGCCAAAATCAATGAGACGCCCTGCGCCCGGCCCACCCGCGTGATACTTTCCAGTTCAGATTTATATTCGGAACGGTCGGCAATCATCTCGGCAAACTCATCAATAATGATGAACAAATAGGGATAAGGCTTGTGGGTCTGGTGGAAACCCTGTTGGCGATAGTCCACAATGTTTTTTGTTTTGGTTTCCACATTCAAAGCTTGCCGCCGCTGCATCTCCGACTTGATCGCCGTGAACATGCGCGTCACCCCTTCCCCGGCCAGGTTGGTGATGATATCGACACAGTGCGGCAAATCCTGAAACTCTTTAAAGGCACCGCCGCCCTTGTAATCCACCAACACAAAATTCAGCACCGTCGGCGAATACGTCACCGCCATGCCGGCAATAAGCGAAATCAGCAGTTCCGACTTACCGGAGCCGGTACTGCCGGCCACCATGCCATGCACGCCATCCCGCTTGGCGGAAAAGACCAGCGTACGGTCTTTATTGCCCGACATGCGCCCAATTTTGACGCGCAGCCAGTTGGCGTATTTGGGCAGTTCGCTGTCCTGCCATTTTAGCCAGGTGTCGGCTTCCAAAGCACGCAGCGAGTCGTAGCCCATCATCGGCAAGAAGGAGACAGCGTTGGTAAGGTTAGCCCCTGAACTTTCACGCACCTGCATTGTCGCCAGGTTTTTGGCCAGGTGCACCATCGTTTCTGGTTTAGCAATGTAGTCGGCAGTGCCAACGTAGCGGTAAGAGTTAACGCCCACTTCGGCATAGCGAAAATGGAGCTTCAGATTGCGATTCAGGGTGCTGTTGGTGGCTGGTGTGGTCTTTTGAATTTCGATAACTGCCTGACAGCCGCTGGGCACTTTGCTTCGTTCCGGTACCAGGAAGATTACGGCCGCTCCCAAAGCCGCCCCTTCCTCCAGCAAAATAGAAATGGCGGCATCTGCTTCCAAATCACTCAGCGGCGACTTTTCGCCTTCTTGAATATCCAGCAAATCGACAACCAGCAGTAAAAATGGCTGAGTTGGATCGCTGGCGCTTCTCTCGTCATCTCGGTCATTTAGCCGAATTTTGCGCGTGGCCAGCGTTTTACGAATACCTTCCAGGAACTGCTCAACCGCTCCTTCATCATCGTCATCAAAGGCGCGCTCTTTTTCATCGCTCTCGGCCACCTCTTCAACAAAACAGCGGTATTCTGTTTGTTCATCTCCCTGGCTGTGAGGCAGATAATCGGTCCAGGCCCACTCATCTTTACTGGAAGCCAGCACGTAAAGCCGGGCATCCATCGGCGCATGGTAAACCACGTAATGCCCCAGCAAACCGCGGGTAAATTCATACACTGCCTGGCGGTCTTGTGGATCGCCGGCAATGCCTAAAGCATGGGTCACCGGCGTGGGTGGGCTGGATTTTTCCTCGCCTTCCTCTTCCTCGCCAAACGTTTCTTCTTTGGGGCGTGGCTGGCGCAAGTTGATGATGACCGGGATGTCTGAAACGTAGCGGGAGTCCTCTTCCAACTTCATGGCGGCCCGCACCTGTTCATCTTCAAAATTTTCCACATCCCCTAAAACGTAGGTCACGGTCGAGGGCAAGGTGCCGATACCCAGGCGGACCGCACCAAAATCATCATCCTCGACGCGCCGTTCCCACAGACGGGCTTCAGTGCGCAGGGTTCGTTCTGCCTTTTCCACTTCCAGGCGGGCGCTACGGACAATGCGAAAGGTGACGGAGCGGTCGGGGTAGTTGTAGCGGTAGAAGCGGCGCTGCTGGTCATGGTAGCCATTCATTTCCTTGTTCAGCACCACCAGGCGATCATCATACGCTTTTTTAATTTCCTCAAGCTGCTTTTTCTCTTTGAGGTAGGTGTATAGGGCAAAAACGGTTGAGGCAACGACGGACAACGCCATCGGAATTAAGAGCCAGGGACTACGGCCGCTTCCGCCCAAGGTAGCAATGAGCACATAGCCAATAATGGTGATGAGCGGCAGCCCAACCTGGATTAGCTGGGTATAACCACCTTCTTCTTTTTCGGGCGGGCTGGGGATCTCAATCTCATCAAAGGGTAGCTCGGGCTGTATTCTTGGCGGGCGGTCAATGTAGATAGGTTGGGTCATATCTACTCCTTAATGTGTTGAACCAAATGGTAAACGGCCGTTCCTACCTGGCATCTGTTTTTTAGCATGGAATATCTAGATACCATCGGATAAATGCTTGACAGGTTTTGGAGAAAAAAGTAGTGTTGTGCTTATGCAAATCACGTGAAATGGTGCCCTCTATCTGAAAAGCTATTCTGTGATTTGCCAAACATTGTTCCACAAAATAACTTTTACGTAAACCATAAAATCTGAAGCAACCCGCCGGGTATTAAGGTTTACGTTTACGCAGTTTGCGTTTAGGAGAACAAAAGTATCTTTAAGTTGAAACTATATTAAAGGCTTTTGTTCTCCACTAATCCAAAGCCAGCATTGGCCTGACGGAGGCAAAATCAATGAAACAAGTGTGCCTTTTGTGTGAGCGCGTTTCCCCCGACAATAATTTGTATTGCCAGGAAACCTACTGCCCAGCCGAGATGTCGCCCAATATTTTGGATTATGGTGAATGGTTGGGTGACATCGAAATTGTCAAGCCGGTTATGACCTTGCGTTCGGCCGTTTTGTATGAAGCCACTCACCAAAAGAAAACTGTCTTTTTAAAGGTTGCCCATCCCGGCGAAGAAAATAAAGAGCGCCTGAAGCGGGAAGCTGACTTTCTAAAAAATATGCAGCTGCAAAAAAAGCAGCACAAATTTTTACCGGTTTTGCTGCCGCCCTATGCCAGCACCACCATTAAAGAGGATGCTTATGGCAAAGCGATGTTGCAGGGGCATCTGCTCTATTTTTACTTGTTTGAGCATGTTGAAGGCGAGCCTTTGCGGGATGTGCTCACCAAAAACCCGCAGCTCTGGATTAACCACGTAGGTTGGCTAATGATTAGTTTGGCAACGGCCGTTAACTTTCTCCACGCCAATAACTTTTACCATTTGGGCATCAGTCCTGACATTGTGCTGGTACAGTTTGATGATGAACCACACGTTCCACGTATATTGCTGTTTGATCTGGGCGTGATGAGCGATGCCAACACCTTAAGCCACCATTGGCACCACTTCTTTGTGCCACCTGCCTATACGGCCCCGGAACTGTTGAACAGTTCTGGTGTTCGCGTCAGCCACGCCACCGATGTTTATGGTCTGGGGCTGACGCTGTATGAGCTTCTGGTAGGCCAACCCGCTTACAAATATAAACTGCACAGCGATCAGGAAGTGTATTGGGCTGTGCAAAACAACCGCCGCATCCACATGAATCGCATTGAGGACGTCAAAAAGGTAGCCCAAATCGCATTGCAGGCCACGGCTCCGGAAAAATCGCAGCGGCACCCGGATACGGCCGTTTTCATCAATGAGCTAAAAACCTACTTTGGTGCCGTGCCCGGCCCCAAGCCCAGCCGCTGGCCCAGCCTTAACACCATCTTGCTCATTATTGCCGGCATTCTGGCGGTTGCCTTTGTCATTGCCCTTGCCGTTTCCGTAACCGTGTAACCTATTAGAAAAGGCGGATTTGAACTCACTCAAATCCGCCTTTGCAATATACCGTAAAGGCCAAGCTGCCAGATTAATGGAAGCGTGTTGACCCCAGTTCATCCCCCCGTTCATAGGCTTCAACGGAAGCATCCAAATCTTTATTGAATTCTTCGCATTTTTCGGCAATATCTTCAATTTGCGGCCGTATGCTATCGATGTAATGAGCCACCGCCAGGCCACCCACCATTCCCACAAATGCCGTTGCCTTCAAGACATTGGACAATGTTTCCATAGCCTTATTCACAGCCTGCAAAACATCCCCGATGGCTCCAAAATTCTTCGCCATGCCACGCACGGCGTCGGTGTCCATATATACGCCTTGTTGAGAGTCCATATTAATTAAGCCTCCAAAGATATCGTCCTGGGGACGTTATTTATTAAAAAATTCCGCCAAACAGATCGCCCAATGAGCTCACCATATTATTGACCTGCTCATCGGCACGGTCCATCACGTCAATGGCGTTGTTGATATTTTTACTGAAAACATTGATACCATCACCAATTTTGCCAACGCCGGGCATCATAATGCTTGAAACTTCTTCAACAAAAGCATCGGCTCCCTTGCCAACCCAAACGCCGTCCATAACCTGCTGCACCATGGCCTGCATGGGGCTGTAAGCCTGCTCCTGTACAACATTAAACTGCTGCATAAGCTGGGATAAGACATTTTCTACAACTTTGCGCGCAAAACGAATTAGTGCACCAATCATTTTTTAGCTCCTTGAAATGGAAAAAGACCTTCGTCTGTAAACGGAAGCTCTTTTGCCGCGAATAGGCTATTAATACATACGCTCGGTAGATGTATCGGCGCTTCTCATATCTTCCATGGCTTTGTTGATGTCTTCAGCTAATTCCTGAAATTTATCGGTAAGCCGGGAAATTGCCGGACACAACTTGCCACGAATCGCCTCGGTAAAGGCCGTGCCGCCCCGCCCCAACAATGCCCCATCTTCCATTTCATTAGCTACGTTTTGCATAGCTTGCATGGTGTCTTGAAGCTGCTCAACCCCTTGAAGGAAGGTTTTGTTCATATCTTCCATCAATCCATAATCCATCTTAATTTCAGACATAATTTGCTCCTTTACTAAGTGCAGTTTGGCGAAAATTTGTTTCGATGTTCAACACCACTGCGCCAAACTGCTTAAAGTACAGCGGACCCTAAAAGGCCCACATTAAGCTTTTACAAAGCTGTACTTAGCTGGCTCGGAATGGGGAAGATGCTTCTTCCTCTGCCTGTTTTACAGTTTGCACAATTTGCTTTGTTACCCGACTGGCCTCATCCAAAGCCTCCTGCAAACGTTGCGAAGCGGGTAATACTTCACTTTGCATTTCAGAAAAGAAGGAATCTGAACCACGACCGATCCACCCTCCGTTTTGCAGTGGATCCATTGCGCCGCGAACTTTTTGCAGCATCTGCTGGATGGCCTGTGATTGATTAGCAAATTGATTTGCTAAATTCTCAAGCCGGTCATAATCTGCCCGAATCTCATCCATTATCTATTTTTCCTTTGCGGCTGGTGAGTTCACCATACCGCCTCAGTTGGCTTGGTCAACAGACCATCAGAACGTGAGTAATTGACAAATAGTATAGTTGACTTGAAGGTTTGATGACTATATTGTATTGATATATTGAACTGCAAAGTTTTATACAATCTGGGTCAGATAGAATTGATAGAATTTTACTGGTTTCCTCTGGACACTCTACGGGTAACAGTGTAAAAAAGTAAAAATCATCTGTCAAGACATTATGCCGGTTGGTTTCTATGTAAAAGTCAAACAGCTTTTTGATCTTGCATCTGGCTTTTACTAAGGTAAATCACAAGATACGGTGCTTTCTTTTCAAACTCCTTTTGTGATTTGCTTCATCTCGTCAAACAACTTGCTCAGAGGTGCACACCTGATGACAAAGAAGCGTATTGGTTTTTTCTTTCTGATAGGATGGCTGATTTTTTTACGGCCGTTCACCACCCATGCCCAAACCAATGGCGCCATCATCATTAACCATGTGGTGCCCACAGAAGGGGAGGAAAGCCTGGGGCTGGACGTTTTTTTTACGCTGACCGACAGCAACGGCCGTCCCCAACCCCAACCAGAAATTGAATCCGCCACCATTCAGCTGCTGGGCGGCAACAGCCAGCCCGTTCCCGTCCAGATTGCCGATCCGCAAACCCCCGTCTTCATCGCCCTGCTATTGGATACCAGCGGCAGTATGCAAGACGTGATAGAGCAGGTAAGAACGGCCGCAAAATCAGCCATCGACAACGCTCCGCCCACGGCCCACTTCGCCGTCATTCCGTTTAACGAAACCAGCGTCCCCATTCAAGATTTCACCGACAACCACATTCGCGTCAAAGATGTTATTGATACCGTCCAGGCCATTCCCAACCGGGGCACCTGCCTCTATGATTCGGTCTTTGACGCTATTCAACGCCTGGATCAGCAGATCAGCAGCCCGCAGGAACGGCGCGCCATCATTCTTTTTACCGATGGACAAGACCAGTTGACCGTGGACAGCCCCGAACCTTGCAGCACCCATACTTATAATGAAGTGATTAGCGCGGCACGGCCGTCGGCCGACATTTCCACCATTACCCCCATCCACACCATCGGCATTTACAACCAATCAGAAGCCGAGCTAAATGTGGGGGAACTGCGCAACATGGCTGCCGAAACCTCAGCTTTTTCGGCCATTGGCAACCAGTCCAACCTGAACAGTTTATTTCAAGAAATTATTGCCGGTCTAAACAGCCAACTGTTAGCCCGTGGGCAGGTTTTCCCGCAGCAAGGCGAAAATCAGGCCGTGCTTTCCATTAAATTACGCAATAATGATACACCTATCAGCGCCACCTTCAACTTCTTCTCCAGCAAAAATTATGATCTACTCCCGCCGCCAGTAGCCACCGCTATCTCCAATTTTCAATACAATGCGGCCACCAACGTGTACACCCTCTCGTTAAGCGTGGGCAGCGCCGAAACCGTTCGCCAGGTTATCATCAACGTCTGGGACGTACGCGGTGGCACCCAGGTTGCCGGCGACCAGATTTTTGAAGACCCGGATTCGACACTAATTGTAGAAATCGACGGCAGCAATCTTCAGGCCGAGCGGGAGTACAGTATCCATGTCCAGGCGCTCAACCAGGAAGATTTTCTGATTCAGAATGAAGAGGGCGAAACGCTTTTAGCTGAACGCGAATTTACCCATAGTCCTCCACTCTCTGTCCCCTTTACGATTCAAGCAGTAACCCCAGATTTTGAAAACGGCCTCTTTTATATTGATTTGGATGTGCCGGAAGCCGGCCGCGTACAAACGTATGAGGGATTCATTGTCGATGACAGCACCGGCAGCAAAATCCACGATTTTGGCCCGACCCTTTTTACCGGCGAGCGTCTCCAGGAGCAGCTGCCCGAGGCCATTCGATCGGCCGAAGTACCCGGCACCTACCGGGTCACGGTTTATCTGCTCACGGCCGATCAGCAGCGCTCCGAAAATACCTATGACGATTTCAAGCCAATCCCGCCTGAACCACCGGGGTTTTTCACGAGGGCGTTTACTGCGCTCACAGCTAATCCCATCTACCTGGGCATCATTGCGCTCATCGTTGTAAGCCTGGGCGGCGTGCTGTTTTTCAGCAGTAGGAAAAAGAAGGAGCAGGAACCGGTCATTGTCCGACCTCCGGTAGACAAATCAATTGTCTGGTCCGAGGCAGACTACGATCGGAGCAAGCTGATGCCCCGGCAAAATGTATCGCCCGACGAGGAAGAATTCCTGACACCCCTGGCTGCCAAACCGGCTGCAACCGGCACAGGCGCGCGGCTGCGTCTAAAAGTGGTGCAAACCACTGGCGCAACGCTAGACAAAATTATAGACACATTTCCCTTTACGATTGGGCGCGAAGGCAGCGATCTTGACATCGGTGGCGATCCACGCATATCACGGAAACATGTAAAGATTTCCTGGCAGGACGACGGCTTTTTTATAACCGATCTTGGTGGGGTCAACGGCACGATTTTAGGCAACCAAAAGCTGCCAGCTAATACCCCGACGCCTTTAGGCAAGCACAAGACCGTGCGCCTCTCTTCACAAACACATCTGGAAGTCGAACACTTGGCATGACGGAAGAACTTGTTGGGCAGCAAATAGACCAGTACCGGATTGAACGCCATCTCGCCCGAGGCGGGATGGCCGATGTTTATTTGGCGCGGGACGTGTACTTGCAGCGGCCGGTGGCGCTAAAGATCATGCTGTCTGCCTTAACCCAAGACCAGGAGTTAACGGCCCGGTTCCAGCGGGAAGCACAGGCAATTGCCAAACTCAACCACCCCAACATTATCCAAATTTACACAACGGGGCTGACGACAAACGGATTGCCTTATCTGGCCATGCAATATATCCCTGGCGGCTCGCTGCAGGAGGAGATGACCCAACTTGCCGGCAACGCCAGGTCGCTCTCCACGCAGCGGGTGCTCACGCTGGCCGGACAGGTGGCCGACGCCCTGCGGGCCGCCCATAAAGCGGGCATTATTCATCGTGATTTAAAGCCAAGCAATATTTTACTGCGGGAGGACGGCACGGCCGTTGTCACAGATTTAGGTATCGCTGCCGTGCAAGAAGCGTCGGCCCGCCTCACGCGCACCGGGCACGTGATGGGCACACCTTACTACATGTCGCCGGAACAAGCCACGGGCAAGCCGGTAGACGGCCGTGCCGATATTTATGCCCTGGGCGTGATTTTGTACGAAATGCTCAGTGGCACCGTGCCGTTTAAAGCCGACAGCCCCCTGGCCGTGCTGAGCCAGCACCTGTACGAACCACCGCCGCCCCTGGTTGAACGTCGCCGCGATTTAAGCGTCGCCACCTACCAAACTGTGGAAATGTGCCTGCAAAAAGAGCCCGAGAAACGGTTCCAAACGGCCGAACAGCTGCGCGCCGCCCTCAACCAGGCATTGCAAGCCGAAACCAACCCACGCCTGCAAGCAACCGAGCTTTTGGACACGCCCACGCGACAGGTCGCTGTTACCTCGCCTGCTGAGCCTGTTGAACCGGCCACCCCCGTTACCCCTACCAAACGCCGGCTGCCCGCCTGGCTGCCTTATGCCGGGGGCGCAGCCGCTGCGGTGGTGCTTATTTTGGCAGCCGTTCTGCTCTGGCCCGGTGGTGATGATGACGGCAACGAACTGCCTACGGCCGTTTCCCAATCAACCGGTCCCTCCGATTTAGCCATTACGGTTTTCCCTACGTCTACCTCGCCTGTTGAACCCACAGAGATAGTTGCTCCGGCAGATACGGCCGTGCCCAACGCCACCGATACCCCACCACCCAGCAGCACGCCACCGCCAACCCCCATTCCACCGATCGTCACGACCAACGCCAACGCCCCTTTCTTTAGTTCCGCTCCCACCATTGACGGCAACCTGAACGAATGGCTGGGCGTCACGTCTGTCCTGGCGGCGCACCGCACCTTTGAGGATGCCGGTTGGGACGGCAGCGAAGATTTAACCGCTGCCTGGCAGCTGGCCTGGGACAACAGCTATCTTTACCTGGCCGTCACCGTTTCCGACGATATTCACGCTCAAAACCAAAGCGGTAATCTTATTTTTCAGGGTGATAGTGTAGACATGCAGCTAGACACCAACCGCCAGGGCGATCTGAGCAGCAGTTTAAGCAGTGATGATTTCCAAATCACCTTCTCGCCAGGCGATTTTAACACCCTGCCGCCGTCTGCCTTCCGCTGGACGGCGGACAGTAACGGCAGCATTGTGAATGCGCCGGATCACGGTATTATTGTGCAGGCGCAGCGCACCGGAACAGGCTATACAATCGAAGCGGCCGTTCCCTGGCGTGACTTAAACATGACCCCCAGCACCGGCATGGTGCTGGGCGCCTCGTTGAACGCCACGGATAATGACCAGGTGGGCACGGCCGTACAAGAAGTTTTTTACTCTCACGTTGCCAGTCGTACCTTACTCAGCCCCAACACCTGGGGGACATTGACGCTTACATCAGGAAACTAAAATGTCGGACCCGCAGCCCTTTGTCGGCCAGCAGTTAGACCAATTTCAAATTCAAAAACATATCGCCAGGGGCGGCATGGCCGATGTTTACCTGGGATACGATGTCGATTTGGAGCGCCGAGTGGCGCTCAAAATCATGTTGCCCGTGCTGGCCACCGATGAACAATTTGTGGCCCGCTTTCGCCGCGAAGCCCAAACGGCCGCACAGTTAGAACATCCCAACATCGTACGGGTGTACGCCATTGGCACCGCCGCCACCGGGCAGCCGTACATCGCCATGCAGTTTGTTGATGGCGGCGACTTACGCGAGATCATTCAGGAAGCCAAAGCCAGGAATGAGGCGCTGACGGCCGTTCAAGCCCTGAGCTATTTGCGACCCATGGCCGATGCCCTCATTGCCGCCCACACCGCCGGCATCATTCACCGCGACCTCAAGCCAAGCAACATTTTGCTGCGCCCCGATGGCGTACCCATCATGGTCGATCTGGGCATCGCCGCCGTACAAACCGGCCCCAAGCTGACCAACACCGGCACGCTAATTGGCACCCCGGCTTACATGTCGCCGGAGCAGGCCCGCGGCGCGCCGGTAGACGGTCGTTCCGACCTCTACTCGTTGGGCGTGATTTTGTACGAAATGTTGACGGGCAGACGGCCGTTTGAAGCCGACGATCCGCTGGCCATTCTGCACAAGCACGTTTACGAAACGCCCACCCCCATCCAGGAGCTCCGTCCCGACATCACCGCCGAGACGGCCCGGCTGGTGCAGCACTGCCTGCAAAAAGAGCCGGATCAGCGACCGGCCAACGCGGCCGAGTTATTGGGCGAGATTGATTACGCCTTGCAAATTGAAGGCGGCAGGCCCGCCACCGGCAGCCGCTATGTTCTGCCGCCCGAGGCAGCGCCATCAAGCCGCCGCAATTTATGGCTTGGATTGGGTGCCGTTGCCATCGTCGCCATTGTGGTGGCGCTGGTGCTGCTCAACGATCCCCTCACCATTACCGGAGGAGAAACCACCACTTCGCAATCGTCTGCCGCTGTCGACGACGATGATGAGGAATCAGCAGCTGACTCAACCCCTATTGCCGATGAATCTGACGAAGTTATCCTGGTAGAAACAAGCACGTCAGACTCTGGCCAGACCGATGCACCCGAACCCACCGACACCTATCCTCCCCCCACCAACACAGTGCCCGCCACGGCCACCCTGCCACCCACGGAGACGCCACCGCCTACGGAAACGGCCGTCTTAATTGAAACCCAAATCATCGGCCAATCCGTCAACAGCCGCGACATCGAGGCGGTGCGCTTTGGCAATGGACCGAATGTGGTCATTTTTGTCGGCGGACTTCATGCCGGGGCCGCCCCTAGCTCCGTGGCTTTAGCCAACCGCGCCGTCTCCCATTTCACCAACAATCTGGCCGACGTACCCGCTAACGTCACCCTATACATCGTGCCCAATGCCAACCCGGACACCCCTTTTGCGCCGGGAGAGCTGGACGGCCGTCTCAATGCCAACAACGTAGACATCAATCGCAACTGGGACTGCCGCTGGGTAGAGGATGCCCGCTGGCGCAACCAGGTCATCCCCGGCAGCGGCGGTCCCGCCCCGTTTTCCGAACCGGAAACCCAGGCATTGGCCAATTTTATTACCGGGCACGATACGGTGGCCGTCGTCTTTTGGGAAGCCCGCGCCACCAACGGGCTGTCATCCCCTGGCTTTTGCGAGGGGCGCACGCTGGTTTCCGGCTCTTTAGCCACCACCTACGGCCAGGCGGCTGGTTATCCGATTGGCGATTTTGAAGATTTAACCAATCAGGAGCTGAATGGGGACGGGACCAATTGGCTGGACAGCCAGGGTATTCCGGCCATTGCCGTTTTGCTGCCCGATTATGAAACGGTTGATTGGCCCAGCAACCTGGCCGCCATGCGGGCCGTCTTAAACACCCATGACAACTGATAATCCCAAATTGAACAAGTTGGGGACCTTTTTTGTAGCCGAGCAGCAAAGCGGCACGGTCTGGAGACCGGCCGCAGCGCCGGTAAAGGTTTTACGCTTTGCTATGCTTTTTCAAGGCGTGCTGCTCTTGATTTTGTCTGCCTGTGCGACAGCGCCCCAACCGGCTTTGCCAACGTTGGCCCCCACGGCCGTTCCGCCCGCCATCGCCACAGTGGCCACCAACCCGTCAGCCTCAGCACTGCCACCACCCACGCTCACCGTACCGGCAACGGCCGTTCCCCCCACAGAAACCCCCGTCATCAACCTGGAAAACGTTGCGCCCACAGCCGTGCCCACGGCAATATCTATGGCTACCGATACGGCCGTTCCCAGCCCCAGCCCAGAAACGAGCAGCGCTTTCCCAACAACGGCCGTTTCCTCATCATCCCTCAGCGTCATCGGCAACTCCGTGCAGGGGCGGCCCATTTTGAATTACCAGTTTGGCAACGGTCTCACGCAGGTCATTTTTGTCGGTGGCATTCATGGTGGCTATGAGTGGAACACCATTTTGCTGGCCTACGAAATCATCGACCATTACACCACCAATCCACAGCTGATTCCCAGCGACCTGACCGTCCACATCATTCCTTCTGCCAACCCGGATGGTCAATACTTGGTCACCAACCAGAGCGAGCGGTTCCTGCCATCAGACGTAGCCGCCGATACCGTGCCTGGCCGGTTTAACGCCAATAACGTGGATTTGAACCGTAACTGGGATTGCCAATGGCAGCCAACGGCCGTTTGGCGCGATGTCACGGTAAGTGGTGGTCCACGCCCCTTTTCCGAGCCGGAGAGCATTGTCCTGCGCGACTTCATCCTACCCAAAGATCCGGCGATCGTTGTTTTTTGGCACAGCGCAGCCAACGGTGTTTTTGCCGCTGGCTGCCCAGACACACACGCGCCTTCGCTGGCGCTGGCTAACGTCTACGGCCAGGCAGCCAACTACCCCGTCTACGAGCGGTTCACCAGCTATGAAATTACCGGGGATGCCGGCGATTGGCTTGCCACACAAAACATCCCTTCCATTTCTGTCGAGCTGCAAAACCACCAATCCCTCGATCTGTCACAAAATTTGAACGGCGTTCAAGCCACATTGGATTATCTAGCTGGTCCTTAATGCCTTAGCGAATGACAAACGGCACATAGACTTTGTAGGGTAGATCAGGTGGCGGCGGTGCTGTTTGCCCAATGCTTATTTTCAACAAAAACGCCTCTTCGCCCTGGCTGCGACCAGGCTGAAACCCGCCCGCCGTTACCGGAAAGGCCAATGACTCCGTTTGACCCACAACGATGAGATTGCCGCTGGCATCCAAAGCAGCGCCTTCAGCCACATCATCATCCGTGCCGCCGCGATAAGTGCTGAACGACATCGTGCCGTTGGGGGCAAGCTGGGTGACAAAGGCATCGTAACAGTTGCGGCTGGTGCTGCTAAAACATACACCAGGTCCAAGCTGTGGCTGCCAGGCGGCGGCCGTTGGAAAGTTAGCCGAATTGGTACCGCCGCTGATAAAAACTTGCCCGGCACTGTTCATGGCCACGCCAGTGGCCCAATCAGTGCCCGCGCCGCCCAGATACGTGCTAAAGCCAATCTGGTAACCATCGCCTTGCTTCACCAGCCGCGTCACAAACGCTTCACTCATGGTATTGCCCCCCTTGAACTGCCCCTGGACTGCGTTGAGCATAGGAAAATCGCCGGCAAACGTTTCGCCAACCACGGCGATATTGCCACTGCCGTCCACAGCAATGGCGTGGCCGATGTCTGTGCCGCTGCCGCCATTGGCTGCGCTGCCGCCCAGGTAGGTGCTAAAGAGCAGATCGTCGCCAGCGGGAGGCAGCTTAACCACAAAGGCGTCATCGCTGCACGTCCAGCTGTCAAACGTGCCACAGGTGGCCTGCACCGGATTCACCGTGGGCCACGAGTCTGAGCGAATTTTGCCCGTGATATAGATGTTGTTTTGGCTGTCCAAAGCAATGCCGTAACCGATGGCTTCCTGTCCGCTAATCATGCGCTCGTATTCATTTTGATAGGTTTGCCCGTTAATTTTGGCAAAGAAGCCACCCCAAATAGAGCCGACAAGATGGGCATTGCCTGCGCTGTCCAGGGCAATGTCTTCAGCGGCATCGGCCAAGCCACCGCCATAGTAACTGCTAAAAGCCAGCGCCCCCGAACTGTTCAGCTGCATTACAAAGGCATCGGTCCCCCCACCGGCGCTGGCCTGAAAGGCGTTCAGCGTGGGCAGGTTGTTGGAGGTGGTGATACCGGTGAGCCAGACTTTGCTGCCGCCGCTGTTAACGGCAACGCCACCCGGTTCATCGCTGCCGCTGCCGCCAATGATAGTTGTGTAGAGAACGGCCGTTCCCGCCGCATTGATCTTGGTCACAAACAGATCGTTATAGCCCGCGTTGCCACTGCCTCCACCGGGCAAGGAAGTAGAGTAAGTGTGCCCGACCACATACAGATTGCCGCTGCCATCCACCGCTACATCTTTAGCTGCATCATCACTGCTGCCGCCAAAGTAGCTGCTGTAAATCAGCGTCGGGTCAATGATCAGCGGCAGCGCCGGATCGTAGCTGCCCAGCGTAAAACCGATGGTGTTCTTAACCAGTCGGTAGCGCACGGCAACCGGTTTGGCCTGGCCCCGGACCATCTGGAAGGCCAGCGGCGCTTTTTCGGTGAGCGTGGCGCTGTCGTCGAGGTGAATTTCCAAATCGCCGTTGGGTTGCAGGGAAACGGCCGTTCCCCCAACATAGCGCCAGCCAATCAGCGACGGGTCCGCGCCCGGTGCCACAAGGTACGTGCCTTTCAACAATCCCTCGCTGCCGTCGTACACCAGGTCGATGCCAGGGTACAGCGCGATGTAGGTAACCGCAGCGTAAGTCGGCAGGCCGGTTTGCCACTGGTTGGGATCATCTCCGCGATACAGGTTGAGCCTGCCGGGGAGTGGATTTGTGCCGGAAACGGCCGTTGCCCCACTCGCCCCCAACCATTCCACGGCCAGCGTGCCATCAGGCAGCGCCATTTGTACGCCCGAATTGGTAAACCACAAGCTTCCGCTGGAGCCAACTGCTTCAAACAAAACGGATGGGTCTAACTGCCCTACGTTTGGGGCAAACGTAAGCGGCAGCACGTCTGGCGCAGCCGCCGGAGGAATCACCACTGCCTGGCCCTGGCTGCGCCAAATCAGCCAGCCGATAAGTAAAAATGCCAGAAGAAAACGGCCGATCAGCAGCAGCGCGCCAATGGGCATGGATGAGGACGGCCGTTTTGGGGAAAGTCGTTCTACGTATTGCATAATTTATTTCCTTTTTAGTTCTTTGCTAAATTGCCTGCTTAACAAGACAAGTCATGTATCACGATGACCCCGTTTTTCTGCCAGCCAGGCTAAACCCAGCAGTGCGCCAGCCAGCAGCAGATAAGCCAGGGGAATGCCCGCAGCGGCCGTTTCCGGGTTAAATGCCATAAAATCAAGCCAACGGTTGCCCACCGCCGCCGAGAGCCACCACAGCAAGTAAAGCACCTGGAACAAACGGCCGTTCCCGCTCCACACGCCACACGCCAGCGCCAGCGACGAAACAAACAGCGTGCCTGTTAAAATGCCCAGCCATTGCAGCAGATCGCCAGCGGCCAGTGCCTTTAGGCCCAAGCCAACCGTGGCCATCAGTGCCAGCAACACACCGGCCAGCCAGGGCAGCCAAAACTGCGCCCGGCGCGGCTCCGGCGCGGCGTAAACCAACGTTTGCGTGTGGAATGTTTGCGTCCGCGTGCCCAGTTCAGCCCAAAGCAGGACGGGCCACAGCCAGGCCAGCGCCGCAACCGGCGGCCCATCGCCAGGCGGAGCAGCCAGACTGAGCAAGGTGAGCAGTCCGGCCAGGGCATAGAGCCAGCGCGGACGGCCGTTCAGCAGCAGGCGCAGTTCGGCTTGGAGCAGCGTGAGCAGGGACGGCTGTTCCAAACCACCGGACAAACTTTTCAGTTGTGCCAACGAGTTGACCGGTTCCAGGGCAAAATCGTCTGGTGAGGCAGCAGCCGTTGGCCGTCGTTTCCACCGCTGCAAAAATTGCGGGCCGCTGCGCGCCGGGTCAAACCGGTCAAAAACGAGCGCGGTGAGCAGTACCAGCACCACGGCTGCGGCCAGCCAAAGTAGTCGCTCGGCGGCAATGGCTGCGGTCCAGGCGAGGCCATCCCACATCACTACGGTGGGGAACACGCCGTAGCTGGCCCCGGCAATGTTGAAGTGGCCGCTGTAAGCCGGGTCTATGGTCGTGGCGAACGCTTGCAGCGCGGCAATGGGGCGGGTGACGCCCAGCCAGTCGGCCTGGGGCACCAGCCAGCCAATCTGCGCCCGAAATAAACCGGGCAGGGCCACGCCGCCCAAATAAAACAGCCAGCCGAAGAAAAATAGAATGTTACCGACACCGCCCGCCAGCAGCGGCAGCGTCTCAAACAGCAGCGCCAGCGCCGCCAGCAGGGCCATCACCGGCAGGCCCAGCAGCCACAGTGGGATCAGCAGTTGACCGGGTTGAACGGCCGTTACCTCCCCGCGCCACAGCTGCATCACCAGCGCCATCACCGACAGCACTACGAGCAAAATAGTGAGCACAGCCAGATTACTCAGCCATTTGCCCAGCAGGTAAAACGGCCGTTTCAGCGGCGTCGTGGCAATAATCTGGCCGACCCGCGTTTCACGGTCGCGGCTGAGGCTGTTTTTAATCACGGAAAAGCCAAAGAGCGGCAAAATCATCACCGCCAGCAGGCCAAACACAATGCCCACCCAGGCCGAGTTGTACACGCCGCGCCACGGCCCCAGGGCCAGCATCAACGTCTGCGAATCGGCCGGCGGTAGGAACAGAATGCCAAACCCAACCCCCAGCGCGGCCACCACCCAGATGCCAGGGCGGCGCACGCGCTCTAAAAAGTCGGCCAGCATGAGGTGAAAGAGTAAGTTGGGCAGGTTCATGTGGCCGGCTCCTTATGGGAGATTAGGGATTGGAGATTGGAGATTGTTTTGTTGTCGGTTTTGGGGGAACGGCCGTTTCCCGGCCGTCCAGCTGCACCGCACCCAAATAGGCATCTTCCAGCGTGGGCGTCACCATTTTGGCCGCTGCGGCTGGAGGCAGATCGGCTATCAGGCGCACGTGAATGCCGTCGCTGCGGCGGATGGCGCTGCTCACCAGATGGCGCTGGCGCACCTGGGGCAGCTCAGCGGCGAGAACGATCCATTCCCACACTTTGCCCTCTACCGCCCGCAGCAATACCTCCGGCGTGGTGTGCTGGCGTAGTTGGCCTTTGTTCAGGATGGCAATCTCCGTGGCCGACGCTTCAATGTCGCCAACAATGTGGGTGGAGAAAAGAATGATGCGGTTCCCGGCCAGATCGGCGATGAGCTGGCGAAAGCGGTTGCGCTCTTCCGGGTCCAGGCCCACTGTTGGCTCATCCACAATCAAAAGCTGCGGATCGTTGAGCAGCGCCTGGGCAATGCCGATGCGCTGCTTCATGCCACCGGAGTAGCTGCCCAACGGCCGTTTCGCCGCCTGGGTCAAATTAAGCAAGGTCAACAGTTCATCAATCCGGCTGCGGGCCACGGCCGGCAGCAATCCCTTGATGGCCGCCATGTAGCGCAAAAACTCCACCGCGTTCAGATGCGGATAAACCCCAAAATCCTGCGGCAGATAGCCCAGCACCCGGCGCAGCGCGTCCGGCTCTTTAGCAATATCGACACCGTGCCACAGGATACGGCCGTTCGTCGGTTGGGTAATGGTAGCCAAGATGTTCATCAGGCTGGTTTTACCCGCGCCGTTGGGACCCAGCAGGCCAATCACGCCCGGCCCCAGACGCAGGCTCACATCCCGCAAGCCCAACGGCCCCCGGCGATATTGTTTGGACACGTTTTCAATTTCTAAGATCATTTTTTCTCCTTCGAAAATAGCCTCACGCAAAGTCGCAAAGACCCTTTGGCTTGGCGCACTTAGCGGCTTGGCGTGAGATTTCCATTCATGGTGTTCAGCTTGCGCTCATGTCGTCTCCACTGAAAATAATTTCACGCAGAGGCGCAAAGGCGCAGAGAAAAATCTGCGTAATCTGTGGATTTTCCAGTGGGCCAATCCCCACGTTGGTGCTGTTCGGTTTGATTCATTGAGGGCAGGATAAAGGAACGGCCGTTTCGCAAGCGTCACACTCAAAAACAGAGTTTCAAACGGTGGATCAAACGGCCATAAAGATGTTGTCAAAACAAAAAGTGGAGCTAAACTTCTGCGGGACTGCGGACCTTTCGGCGCGGTCCATTTTTATTTTTGAAGGGGATTGCTCTGGTGGGTGCCCAATTACACATCTCGCTGCTGGGTGAATTTAGTCTGGTTTTTCAGGGTAAGCCTGTCTCCAGCTTGAGCGGGGATCGCCCAATCTCGCTGCTGGCCTATTTGCTGCTGCACCGGCAAACGGCCGTCTCCCGCCAACACCTCGCCTTCACCCTCTGGCCTGACTCGTCAGACAGCCAGGCACGGGCCAACCTGCGCAACCTGTTTTACACGCTGCGCCAAACCCTGCCCGACGCCGACACCTATCTGGCGGGCGACTCGATGACGCTGCAATGGCGCAGCGACGCGCCACTGGAACTGGACGTGGCCGAGTTTGAAGCCGCATTAGCCGCCGCCCAATCAGCCGCGTCTGACGTCGAAAAACAAACCTGGTTGGAAACGGCCGTCACTCTCTACAAAGGCGATCTGCTTCCCGACAACTACGACGACTGGATCATCCCCCTGCGTGAAACGCTGCGCCATGCTTACCTGGACGCCCTGCACCAGCTCATGCACCTGCTGGAAGAGGCCGGCGACTACCGGGCGGCGGCCCGCTACGGCCAGCGCCTGCTGCAAAGCGATCCGCTGGATGAAACGGCATACGTCCAGCTCATGCGCCTGCATGCATTCAGCGGCGACCGGGCCGGGGTGCGCCGCCTGTACGAAACTTGCGTCACCACGCTGCGCCGCGAGCTGGATGTGGAACCCGGTCCGGCCACGCAGGCGGCCTACGAACAGCTGCTGCGCCTGGAAGCACCTGCCCCCAGCCTGGAACTGGAAGGGCGGCCTGCGGCGTCCCAGCTGCGGCCGTTACCCCTGCCTGTTCCGGCAACAACTTTTATTGGGCGAGAAGCAGAACTAGCCCATGTGGCCGAGCTGCTGGCCGAGCCCACCTGCCGCCTGCTGACCATCGTGGGGCCGGGTGGCATTGGCAAAACGCGGCTGGCTTTGCAAACGGCCGAAGGCCACCGCCCCATTTTTGCCGATGGCGTTACCTGGGTGGCGCTCACCGGTATGCAAACCCCGGATCATTTGGCCACCGCCATTGCCGAAGCGCTCAACTATCGCCTGCGGGGCAGCACCAACGCCGAACTGGAGCTCATCCCCCTGCTGGCGGCCAAAGAACTGCTGCTCGTTTTGGATAATTTTGAACATCTGCTGCCGGCCGCCGACTTTTTGACGCGGCTGCTGAGCCAGACAACGGCCGTCAAGCTGTTGATCACCTCGCGGCAGCCGTTGGAACTGCAAGAAGAGTGGCGTTTTGACCTGGGTGAACTTGCCCTGCCAGATACGCTGACGGCCGAATCCCTGGCGCAAAACAGCGCCGTGCAACTGTTTGTGCAAAGCGCCCGCCGCGTCAGCACTGCCTTCACCCCCACAGACAACGATTTTCCGATCATCGTTCGCATTTGCCAGCAGGTGGACGGAATGCCGCTGGGGATTGAGCTGGCGGCCTCATGGACACGCCTGCTTTCTTGTGCCGAAATTGCCGCGGAAATCGAAAAGGACCTGGATTTCCTGGCCGTGTCGCTGCGCAATGTGCCGCCGCGCCATCGCAGTTTACGCGCTGTGTTCGACCATTCCTGGCAGATGCTAACGCCGGACGAGCAGCAAATTTTGCTGCGGCTCTCTATTTTCCAGGGTGGCTTTACTCGTGAGGCAGCGGCCCAGGTGGCGGCGGCCAATCTACCGCAGCTGTCGGCGCTGGTGGATCGATCCCTGGTGCAGCGTACGGCCGTTGGCCGCTACAGCCTGCACAACGTCATTGGCCAATATGCTGCCGAACGGCTGCAAGCCAACGCGGCAGCCTACACAGAAACGAGCGAACATCACAGTCGCTATTTTTTGAGCTGGCTGGCTGAGCAAGATGCCGCACTGCGGGGTGCCGGGCAAAAAGAGGGGTTAACGGCCGTTGCTACCGATTTGGCCAACATCCGAACCGCCTGGCAGTGGGCCGTCGCCCAGCTGCAAACCGAACTGCTGCTGTTAGCTGCGTTTCCACTGTTTTACTTTTTTGAGCTGCGCGGCCTGCTGGCCGAGGGGGAAGCCGCTTTTTCGCTGGCGGCTGAGAAGATGGCACCAGCAGTGGCAGCGGACCATCAAACGGAGACGGCCGTCTGCGCCATGCAAATTTACCAGGCATACCAGGGCTTTCGCCAGGGGAAACTGGCAGCGGCGGAAACGGTACTGCGCCAGGCCGTAGACCAGCTGCACTCCCTGACGGCCAACACATTTCTGAGCCACGGCCTGTGCTACCTGGGTTTGGTTGAGTGGTCGCTGGGCCATTTTGCGGCGGCGGTTGCCTGCCTGGAAAAGTCATTTTCTCTGGCCACCGAACAGCAAGACAGGTGGGGCATCGGCACCGCCCAGGTTTATTTAGGCATGATCTTGCACGATCAGGGACGGTTAGATGAGGCTCGCCAACAGCTAACGGCCGTTCAGCCAACCCTCAAACAAGTGGGCGATCCGCGGCTGATGGCCAACGCCTGGCTCATTTCTGGCCGGATCAATTTACTGCTCGGTCATCTTTCTGAGGCCGAACAGCAACTGCTTGCCTGTCTGGAAACCACGCGCGAGACAAACGATCCCAACAGCATCACCTACGCCACCCATTATTTAGGCATGGTAAAGCAGGCGCAGGGCGATTTAACGGCCGCACGGCAGTTCATCGAGCAAAGCATCACGCTGTTCACCAGGTTCAACGATCTGGTGGGGCGGGAACGCGCTTTGGTAACAATGGGGTTTCTGGAAATAGAATGCGGGAACCTTGAAGCGGCGCACGACCACTTTTTAACCTTTCTCCGGACCAAAGAGCGAATACATTCCGTGCGCTACATTTTGGCGGCGGTGGTGGGAACGGCCGTTTTGCAGGCTCGTTCCGGTGATCCATTCACCGCCCTGGTGTGGACCCTTTCCGTCTTGCAGCATCCCGGCGTCGATTGGGAGGCCCGGCAGCGGGCCGAGGCGCTGCGCCCCAGTTTAGAGGCGGCGCTTTCCCCCGAGCAAATCACCTGCGCCCAACAACAAGCCGCCAACCAATCTTTTGCTGCCATTTTGGCCCATGTGCTGAACCAATAATCCATACATCCTCTGGAATTTAAGGGGCTGGCAAGCTCGTGATGCGTGACGCGTGAAAAGCGGCAAATCACATTTCACGCATCAATCAAATCCCCATCCTCACTTCAACCTCGATCCCCAAACCAAACGCCATTTCTGACGGTTACCAAACGGCCGTTGCCCTAAGCTATGAAAAATAAATCACGCAGGGAGATTACAAGTTGAAACGTTATCCATTGTTACTGTTCTTTATCTTGGCTTTTGTTTTTTCATGGCCAATCATGATTATTGATGCTTTGGGGTCACAAGGAGCCTTGGACTTTCGTGTACCGGTGCCGCTGCTGGTGTTAATGGGCTATGGGCCAACGCTGGCGGCGCTGCTGGTGACCGGTTGGACAAAGGGCAAGTCTGGAATTCGGGCTTTGCTAAGGAAGCTGCTGGTATGGCGTGTGGGTATGCTGTGGGCCGTCGTCGGCATCTTGGGCATGGCGGGGTTGTTCTTCCTGGCTTACCAGCTCTCCAACTGGTTAGGCTATCCCGTTCCCGCAGCACCGGAAATCCCGATGTCACCAATCGTCGCTGTACCCGTGTTGTTTATCGTCAGCCTGCTCATTAATGGGGAGGAGATAGGCTGGCGCGGCTTTGCTTTGCCCCGTTTGCAAGCCAGATTTAATGCCCTCACAGCCAGTCTAATTCTGGGTGTAATCTGGGCCGGTTTTCATTTGCCATTGTTTTGGACGATTGGTTCAACTCAAGCCGGGCAGCCAATTTTTGGATTTTTGATCAGCATTGTGGCCAGTTCGATCATTGTGACCTGGTTGTACAACAATACAGACAGCCTTTTGCTGGTCATTTTATTTCACGCGTCGGTGAATACCTGGTCGCAGATTATCCCGGGGATTGACACCGCTCATGCTGGTATTGGTTCAATTTACTGGCTTACGACAGGATTATTGTGTGCCACGGCCGTTCTCATCACTCTCTTCTTTGGCCCAGAAACGCTCACTCGCAAAACCATCGCTAATCAGAAAACAATTTTACCAAACACACTCTAGTACTGAAGCAAACCTTTTTTATCGGATGGCTTTGATGCAATTTGCTTCAGTTTAACTGTTTCGCCCCAGCCTCTTTATCCGACAAGACTTGTTTGGCGAAACAGTAAGAATAAAGCTTCTTAGCAAGCTATTCAATTTTTGTATTTCAAAACAAATCAATTTTAGGAGAAAAACTCATGACAATAACATTAATGGAATCCCCCAGCCAGACCTTGCAGGCCCAAATCCAGGGGCAGGTGATCACGCCAGAGGACCCGCGCTATGATGAGGCCCGGCTGGCCTGGAACCGCAAAGTGATACAGCATCCGGCTCTGATTGTGGTGGTTAAAACGGTGGACGATGTGCAAACGGCCGTCACCTACGCCCGCCAGCACAACCTGGGTGTGGCCGTACAGGGCACCGGCCACGGCAACGTTCGCCCTGCCGACGACTGCCTGCTGATTCTCACCAAAGAGATGAACGGCGTGACGATTGACCCGATTGCTCAGACAGCGTATGTGGAAGCCGGGGTCCAGTGGGGCGCAGTTTTAGCCGCGGCCCAAGAACGTGGTCTGGCCCCGCTGCTCGGCTCTTCGCCAACGGTGGGGGTTGTGGGCTACACGCTCGGCGGTGGTTTAGGTTGGCTGGGGCGTAAATATGGCTTGTCCCTCGACAACGTGCTCCAGTTTGAGCTGGTAACGGCCGATGGTCAACGGCGCATCGCCTCTGCTACGGAAAACAGCGATCTGTTCTGGGGGCTGCGCGGCAGCGGCGGCAGTTTAGGCATCGTCACCAGCCTGGTCATTCGCCTCTTTCCGGTAACCACCGTGTATGCCGGCAATCTTTTCTATCCGATCGAGATGGCCACAGACGTGTTCCGCCATTACCGCGCCTGGGTGGCCAATGCGTCGGACGAACTAACAACGTCGGTTCTGATCATGAACTTCCCGCCCATTCCGGAGCTGCCGGACTTTTTGCGCGGGCAAAGTTTTGCCATGGTGCGCGGCTGCTTCTGCGGTCCGGTTGAAGAAGGTGAAAAGCTGCTGCGTCACTGGCGCGACTGGCAAGCCCCGCTGCTGGATGATTTCAAAACCATCCCGTTCACGGAAGCAGCCACGATCAGCAACGATCCGATCGATCCGCTGCCTGCCTTTAACTCCGGTGCCTGGCTCAGCGAACTGAGCGATGAGGCGATTGAAGCGATTGTGCGCTATGGTGCTGGTATTGACGGTCCCAGTCCCTATATTTTTGCCGAGGTGCGCCATGCTGGTGGAGCGATTGGACGAGTTCAGCCAGATACGGCCGTCTTCGGCAACCGGGACGCTGAATTTGTGCTGTCGGTGGTGGGCGTGGCTCCCCATGCGGAGGCACACCAACAGTTGGTCGCTTACACGGGTGAATTGAAAGAGGCGTTACGGCCGTCGCTCACCGGTGGCGTTTACATGAATTTCCTGGAAGGGGTTGAGTCTCAACAGCGCATCCGCGATGGGCTTGCGGCTGGGGGATATGAACGCGTGTCCCAATTAAAAGCACAAGTCGATCCTGATAATCTGCTGCGCTACAGCTTCAACGTTTCACCGGCCAAGATGTAGTCCGGCAAACAACAAAATCAAGCCAGAGCAAAAAAGACACTCAGGTGTAAACCGGGTGTCTTTTTTGATTAAACGGGTATGCAAACGCTTATCAAACGGCCGTTCCGCTACACTCCCATCAAGCCACAAGAACAGGGCTGAGAATCTATCCGAAAAAGCCACAGGCTTGTGCTGAGCGCAGCCGAAGCAGGAAAAAGAGAGGATAGAGAACTTGAGACCAATCTCAAAAATCTCTGTGAGCTCTGTGGCCACTATTCGGATAGGTTTTTAGATCAACAAAATCAGGAACTACAGATGACAGAAGAACATGCAGAATCTCAACTTTTCACAATCAGGGTGTGGCTGGAAACGGATGCCGGCAACCAGCGCCAATGGCGCGGCAAGCTGCGCCACGTGCCCAGTGGTGAAATTCGCCATTTTCGCGGCTGGGCGGCGCTCATTCCCCTCATTTTGGATATGCTTAATCGCTATACGACAACAAAAACGCCTGACGATCACCAGGCAGCTTAATAAAACTCAGGAGAAACATCGATGAAAACAGACCAACTTTTTATTGGATTGATTCTAATTTTTGGCTTGTTGGCGGCCTGCACCAGCAACGAAACGGCCGTCAACGAATCCGCAGCTGCCAATGTAGGTGATACAGGTGACGGCTGGCAGGATGTGATCAGCGACTACGTTACCTTCCGCGTGCCGAACGCCTGGCAGATAACGGCCGTTGACCCCGGCATGGGCAGCGTTTTGGCCGAGTGGCATCTGGGCATCCCCGGCGTCGAGAGCGACCAGAATATTGCATTTTTCACCGTACAGTTTGCCGACCTCCAACCCGATGACGTGGTGGCCGAGTACGAACTCCTCATCGGCGACGAGCCCGGTATGAAATGGGTGCGCCGCGGCGAAGGCTACACCTCTTACGATTATTACACCGCCGGCACAACAGGCACCCAGGCAGCGGGTGCCGGCAGCTTTGGCCTGCACGTTACCGTCCCTGCGGACGATCCGGATTTGGAACCAGTTCTGGACATGGTGGCTGCTTCCATACTGTTTAATCAATAACAAATTAAGCAACAGCTTATTTGCGCCTCCTCTCCTCCCCTCTCTCCTATCTCCTTCTCCTCTTCCCTAGAAAATGGGTCGTTGGCCTCCCCAACGGCCCATTTTCCTTTTGGCTGATTCAGCGTCGGGTGAGCGTAGGCAATCCGTAGACCAGCACCTGTTACAGATAAGCCACCAACAGCGACATTATTATCTGACGCCCACGCAAACGCCGCAGCAAACGCTTGTCAAACGGCCGTTTCGTTATCGTCTATGCATTAATCAAGTATCAGAGGTGTGCCGCATTTCCCTTTTATTTTAGCGCAGCGCACCTGGTAAAAAATGGAGAAAATCATGTCCAAAACAACACTTCTTATTATTCTTGGCGCAATCACCGCACTCATCTTAAGCGTGCTGGCTATCGTTGTGCTGGGATTTGGCTACTTTCGCATCAGCGATCGGGAAACGGGCACAGTGCCGACCCCCTTCATTGAACTCATTACGCCAACCCCCACCAATGAGCTGGCAACAACAGCCACTACCACAGCCACAGCGACGGATGAAGGAACGGCCGCTGCCACCCCAACGGCAACGCTCCCCGCCACCAGCGCGGCACAGCCTACGGCCATTGAGGTTTCCACCACCACCGTACAGTACGTGCAGGCCCAAACAGATGTCAACATCCGCAGCGGCCCCGGCACCAGCTACGGCGTAGTTGGCTGGGTGGCCGGCGGCCAAACGGCTAAAGTCACCGGCGTGAACAGCGCAACCGGCTGGTGGCGCGTGGTCTGCCCCGATGGCTCGACCGGCAACTGTTGGGTGACCGGCTCGACGCAGTACACCAAGACAACCAATTCGCCCGTGGGCCAGACGCCGCCCACCGCTACCAGCACCACCTGCACCAACGCCGCCAGCTTTGTGGCCGACGTGACGGTACCGGACAACAGCCAGATTGTGGCCAACACCACCTTCGTGAAGACGTGGCGCATCAAAAACAATGGCACCTGCACCTGGGACGGCCGTTACCATCTGGTTCATGCCGGTGGTCCGACGCTGAGCGCTGTGGTGGAAACATTGCAAATGCCCGCCACCGTGGCTCCCGGCCAAACGGTTGACCTCACGCTGACCATGATGGCTCCGGTAACACCGGGCAGCTACCAAAGCGACTGGAAGCTGCGCACGCCGCAAGGTGCCTTCTTTGGGGTGGGCAGCAGCAGCGCGCCGTTGTGGGTCAAGATCAACGTGATTAGCGGCCAGCCCAGCAACACGACCATATCTGGCACCGTCTACCAGGACTGGAACCAAAATGGCGTGTATGACAGCGGCGAACCGGTGGTGGCCAGCCGCGAACTCTGGCTCGTGCCCGGCACGGCCTGCCATGTGCGCCAGGATGCCGTGGCCATTACATCGTCGGGGAATGACGGCCGTTACACCTTTAGCGGCACCTACAATGGCAGTTTCTGCATTGGCGTTGTCGGCAACGGTGGGCTGGATGATGTTGCCAGCGTGGCGGTAGCCACAGGTCAGGTACTGAATAACATCAATCTGAGATCGGCCGTGCCCAATATGTCCATCAGCGGCTTCATCTGGAGCGACACCTGCTTTGTCAACGAGACAGGTACCGTAGTTGAAGGCAACTGCGTGGCCAACGGCAGCGGTGGGTATCGCGCCGACGGCATGATTCAGCCGACGGAAACATACATCAGTGGCGTGACGGTTTTGCTCTGGCTGGGCTCTTGCTCCAGCGATAGTGCGGTCGCCGTATCCGCCGTCACCGATTACAGCGGTAAGTACGTCTTTAACAGCCTGACGCCCGGCACCTACTGTGTCTACATCAATGCCACCGCACCGGAGAACGTGGCACCGCTGCTGCCCGGCGAAATGACCTTCCCGTTCAACGGCGTCACGCACCAGGAAATTGTGCTTCAGGCTGGCGCCAGTGCCTATCCGGTGAACTTCGGCTGGGATTACCAATTGAAGTAAGCCGCGAGCGTATACGATTCGTCAACCGGGCGGCACTTTTCGGAGGCATCCCGACAGGTAGTTTTGGGGAGCCATCGGCATAATTCCCGATGGCTCCCTGGAAGTAACAAATTTTAAAATCATCGCAAACGATCGGGCACCGACCGTTTGTAAAACTTACAAAAGTGAGGAAGTAAACACCATGAAACACAAAAAATATCTTTTTCTATTCGCCTTATTCACATTGTTTGTTTTGGTCGCCTGTAGTCCAACCGGCGGCAGCGAACCAACAACCGAACCCATTGTCGAACCAACTTCGGAAACCGAAGTTGAGCAGCCGGAAGGTGAGCTCCCCGCTGAAGAGTCTGAAGAGATGGAAGAACTGACCGCGGCTGACTGCCCCGAAGCAGCCGCCGGTACACACCAGCTGATCGATGCGGTACAGGGCATCTGCTTTCTCTACCCGGACAATTACGACGTGATCCGGACGGATGACGGCAGCCTGACCTTGTATGTGAAGTCGCTGTTGAACACGGAAGCACCCCTGGCAACGGTCCACGTTGAAGGCGTGAACGGCCGTACCATCCAGGAGATCATCCCCGACTACCCGACCGATGCCGAGCTGGCCACGATGTCTTTCCTGACCGTTGACCTGGGTGGCGAAATGGCCACCGTGCTGGACATGCTGCCTGGTCAGGACGCCAACCGGCGCATCATCGCCCTGCACAATGACCGCCTTGTGGACATCATGATTGCCCGCATTGGCGAGGAATACGGCGAAGTGGGCCAGCAGGCCGAAGCACTTTATCAAATGATGACCGAGTCGTTCCAGTTCATCGCCATCGATCCAGAAGCTGACCTGGTGGCTGGACCCGAATGCCCGGCAGCCAGCGAAGGTTTGGTGCTGTACACCAACACCGAGGACGGTTTTTGCCTGCTCCTGCCGGAAAAGTATATGGTTGATGACACACTTTCCAGCGACACCGGCACGGAAACGGCCGTCTTTGTCGAATCATTGATGAATGCCTCTGAACCCAAGCTGTTTATTACGGTGGAACCGGCCAACGGCCGTACGCTAGAAGACGTAACCAGTGAAAAGCAAGAAGAGTTCGCTGACTTCGAGGTGATGTTCTCCTTCGGCTACATGTTGGACGGCGTTCCGGCCAACCAGTTTGAGCAGCTGCCCGGCCAGGATTTGAACCGCCAGGTCATGCTGGTGCACAATGACCGTTTCTACACCCTCACCTTTGTGCCCGATGATCCCTCGATGGGTGACGTCTACACCGAGATGGAAACGCTTTATGAGATGGTGATGGACTCTTTCAGCTTCCTGAAGTAATCGTCACTTTCGCCAAGATTGGACCAATTTTTTATCCGCGTGAGTTGTCAATTGCGGAGAAAATTGGTCCAATCTTCTGAACACCGAGGCTTCTACGCTTAAATAAGCGACATTTGCTTCTACTTTTTTTACGGCATCTTGCTGAACCCCCTCACCTAAAACAATAACTGAATCGAGGCTGAAAGCATCAAACGGTGGCGTTTGGTGCTTTTGGTTTAGACCAAACGTCATGCCGAACGCCTGCCAAACGTGGCAGGTTGTATTCTGCAGACAAATAAGGTTCTTTCGGAATTCGTGTAGGGTCAAGGCATGCCTTGACCCTACACGCCGACCCGCCGACCCCCTGAAATCCCAAAGAGCCACAAATAAAAAACAGCGAGAGGCATCTGCCTCAAAAAGAAAAGGAGATTCACCAATGAAAAAGTTACACATCCTGCTTATTTTGTTTTTACTTATCCTGGTCGTGAGCTGCGGTACAGAAACCGCCCCCACGACCACCGATGAAGCCCCGGCCAACGCGGAAGTTGATCCGGCCGTTTCCGACTTCGCCGAGAACGAAGATGACGCTGCCAACCTGGACCTGGCTCTGCTGCCTTCCCTGATAGTGGGAAACAGCTACGGTATTGGCGAACCGATCCCCGGTGGGGCTGCCGACCCGTTTGTTGCGGCGGATTTTAATCTGGCGACTGAACTGCCTGATGGGATGGAAACGGCCGTCGTCGAGCAGCACAACTTTGGCCAGCTCACCGAAGAAAAGGCCCGCGAATTGGCCAACCAGCTTGGCTTCACCGGCCCGCTCTACATTCAGCAAATTCCGGCCGAGTTTGCCCCGCCGGAAGGGGAGGAAGGTCCCACCCTCTACACTGCCTTCAGCGGCCAACGTATTCTGAACATTAGCGATACCGGCCTCACCTATGAAGATCGCGGCGTCATGGTCGATTACACCAAACTACTCCCGTTTGACGAGAAAGCACCCTTGGTCGAAGCGCAGTTAAAAGCGTGGAATCTGCTCAACTTCCCCTATTTGCTGCACAGATTTCCTACTGATGACCTGGCTGTCTATCGTCTCATTGATGGCATCCCCACCCAGCAAAACGAGTTCAACATCACGATGAATGATGCAGGGGAAATAAATTATTTCGACTATCACCCCTTGCGCCTGGTGGACACGTTGGGCAGATATCCACTGCAAACGGCCGAATCTGCCTGGCAGCAGCTGCAAACGGCCGAAGGGCGCAGCCAAATTCGTTACCAAATCATGCCCACGCTAAGCAACGCCCCCATGCCAGAATTTGTGAACGCACGCACCTGGGCACCCCTTTCCGAACAAGGCCAGGAACTGCACCTGTACCTGACGCCCATGGTGTTCAAATCAACAGACGGCAGCGATCTGTACATACTGCTGGGTGACATGGCTCTGACCGGCGACAACGCCGAAATTGCCGAGATAGCGACTCATAACGCCGACGTTTTACACCTCTGGGGCACGATCGACAGAGCAGAAGGGAGCAAAAACTTTGTTCTGGCCGGTTGGGAGAAGCTGGACAGCATGGAATACCTTTCGTTGGAAGGCACAATCACCTATGAAGCTGGCCAGGCCGTGCTGAAAACCGTAGACGATAAGCTGTTCATTCTGGCCGCTGCCCCCACCGATATTCCCGAGGACATCGAGGTTTACGTTAGCGGCACGGGGCAGCGTGACACGGGTGCCGACTATCCGGTACTGGATTGGAACATCGTCAACGAGAAGGTGACCTATCCAGATGTGCCAATGGGCATGAGCGAAGAAGAACCGGCAGCCATCGACGGCGTAACCATTCAATCCGTCGAGCTGGTTCACTTTACCATGTACCGCGACCCGGGCGACACGCACACCGATATTAGCTTCCTCTTTGTACCCGTATGGAAATTTGACGGCGAAACCAATAGCGGCCAACTGGTGACCTTCTGGGTACCGGCCATCTCGCAGCAATACGTCCAGACACCGGATCTGCCCGACACTTCCGGTTAAATTATCGGTCACTTTTGCGCTCAACTATGGCTGGTTTGATCAACGCCTGCCATAATTTAGAGTGTTCACTTCGATAATTTCAACGCTGGTACAGCGCCAGGGTGTGTGTGATCAAGAGAAGGCGATCACACCCTGGCGCTCATGTCAAGGTGATAACAGATGATTAAATTACAGGAAACATACCCCACCCCGGCCCATGAAAAAGCAACCAGGGCTATTGTGTCTTATTTTCAACAGCTTCCCGAAACGGAGGCCGTTTTGCTGGTCAACTCTTGCGCCCGCGGGCAGGCCACTTCAGACAGCTGCCTGGATGTGCTTGTATTGGTGACCCCGCAAACATTGGCGCAGCAAGGCCAACAATTAAACGACAGCTGGCAAACTTTCTACAAAACGGACCCGAACTTTGCAGCGCTGGCCCAGGCAGGCCGCTTTGCCGAAGTACACCTGGACATTGAAGACGGCCGTTACACTCCCACCCCGCGCACTATAGACGAACCTGCCGACGGCTTTGAGCTGGCAGTGGGCAACCACATGGCCTACAGCATCATCCTCTGGGAACGGAACGGTTACGCTACGCAGTTAAGACAGCAGTGGCTGCCCTACTACGCCCAGCCGCTGCGCCAGGAGCGGCTGGTGCAAATACAAAACGCCTGCCGCCACCACCTGGACCACATTCCGCTGTATGCCCGGCGCGAGCTTTATTTTGCTGCCTTCGACCGGCTCTACACCAGCTTCCAGCTTTTTATGCAGGCGCTGTTTATTGCCCACAACACCTATCCCATTGCTTACAACAAATGGATTCGCGAGCAAGTTGTGGAGATTCTAGGTTTGCCAGATTTGTATCGCTTGCTGCCAGGGGTGTTGGAGGTACGGCCGTTCACCAGCGGCATCGTCACCAGTCGGGCACAAGAACTGGCCACCCTATTGGAACTCTACACAGAGAAAAAACTTCCTGCTGCGCACCAGAGTAATTTCCAGAAATGATAGGCTCATGATGCGTGAAACGTGATTTTTCTCCAGCCATGCATCGCACAAGTATGCCCGGAAGAAATGTTGATACAAATCGAGGCGTGAGCTCAGTCGAACGCTCAGGCCTCGTTTGGCGTTATAGGTTACCAACAAAAAATCCGGCCACCTATCACGCAAAAATCTATTTACATGACAATAATGTCATGTTATGATTGTCGTCATTACTCGCGCAATATCCGTATTGAAAAAAATGTAGGATTAAAATGAGTTCATGGACCTTCATTACCAACCACGGTGCTGTCCTGGCGCTCATCGGTAAACATGGTCAGATCACGGTCCGCGAAATCGCGGCCGAATTAGGCATCACCGAGCGCTCCGTTATGCGCATCATTAAAGATTTGCAAACCGAAGGGTATATTCTCAAAGAGCGCCAGGGCAGGGCCAACCGCTACCAGGTAAATGCGCAAGCGACGCTGCGGCGGCAAGAAACGAGAGACATCGTTGTGAGTGAGCTATTGCAGGTACTAACCCGAGAGAAATGAGGACAAGATGACATCAGCTGCGGCCAAAGTGCTGCACATTTCCTTACTGGGAGAATTCCAGCTTCTCAGTGATGACCGGCAGCTCACCGGCCTGGTAGCGGAACGGCCGCAAACCCTCCTCACTTACCTGCTGCTCAATCGCCATGCGCCTCAATCCCGCCAGCAGCTCGCCTTTATGCTGTGGCCAGATTCCAGCGACAGCCAGGCGCGCACCAATCTGCGCAACTTGCTGCACACGCTGCGCCAGGTTTTGCCCCACGCCGATGACTTTTTGCTCGTTGAACCGCTGACGCTGCAATGGCAGTGCGATGCGCCCTTTGCGCTGGATGTCGCCCAATTTGAGGAGGCGCTTCACAAAGCCAACGAAACGGAAGATCCGTTTGAGATGCGCCAATGTTTGGAAACGGCCGTTTCCCTCTATCGCGGTGATCTGCTGCCCGGCAATTATGACGATTGGATCATCCCCCACCGTGAAACGCTGCGCCAGCGCTTCCTGAGCGCGCTGGAAAAGTTGATTCGCCTGCTGGAACAAACGGGCGATTACCGCAGCGCTATTCACCACAGCCAACGCCTGCTGCAACAAGACCCTCTCAATGAAGCAACCTACATCCAACTGATGCGCCTGCACGCCTTGAGCAACGACCGGGCCGGCGTGCGCCGCACCTACCAGATCTGTGTCGCCACCCTGGAGGCCGAACTGGGTGTGGAGCCAGCCGCGGCCACGCAGGCTGCCTACGAGCAGCTGCTCCGTCTGGAGATGGCCTTGCCGGACGAGATGGTGGCTGCGCCAGCCCCGTCCGTCCCGGCAGCAGCCCTCCGCCCGCGCCCGCTGCCCGTTCCGCCCACCCCCTTCATTGGCCGCGAGGCGGAGCTAGCCGAGATTGCCGAACTGCTGGCCGATCCCGCCTGCCGCCTGTTGACAATTGCGGGCCTGGGTGGAATGGGGAAAACGCGACTGGCTTTGCAAACGGCCGTTGGCCACCAGCCCATTTTCCCCGATGGCGTCGTCTTTGTTACCCTGGCACCGCTGCAAACGGCCGATCTCCTGGTAACAGCCATCGGCGAAGCATTGCAATTCACCTTCTTCACCTCGCACGATCCCGGCACCCAGCTTTTCAACTATCTAAGCCAGAAAACGATGCTGCTGGTTCTGGACAATTTTGAACATTTATTGGATGGGGCCGATCTGCTGGCGGACCTGCTGGCACACGCGCCAAACATCAAGCTGCTGGTCACCTCGCGCCAGCGGCTGGAGCTTCAGGGCGAATGGGTCTACGAAATTGGCGGCTTTTCGCTGCCAGAAAACAGAAATGGTGCAGTGCCACTGCAAAACAGCGCGCTGGCGCTTTTCCATCAAAGCGCCCGGCGTATTGACAGCCACTTTGCTTTTACCGAAGAAGAAGAACCGCACGCGGCCCGCATTTGCCGGCTTGTCGGTGGGATGCCGCTGGCGATTGAGCTGGCCGCGTCTTGGGTGCGCCTGCTCTCCTGCACTGAAATTGCCGGGGAGATTGAGCGCGGCCTGGCGTTTCTGGCCGTTTCGCTGCGCAACATCCCCGAACGCCACCGCAGCATCCAGACCGTTTTTGACCATTCCTGGAACTTGCTCTCGCCGCAGGAGCAGGCGACATTGGCCCAACTGTCCGTTTTTCGCGGTGGCTTTAGCCGCGAGGCGGCCGAACAGATCACCGGGGCGACGCTGCCGCTGCTCTCTGCGCTGGTAGACAAATCGCTGGTGCGGCGGGTTGAAACCAACCGCTACGACTTGCACGAACTAATCCGCCAGTATGCCTACGAACAGCTAACCCAATCCTGTGATTTTGAAGCGGCCAACAACCGCCATTTTGACTTTTTTCTGGCGCTGGCCGAAGAAACAAAAGTCAAGCTGCGCAGCAGCGAGCTCATTTTGGGGCTAAATGTGCTGGAGCGAGATTACGATAATCTGCGCAGCGCGCTCGAATGGACACTGAGGGATCGGGAAGAAGGCGGGGAGACAGCTTTTGAAGCGTATCGCGGTCAAAAAGCCCTGCGGCTCACGTCGGCACTTTATCTATTTTGGAAAATACGGGTTTATTGGGGAAACGGCCGTAAATGGCTGCAACGTGCTCTGGATCTGGCCGCCAAAGCGCCGCCTGCTCCTGAACAGGTTGCCGCACTTAAAGCCGCTGCCCTGTTAGCTGTGGAACAAATGGATCTTCCTGCCGCAAAGCAGTTGGCAGAACAAGCCCTGGACCTGGCCCACGAACAGGGCGACCCACTCGACATGGGTCTCACCCTGGCGACCATTGGCATTGTTTTGTGGAAACAGAAAGAATACGATTTGGCCCACCGCCGCAGTGAAGAAGCCCTGGCTCAGTTCCGCCAACTAAACATGAACATTAGCGCCGCAGATTCTTTACAGCTTTTGGGGCGTATTGCCATCAACCAGGATGATCTCCCGACAGCACAAGGCTACCTTGAAGAAAGTTTGGCCATTTTTGAAGCCCTGGATGACAAGATGGGCTTTAACGCCGTCCTCAGCGATTTGGGGTTGGTAGCTTACCTACGCCGCGACTTCGCAATGGCTAAACAGTATCACGGTAAAAGCCTGCACCTGTTTCGTGAAGCCAGGAGCCTGGCCGGCATTGAGATGACGTTGAACCGGTTGGGCGATATCGCCCGCTGCGAGGGTGATTATGCCGAAGCCGGGCGCTGCTACCACGAGTGTTGGGCCATCTTCCGCGATACAGGCGACAAGGACGAGATTCCCAGCTTGCTGCACAATCTGGGCTACGTGGCCCTGCATGAGGGCGACCACGCCAAAGCAATGAACTTGTTCCGACAGGGCATGGCCATGCACACTGAAACGGGCAACCAGGCGGGTATGGCCGAATGTTTAATGGGAATTGCGGCTACCTTTACGGCACAAGGCCAGGCGCAAACGGCCGCTCGCCTCTTTGGAACGGCCGAAACTTTGCGCGGGCAAAGTAACGCCGTTCTCTGGCCGGCCAATCGCCTGGAGTACGAGCGCAGCCTCGCCGCTCTGCATGAATCCCTGGATGAGGAAACGCTTGCCGCTGCCTGGGCCGCCGGGCACAGTACGACGATTGAAGAAATTATCCAATTGTTATCCCTTGAGTCTCTCAACGTTTAAGCTTTAAATTGTCATGCCTGCGAAGGCAGGCATCCAGGATATGAACAAAATCTTGGATTCCCGCCTTCGCGGGAATGACATGCCAACATCTCAACCCCTAAAATCAAACGCCAACTCAAACGCCAGAGCAAACGGATTCAAAACGTTTGCTTTGTTACCCTGCTGGCAGAAATGATTTAAAAGATAAAAGGAGATTTGCAATGAGTGAAAAACGATTTAGACGTAAACAAATTTGGTTAATGCGGGCTTTGCTGCTGTTTGTACTGGCTGCTGTGGTGGGCTGGCATACGGCCGTAACCCAGGCCGCCGATGCCCAATGGCAGGCCAGCTACTGGACCAACCGCAACCTGTCTGGCAGCCCGGTGCTGAGCCGGGGCGAGAGTAATCTTAACTACGATTGGGGTGATGGCACGCCGGACCCCATCCTGGACAAAGACAAATTTTCGGCGCGCTGGACACGCAGCGTCAACTTCCCCGCCGGTGCCACCTACCGCTTCACCGCCACCACCGATGACGGCATGCGCGTCTGGGTAGACAACGTACTGATCATCGACTCCTGGTGGGACAGCCATGTCCACAGCCTGACGGCCGATGTTTACCTGAATGCCGGTGACCACGCCGTCAAAGTAGAATATTACGAGGCTGGCGGCAAGGCCATCGCCAAGCTCAACTGGGCGCAAATTGGCGGAACCGGGGGCCCCGTGCCGATTACTAACTGGAAAGGTGAATATTTCAATAACAGCTCCCTCTTCGGCAGCCCTGTGCTGGTGCGCGATGATCAGCGCATCGACTTTAGCTGGGGCGGCGGCTCACCAGCCAGCAACGTGCCCGCTGACCAATTCTCGGCCCGCTGGACACGAACGGTAAGCTTGGAAGGCGGCCGTTACCGCATCACGGCGCGGGGCGACGATGGCATCCGCGTCTGGGCCAATGGGCAGCTGGTCATTGACCAATGGCACGAGGCTCAGGGGCAGGCTTACACAGTAGAAGTTAACCTGCCCGCCGGGGCTGTGCCTTTCCAGGTAGAATTTTACGAAAATGTTGGGGGCGCAACAGCCTTCCTGGATTTTTACAAAATCAGCGGCGGCGGCAGCGGCAATGGCTGGCGCGGTGAATACTTCAACAATCGCCACCTGTCTGGCAGCCCGTCTGTTGTTCGCGATGATGGCCAGGTTAACTTTAACTGGGGCAGCGGCTCGCCGGGCAGCGGCATTAACAGTGACAACTTTTCCGTGCGCTGGACGCGCAGCCTCAGCTTCGCTGCTGGACTGTACCGCTTCACGGCCACCTCCGACGACGGCATCCGCGTTTGGGTGAATGGGCAGCAGCTGATTAACAGCTGGACAGAACATCAGCCGCAAACCTTTACCGGTGATATCACCCTGGCGGCCGGCACGTATCCAGTGCAGATTGAGTACTTTGAATCTGTTGGCGGCGCGCAGGTGCAGGTTAGCTGGACTCAAATAACCACCACCACCCCACCCCCAACACAGCCCACCCCACCAACGACGCCCAGCACCGGCACGGGTACCGTTGTGAGTCCGCTGCTGAACGTCCGGCGCGGACCGGGCTTCCAATACAGCGTTCTTACCACGTTGGCGCAGGGTGCCTCGGTACAGCTGGCTGGCTATCGCTCCGCCGACAGCCACTGGGTGATGATCAACTACAACAGCACGCAGGCGTGGGTTAGCGGCAAGTCGCCTTACCTTAGCACTACCATCCCGGTAAGCAACATGGCGGTGTGGCAAGGTACGGTACCCAACACGGGTGGACCAACTTCGGGGGCAACGGCCGTTGTCGCTAATGCCTATTATGTAAACTTACGGATGGCACCCCAGGTGGGCAACAACGTTATCACGGCTTTGCCTTCAGGTACGACAGTGCAGCTGCTGGGCCGTAATGCAGCCGGAACCTGGGCTAAAGTACAGCTATCTAATCTGACCACCGGCTGGATGAGTGCCACTTACTTGAACAGCTCCGTCCCCATTGCCACATTGCCGGTTACCAACTAAATTTTGAGATTGTGTAAGGAACTTAAACGGCCGTTCCATTGGAAGGAACGGCCGTTTTTGCTGCTACCTGTATGAATATTATAAACCTTAGCCGCTTTTGTTCGGACCGGCATGATCAATCGCGATGTGAATGAGCACCCGTTTCTCCCGCACCATTGCCAGCCGGTAATCTTCCCAATCAGGATGTTCACCCACCACCCGTTTATAGAAATCGACAAGCGGTTCCATCGCGTTTGGCAAGGAAAGTATTTCGGCCGTACCGTCAATCTGAATCCAGTCGCCGAAAAATTTATCCACAAAGACACAAACTGAAGCGCGCGGATCACGTCGTAAATTCTTAACTTTGTAGGCCGTTTCTCGCGAACTAATGATCCCCATCCCTTCCTCATTAATGCCAATAAGGATAGGCGACATTTGTAGACGGCCGTTCTGCCGGTAGGTGGTTAGCACGCCGCGATGATTATTCTGCAAAAACTCCTGGGCTTTTTGGATATCCATCTCAACACTCCTTTTATTGCTTATGCATTCAACATGCAATTGGCTTCTGGCTAAAGTCAGGGATTGTTTGGTGGGGGGCAGTCGGTCAGGCTGACTTCAGCCAGCTCAAAGATACCACAAAAACAAGGGGAGAACGTCGGGGCATAGCCTGTTGATGCGCAAAAGCAAAAAGGAGGCTCCTAATTAAAGAAGCCTCCTCTACTTTTTTCACACTGTGGAGTCGGACTCCGCAGATTCAGATAATTGGTTAACCTACTGGTTGGCGTTGTGCGCCAGGTCTAGCGCCATTTCTGGGAACCACGCGCCGGCCGCCGGGTCAACAATGCCCCATTCCGGATCAACCGTTGTGCCACCAGGCCCAAGTCCACGCGTACATTCACCGTCCGACTCGCCGGGAATCTTCACCCAGAGGAGCGCATCTACCAACGGCGAACCGGTATTGCTGGTTGGGGCCAAACCCAAACCACGACCGGGCGGGTTGCACCAATCTTGCGGGTCCGGATACCCGGCTGCCGATGGATCCCACGGGCCTTGCCCATTGCGGCTCGTATCAATGACAAAGTGCGTTGTTGGCGCCGTGCCACCCAACATATTGACGTAACGCAAATTAATCCCCGATGTGTTCAGTTCAGGCACGTCCGTGTCGTCACTCCACTCGCCATAAGCAGACAGCGCCACACCGGTCCATTCACCAAGCAGTTCAGCGATTTTGGCCGGCAGCGGGCCACCGTTCCAGTATTGGTTGGGGCAGCCAAAGAAATCATCGGGGTTAACGGCCGTTGCATACGTGATGCAGCTGGAAACCCAATTGCCGTAATGGGTAAGGTTGGCCGTGTACTGGTAGTTGGAGACGTTCAGGTAAAAACCATCGGCACGTTCAACACCAGCCTGCACCAGCCGGTGGGCCGTATCGCCGGAACCCAGCCAGGCGCTGTGGGTGCCATCCAGATAAACGCTAACGTGCGGTAAGGCTTTGAGTGTGTCCACAGCATAGTTTAGCATTTCGAATCGCTCGGTTGCGGCCGTTTCTGGATCAGCTTCAGCTGGTTGGCACCACTCAAGCCCATCGCTGCCATCGGCACTGCCGTATGGATCGTACCAGGGGATAATGCCCAGGCCATCGGGTTCCAGAATAACAATCGCCTCGCGGTTGCCAATGCCAGCGGCAAAACCATCAATCCAATCCGTGTATTCCTGAACGGTGGTTGCCCCGCCGGCCGAGAATTGGGCACAGTCACGGAAGGGAATATTGTACGCAACCAAAACCGGCACAGCCCGCTGATTGGCAGCACGCTGCATTGTGTTCCACACCTGGCGCTGAACGCTCCAGGGGGTGCCAGCGGTAAACCAGACTGCCTGAGGCGTGCTCACCATCTCACGGATGAGTGCAGCATCTGCCTCGTTGCCACTCTCCAGGAGATCAGCATACTGAACTTTTGCATCGGGGTTCGGCTGTGGCACATAAAATCGCGTCTCAGGTGAGTGGGCCACAGCAAATCCGGCAGTGGAGACAACGAGCACAAACAGCAAGATGCCAAACACGAGGCCTTTTCTCCACTTGTTTTGACCTGCGCGGAATGTCTTTTTCATTTTGAATTCCTCCAAATTTTTGAATGTTACTTCTCGTTTTGGGTCAATCTTTTACTGGGAAATCGGCAAAAAGCTTGCGCAGAAAAATGCAGGCATTTGGGCCGACTACTTAAGCCAATCACAAGACTCTATGCTTGGTAATGCAAAATTTCTGCTGTGATTTGCTTATATGATTGGGCTGTTAGGGGGATAGGTGAATTTTCGCTTTTTGATACAATAGGCAAGCTCCTTTGGTTAAACCGTTGCTTGTGACAGCGCTGGTGAAACTACAGGTGAGTAATAAGGGCAATGCTGTGTGGAAGCGGACATTGTCCTTTTTCATTTAAAGCCAGATTGTCAGTTCAACAACAAGCGGGCTTCATTTAACCAAATTGTTATAAGCTGGCTTCGATGTCGGCCTCGGACGGTTTGACGGCAAGTTCACAGCCGCATGAGCGGCGGACAACAATTTCCGTATCAAACAAAGTCATCTTTTCTGTGGGTTCGCCACGAATCAGGCGAAACAGCTGCTTCGCGGCCATGCGCCCCACTGCGCCTGTTGGCGCATGAACTGTTGTCAGCGGTGGGTTGATGTACTCTGACATCGTGTCATTGTTGAAGCCAACCACAGCCACATCTTCAGGAATGCGTTTGCCGGCGCGCTGCAGCGTAACGATGGCGGCCATTGCGGCCGTATCATCTCCGGCAAAAATAGCGTCAATTTCCAATCCTTGCGCCAACCATTGTTCAATTTGCTCTTTGGCTTTCCAATCGTGAAAGGCCCCGGTTCCCATTAAATTTGGATCAAATGGAATATCATGTGCTGCCAGGGCCTCGCGGTAGCCCTGTTCTCGCCAATAGGAGTCCTGGTTGCCGGGCGGGCCAGCCATAAAAGCAATGCGACGGTGCCGGCAAACGGTGATGAGGTGCTCAATCAGTGCCCGTGCCCCGTTTTTATTTTCCAGCAGCACACATGGAATATCTAAACTTTGAGGTGGTTTGCGATAGAGCATAACCAGCGGAAACTGGCGCTGGTGTAAGTAAAAAAGGGTGCGCTCATCAACGCTGTTAGAGAAAATGAGCAAACCATCGGTATTGTCTTCATTGAGGGGAATAGGAACACCACCGCGGATGGAGGCCTGGTTGGTGGTGGCGTAGATGAGCAGATTATAGCCATTGGCAATGGCGTATTGGTTAATGCTTTCCAGCAGAGAGGTTAAAAAGGGATTACTGGTAGCGGGCAAGATGATGCCGATATTGCCTGTTTTGTTGTTGGCCAAAACGCGTGCGGCCGTATGCAGCACATAGCCCAATTCATCAACGGCCGTTTCCACTTTGGCAACTGTTTTGGGGCTCACATTGGCGGTCTTGTTAAGCACCCGGCTCACCGTAGCGGTGGAAACCCCGGCTCGTTGGGCAACATCTTCAATTGTAACGCGTTGACGGCCGTTATTTTTTGTCATGTTCTTTTGTGGGACAAACTATTTGATCCGCAAGAGTCAACAAAATGTAAGCGGTTACATGGTTCATGGTACATCCAAACAGATAGCCTGTCAAGATTGAGTTAAGTCAATTCAACCTCCCCATTTTGTAAACCTCGCAACAAAAACAAACGCCAAACGTAGAGGCATGTGAATCATTTCACAATCTTATCGATACCATATTTTATAACCAGTTTTTATTGGAGGCAGAGCAAATGTCCCACTCTTCTTTTGCGCCTTATCATATCGAACTGATGACCCAACAGGCTCCACCCAATCCAATTCAGGAGCCAAAAAAGTTCAGCCAGCCCTGTTTTTCGCCTTCTCATCTGGCAAAAACAATCACCAGAGCATCCAGCAGCCAGACCTTTTTCACCATTGGCTATCTGGCGGATCGTCCATTGGTGCCCAATGCGTATCGTGCTTACGCTTATTTCCGTTGGGTTGACGATGTAGTCGATCAAGATCAGGCAGATCAAGCAAAGCGACTGGACTTTTTGGCGCGGCAGCAAGAAATTATTGCCTGCTGCTGTGGTGGAGATTGGCCTTTGGATTTATGTGCAGAAGAAAGGTTGGTGGCAGATTTGCTTCACAGCGACCCAACAGCAAACAGCGGCCTGCGCACTTACATCAACCAGATGATGGCCGTGATGGTGTTTGATGCCAAACGTAGAGAGCAGCTCATTTCGCAGGCGCAGTTAAGCGAATACACGCTCAGCCTGGCAACGGCCGTTACCGAAGCGCTGCATTATTTCATTGGCCACGATGATTGGGCTCCTTATGGTGAAACTCGCTATTCAGCCGTAACCGGCGCACATATTACCCACATGCTGCGTGATGCCATTGAGGATACGGCCGTTGGCTATTACAACATTCCTCAGGAATACCTGGAGCAACACAACCTCCGGCCCACAGATATACATCATGATGCTTACTGCGCCTGGGTGCGGCAGCGCGTGCAGTTGGCACGAGACTGTTTTGCCCTGGGCCGGACCCAGCTGGCACAAGTAGAGAATCTGCGCTGCCGCCTGGCCGGGTATGCCTATATTGCCCGCTTTGAAGTGGTGTTGGATGCCATTGAAAAAGATGGCTACCGACTGCGCTCAGCATACCCCGAACGCAAAAGAAAAAAAGCTGTTTTGAAAATGGGCCTGGCAACACTCTGGCAAACCGCTGCCTCTTCACTGGGGCACAAGCATAGCCCAACATCCGGTTCATTCCTGGGGGAGCTGCTGTCGTGAACATGACAAGCAAACCTTCAATTATTGTCATTGGTGCAGGCATTGGCGGCATTGCTACGGCCGCGCACCTGGCCCAACAGGGTCTGCGTGTCACCATCATAGAAAAGAACAGTCGTCCCGGCGGTCGTTGTGATCGATTCACCCGTGATGGCCACCATTTTGACGCGGGGCCAACTTTATTGGTCATGCCGCTGGTTTATGAGGCAGAGTTTGCCGCCCTAGGCGCATCGTTCGGCGAGATGCTGGATTTACACCGGGTAGATCCTACCTATCACCTCATCTTCGATGACAACAGCCGCCTGGAATTGACCTCGGACATGAAGCATTTACAGGAACAGCTGGAGCAGATCGAACCGGGCAGCTTCCACGGCCTGCTGCGCTATTTGAATGAGGGATGTCGCCATTATCATGTAGCGATGGAAAAGCTGGTGAATCGTGATTTCCGTACCGCCCTGGACTTTTTCTCGCTGAAAAACATGCCGCTGCTGTATCAGATCAAGCCATTGGCGAAGCATTACAACAACATGTCTCGCTATTTCAGCAGTCCGAAGTTAAAAGCTGCTTTTACTTTTCAAGATGTGTATATGGGCTTAAGTCCATTTGAGGCACCGGCCACTTTTTCGATGATGCCTTATACGGAGCTGGCGCATGGGGTCTGGTATCCCAAGGGCGGCATGTACCAAATTGTGGAAGCATTGGTCAAGATTGCTCAGGCAGCGGGCGTGACGTTTGAGTACCAGACGGCCGTTACCCAAATTACCCAAAACGGCACAAAAGTAACAGGGGTTTTGTTGGAAGACGGCCGTTCCCTGCCAGCAGATGCCGTTGTGGCCAATGCCGACCTGCCCTACGTTTACCAAAATCTGCTGCCTGCCAGCAGCACCGCACAGAAGTTGAAACGCAAGCGCTATTCCTGCTCGGTGATCAGCTTTTTTTGGGGCGTAGATAAACCGTATCCCCAACTGCCACCGCACACCCTGTTCTTAGCTGACGATTACCGTGGTAACTTTGACAGCATCATTGATGATCTGACGCTGCCGCAAACGCCCAGCCTGTATGTTCATGCCCCAACGCGGCTGGATCCTTCCCTGGCCCCGCCTGGAGAAGATACACTCATTGGCATCGTTCCAGTTGGCCATTTGGATGAGACGGGTGAGCAAGATTGGCCCCAGATTCGCCAGCGAGCAAGACAAGCCATTTTTAAGCGGCTGGCTGATTTAGGCATTACGGATTTAGAGGCACATCTTAAATTTGAGGTAAATTACACACCGCTCTCCTGGCGTAAACGGTACAATCTGGTGAAGGGGGCCACACACGGCCTGGGTCACAATTTAATGCAGCTGGGTTACATGCGGCCACACAACCACCATGCCAAATATCACAACCTCTATTTTGTAGGGGCCAGCACGCACCCCGGTACCGGCGTGCCTACGGCGCTGGTTTCGGCTCGGTTAACGGCGACGCGCTTATTAGAAGAGATGGGTTTGGTCAACTGCCAGCAGGCAAGGTGAAATAAAAGAGGCTGCCCTTTTCCGGCTCACTTTCTACACCCACCTGGCCGCCCAGCTTTTCCACAATGCGCCGGGTGATAGACAAGCCCAAACCGTGGCCTTCGACGCGAACTGCGCTGAGATGGGTAAATTCTTTAAACAGCTTGGCCTGAATCTTTGGATCAATGCCTGGGCCGTTATCTTTTACCCAAAACCGAATGAGGCCATCTTTTTGAGGCGTGGCCCCCAATTCCAAACGTGGCGGCTGTCCGCCATATTTTAGGCCGTTGCTAAGATAATTGGCCCACACTTCTTCTATCCAGGGCGCATAGCCTTGGGCCACGGGCCACTCATCGGGCAAAATGATCTTTCCTTTATATTCACCAAACATGTACGCCAGGCGGGCCTGCACCTGAGCAACGATATCGGCCATGAGCAACGGTGCAAGTTCAACCTCTCCTTTGCCCACGGTAGAAAAAAGGAGCAGTTCGTTAATGATATTGTCTAATTTACGGCCGTTTCTATAAATCGATTCAGCCATGACCTGTAACTCTTCCGCACTCAAGCTGCCAGAATCTTGAACAATCAATTCAATATAGCCCATTATCAGCGCTAATGGTGCTTTCAAATCATGGGCCACCGTATGGGCAAAAGCATCAAGCTCAGCATTCTTTTCTTCCAGATCCTTTTGCAGGTTGCGCAGCATGAGTTGGGTGTTGATGCGGGCCAGAACCTTCTCACCCTGAACCGGTTTGGCAATGTAATCTACCGCCCCGATTTCCAATCCCTTTACCTCGTCTACCACGTCGCTCAGGGCCGTCATAAAAATAACAGGAATGTCTTTTACCTTTTCAATCTTTTTCAAGCGGCGTAACGTTTCAAATCCATCCATGCCCGGCATCCTTACATCCAGCAGGATAAGATCGGGCACAATATAGTGAATGCGTTCGAGAGCGCTCGGACCGTCTTGTGCCACAACAACCTTTAGGTGCGCGCGATTGAGATACTCAAACAGCACGCTCAAGTTCGTCGGATTATCATCAACAATCAGGATGGTTGCTTTGGGATCAGTTACTATCATTCTGTATAACCAGCCAGCCAGGCGCACATTTCATTTATCTGAAATTTCTCGGCCAGATCACTTAATTTTTTAGCAAATGGTTCTAACGCTTCATCTGTTTCCAGGAGGGCGGCGGCACGTTGGCGAATCGCATGTACATCCCCTTGCAAAGCCAATTGGTAAAGCGTTTTCAATTCTTCGTGGTCAGGAAGCTGGTAAACGGCCGTTGGCTCAATCAGCGTATCGTCAGGAGGCAAGGATTGATAGCGCCAATCCAATGCCAAATGCTGCTGCAACAAGCTCAACAGGCTGTCTATTTGCACCGGTTTGGCGATGAAGGCAGTGCTGCCCGCCAAATGACTTTTATCCATAATGCCCTGGTACGGATCAGCTGAAGCGGCAATAATGACTGTCTCTTTTGTTTCTGGCTTGTTGCGAAAATGTTCTATGAGTGCAAAAGCATCCATCTCTGGTAAACCAAGGTCCATGATAATGGCATCAGGCCGCAACGTACGGGTAAACGCGAGAGCATCTGCCCCCTTGCTGGCATCGTGTACCGCAAACCCTATCGATGTTAGCAAATCAACCATCAGGGCACGGTTTGCCTGGTTAGCATCAACAATCAAAATGGTGGGCGCCTGACCATGAATACCGACAATGGCCGGCTGGGAGACGGCCGTTTTTGCCTGCCATCCTTGCGTAACCACCAAAGGAATATCAAACCAGAAGGTGCTGCCCACACCTGGTTCACTCTTAACATGGAGTTCGCCCCCCATCAGCTCGATTAAGGTCTGGCTTATCGCCAAACCAAGCCCGGTGCCTTCAGCCCGGTATTTTTTGTCCCCAGCCTGCTGAAATGGGTCAAGAATCGTTGTTAAGTTGTCAGAGGGGATGCCTCGGCCAGTGTCCTCAACCTGGAAGCGAAACCACGGTTTGTCTGGCGATGTTTCCGACTCCAGAATTTGCACCCGGAAGGTGACGCGGCCCGTGTCGGTAAACTTCACAGCATTGCCCAGCAGATTAATCAATACTTGCCGCAGTCGCTTTTGATCACCATAAACGGCCGTCGGCAAGATTCCTCTTTCAAACTGAAAAGCAATTCCCTTTTCTTCAGCCCGAATCCGAATAATCTCGTTGATGTTGTGTAAAAAAGTGGGCAGATAAAAATCGACTTCCAGCAGTTCCACCTTACCCGCCTCAATTTTGGCCCAATCCAAAATATCATTAATGAGCAGCAGCAAATGTTTGCCGCTCTGCTCAATAATGTTTAATTTGTGGCGATGTTCGAGGGGAACGGCCATATCGCGCTGCAAGAACTGTGCATATCCCAAAATGCCGTTGAGCGGCGTGCGCAGTTCATGGCTCATCGTCGCCAGGAACTGGCTCTTGGCCTGGTTGGCCGCCTCTGCAATCTCTTTGGCCTGCTGTGCTTCTTCAAACAAACGGGCAATATCTATGGCGCCAGCAATGTGGCCGGCAACCGTTTCAGCCAACTTTACCTCAACTGGGGTAAACGGCCGTTCAGCCTCGGTTCGCACCATTGTAATAATGCCAATCACAGCCCCGCGCGTGCGCAAAGGCACGCTCATAAGGTGCTGCAAATCCCGCTCACGAACAAGCACATAAACATGCTGTGTCAAAGGATTGGTCAATGGCGAAGGCACAATGAGCGATTCTCCCGTTTGAATGACGCGGGCCGTTGATGTATTTTCAACAAGGGGAACAGACAAACCGATCAGGCTGGGATCATTTGGGTCCTTTCGGTATTGCGTAACCAACTCCACTGCCTGTGCCGCCTCATCGTACAAGGAAATAATCGTATTGTAAGTTTCGAACATCTGCCCCAATGTTTCGGCAACAATTTGTAAGGCATTGGGCATTTCAGTCACCGTTGTCAGAGTCTGGCTGATATGGTTTAACGTTGCTAACTCCTCCACACGCTGCCTCAATGCGCTGTTGGCCTGGTGCAACGCTACCTCTGCCTGTTTGCGCTCGCTTATGTCTCGCACAATGCTGAGGATGTGCAGCGGTTGCCCTTCATCATCGTACACTTGCAGAGGATTAATCTCTACCCAAATGCGCGTGCCATCCTTCTTAACCATTACCCGCTCATAAACAGGCACGGTGCCCTGTTCATTTAAAGTTTTAGACACCTGTATTGAGGAATCCCACGTTTCTGGAGCAACAATGTTTTTAATTGGCATATGGAGCATTTCATCAACCGTGTAGCCCAGCATATCGGCCGCCTGCTGGTTTACCGCGTGATGGATAAGCTCCGTGCCCAATGTTAAATCTGGCCCAATAATGAATACAGCATCGTTGGTTTGTTCAAACAACGCCTGATAGCGCTGCTGATTCTCGCGCAGCGCCTTCTCCGTTCTTTTGCGTTCGGCTATTTCCTGCTCTAATCGGAGGGCGTGTTGTTGGGTTTGTTCATGCAACCGCGCATTTTGCAGGGCAACGGCCGTTTGCGTGGCAAACATGCTCAATACCTTAATATCGTTCTGGGTAAACTGATAATCTTGCCTGGCTGACGACAGAGTGATCACCCCTTGCACCGTACCATCCCAATAAATAGGAACGCCAGCGCCGGCGGTGTGGCCAATTCGTTCAGCCAATGATTCAATATTGCCTTCCCAGGCCCGGTAATCATCAAGCACCATCGGTACACCGCTTTGCCAAATTTGGCCGGCCAACCCTTCTCCCCGCTGAAAGGTTCGGCCCACCAGCGGCATGTCGGCATCATTGGTCGCCACAATTTTTAAGGCATCTTCGTCTGGATCATAGAGACTTAGTGCGCAGAGGTCTGTATCCAACAATCCAGTGAGGTGCGCGATGATAGATTGCAGTAAAAAGTCTAAATCTAGCTGAGTGACCAGCTTTAATCCTATCTGGTGCAGGGCTTCTAATTGGGCGGTTTGCTGGCGTAATCTTTCCTCTACTTTCTTTTGTTTGGTGATATCGCGATAGTACCAAACACGGCCGTAAAGAATGCCCGCTTCATCCCGCACCGGACTGCTGTATTGCTCGAAGACACGGCCGTCTTGCATCTCTATTTCATCATAGGCCTGTTCATCAGGATGTTGGTACAGTGCTTCGATTCGGGCTAAAAACTGCTGGGGGTCTGCTAGCTGCGCTTTCACGGTTTGCAACGCTGCATGACTCTCGCCTAAAGCAGCTACCTGCTCAGGAATGCGCCACATTTCAATAAAGCGCCGGTTAAATGAGAGCCATCGTCTCTCCCTGGAAACCACCAGGATGCCATCCGGGGAGGCTTCGCTCTGAGAGGCAAACAACATTTTTTGGAAAGCTAAACGCTTCTTCTGTTCCGAATTCAATGCCGCTTTATCCTTCTGGCACTCTACCAGCTACGCAAAGTTCTCCCACCAACGGAGGACGCGCAAAGCACGCAGCGTGTTCCATCGACTTGGCCCGCCTGTTTTTTCCATCTGAAAAAATTCCCGCCCCGGATGCCGATTTTGTACTGGCCAGAAGCCATCCTTGCGCCGCCGCTTGTACAAAAGATCAATCGCGTCTTGTAAACGGGAATCACGAGGCATGGTCCTCTTGGCAAAATAGCTCAGTCCACGCAATATATCGTAATACCAGCGCGGTGGGTACGAAAATTGGGTGAATTTGTAGTTAATCACCTCATTGGTTTTGTCTGAACGGAACAGTTTGTGCTGCAACATAAATTCCAGCGCTGCTTGCTCCGCTGCCAGCACAGCCTCTTGCTGCTTGCCGTTTCCGGCCGCCAGATATTGTTGTAAACCCTCCAGAACGTTAAAAGTGGTGTGAAACGAGCTGTGATGTGGCTCGGGCCGGCGGTGGCGGCGGCAGTTCCAGGCGTGGTCAGGCATCCGTTCAGCCAGCAAGTTGGCCACAATGGCCTCAATGCGGGCCGCATCCATGCCAAAATAGACGCCAATACGCAGCATCATGCCCACAATGCAGCGGTCTAGTGCTGCCAACTTTTGTTGAAAGGGTTCATCGCAGGACGCGCCCAACATTTCCTGCACCGTCAGCTCTGCCCCTCGCCGGGCCGCTTCGTGCGTCGCCGGAATGCCAATGTCGATGAGGGTAAGCAAGGTGTAGGTTGAAGAGATCCATTTAGGCGAGTAAAAGCCGCCGCCCCAACGGCCGTTTTCCTCTTGTTCTGCCAGCAGCCGGGCACCCCATCCCGTTGTAACAGTTTGCTGCCGTTCACTTTGCCACGCTTGCTCTGGCATATCCAGCAAATCGCGCATCGTTTGCCAGCGAATCGCCGCATCGCCGGCCATTAACCAGGCAATAACTGGATCTGTGGTTGCTGGTTGAGTTGCAAGCCCTGCCATAAGAACCTCCCTTTGTTTGTTCTTCGGGTAAGCCGCGATCACTATCTGTGTTTATCTAAAAACCTGGTCACAACCTGCATGGTTGGGGCATAGGCATCACGATGGATGCAGTGTCCGGCCGCCGGAATTTGAATTAGTTCGCAGTTGGGCATCAAGCCGATGGCTTCGGCTGCTATTTCTGGCGTTACAATTCCTCGCTCGGCCGTCACGAGCAGAGCGGGACATTTAACTTGCGCCGCTGCTTCGCGCCAGCGGACTTGGTGCATGCGTACGCGAACGGCCGCATCCAAAATCTCCGGATTGTATTCACCTTTGGATTCAGCCCAGGGGATGACTTCCGCTTCCACCCACCCTGGATCATTCGCGCGGCACACAGCTATTCGTTCAGAAAGCGGTTGTTTCTGGAAGGCTCTGCTGTCAGCTGCAGCTTTTTGCATGAACTTCTTCTTCAGGAAATTTGGGCGCGACTCATCAATAAAAGGCGGGTCTTCCAGAACAATACCCCTTACCTGATCAGGCTCATTGGCGGCCACAATCAAGGCTGTCAGCGCCCCCATTGAATGGCCAAACAAAAACGGCCGTTCCAACCCCATCCCCTCAATCACCGCCTGAACATCCTGGGCCAGCTGCTGATAGGAAAATTTTTGGACTGCCCCTTGGGTACGGCCGTGTCCTCTGGCGTCTGGCATAATCACATCGTACTGGTCGGCTAAATCATTGGCTGCCCGTTGCCAGCAACGGCCGTTGTCGGTATACCCATGCAGCAGCAGTAGCGGCGTTTTGCCACCGCCGTCGATATGACGGTGGTAAAAAATTTTGAGATCGTCCGTCACCAAATAATCGTGCCTGAAATTCATATTTTTGCGTAACCTCCCTATTTTTGTAAAAGCAGGCAGCTTGCTGAGCTTTTGCTGGTAAACAGATACTATGTTGAGATAATATCATTGTATCTGAAACCAAAGCAGTACAGCGAGGTCACCTATCACAAATAAGTAAAGATGATGTTCACTAAAGCCAATAGGCCCAGCCGTAATATCGCCCGTGTCGTCATGTTCCTGGCGGCAACTTGTTTACTTGCGTTGTTTGCTTGTCGCACAGAACAGCCAGAAGCTCAGATCGTTATGGCGCCAACGCCCACGTCAACGGCCGTTTCCACCCCCTCTGCCACGCCAACACAACCACCGCCTACCCCTCCCGCCGAGATTACACCGACGCCCCCAACAACAACGCCCTCTTTTCTGCCAACCAGACCGACCGTTGGCGATTTCATCAGCGAAGCTGGCATTTTTCCCACCGGCTTAGACGTCGACGTTTTAGAGCAGAGGGTCATTGCTTTTGAACCGCTGAACAGCGAACGTTCCTTTCTTTTGGGATATTTTGTGGACACGCCAGAGGGCAGCGAATTGCCAGATGAACTCCATTTTTTAAGGTTTGACAAGGCAACTCAATCTTGGTGGGCTACAACTTTACAGGAGCCAGAACGCCCGGTGGGAGAGGCATGTCATCCTTCTGTCTGTTATCGTTTGGGGGTGATTACGGATTATCTAGAGACGCCCAGTTTTTATTTTGTTTACATGCATGGTAATCCATCTGCTGGCTGGACGGCCGTTTTAACACCAGAGTTGGAGTTGAACACGGTTTTGTATGGGCGAGTGCGAGCTGTGTTTACGGATGGCACGGCCGTTTACGACGAGAGCATCATTCATTTTGCCCCCACCCACTATGCTTTAGTAAACATTTACAACCCAAACACCCAAGAAAGCCGGCGCATTTTTCCCCCGGAACCATATCAACCATTGTGGCTGGCACGTCAGGAATTAGTGGCGCAGACCTATGAAGCTCTGGGCGAAGATTGGTGCCGGGAAAATAATCATCATTGCGATCCAGAATTGTTCAACAATGGTATTAGCAGCGACGTTGTAGTGAACGACGAGACCGATTCGCTGGCATTTGTCATCACATTTAGTGCTGAATTTATTTTGGATCTGCCAAATGAAACGGCCGTGTACATCTATCGCGGCGTGCGGAATGGCGATTTACAGTTTCGCGAAGCAAGCGAAGCTGAACTAACCCAACTTTTTGGATCCTATGAATTAGCCGATTTGCTTGAAGCAGACAGGCTTGAAACAATTTTTACGGAGGTTACTTTTATCGAGGAGGAACCAGCAGAATGAAAGCAATGTTATTGCACAAACTTGGCAGCTTAAAAGAAAATCCCACACCGCTGGCCCTGGCAGACCTGCCCATGCCCACCCTTGAGGCAGGCGACATCCTGGTCAAAGTCTCCGCCTGTGGTGTTTGCCACACCGAACTGGATGAAATTGAAGGCCGCACCCCACCGCCCCATTTGCCAGTTGTGCTGGGCCACCAGGTAGTGGGCACTGTGGCCGAGTGCGGCCAAGAAGCACAGCGCTTCAAATCAGGTGACCGGGTCGGTGTGGGCTGGATTTACTCAGCTTGCGGAGAATGTTCTTATTGTTTATCAGGTAACGAAAATCTTTGCCCTGATTTCAAGGCAACAGGACGAGATGCGAACGGTGGTTATGCGCAATATATGGCCGTCCCCCAGGATTACGCCCACCCTATTCCTGCTACCTTTAGCGATGTAGAAGCTGCTCCACTACTTTGTGCCGGGGCCGTCGGCTACCGCTCGCTCCGGCTAACCCAGCTAAGCGATGGCCAAAACCTGGGCCTAACCGGCTTTGGCGCCTCGGGACACCTGGTGCTGAAGATGGTGCGGCACAAATTCCCCAACGCCGACGTTTTTGTTTTTGCCCGCAATCCTAAGGAGCGGGCATTTGCCGAGGAATTGGGCGCCGTTTGGACAGGCGACACCGAAGACGAAGCCCCGGAAAAGCTGAACAGCATCATCGATACGACGCCGGTGTGGAAGCCGGTGGTGGAAGCGTTGAAAAACCTGGCACCGGGCGGCCGTTTGGTCATCAACGCCATTCGCAAAGAAGATGTGGATCAAGATTATCTGCTCAAGTTGCAATATCACGAGCACCTGTGGCAGGAGAAAGAAATCAAGAGCGTGGCCAACGTTACGCGCAAAGACATTCGCGAGTTTTTGGAGCTGGCAGCCCAAATTCCACTCAAGCCAGAAACAGAAGAGTTTGCCCTGGAAGAAGCCAATGACGCCTTGCGGTCTATGAGAACAAAGGAAATTAAAGGCGGGAAAGTTCTGCGCGTAAATGCGTAGCGTTGAACCGTTACTGTGTAAAGGACGCTCCGCGATAAGCTGTATCGATCACCACGTCCCCGCTGGCAATACGTGACACACAGGCACACATCTTCTTGTTTTCCGCCTTCTGCTGGTCGCTAAAGAACACGTCACGGTGGTCTACAACACCTGAGTGTGCCAAAACGTCAACCACACAAAGGCCACATTCACCAATCTGGCAATCAGACATGACATCAACGCCAGCCAGGGCAAGGGCATCGAGCATGGTTTGGTTAGCCCCAACCTTCACTTTCTTACCCAAGCGCGGGATTGTTACCTGGAATTCAGTCGCGGCAAATTGACCAGAAGCCGCAAAGGATTCATAGCGAAGATCGCCCACAGGCAAGCCGCGCGCCTGCCAGGCGTGGCGCACCCCGTCCAGCATGCTCAACGGCCCGCACACATAAAGCTGCGTGCCAGCCTCAATGCTGCTGACAACCTCAGTCACGTTGACGCGCCTGCCTTCGTCGGAAGTAAAAACAGACAGCCGCTGGCCTAGATTTGCACCGAGATCATCCAGAAAAGGCATCTCGCAGCGACTCGATCCGGCGTAGAGCAGGCGAAAATCGGCCCCTTTCTGAGCCAGTTCCAGCGCCATGCCGTAAATCGGCGTGATGCCGATTCCTCCGGCGAGCAGGGTGTAGTACGGCCGTCCAAACGTCAGCTGAAATTGATTCTTGGGCTGGGAAATAGTCAAGCGCGCGCCGGGAACCAGCGACCACATATAGGTGGAACCGCCACGGCTGGCCGGCAGCCGCTTGACGCCGATGTAATATCGCCCGCCTACCGGGGCATAGGTGCCCACCAGCGAATAACTGCGAATTTCTGGCAGCCCGTTTATTAAAACTGTCACATCGATGTGGGCGCCTGCAGAATACGGCTGTATCCCCGTCTCCGGTTCCAGCTCAAACAAACGCACATTGGCCGCCACATCTGTAATTTTAACTATCCTGGCCTGGGTCCAAACATTTTTGAAGCGCATTGTTTCCCCGGTATCAGTTTGGTGTATAAACCAGCTTTAATCCTGGAACCTGCTCTAAAGCTGCCTGGGTTTTCAAGGCCGTTTTTAGCGTACTTAAAGAGAGGCGGGCATGTTCTCGCGTCAACGATTCAGCCCGGGTCCCTTCCCGGTTTTCAATCGCTTCCACAATGCCCCTGTGCTGTTCCTGCGCCACAAAAAAGACCTTCCAGGCATTGCCCAATTCTGATTGCGCCATCACAAATGCGTTTGCCGAGGCAAAGGGCAGGGCGTTAATGCGGCGCAGCGCGTGCTCAATCACAAAGCTCTCAGTTAACATAATGAGTTGATTGTGAAACAGCTCGTTCAGATCAAAATAACGTTCTATATCTTCACTTTCCAGGTCTGTTTTCTCTAACAAGCGATCAAACTGCTCCAACGATTCCTTGATTTTTCTTAACGCCAGGGGGCTGACGCCGCGCTCAGCCGCCAGCCGAGCCGCCATACCTTCCAGGCTGCCGCGCGCCTCAATGGCATCTTCAATATCGCGCACGGTAAACTCGCGCACAGCGTAGCCCCCCCCGCTAATCTCTTCCAGCAGGCCTTCTTCGGCCAGCCGGGTAAGCGCTGAACGGATGGGCGTGCGCGAGACACCCAATCGTTCTACCAGGGCCAGCTCCAGCAACCGCTCACCTGGGGCCAGCTCACCGTTTAGAATCTGCTCCCGCAAAGTGATAAGGGCATTTATCGTTTGTGACGACATCGTTTCCTCCTTCTAATCTCCGGCGGCAGCCGGAACCAGATAACCTTCTTCAGCCAGCATGTTATCAATGAGCCGTCTGGCCCAAATTGCCCCGGCATCAATATTGAGATTGTAAAATTCGCGCCCGGGATTAGCTACCATGGCCCGCTGTTGGGCTTCTAACACGTCCTCATCCTGCTGGAAAATGCGGGCGACGCCTTCGCGCAGTTCTGTGGTGGCCCGCTGGTCTTTTAGGCGGTAGTTGCGGCAAAAGGCCCAAAAATAGTGGCAGCTTGTTTCTGTTTCAGGCGTGATAGTGTTAAGAACAAATCCATTGACGCCCTGAGAGCGATTTCCTTCCGGTGCGCCGGTCCCGGCCGGCGCGACACCCACATCAATGGCAATGGTACAGGGCGGCTCAAAATGGATAATTTGCCAGCGGTCCACCTTGCCTGGCTTGCCCAGCTGCGCCGCCCAAAACGGTGGCGGATCGATGTTCAGCATCCAGCGGGTAACCGTAGCGTGGTTCTCCGTGTGGGTCACGTCGAAAGGGGCTTCGGCCACAGCCTGGTTGCCAATACTGCCGGCATGGACAAAGGTTTCGTGGGTAAGGTCCATCAAGTTGTCTACCACCAGCCGGTAATCACATTTGAGGTAAATGAGCTGGCCATCGCCGGCCCATTCGGGATCGTCGTTCCAGTGCAGGTCGGGCACTTTGGCGGGATCAGCCAGTGCCGGGTCGCCCAGCCACACCCAGACAAAGCGGTGTTTTTCCACAATGGGGTAGCTGCGCACGCAAGCGGAAGGGTTGATGGTTTCCTGTGAGGGCATAAAAACACAACGGCCGTCTGCGTTAAACACCAAACCATGATAGCCACAGGTCACATCATCCCCATTAAGCCAACCTTTAGAGAGGGGCAGCAGACGGTGCCAGCAAGCGTCTTCCAGGGCAACGGCCGTACCATCCGCTTTACGGTATAACACGAGAGGTCGGCTGCAAATGGTGCGCGGCAACAGCGCCCGTTTTAGTTCCACATCCCAGGCCACCGCATACCAGGCATTAAGGGGAAACGATTGTTCGCGAGAGAAGGTCGTTTTTTGCATTCGGTTGCCTCCGACATTGCAGAAATTCGGGTAGTATGGCCGTTTGGGCCAACTAAAATTTGGTTCGCATGAATACAGTAATGCAAGGCTTTTGAAGGTATGCAACCTGTATACTTCATGTATACAAAAATTGCAAATTTACAGGATTTTCGCTGAAAATCTGCATGATTCAAGGTTTATTGTATACAATTTATTTGGCTAATTATAGAAAGCAGCCCGTTTTTAGCCACAAAATCTGTCTATTTTACGGCTGCCATGTATACAAAATTCCCCAAAACCTATCCATCTTTCCCCGAAATTGCCTAATTTTAGTTAGTTTTTTGGTGAAGACTTGCCAGTTTCGCCTATTCATGTATACAATAAACGCAACCGATTCAACCTCGACAACAACTTTTCACTGGCATTGCGGAAGATATGCCAGCCAAAACTCAAATACGTTCAACAACCTTTGCCGCAATCATGCCTGCCAACATCGTACGTGCAAGGTGTAAATAATCCTGAAAGGTTCCTGTGACGGATACTATCAGCTTTGGTTATCCCCTGTTTTACAAAGAGCGTGGAGCGTGAGCGCACGTTCAACGTCGTGAGCAAATAATGGAATTTACCACTGTTAACAACGTGACGTTACATTATGTTTGCGAAGGCGTCTTAGAAGGCCTGCCCCTGGTTTTTATTAACTCGCTGGGCACAGATCTGCGCATCTGGGATCGGGTAGTGCCTCATTTTGGCCACAGCTACCGCATTATTCGTTACGACAAGCGCGGACATGGCCTTTCAGACTGTCCGCCAGCGCCGTACGCCATTCGCGACCACGCCACAGATCTGGCTGCATTATTGGACCAACTGGAGGTGCCACAGGCCATTTTAGTCGGCATTTCTGTGGGGGGGATGATTGCTCTGGATTTCACGGCGACCTGGCCCGAGCGGGTGCTGTCGCTGGTATTGTGTGATACAGCGCCGAAGATAGGAACGGCCGTTCTCTGGAATGAACGCATCACCAACCTGCGCCAGCACGGCATGAATGCCATGCGCGACACGATCTTGTCCCGCTGGTTTGCCGACGACTTCGCTAAACAAGAACCAGCAGCATTTAGCGGGTATGCCAATATGCTCACCCGCATGCCCGTAGAAGGATACACCGGCACCTGCGCAACCATCCGTGATGCCAATTTAACAGAAGCCGCAAAAACAATCACCGCCCCTACCCTGGTGCTGTGTGGCGCAGAAGATCTGGCCACACCGCCTGCTTTGGTCCAGGGACTTTGTGAACTCATTCCGCACGCCCAATTTCATAAAATCCCCGATGCAGCTCACCTACCCTGCATCGAACAGCCGGACATCTTGGCCGAACACATTGCCCAATTTATATGATCGTAATCTTTCTGCATGCGTTGTCCCTGGCAACGCTGCCGCTGCTGTCTTTTGGCCCATTCAAAATTTTTGTGTTGTCCCAGGCGCTGCAACATGGCTTACGACGTTCGTTGCCACTGGCGCTGACACCGCTGGTGGCAGACATTCCGGTCATTTTATTGGTCTGGTTGGTGCTGCGACAGCTGCCGCAGGCGGCCATTCACATTTTACAGATTTCTGGCGGCGTATTTTTCTTTTACCTGGCATACGTGTTATATCGCAGCATGCAGCGAATGCAGGTTTCAACGGAGGCGGTGGCCAATGCGCCCAGCCGAACATTTTGGCAAGCGATCCTCGCCATTTGGATCAGCCCGCAGGTGTATTTAAACTGGACGGCCGTTGGCGTACCTGCCTTGCTCACCTATTCTGCAGAATCTGCCTGGCATGGTGCAGCCTTTCTCTTGTTCTTTTATCTGTTATGGATTGGCGGGCTGTCCTTACAAATCGTTTTGTTTAGCCAGGCGGGCAGAATCAATGAGCAGCTAAACCATTACCTCGTTCTAATTGGCAGCCTGCTGCTGATTGGGTTTGGCATTTACCAGATCTGGCTGGGAATCACCGGCCTGACTACATGAGTAACGATTTATGGAAAACAAACACGAACAAGGCATGAAAGTACGGCGCTCTGTGTTAGGCGATGCCCACGTAGACCGCGCCGAAGCCAACAAAACACCGTTTGACGCTGATTTTCAGCAGTTCATCACCGAAACGGCCTGGGGCACCGTCTGGTCACGCCCAGGCCTGGACCACAAGACGCGCCATCTGTTAACCATTGCCATGATGGCTGCCCTGGGCAAAGAACATGAATTGGCCATGCACATTCGCGCCACGCAAAACACCGGCGTAACGCCTGATGAGGTCAAAGAAGTGCTGTTGCAAGTGGCCATTTACGCTGGCGTGCCGGCAGCCAACACAGCGATGGCTGTTGCCAAACGCATCTACAAAGAGCTTGACGAGGAGGCTTAAAGATAATGACAAAATTGGTGACTTTCAATCCGCTGGATTGGGCCGTGCACCCCCCTTACCTGCACCCCCCATACAAATCAACAACAAAGCGCTCACCCAGCCGCCCCTTGATTCCACTGGCGCAAACCTTGTCCGAATTAACCGGACCAGTTTACGGCGAGGATGAGATTCACCCGTTGGACAATGATCTCACCAAAAACTCGATGAAAACGGCCGAACCAATAGGCGAGCGAATTATCGTGACCGGGCGCGTGTTGGATGATCGCGGCAAGCCGATTCCCAATGCGTTGGTGGAGGTGTGGCAGGCAAATGCGTGCGGCCGTTACATGCACAAAGTCGATCAGCATGATGTCCCCCTTGACCCCAACTTTCACGGCGCGGGCCGCACGCTCACGGATAAAAACGGCGTTTACCGCTTCACCACCATTCGCCCTGGAGCTTACCCCTGGCGCAACCATCCCAATGCGTGGCGTCCAGCGCACATTCACTTTTCGGTGTTTGGCGTCAACTTTTTGCAGCGGCTGGTGACACAAATGTACTTTCCCGGCGATCCGCTGCTGCCGCTGGACCCCATCTACAACGGCATACCGGACGAAGAAGCCCGCAAGCAGCTCATTTCCATTTATGACCACGATGTCACTCAGCCAGAGTGGGCCTTAGGGTTCCGCTTCGATATTGTCGTTTGCGGGCCGCGCCAGACGCCTTTTGAATAACAACCGGAGGAAACCCATCATGAAACAATCAGCCAGCCAGACTGTTGGACCTTACTTTCGTATTGGGCTGATTTACGGCCAGCCGCAAAATGAGCTGGTGCAAGAAAAAACATCTGGCGAACGCATCAAAATAACCGGCTACGTGCTGGATGGCGATGGCCAACCCATCACCGATGCCATGGTAGAAATATGGCAGCCAGATGCCAACGGCATCTACAACCACCCGAGCGATCCCCTACAGGCGCAAGCCGATCCTCATTTTCGCGGGTTTGGCCGGGCCGAAACGCGCATTGAGGGTAGATACGAATTCAAAACCATCAAGCCCGGTGGTCGCGATAGACAGGCACCGTACATCAACGTTAACGTTTTTTCCCGAGGCATGTTAATTCACGCCCTCACCCGCATCTATTTTGCCGACGAACCAGCCAACGAAACAGATGCCGTCCTCAATGCAATAGACGGCGACCGGCGGCACACGCTCATTGCCGTTCCCGAACAATCGAGTGATTTACCAACTTACCGTTTTGATATCCACGTCCAAGGGAATAAGGAAACCGTATTTTTTAATCCAGAGTAGAGCGATTTGACCGCTTGGAGTATATGTCATTCCCGCGAAGGCGGGAATCCACTCGCCTGGTCTCCCGCCTTCGCGAGAGTAACAAGTAAAGCTCCGGCTACTTGATTCAGTTTTCAATCTGCAGAGACATCGCTCTACACATTTGAAGGAGAACAAACCATGTCTAAGATAAATCCCCCATTTCGTGCTGACCACGTGGGCAGCTTGTTAAGACCCAAATCATTATTGGAGATGCGTGCCCGATTTCACAACGGCAATATTAGCGCTGAAGAACTGCGGTCCGCTGAAGATGAGGCCATTCGTGAGGCGGTGAAGAAGCAAGAAAGCGTCGGCCTCAAAAGCATCACCGATGGCGAGTTCCGGCGCACCTATTTTCACCTGGACTTTTTGGAACAGGTCGGCGGCGTCACCGTCAGCGGGGCGATTGATGCCAACCCGGCCAAAGATGGCTTTACGCCGCCCCGGTTGGCCGTCACCGGCAAGCTGCGGCATACGAAGAATATTCAGGTAAACGATTTCAACTTTCTGCAATCGCAGGTAAGCCAAACGCCCAAAGTGTCCATTCCCTCACCAACGATGGTTCATTTTCGCGGTGGGCGGGCCGCGATTGATATTGATTCTTACCCGGATATGGATGAATTTTTTGAAGACCTGGCCCAGGTTTACCGGGACGAAATCCAGGCGCTGTATGATGCGGGCTGCCGCTACATCCAAATGGACGACACCAATCTGGCTTATTTGTGCGATCCCAAGATGCGCCAGGGGGCAATTGACCGGGGTGACGATCCCAATGAACTGCCGCGCACCTATGCCGCGTTGATTAATTCGGTGATAGACGGCCGTCCCCAAGACCTGACCATTGGCGTACACATGTGCCGGGGCAACTTCCGCAGCACCTGGTTTGCCCAGGGCGGCTATGAGCCGGTGGCCGAAGTGCTCTTTAATGAGATGAACGTCGATGCCTACTTCATGGAATACGACGACGAGCGCTCTGGTGATTTTTCGCCGCTGCGCTTTGTGCCGGAAAACAAAACGGTGGTGCTGGGCGTGGTCACCTCCAAAACTGGTGACCTGGAAGAGAAAGATTTTGTCATCCAGCGGGTGAAAGAAGCGGCCAAGTATATGGCGCTGGACAACATGTGCCTGAGTCCGCAGTGCGGCTTTTCCAGCACCGTACACGGCAATGAACTGACGCACGATGCGCAGTGGGCCAAGCTGGAAATGATCGTGAACACAGCCCGGGAAATTTGGGGAGATTAAACCTACATGCTCCAGGTGGACAAGATTTCCAAGGATTTTGGTGGTTTGCGCGCCCTGAACGAGGTCACGTTTGAGGTAGCCCAGGGTGAGATTGTGGGTTTGATCGGGCCAAACGGCTCGGGCAAATCGACGGCGTTTAACGTGATCACCGGTTTTCTGCCAGCCACGTCCGGCACGGTGACGTTTAACGGCGAAACAATCACCGGCTTACCGGCGCACGAAGTGGCCCGCCGGGGCATGGCACGCACGTTTCAACTGGTACGGCCGTTTCCCCATCTCACCACCCTGGACAACGTCCTGGCAGGTTGCCTCTTTGGCCACGCCAACATGTCTACCAAAAAAGAAGGCGAACCCCGCGCCTATGAAGTGCTGGAGCTGGTGGGATTAGCCCCCAAAGCCAAATTACTGGCGCGCGATCTGACCATCATGGAGCGCAAATGGCTGGAAGTAGCCCGCGCCCTGGCGGGCAACCCCACCCTGCTGCTGCTAGATGAATTTATGGCCGGGCTGAATCCCAAAGAAATCCCGGAAGCGCTGGCTCTCATTCGGCGGCTCAACGCGTCTGGCATTACCATCATCGTTGTGGAGCACATTATTAAAGCGATTACCAACGTGTGTGAACGGGTGATTGTGTTAAATGCAGGGCGAAAACTGGCGGAGGGAACGGCCGTAGAAGTCATTGAAAATCCACGCGTCATCGAAGCGTACCTGGGATCGCATTATGCTAAAAATTGAAAATATCCAGGTGGCTTACGGCGAAATTCAGGTGGTGTGGGACGTCTCACTAAACGTGCCGCCGCAATCCATCGTGGCTCTGCTAGGACCCAACGGCGCGGGCAAAACCACCACGCTTAAATCGGTGATGGGGCTGCTGCCACCTCTGGGCGGGAAGATACTCTTCCAGGGGGAGTCCATTGTCGGCAAAGCGCCCCATGAAATTGTGAACAGTGGTCTGACGCTGGTGCCGGAATGGCGCGGCACGTTCTCCTCACTCACCGTCCTGGAAAATTTGGAGTTGGGCGCGTTTCCGCCACGGGCGCGGCCACACAAAGACACAACATTGCGCGAGGTATTTGAGATTTTTCCCCGACTGGCGGAGCGGAAATCGCAGCTGGCAGGCACGATGAGCGGCGGCGAGCGGCAAATGTTGGCCATTGGCCGGGCGCTCATGGCCAAGCCGGAGATGCTCATCCTGGACGAGCCATCGCTAGGGCTGGCGCCGCTGATTGTAGAAAACACGTTTAAGCGGATCGTCGAGATTAACCAGCAGGGGGTTTCTATTTTAATTGTGGAGCAGAACGTCCACCTGACCCTGGAAACGGCCGATTACGGCTACATCATCGAAACGGGGCAGATTGTGAAAGAGGGACCCTGCCAACAGTTACTGCGGGACCCCGCCGTTAAAGAAGCATATCTGAGTTTATAGCTTATGGACACACTCATTCAATCGGCCGTTTCTGGTGCATTGGTCGGCGCAATTTATGGCTTGGCGGCGCTGGGGCTTTCTTTGGCGTTTGGTGTGCTTAAAGTGCTCAACGTGGCCCACGGCGAGCTCATCATGTTGGGCGGCTATGCCGCTTTTTACCTTTTCACCTTGCTTGGACTAGATCCATTTGTCTCCCTGGCGATTGTTTTTGCCATGTTGGCGGTGATGGGCCTGATTTTGCACGCACTCGTCTTCCGCCACATCGTTAAACTCGACGAGGAAAATCGGATCAAAAATTCATTACTTTTGGGCTTTGGCCTGACGCTGATTTTGCAAACGGCCGCAGTCCGCCTTTTCACCGCCGATGATCGGGGCATCCTCACCAGTTATTCTTCCTCCGCCTGGCAAATTGACGATATTCGCTTCCCCTTCGTGCGCGTGGCGGGTTTGGTGGTGGCCATTGCCGCTGTCTTTTTGCTCGAATGGTTCCTGAAACAAACCTACTGGGGCAAAGCATTGCGGGCTACCAGCGAAGATTGGACCACCGCCGCCCTCACCGGTATCGACATTCGCCGCGTTTACCTGCTGGCCTTTGGCATTTCAGCCGGGCTGGCCGGCATCACCGGTGTGCTGATTGGGCTGGGGTTCAGCGTCAATCCGTCCATCGGCTTGCAGTGGACGCTCAAAGCGTTGATCGTTGTTGTGCTGGCCGGGCTGGGCAGTATGCGCGGCACGCTGCTGGGCGGTATATTGCTGGGCCTGGCCGAAGCGTTCACTTCTATTCTTATTCCAGGAGGTGGTGCTTATCGCGAAATTGTGGGGCTGATCATTTTTCTCATCGTTTTAAGTTTACGGCCGCAGGGCCTCTTTGGAGGCCAACATGCTTGAGCGGCGCAGCAAAATCCTCATTGTTGGTGGCATTGTAGCCATCTTGCTCACCTTGCCGCTGCTCATCGACAACGACAAGACATTGACCATTGCTATTCTTACCTTCATTATTGCGGCGCTGGCCGCCAGCTGGAACATTGTCGGTGGCTTTGCCGGGCAAATTAGCCTGGGGCACGCTGCATTCTTTGGCATTGGCTCACTGTTGACACGCCTGCTGTGGCTGCAAGGCTGGCCGCTCCTGGTGTGCACATTATTGAGCGGCGTGGCGGCGGCTGTGGCGGCGTTCATCCTTGGTTTTCCTGGCCTGCGCCTGAAAGGGATCTACTTTTCCATTGGCACCCTGGCGTTAGCTGAAGCAATTCGCATTACGGTGGGCAATGTGCTGCCTACGGTTTCGGCGCTGCCCGTTGAGGCATTGCGCGGGTACAGTCTTGAGTCTCGTTATTACCTTTCCTTTGCGGTGCTGGTGTTGACAACGGCCGTTTCCCATTGGCTCACGTTTTCCCGGCTCGGTTTAGGCATGATGAGCGTGCGCGAGGATGAAGATGCTGCCCGGGCCATTGGCGTCAACGTATTTCGGCACAAGCTCACCGCCTTCACCCTCAGTGCGGCCCTGGCCGGGCTGGCCGGCAGCAGCTTTGCTTATTTTCACGTTAGCTACTATCCCAGCCTGGCCTTCAGCCCCGAATGGACCTTCGATGCCATCATCGTCACCTTTGTCGGCGGGGTGGGCACGGTGGTTGGCCCATTGGTAGGCGCCGTGTTTTTCGTTTTGGTGCGGGATGTGTTAGCCGCCAATCTGGTGGGCTTCCATTTACTCATTTTTGGCGTCCTTTTTATTATCGTTGTGCTGCTTTTACCGGGTGGATTGATGGAAATTTGGGATCGGTACCGGGCGCGGCAACGGCCGTTACCCCCCAGCCCCGTCCTCAGCCCACCCGCAAAAGAAAGTGATTGACCCATTTGTTCCGTTCATATATTCAGAAAAGGAGAAGAGATGATGCACAAGAAAATCCTGTTTTTGTTATTGGCAGCATTCAGTCTGGTTCTGGTGGCCTGTGGCGGCGGCGAAGAAGCACCAGAAACCATCAAGGTGGGAGCCGTCGTTCCCTTGTCTGGGCCATTTGCCGGTGGCGGGGCACAGGTGGATCGCGGCTACAAGATGGCCGTGGCCGACATCAACGCCGCCGGCGGTGTTTACGTTGAAGAATACGATGCCAACATTCCCCTTGAGCTCATTCTGCTAGACGATGAATCCGACCCCAACGCCACCGTTTCCCATCTAGAATCGCTCAATTCTGACGAAAACGTCGTGGCTTACCTGGGCGGATTTGGCAGCAGTCTGCACGCCGCCGCCGCCGCCATCGCCGAAAAGAACCAGATTCCCTACATTGGCGTCGCCTTTGCCCTGCAAGCCCCCCACAGCGAGGGATATGAATATCTATTCTCACCCTTCCCTAAATCGCCCGATCTGTCCGATTCGCTCTTTGAGATGGTAAACGCTTACACCACTGAAGAAAATCGTCCCACGCGGGTGGCCATCTTCCAGGAATCCACCGATTGGGGTGAGGAAATGGCTGCTTTGTGGCAGGAAAGCGCGCCAGAATATGGCTATGAAGTCGTGGTTCATGAAGAATATGCTCCCGGCACAACCGATTACACAGATCTGATCCTGAGGGCCCAGGAGGCTGAAGCCAACATGCTGTTGGCGCTGCCCATCCCACCGGACGGCATTGCCCTTTACCGGCAAATGGGCGAGTTGGGCTATACGCCAGACTTCTCCTTCATGGTAAGAGCCGCTGACGTGCCTACCTGGCGTGACCTGGGCACGGTGGGTGATTACGTGGTGCTGGCTCCCGGCTGGCACAATGCCATGACCTATGCCGGCGTTGAGGAACTCAATGCGCAGCATGTCGAGATGGAAGGCCGTCCAGCCGATCCGATGGTGGGACCGGCTTATTCGGCCATTCAGATTTTGGTTGATGCTATTGAGCGGGCCGGCACGCTTGAGCATGAGGCGCTGCGGGATGCCATTGCCGAGACGGACATGACAGCTATGATTGGCCCAGTGACCTTCCGTGATGACGGGACGGGGATTGTTGTGACGCCGTTCCTGCAATATCAAAATGGGGAGATTGAACTGGTGTGGCCGCAGGAGTTTGCCACGGCCGATCTGGTCATCCCTGCCCCACCTTTCAACGAGCGTTAATATTTTATTAGGACACAGATTACACAGATAAACACAGATTTGCTTCTTATATCTGTGCAATCTGTGTCCCCATTCCTGTTTAAATGGCATTTTCACCTCTGGATTCGCAACTGTTTTCTACCCTATTCAACCACGCCGAAGTCGCTGAGCAGTTTTCTGATGCGCATTTTGTGCAATACATGGTAGATGTGGAAACGGCCCTGGCCGTGGTGCAGGGTCAGTTGGGCATCATTCCTGAGGGGGCTGCGGCACAGATTGTGGCGGGAACGGCCGTATTCACCCCAAATTCCGATCATCTGCGCGCCGGGATGGAAAAGGCTGGCGTGCCGGTCAGCGAACTCGTGCACCAGCTGCGGGCGCACGTGGGGGAAAACGCTGCCGATTACGTACATTGGGGCGCAACCACGCAGGACATCGTGGACACGGCGCGGATTTTACAAATTCGGGCGGTGTTGGCCCTGTTGGAAGCAGCGCTTGAAGATGTGATTGGCAACCTGGCCCAGCTCGCTGACCAGCACCGGCATACGTTGATGGCTGGACGCACTCATTCGCAGCAGGCGATGCCCATCACCTTTGGCCTGAAGGTGGCCAACTGGCTGGCCCCACTGCTGCGCCATCGCCAGCGACTATCCGAAATGAAACCGCGCCTGCTGGTGGTGCAGTTTGGCGGGGCGGCGGGCACGCTGGCGGCGTTGGGGGAGAACGGTACGGCCGTACAAACCGCCCTGGCTCAAGAACTCAACCTCAATGTGCCACCTACCCCCTGGCACACCCAGCGCGATAATCTGGCCGAGCTGGCCGGCTGGCTCTCCCTGGTGAGCGGCAGCCTGGCCAAAATGGCCCAGGACATCATCTTGCTGGCGCAGTCTGAAGTGGCAGAAGTGCGCGAAACGGCCGATTCCTCCCGTGGTGGCTCCAGCACGATGCCGCAAAAGCACAACCCCATCATCAGCGAGCTGATCATTGCCGCCGCCCGCACCAATGCGTCTTTGCTCTCAGCTATGCACCAGGCGCTAATCCAGGAACACGAGCGGGGCACGCACGGTTGGCAGATGGAGTGGCTGACGCTGCCGCAGATGATGGGGTTTACGGCCGCTGCCCTGCAAAAAGCCCGTTTCCTCAGCCAAAACCTGGTCGTCGATGAAGCGCGAATGCGGCAAAACGTGGCGGCAGCCAACGGCCTGATGTTGGCCGAAGCCATCACCTTTGCCCTGGCCCCCAACCACATGAGCCGCACCGAGGCCAAGCAGTTGGTGAAGGCCGCCTGCCAGGTAGCCCTGCAAGAAAATCGGCATCTGGTGGATGTGGTGCAGGCGCAAACAAACGCACCGCTTGATTGGCTATCCTTACGCGATGAATCTGCCTATTTAGGCGCGGCAAACGAATTTATTGATCGGGTTTTGGCTCATTGTAAGACAGGCTAGTTGATTGTGGCAGACAGGTTCGGCTTGTCATCATCAGCAGCATAGCGACGCACCAGTTCACCCGCTTCCACCACCAGCATCTCTACCCCCTTTTCCTGCACCGTGTTGGCCAAAATAGCCAGATAGCGCTCGTCTGTAACGCCCACTCCCTCGCTTGACTTACCAATAATAACCGTCTCCACTTCTTGCTCACCGATCACGTCGGCCAAAGCCTCGCGGAAGACACCCTGCCGCACCATGATGTCGGCCACTACACCTGCCTTTTGCGCCCGATCTTGCGCCATGCCCAGCAAAAATTCACCCATTTCGTCCAGTTCGTGGGCCACATCTACCAGCAGCGGGCTGGACAGATTATCAAGAAAGCGTACGTCGGACACATAGAGAAAAATCAGGCGGGCATTGCGCTCTTTGGCCAGCCGAATGGCCCACTGTTGGTTAGGAATACTCGACTTACCACCACGTGTGGGGCATAAAATAACAGGCATAGGTTTCCTCCTATGTAAAAGAATGGTACGCTGATTTGCCTGATCTTCCTGATGTCGCAGGACGACCGCTTCGCGATCAGGGCAATCAGGCAAATCAGCGTACTATTTCCTCATGTCGTCTCCTTACGAGCTAAAGATCGCAAAGCGAATGGCCAGCCATAGGAAACCGGCCAGTAGTGTGAGGTAGGTAACCGGCAGGCCGACCTTCATAAATTCCTTGAAGGAAATGGGCGAATCGGCCTGGGCGGTGATGCCGGCCGTCACCAGGTTGGCCTCGGCGCTGATCAAAAAGCCGTTGCCGCCCATCGCTGCGCCCATCGACAGAGCATAATACAGCACCTTGCTGTCAGCGCCGGGAACCGTGCCGGAAAGAAATTCGACCACCGGCAGCAGCGAGGCGGTGAGTGGAATATTGGCCACAGCCACCGACATCGTGCCCACGCCCAACACTACAAACAGCACCGCCAGCGGCAGGCTCTCACCAATCACACCGCTGACGACCTGGGTAATGGCGCTGATCAGCCCGACTTCACGCACCGCGCCCACGACGATGAACAGCGCCATGAAAAAGACCAGCGTCGTCCAGTCTACTGCTTTGATCATCTTCTGGATGTCCGGCTTGAGCCAGACCAGCAGCGTGGTGGCCCCTAGCAAGGCAGGCACGGCGGGAACGATGTGAAACCGTTCGCCAACGACAAATCCGACCAGAACCAGCAGGAAAACGACGCCAGACCGGGCCAGCACTTGAGGCTTTTCGATGCGGGCGTTTTGTTCGAGACGGCCGTACAACACCGGCGAAATTCCACTACTTTCCTTGAACAAATCTTTGCGGTAATGGTACAGGACAAACGCAGCCATGAACGCCAGGGCAATCAGCACGCCCACCGTCTGGTTCACCAGGAAATCGGTAAAGCCAATGTCGGCGTAGGCCCCGATGAGGATGTTGGTCGGCGTGCCAATAAGCGTGGTGATACCGCCGACGTTGGAGGCCAGCACCTCAGGAATAATCAGCGCCAGGGGATTGATGCCCAACGCGATGCCAATTTGCAGGCTGATGGGGGTCATCAGCAGCATGGTGGTGAAGTTGTCTAGCAGGGCGGAGGCAACGGCCGTAATCAACATCAAAATCAGCACCAGCAGCCACAATCGCCCCCGGCTGAGCCGGTACGCCTGGAACGCCGTCCACTGAAAGACGCCGGTCTCCTCGATGATGGCGATGACAATCATCATGGCCATCACCAGGAAGATCACTTCCCAATTGATGTACTCTAACGCCCGCTCAAAATCGATGATGAACCAGTTGGCAGCAAAGGCCCGGCCAATGAAGGTGCTGATAAAAATGATCGACAGCCCGACCAGCGAGGCCGTCGTGCTGTGCAGCTTCTCAAAGGCGATCAGCACTAAAACGAGGATAAAGGCCAGCGTGGCCACCCAAAATCCGGTGGTAATTTGCCGCTCTAAAGTCAGGGGACCAACGTTGTAAGCACCGTTGTTTTGCAGCTGCTGGCGCACGGCCGTATCCAGGGGCAGGGTGATGGGGGTGAAATGCGGCCGTTCGATTACCAGGTCCGTCCCGGTGGCGGGCAGCGCGGCCAGCGCCAGCGCCCACGAGCCATCTTCCTGGCTTTCTACTTCGGCCTCGCCGACGCGTACCGTGGCCGCTTCAACTGGCTGTTCCTGGGCATCCAGAAGCCGACCGATGAGGATGTAGGCAGCTTCGTCCACTGCCTGCTGCGGCGGCGCAGCCTGAACGGCGTAGTGGGAGACGGCAACCAGCAGCAGAAGCAGCAGCGGCACCAGCGACCGCCGCCATTGATGCCAGAATGTGATCATAGCCCTAGCTCCTTTGGTCAGGAGATTTTTCTCAAGAGAGATATTATATCAATGAATGTTGTTAAACTACGCGATGATTTCGGCAACGGCCGTAACCGCCAGCAAATGTTTGCTTAGCTCGGTTATCTCAGGAAGTTGTTGTTTTCGCCCAATGCCTGAACCAGTTCATGTGCCAGTCGATAAACTGCTCGTTGGCCCAATGATCGCCCTGCTGCACGGCCGTATAGCGCAGCACCAAGCCCATCAAGAAGATGTGACGAATCGGGGGCGTGTATTGGATGGCTGTTATCTCATCAGACGTTAGCGTGCGGATACGGCCGTATCCGGCCAAAAAAGCGTCAAGCTGGCGCAGCCGTCTCGCTTCTGCCTCGGTGCTGATGTCCATCCAATCGACAGAAGCCAGAAAAACACCAATGTCCAGCGCCCGCCAACCGCACCCGGAGCTGTCAAAATCAAACAGCGTTGGCCTGCCAGCCGCATCAAAACAGACATCACCACCATGCAGATCGCCATGACAAATGCCAAACGCCGGTTTTTCTTTAATCTTGAGCAGGGCAAGGTCCCGGCACTGTTCTGCGATGTCGGCAATCAGGGCCAGATCATTTGGGCGATGGGCCATGAAAGGCATGATAACCGCCATGTTTTCGCCGATGAGATGGTTCATGTCCAGAGGCGTTCGGCGATAGGGCAGCGGAAAGGCATCTAGACTTTTATGCATCCGGGCAACCAGGCGGCCAAACGCGCTGATCTTCTTTTCGTCACCATCGTGGCCGGCTGCACCAGGGGCAGATTCAAAAAGGACAGCGTAACGCGTGCCTTCGGGGGCGGCCAGGCCGTTCACGTATTTGCCGTCGCTGCGCATCACTGGCTTGACTACGGGAATGCCATCTGCCGCCAAGTAATTCAGCAAACGGACTTCTTCGGATACGGCCGTTCGGCCTCGCCGGCCCTGTTTGTAAACCTTCAGGTAGAACGTCTGATTATCGGCAAATACCCGGTAGGTGTCACAAATGCCTTTCCTAAAGAAGCGGCACTGCACAGTTCCCGGCAGTGCGTAATTTAGCCGCACCATCTCCGCCAGCGCATTTGCCGCCAACGTTGAATCTTGCACAGGGAATAGATGATTCACAAATAATTGTGCACCTTTTCTGTAAACTCTTTCACCTCTGGCCTGAGCCAGGTCCAGAATGAGTTCATAGACAGCATCGGTTTTCTATCGTCTGTTTTCAATAATGGGAGGCAAAATTATGGAGTTTCCAGATTGGTCCAATCTCACCCTAAATTCAGATACCGAGTTGACTCATGATATCGGCAACGGCCGTAACCGCCAATGACCCATGGTTTAGCTCGATGAACGGCCGTCCCGCCAGCTCCAATGCCGCCAGTTCCTCGTCCGGCGGCACCACCCCCAACAGCGGAATCCCCATCTTGTCGATGTGTTCCCGCAACACCTCGGGCACCGGGCCGCTCAGCCGGTTGAGGATCAAACCGGTGTGCTCAATCTCGATGTCCAGCTCGTGGCGGAAGGCAGCAATGCGTTCTGCCGCCACAATGCTGCGCAGCGTCGGCTCGGACACAATAAATAGATGCTGCACTGCCCGCGTCGTGCGCCGGCTCAGGTGCTCCATCCCGGCTTCGTTGTCGATCACCACGTAGCGATAATTTTTGCTGATGGAATCGACCACCTCCCGCAAGTTGTGGTTCACGGCGCAGTAGCACCCCTGCCCCTCCGGCTGCCCCATCGCAATCAGATCAAACCGGTCCCCTTCAGACAGCGCCGAGCGAATCTGGTAGTCTAAATATTCGCGCTTGGTGGACCCGCCGGCTACCGTACCCATTGCCGCGCCACCGGCCGTCAGCGACTGTTTCACCTGGCTGAGCAAATCCTCGCGGATGTCGCCCACCGTCCAATCCAGGTCCAGCCCCAGCACCATGTTCAAATTACTGCTGGGATCGGCGTCGATAGCCAGGACAGCGCCCGGCTGCGTTTCTACCAAATGTTTAATGATCAGCCCAGCGATGGTGGTTTTACCCACGCCGCCCTTGCCTGCTAAAGCGATTGTTGTTGTCATATCTTGTTTTCTAAGAGACTACAGCGAATTTTAGGAATCAACGAATGACAAACAGTAGAGAGCGAATTCGCTAATTCCTACAATTCGTTGTAGTCATAGTGGCAAAAGAGTAAAAATCAAACAGTCAGTCTCCACTCTCCAGCCTCGCTATCATCCTATTAGATTCTTCTTTTAACGCAGGCACGGTGTCGTAAACGGCCGTACCCAACCGATCCGCCTCAGCCACGCCATCATTCATCGGGATCAGGCCCAGGAGGGGGATTTGCAGATGGTTGCCCTGCAAGAAGGACGCGTCATCTTCGTTGCGTACCTTGTTGCCTACCAGCCAGAGTCGGGTCAGGCCAATGCCTTGCGCCAGCTGCTGAATTTGAACGGCCGTACCCATACTGCGCCGCGTCGGTTCCACTACGATGATCAGCGCATCAACAAAATCGACCGTGGCCCGTCCCAAATGTTCCACACCGGCATACATGTCCAGGATGAGCACGTCATCTTTGCGGAACAGCAGATGGGTGAACAAGGTCTTGAGCATAGCACTTTCCGGGCAGATACAGCCGGAACCACCCATCTCCACCGCGCCCATTTCCAGCAGGCGCACCCCGCGATGGACCACGCTGAACCGCTCGGGAATGTCGTCTACGCGCGGATTAAGCGTAAAAAAGCCGCCCATCGTGCCCGGTTTGGCCCCGGTGCGCTCGGCGATCAGCGCCTCCATCTCTACAATGGGATGGAGCTGCGCCCGCAGTTCATTAGGAAAGCCCAGCGCCCCCGCCAGGCAGGGTGACGGATCGGCGTCAACCGCCAGCACCTGCTGCCCGGCATCAGCATACGCCTGGGCCAACAGTGCGGCCAATGTTGTTTTACCCACGCCACCTTTACCACTAATTGCTAATTTCATAATTCTCCATAAGACCCAAAGGATTTGGTATCCTCAAAACTCCGTTAACTTAAAGCAAACTCTTCGGGTCTGCAACCTTGAGCAAGTGCCGGGTCAACATGCTGCCCAAAATAGCACAGGCGTCGGTGGGCAAATAGTGCGGCGTGTGGGCATCGAACAAGATTTTATACGAGGGCGGGAAATCTTCATCTCCCTGCCAGCACACCGCCAGCACAGGTACACGCGGCAGCGCCTGAAAGCGAAAAGCGGCATCGGCAAAAGGCACGGCCGTTCCAGCCAAAGCCACGGCCGTTTCGCCAAAATGCGCCACATCATTGCCAAACGTCTGGGCCAGCTCCCGCCCCGTGTATCCTTGAAAAGCCTGCGTGTAAAAACGGCCGTCCGGCAGTTCGGTAAAAGCAATCCAATGATCAGCTGGCAGCATGCCGTCGGCCGTGTGCAGGTAATAGGCCACGAGCGCCTGCGTCAGTGGATCCAGCGCTTCGCCCGTTGCCGCATCGCGTGCCACAAAGTCCGGGGCAGAAATGGTGACGGCCGTTCCCCACACCTTCATCTGTAAACGGCCGTCCACCAACGCAGCGCCGCAAGCATGGGCCAACTCGGGCAACTCACGGCGTGTCAGGTCTGCTTGCAGTTCCTGCACGCGGCCCGCCAGTCCGGTTAACGGCCGTTCAGCCACGGTTCCGCCACGCTCAGTTCTGGCTGCGCCAATCCGGCTTCTGTCACGATGCGCGGCACAATCTCTTCCCAACCCACTGCCATCAGGTGAATGCCGTTGACCCCATGCTTACCTTTAATTGCTTCAATCAGCTCCAGGGCAATCTGCACACCCTCTTCCTCTACACCATCACCGGCCGCTTCCAGCCGGTTGAGGATGCGCTTGGGAATGACCACGCCAGGCACGTCGTGGTGCATATATTGGGCCATCTTCAACGTTTTCAGCGGCGTGATGCCGATGAGGATGTACACCTTGTCCAGGATGTCCCGCTTGGCCAGTTCGTTCAGCCACGCCTCCAGCCCGTCCGGATCGTACACCAGGTTGGTCTGGAAAAACTGCGCCCCGGCGTTGACCTTTTTATGCTCGCGAATCGCCTGAAATTCCGGGCGGGAGGCAAACGGTGAACCGGCCGCCCCCAGAAAATATTGGGGACGGAACTTGATGGAACGGCCGTCCAGATATTTCCCTTCATCCCGCATCCGGCGCAAAATCCACAGCATCTGGATGGAGTCGATGTCAATCACGTCCATGCGCCCTTTTGGTGATGGCCCCATATTGGCGCTGTCGCCAGAGAGGCACAAAATGTTGCGAATGCCCATTGCTGATGCACCCAACACTTCGGCCTGTAGGCCGGTGCGGGTACGGTCACGGGCGGCAATTTGCAGTACAGGTTCGGCATCCTGCTCCAGCGCCAGTTTAGAACAGGCAATAGAAGACATACGCGGCGTGGCCGAAGGACAGTCGGTGAAGTTAACAGCGGCGACGTACGGCCGTACCATCTCCACGTTGCGCCCCATCTTACCCGTGGCGGCGCTCATTGGCGGAGCCACTTCGGCCGTCACCACAAACTCACCGGCGCGCAGCCGCCGTTCCAGCTCGGATACTGGCTCATCATAGGCGGGCGGATGATATTCGGCATCTCCTTCCCACCAATCTGGCTGGCGCACCGGACGGAAGACGGCATCCCATGTTTCGGCACGGGTTTCTTTGTCGCGGGCTACCAAATCGATGAGCACCTTCTTGGTACCAACATCTTTGACCTGCCGGGCCACGTCGCCCCACGTCTCTGTGCCCACCTTGTTCCAGTCCAGCGGGGGCAGCACTTCCAGCAGCATCTCTTCGCGCCCCATTTTGAAGGCACGCTCGTAGATTTCATACCAGATGCACGGCCGTGTTTCGTCCACGTAGCAATGTTCCTCAGTGGAGCCACCACACGGGCCGTTGCGCGCCCCTTTGGGACATTCCATGGGGCAGATGAAGGCCGTTTCTTGTAATAAGCAGTTGCCGCACATGCGGCAGCCAAACAGCGGCCCTTTCGTCACCCGCTCCACAAAGGCCAAAAAGCGGCGGTCGGCACTTTCTTTTTTGAATGGATAGTAGGGTGGCTGCCAACGCCGCCCCGGTGTAAAAAGAGGCATATCGTCCTCCGAACAAGTTGGTGACAGGCACAAAATGTGCCTGCCACCCTATCAACTATAAATGTGGTAACAGGTAATCGTAAGCGCTGAGCGCCGCTTTGACGCCTTCACCCACGGCCACCAGCACCTGCTCTGCGTAAATATTCGTTACATCTCCAGCAGCGAAGATGCCTGGTGTGGTGGTGCGGCTGTACGGATCTACCTTGATGAAGCCCCGCGCGTCCAATTCCACCAGTCGAGCGACCATTTGGGAATTCGGCCGTAACCCGCGTTCCACAAAGGTGCCGTCTGCCTTCAGCTTCCTCTCTTGACCATGATTGTTTTTCACCACCACGGTGTCGCAGTAACCGTTGCCTTCAACTCGTGTCACCCTATAATCTGACAAAATGGTTACATTCTCTGACCGGGCCAGCTTCTGGCCTAAGGGTGTTTCCAATGCGGCAGCCGACGGCCCCACCACGTGAACATGATGGGCCACCACGGCCAATTCCGCCGCCGAACGCAGCGCCAGATCGTCTTCGCCAATCACCACTGTGTCTTTATCAATAAACAGCGGCGCATAGCTGAGCGCTGAATAGCACAATCCTTTGGAGAGATATTCCCGTTCGCCGGGCACATCCAACCATGCCTGGCGCGTGCCGCTGGCCACAATAACGGCGCGGGCTTCCAACTCACCGTCATCTTGGGTATAGACGACAAATCCGTCGCTGGTTTTTTCTACTTTCTCCACGCGCTTCATCAAGCGGGTAAAGTCGAGATATTCCAGTTCGCTCCTGAATTTATTCACCACCTCCACGCCGCGAATCACCTGGTAGCCGGCCACGTCCGGCAAATCGAGATGGTAGTTGGTTTTGCCGCCTAAATCTTCAGAGATGAGCAGCACATTCAACCGTTTCCGAATGGCATAAATTGCGGCCGTTAACCCGGCCGGTCCACCGCCAATGACAATTAAATCGTACATGTCAAACCTCCATTTTCGTGACGCGTGATGCGTGAAAAACAGTTTCATGCATCACGTTTCACGCATCACTCTTCAGGAACCGGTGCAATAAACCCTTCCTCCATCATCGTTTTTGTCAGGTTGCGGGAACGGCCGATCATCTGCAAAGCATGTTGGTAAAGCTCGTCGTAACTCTTCGTCAGCCGGGCCACGCCCTGCTCTTGTGCCTTCATGCCAACGGCCGCTGCTTCACGGGCAAACACCTGCCAATCTTCCATGCTGGGCAGCAAATGCTCATCATCCAGATCGTCGCCAATGAAATCTGCCAGCGCTTCGGCCGCAGCAAAACACATCTCATCAGTAATGGTTGTGGCCCGCACGTCCAGCGCCCCGCGGAAGATGCCGGGGAAGCCCAGCGAGTTGTTCACCTGGTTGGGGAAGTCGGATCGACCAGTGGCCACAATGCGTGCCCCCGCCTCCAACGCCTCCCATGGCCAGATTTCCGGCACCGGGTTAGCACAGGCAAACACGATGGCATCCTTGTTCATGCGCTCTACCCATTCGGGCAGAATCGTGCCTGGTCCGGGCTTGGACAGGGCAATGACGACATCCGCGCCTTCCATGGCTTCGGCCACGCCGCCCTGGCGCAAATCGCCGTTGGTGATCTGGCACAGGCGCCATTTGTCCACATATTCGTGGCGGCGCATTTCCAAATCACGCCGGTGCGGCCCGAGGATGCCCTTGCTATCTACCATGGTGCATTTGGTCGGATCGGCTCCCCAGCCAAAAATCAGGCGGGAGCAAGCGACGTTGGAAGCGCCACTGCCCACAAAGGTGATGCTCACGTCTTCCATGCGCTTGCCCACCAGCTTCAGCGCATTCATGAGTCCAGCCAGAGTCACGGTGGCCGTGCCCTGCTGGTCATCGTGCCAGATGGGAATTTCTGCTTTCTCGCGCAGCGTGTCCAAAATGCGGAAGCATTTAGGTTGGGAAATATCTTCCAGGTTGACGCCCCCAAACGACGGTTGCAGCATCAGCACGGTTTCGATGATTTTGTCCGGGTCTTTGGTGTCTAACATGATGGCCACGCCATCAACGCCGCCCAAATATTTATAGAGCAGCGCTTTGCCTTCCATCACCGGCAGGCCGGCTTTAGGGCCAATGTCGCCCAGCCCCAGCACGCGCGTGCCGTCGCTGATGACGGCCACGGTATTCCACTTGTTGGTGTAGTCGTACACAAGTTCCGGTTCGGCATTGATTGCCTTGCAGGGTGCGGCCACGCCGGGCGTGTACCAGATAGAAAAATCGTCCAGGTCACGCACGGCACATTTGAGCGCCATCTCCACCTTGCCCCGGTAAAACGGATGCAACTGCATGGCGTCGGCCGATGGTTTCTGTGCTTTTTGCAGCAGCGCATCGATGTCAACGCTCTTCTTATCCTTTAACATGTTGACCCCCTTTTCGGTGATCGGTAATCGGTCCGATTACTGATTACCGATTACGGTTTACCGTTCACGGTTCACCGATAATCAGAATCAGGCAAATGATTCCTGTTGCAGATAGGCATCGGCGTAAATGACTTTGTTCAACAGGATTTCTACGGTCTTCCAGATGGCCACCTGCTCCGGATCGTGCATGTCTACGTCGTCAACGGATGGTTCTTCCATGGCGGCGATGCGATCGTGAATGGCCAGGTAGAGTTTGTTTACGGCCGTTCCCTCATCCCTCGTTTCAATCACCCGAATCACATGCTTCTGCGCCTCGTCAAACGGATCGGCGATCATCATCTTTAGGCCAGCGCCCATGAGCATGGCTAAATAAACTCGATTGATGAGTGGCCGATTTTTATGCGGTACAGCATTGGAAACATTAGACAAACCCACAGAAATAGGCGGCGGCGGGTCCCAGGCAAACTGGATTGTGCGCACGGCTTCAATCAGCTCCGGGCAATATTCCTGGCAGCCGGAAACCGTCAGCACCAGCGGGTCGATGATCAGATCGCTAATCGGGAAGTCAATTTCCAGGGCACGGGGAATGAGCGATTCCAGAGCGATGTTGACCCGAGCGTCGGCCTCGACGGGAATGCCGCTTTTGCCCATGGTGAGAGCAATCAGCCGGGCATTGTACTGCTTAGCCACCAGCGGCACCTTCTCCAACCGCTCAGCTTCAGCCGAGGTGGAATTGATGATCGGCTGGGCCTTGGTCACCTTTTTCAGGCCGGCTTCAATGCCCAGAAGGTTGGTACTGTCGAAGCAAAGCGGTACGTCTACCACTTCTTCCATCAGTTCCACCATCCAGGGGAAGACTTCTTCACCATCTTTTTTGCGCGGACCGAGGTTCAGGTCCAGGGCGTTGGCCCCGGCTTCTACCTGGCGTACGGCTAAATCCTGGAAGAAACGGCCGTCTCGCTCGCGCAGTGCATCTTTCACTTGTTGGGAAATAATATGAATGTTTTCACCAATTATGTACATAACTCTCCTCTTTTGGGAGCAGCGTCATTGAGCACTGCTCAACTAAGCAGCTTCCATAACGCCATACATTTGATCCGGGGCCAGCTCCATTGGGAAACGTGATCGCAGCTGCTGCCGTGCGGTGTAACATAAGTGGCAGGCATCGACATAGCCAGCCTCATGAGGCAGATGGTATTCACGCACCAGTTGCGCCGGACCCCCGGCTAACAGTGGACCAATAACGGGATGTTCTTCTGGATCATATTCAGCCGCTATTTGGGCTAACGGCCGTTCAAACAAATTACCAATCACCAAACCCTGGCACATATGCAAATTCCCCAGCGGGTCCAGGTGAATTCGGCCAGGATTGACCAGGTTTTCATAGGGGCAGGTGATGAAGGAGTCCCAGGGGTGGGTAGGCAGACCGGCTGTTAATTTTTCGGCCGCCCGACCGCGGTACATCACATCTCCGCCAGAAATTGCTTCGCCCGGAACGGAAGCTTCAGGGTTGCGGTACCCGGTTGGCGGCTCGATAGAAATTGTGCCTTCGATCAGGCCAAGCTGGCGGGCAGCCACCAGGCCGGGATGCTCGGCTATCTCTCCTGGCGTATCTCCGTGAAACAGATCGCTGGAAATTTCGATTCGATTCAGGCCGGCTGCGGCCAACGGCCGTAACCAAACCAGCGCATCTTCAACCGTGGTGGCCCAATAGCCGTTGGTGACAATGCCGGTGGCAAAGCCCAATTCCGTGGCGCGGGCCACGGCCTGCAGCAAAATGGGATAGTAGAGAAACGTTTCGCCACCTTCAAAGTAAAACTCGCGTATCTGACCCAGGGCCAGCGCTTGCTGAAACACATCTTCCAACTGCTCAACCGTAAAAACGCCGGTTTGCCAGGGACTGCCCCAGGCAAAACAGTGATCACACTCGTAGTTGCATTGGTAGGTCAGTAAAATATGTATGCTGTTGAAATCCATAAGACCCCTCTCAATCTGGACAAGCCAGAACCAAGAAGGCTCACGCAAAGGCATGAAGACGCTAAGAAAAAACCTTTGCGTCTTTGCGTGATATTTTCTCGTTCACGTCCTCAATTTGAGTAGCAACTGAGGGGAACTGGCTCAGGTCAGTGTGCGGTAAAAACAGGGCCGAAGTAAACGCTTCATAAAAACTGTTGTCGGCCGACAGTTCGATGTAGGTCATACGCCCGGCAATCTCGCCGATGCGCTGCTGGGCCGTCTGGCTCAACAAGGCATGGTACGCGCCGAGAACGGCCGTATTGCCCAAAAACTTAAAGTTGTCCCACGGCATATCCGGCAGCAGCCCAATCTGAACGCCGTTTTCCACATTGATGTATTTGCCAAACGAGCCGCCGATGAGCACCTGCTCGGCCATCTCCAGCGGCACGCCGACACTTTCTGCCAGCACCGAGATGCCGGCATAAACGGCCGCTTTGGCCCGAATCAGATTGTCAATATCCACGTGGGTAATGGCGATGTCGCGACCGTGCCACGTTTCGTCGGCCCAGGCAATGATGTACTCTGGGCCACTCTCGCCCTGGCGCATACGGTCGGTGGCCAGATGCTGGTTCAAATGGCCGCCCTTGTCTACCACGCCGGTGAGGAACATTTCCGCCAGCAGAGAAATGAGGCCACTGCCGCACAGGCCACGCGGTTTGCTGTTGCCAATGACGCGCAGGGTGGGTTCGTAAGTATTGCCGTCAATCCACACCGCTTCAATCGCCCCGCGCGTGGCCCGCATCCCGTCGCGCACGCCGCCGCCTTCAAAGGCTGGCCCCGCCGAACAGGCACAGGTCACCAGCCAATCGCGGCAGCCCAGCACGATCTCGCCGTTGGTGCCCACGTCCATGAACAAGCTGACATCCGGCGCGTCGTCCAGGCCGGAGGAAAGCACCCCGGCGGTAATGTCGGCTCCGACGTAGCTGGCCACGCCGGGCAGGCAAATCACCTCGGCTTCCGGATGGATGTCCAGGCCAATTTCTTGGGCAGTGAATGGTGGAAGATGGTTTACGGCCGTTACAAACGGACTCAACCGAATGCTTTCTGCAGGAATCCCCAGCAGCAAGTGCATCATGATGCTGTTGCCCACAACCGTCGCTTTAATCACTTGCTCACTGGTCACCTGCCGCTCGCTACCCGCCTTCTGCATCACACGCTCAACCAGCGTATTGATGCTTTCCAGCACCAGCCGACGCAGTTCCGCCTGCCCGTTGTTTTTGCTCGCATAAATAATGCGGGAGATCACGTCTTCGCCGCAGCGGATTTGCCGATTGTACTCGGCGGTCTGGGCAATGACCTCGCCGCTGAGTAGCTCGACCAGCCAGACACTGACGGTGGTGGTGCCGATGTCGATGGCCAGGCCAAGCAGCGGAGCCTCGTTTGATACAGGGCCGGGGAGTAGGTTGATCAATCTGGCAGCGTCCTCGCCAATAGAGACAACGGCCGTTACCTGCCAATCTCCTTGCCGTAACACCGGGCCAATTTGGCGCAGCAAGGGCAGGGAAATAGTCAATTGTGGCAGGTCGGCTTGTTGGGCAACGGCCGTTTGCAGCCGGCTCCAGTCATCCCGTTGGTCATCCATGGTGGGGGGAGACAGCGTGAGGCAGTAACGCCGCACCGACTGATCGCGCTGTGGATCGTAGCCGGGTGGCACGGCAGGCTGGGCCACCACGCGGTCACTGGTTAAGGTCCGGTCCAGCGTATCCTGGTCGGGCACGATGATTTGGGCATCGCTTTCGACGACGGTCTGGCAGGCCAGGGCATACCCGGCGGCCACGTCCTCTTCTGACAGGCGCAGGGTACTGCGCCGCCGCACGCCGCCGTTTTGCACCTGCACCGCACAACGGCCGCAGCGCCCCTGTCCGCCGCACGGCTGCGAAATGAACACCCCGGCCTGAACGGCCGCTTCGGTTAAAAGCGTTCCGGTGGGTACAGAGACTGACCCATCACGGTCAAAGGAAATAGTGTGTTCAGCCATATTTAGTTTTGTAACAGATCACCCTCACCCCAGCCCTCTCCCTCAAGGGAGAGGAAGCCTGTCCCCTCCTCCTGCGAGGGGGAGGGTTAGGGAGGGGGTCAATTACACCAATACCTGCTTCATAAACTTGGGCACATCCACGGCTTCTCGTGGCCCAACCTTTATCTCCCAGCCGGGCAGTTCTTCTTCTACCTCGCCGGAGAGAACGGCCGTGTGCCCCGGCAGCACCAGGCGCTTCCGGCTCACCTTGTTACCAACCTCAAATCGTTTCACGTCCTTGGCAATGCGCTCGGCGTCAAACTTGCCTGCCGCCCAGGCGGTGAGCACGCTCATCCCTTCCGATTCCGTGACCAGCAGCCAGGCCAGTAGCCCGGCGCTTTCCACTTCGTTAGCCACGCTGAAGTAAGTGATAGAGAAGTTGGTGGTCACCAGCACCGGGTCCTCGGGACCAGGATTGTTGATCTCGTACAGTCCGGGCTGCACCTGAATCGGCTTTTGCGGGTCGGTGTAGATATTTTGCCGCAGCACCAGCAGCGGATAGGCTGTTTCCGGGGCAAAGTGATCGAGAATGACAAAACCGCCGTATTTACCGATGGCCTGTGCCGCCAGCATCGTTTCCATCTCCGGCGTGGCGGCATCACCAGCCACGTTGAGGATGGGATAACCCAGGGCGCGGAAGGTTTGCTTGAGGGCCATGCGGCGGGTGGTGCTGTTGGCCAGTAGCGTGCCGTGCAGGCCGCGCTGTGCTGGCGTAATGACGATGTCGTCCACGCCCGCTGCCTTAATTTTCTCGGTCAGCGTCACCATCTCATCAAGGGTGCCCGCCTGCACTGCCAGGGCTGCCTGGTGGGTTTTGGCCAGCTCGGCCATTGCCTGCCAGTTCTCAGCGTCGGCAAAGGCCAGCAATATTTTTTGATCCGCAGATTTCGCAGATTTTTCTTCCATCTGTGTAATCTGCGTAATCTGTGGATTTCCCAAAACCGTTTTTAGGACATCTGGCGGGGCGATGAGGATGAGCGGGAGATGGGTGATGGCGCGTACGGCCGTAACCGCCGCCGCAAAATCGCCGCCATTGGCCTGCACCGCAATCCCGTCCCAACGCAAATCAATCCCCACGTAATCAACGGTGTAATCAGCCACGGCCTGCACCGCCTGGCGCAGCGCCTCAACCGGCTGGTTGTCGTAAACGCGCAGGAAGAGACCAGTCGGGCTGAAAAACTTCTTTTCATGCCGGAACATGACCACTTCATTGCCAGACAGCACTTCGTAACCATTGGACTTGAGGGTAATCGGCCGTACCGGCGGTGCGGCCGCTTCGGACAGCTGCGCCTTGGCCTCCTCGCTCACCGTGGGGCAAAGCGATAGCTCCACCTGCTTGGCGGCCAGCTTCATGGCAAAAGCCAGACAGGTGGGAAAGCCACACTCCTTGCAGTTTGTTTGGGGCAGCATCTTGTAAATTTGAATGCCTGAAAGAGCCATAGTTGTTCTCCGTTATCGGTATTCGGTAATCCGTTGTCGGTGGTCGGTAATCGGTTATCGGTTATCAGTATTCGTTCACCGATTACCGTTTACTGATTACCGATTACCATTCATAAGGTCATCAATCGCCGCCTGCACCCGCTTCACGCTTTCGGGATGCCGCAGGGTGACAATATTGGCACCAGATTCGATGAGCATGACGGCCGTTAATGTTTCCCAGGTAATGGCGCGTTCTTGCCAATCACCCCACGCTTCCGGCACACCGCTGCCGACTTTGGCTTCCTTGGTCTTCCAGCATTCCTCGCCGGGAGTGACCAGCATCGGCAGTTGGGTCATACCATCGCCTTGCAGGGCTGCCAGCCGCAGCCGCTCCATCACGGAGTAGCCATACTCAAAGCCGTAGCCCAGCGCGCCGGTCGTCGGGTCCATGATGACACGATCCAGCGGCATGCCCATATCGCTAATGAGGATGTTGAGCTGCTTGGCCAGATTTACGTCCATTGCCGTGCGGGCAATGACCAGGTGATCGTTGGCCATCGCACCAGCCACAATGGTGCGGTAATTCTTGTCTTCGCAGATGCCTAGCAGCAGCCGTTCACCCTTGCAGGCGTCGGCGATGGGCACGAGCAGTTCGTTATCTTTGTCCGCCTGCCCCGGCCCCACGACGATAAGCGGCAGTCCGGTGGCTTGCAGCACAGATTTGACGGTGGAGACGGCCGTTTCCGCCGTATTCTCCAATCCCAGCGAAAGCTGAATTAGACCCGCACCAGCTTTTTCTGCGGCCTGCGCCCACTGTGCCGGATTGGAAGCAGCATCGCCCCACGCTTCCAGCAGCAACGATGACCAATCTTCCGGTCTGGCGTCGGCAATCTCCACGGCAACCACCGGCGGATGGGGCGTGACGCCTTCAAAATCCATGAAGGGCATCGCCGTTTCGCCGCCAACGGTCACCGTCTTGGTCCGCGTGCCACCCTCGGCCTCAGTTGCACCCAGGGTGATGGCCCGTACCTTGCCCGTCCATTTTTCCTTGGCCAGCGGGGTTTTGGTGCCATCCGCCAACCAGGCCGTATCAGGAGACAACGGGCGCGGTTTTGAGATCGGTGGCGTTGGAGTAGGCTCAACTTTTGGTTCCGGCGCTTTGGCCGCGGGAAGCGACTCCACCTTCTCCGCCACCGGTTCGGGAGCGGGTGGTGGGGGTGCCTCTTTGGCTGGTGCTGGTGGCGCGGCCGGCTCAGCTTGTGGCGTGACCGTAACAAGCGGCGATGTGCCGCCAAGTGCGCCCAGCGCCGCTTGCAACGCCTGGCGCAACGAGTCCACAGCTTCTGCGGGCGAAGTGGGTTGAACAGCCATTTCACGTGCCTTGCCCAACAGTTCCGCCTGGCGCAGCGCTTCGCTGGCCGCCTGCTGCAATGCCTGGGCCTGCCGCAGCGCCGCATCTTGCGCCTGCTGCAAAATCTCCGCCTGCGAAGAAGGCATATCCACAGATTTCACAGATTTCGCAGATTCTTTTTCCTCCGCGACCCCCGCGCTCTCCGCGGTAATTTCTGGTTTCTCTTCAGCGGGCTTGGCCATCTTCGGCTTAACCGGTTCCGGTTCAACAGGTTTGGGTGGCTCAACAGGTTCTTCGACTTTAGCCGATACCTGTACCTCTTCCACCTCTTTTTCCTCTGTGACCTCTGTGGCTAATTCTTTACTCATGGCTTCTTCGACAACGGCCGTTGCCTGCGTCATTACGTCATCATCCGCTTGGGGCAGTTCGGCCGGTTCGCGCACCATGGGGCCCATTTCCAGCACGGGATGGCGAACTTCTTCCACCCAATCTTCCAACTGCTCTACCGTCGTGATTTTGTCACCATCGCCAATGCGGTCGATCAGGTCGGGAATGCCTTCGCGCTCGGCGACGTGCTGCAATTCGTCGGCCATCGTTTCCTTGATGACCTTGCTCATCCACACCACGCGCTTGAAGCCACCATCGGCGGAGATGAACTTGGGGCTGACTAGATAATATTTTCCCACGCCCATCACGCCCGGTGTTTGCACACCGCCGCCGGCCATGCCAGCCAGCGTGCTGAACTTCATGCCTGCCGGGGTCATGCCCACGTCCTCGCGGCTAACCACCATCACACCTTCCACCTCGGGGATGTACATGACGATGCATTCAAAGCAGCCGCAGGCGGTCATCGGGTTTTCCATGATGCTGTACATGGAAACGTCCTGCACCGCACCGTGGGAACCTTGTTTGGCGTAGGCGAGGGTGCCCGTCCAGTAGCCGCGCTCTTCATCGATCAGTTTGCCCAGCTTGATCGGCTGGTTGGGCCCGGTGGGATTGATGCTGTAGCTGGCTTTGCAGTCCAGCCAGTTGTAGGCACCGCACAAGCCCAACCGCTCCGGGCTGACGATGCAGACGTGGTCAGGGGCAAAGGATTGGCAGAGGGTGCAGGAGTAAAATTCGTTGACGGCCGTATCCGTCAAATCAGCCAGACGTTGGTTGCGGAAGTTATATGCTTCGCGCGCCTCCTCCAACCATTCGGCCAGCGGTTCCGGATCGGTGTAGAGAGTCACCTGCACCTTGTCCACAATCGCGCCGAAATCGGCGTGGAAGCGGGCGTGCAAAATCTTGCCGAAATGATTCAGGTCGAATCCCTTTTCGGCCGCAGCCGTGGAAATGCGAATCCAAGCGATATCGCGCTGGCCAATGTGCTGAATGCCAGACGCCCCGTTGATGAAATAATGGATTTGCCGCTCCAGCACCGGTTCAAAATCTTTCTGCATCTCGCGCCCGGCCACTTCTACTACAATGCCCAGGTCTATCGACCCCTTATCCGGCACGTCGCTAAAGTCCGGGCCGACGATCTCAATCTTGCCGTCGGTGACGGCATCCATATCGGCCATGCGCAGGTATTCAAAGCAGCGCGAACCTTTGCCGCCAAACTCCACGCGCATGTCGGCCTTGCGCACCACTTCGCCTTCAAAGGCGGAGCCGTAGGGCACCGGCACGGGCACATCGGTCATCTTGATCTTGACGCCGCGAATCTCGATGCACTTTTGCACCAGCCGCTCGGCCCGCTCCAGGTCGTCGGCCCCGTCAATTTCGTTGAAGGGCATGGAAACGACGTGTTCGTAGGTGGTGATGCCGGTGGGCAAAATTTCGGGGACGACGGTGTCGGCAATGACAGGGAAGCCAAAGTTGATGGCCCCGGCCGCTGCCGCGTATTTCAGATCGTCCACCTCGCCCAGGGCCAGGACAAAGGCATAGACGCGCTCTTTGTTGTACATGAGAATGTCGCGCGCCTGCCCGGCCTTGAGGCCGCCAAACGTCAGCGCCGAGCGGGTGGCAAAACCCAGGGCATAGATGGCGCTGATGGTGTCGGTACCAAAGGGAACGGTGTAAGTGTCGTAGCCCAGCTCCACCCCTTCTTCTTGCAGCTGATGGATGATGGAACGGCCGTTCACATTACCCGACAAAAAGGTAAGAATATTGCGCCGCTGGAGTTCACGCACCAGCTTGACGGCGACTTCGTTGGATTTGGCACAGCCGACGATGGCAGCGAATCCGGGCATACGGCCGTCTACCAACGCAATGCCCCATGACCGCAGCTGAATATCATCAATCGGCCCATTGAGATGGCCCACCAGGCCGTTGCCATTGCCGTTATTGCTGTAAGCTGTTCCGCCCGCCAGGGCAAACCCCGGCATTGGCTCCGGCTGCGTGCCATACACAAAGCGAATCGCCTCAATAACTTCGGCGGCGATCAATGTAGACATGCCGCTGTCGAGCGTTTCGCCCAGGTAGGGGGTCCAGTTTTGCGCCGAGGGCAGCGGGTGCAGCAGCTCGCGGGCATGGTGCAGCGCCGGCTGCAAATCGGCCAGCGTTTCGACTTTCTCACCCGTCATGCCGTAAATCAGCGGCAGGTAATAAGCGGTGTTGGGAAAAGCGACCGGCGTTTCGGGTCCTTTTTCGGCCAGCGCCTTTTTCAACATGACGTCTGCTTCATAAACCAGGGCATTGGCACCCCGGATGGCTCTTGTGGCTATGTATTTAGACATGGTTCCTCCTAGTCCGCTGCGACGCCGTAAAGGGCTTCACGTCGCTGGGCAAAAGGCAGTTCTTCCAGGGCCTTCATGCGGTCATCGCCGCTGTCGCCGAAGTTTGCCGGGTTGTACGGCCGTAAGCCCAGCGCTTCCCGTTTTTGGTCAATATGGGCCAGGGTGCGCCGCACCATTTCGTCCGGGTCGGCTACAAACTCCATCTTGCCGCCGTACAGTTCCTCCCACCCTTTGCTGATGTAGTGGGCAACGGCGTCGCTGTCGCTAACCTTGTCCGGCATGCCACCCACAGGCGAGTTGCCGCCAAACATGACGTAGGCGCCCGAAGCCACGCAGTATGTGCCGATGGCCAGCGCCTTCTCGCTCATCCATTCCGGTGCCAGACCCACCGCCGGGATTTGATCGATGTCATCCCCCAGACCGCCTTCTTCCACCATCTGCGTGAGCACGGTGAGGATGCGGGTGTTATCGACGCAGGAACCCATGTGCAGCACCGGCGGAATGCCGATCGTTTCGCACACTTCGCGCAGGCCCGCGCCAACCTGGTTCAGGCCAGCTTCACCCAGCAGCAGCCCCAGCTTGGCAGCGGCAATCGCCCCACAGCCGGTTTCCACAACGAGCACGTCTTGCTTGAGCAAATCGCGCGTTACCTTGACGTGCAGATAATCCTGCTTGCTGCGCGGGTTGTTGCAGCCGACGATAGCCGCCACGCCGCGGATACGGCCGTCCCGAATCGCATCATTCAACGGCCGGAACGAACCCCGATAGCTGCCGCCGAGCATGTAATTGATATATTCGTGAGAGAAACCGGGAATCAGCTTTTCTTTGATTTGCGGAATTTCTGTTTGGCCGCGATTGGCGTAATTGTCAATGGCCACCTTGAGGATTTTCTTGGCGGTGGTCAGGGCGCGGTGTTCATCAAACTCAATGTGGGTGGCCCCTTTAATTTTCACCTTGGGTGAGGTGGTAATCACCTTGGTGTGGAATTTCTCGGCCAGCCCCACCAGCGCCTGCATGATGCACTGCACATCCACAACCATCGCTTCAACAGAACCGGTCAGGATAGACAATTCTTGATGCAAGAAGTTTCCGGCGGCGGGAATGCCCTGCCGCATCAAAATTTCGTTGGCCGTGCAGCAAATGCCGGCCAGATTAACGCCTTTGGCCCCTGCCTTTTTAGCATATTCAATAATTTCCGGGTCCTGGGAAGCGGCCACAATCATCTGGCTCAATGTTGGTTCGTGGCCATGGACGATGACGTTGACCATGTCGTCTTTGAGAACACCCAGGTTGGCCTCGCCCAAAATGGGCGCGGGCGTGCCAAAGAGAATGTCGGAAACGTCGGTGGCCATCATGCTTCCGCCCCAGCCGTCGGCCAGCGCGGTGCGCACGGCGTGGTTGAGGATGTGTTCCGGGTCCTGGTCGTCGCCGATGTGGGTGCGGTGCAGGGCTTCCACTACTTCGCGGTCGATGCCGCGCGGCACGACACCCAAATCGCGCCACAGCTTGAGCCGCTTTGCCGGGGCGCGGCTGACCAGCACCACTTCCCCTTTTTGCTGGCCGTATTGGGCGATGTAAAGGTCGGCCAGCTCGTCGGCGATTTCTTCAGGGGAGCGTCCCTCAATCTCGATGCCGTATTTCTGAGCCACAACGCGCAGCTTGGCCACGTCACGGATACGGTACCCTTCGGCCTCGCCGTTGGCCACGGCTTTGAGGATGAAGGCCATATCCCGGCCATGATCCGAGTGAGCCGCAGCACCGGCAGCAATCGCCCGAATCAGGTTACGCGCCTGAATGGTGTCGATGGTGGCCCCGCAAACGCCGGTATCGCCTTCTTTGGTTAGGCGGCAGGGGCCCATGCCGCAAATTTTGCAACACATCCCGGCGGCGCCAATGTTGCAGGCAGCCATGGCGTCAGCGCGGCTAAAGGCGGTGCCCACTGCCAACTCATCAGCACGGATGAGCATTTGCTGGGCCGCCGGATCGATGGTTCTTTCTTCTGGCGTACGCATTTTCTTAGCCATAGAGAACTCCTTTTGGGGATAGTGGTCAGTGGTCAGTATTCAGTAACCAGTCAGCACTAATTACTGCCCACTGATGACTGATCACTGTTTAATGCCGGGGCAAGGCCATAACGGCCGTTGCACCTCGGGCACATCCTGGGTGAAGCCGATCGACTGGCCGGTTTGGGCGAAAACGGCCGTATGGCGGAAGAATGGACGGCCGTTTTCGTGGGCCGGGCTGCTGCCAATCTCGATGGGAATGGTCAGTTCTTCCAAATAGCCGGCATCGGCCAGCGTCGCCTGGATTGTTTCCTGGTTCACCTGCGACTCGTCGAAGGTGACTTCAACAATCTGGAAACTACTGCTGGCATATACATTTTCGATACCGGGGAGGGAATTAAGCAACTGGCGGACTTCCAATACATGATGATCGCCGTACATCATCGGTAAAGCAAACGTTTCAGATCGCATAGCGGGAATGCCTCCGTCACTCTAAATTAGGGGTTCTTAAACAACGACATGCGGGTAAAGCGAGCCATACGAGCCTATAATTCGCATACGCTCCTTACTAAAATATTGTCAGCTACCCAGAAATAGGGTCAAGTGATGAATCCCTATCAAAAAGCGTGACAGATGTCACTAGAAAATCTTGCACGCTCAAAATGAGCCAACTATCGGTTAGTTTGACAAGATACGGCCGTTCCAAGATAATATTTTTTCCTCTCAACACAGTGCGTAAAGGGGTTCACCCCCCGTGGGCTGGATGACAAGAAGCCGCCCATTTTTACGCAAGCAAATAAGGATTTCTCGCATGAAACCAGCTCCCTTTGAATATGTAGCGCCAGACTCGTTGGACGGGGCATTAGCGGCGATGCAGCAGCATGGCTTTGATGCCAAGCCATTGGCCGGTGGTCAAAGTCTGGTGCCGGTGATGAATTTTCGCCTGGCGCAGCCAGAGGTGTTGGTCGATTTGAACGGCTTGCCAGACTTGGTTGGCATCCGGCAAGCTGATGAAGGTACGCTCCATTTTGGCAGCATGGTGCGCCAGAGCCACCTGGAGCGAGAACCATTGGTAGCCAGCCACCAGCCGCTGCTAGCCGAAGCGATGCCCCACATTGCCCATCCCCAAATTCGCAACCGGGGCACGTTTGGTGGCAGTTTGGCCCATGCCGATCCGGCAGCCGAACTTCCCGTCATTGCCGTGGCGCTGAACGGCCGTCTCAAACTACAATCAGCCGCAGGTGAGCGTTGGCTGCCGGCCCGCGATTTTTATGTGGGCCTTTTTGCCACCGATATTGGCGATGAGGAGCTGCTGGTGGAAATTGCCCTGCCGCCGCTGCCGGCCCGCACCGGCACCGCTTTTACAGAGATGGCCCGGCGGCATGGTGATTATGCTCTGGCGGGCGTGGCTGCTGTAGTAACGGTGGACGAAAGCGGAATCTGCACTGCGGCCCGGCTGGTTTACCTGAATGCTGGTGAGGTGCCCATGGTAGCGGAGGAAGCAGCCAGATTGTTGGTGGGAGAACGGCCGTCTGAAGAAGTGTGGTTGGAAACGGCCGTTGCCGCCAGCCAAAACGAAATCGACCCCCGCGGCGACATCCACGCCAGTGCCGCTTACAAACGCCATCTGGCCAAAGTACTCACCGTCCGCGCCCTGAGACAAGCCTTTGACCGGACAAATAATTAATTTCTCTCGTAGCCGCGGTTTCTTACCGCGAAAAAGAGCGCAGAAAGAATCTGTGGCTACGCGGCAGGTCTTTACACGTCATTCTGAGCGAAGCGAAGAATCTCTCTAAACAAAAATCGAATGGATCACGAAATGATAAACATTGCACTTTCCATTAATGGGAAAACATACGAAAAAGAAGTTGAGCCGCGGATGCTGTTGAGTGATTTTTTGCGGCATGAACTGGGATTGACGGGGACGCATGTGGGCTGCGAACAAGGGGTGTGCGGTGCCTGCACAGTGCTGTTCGACGGCGAGCCGGTGCGCTCCTGCTTGATGTTTGCCGTGCAGGCGCGCGGGCATGAGCTAACCACGGTAGAAGGCCTAACCGAGAGCCAGGCCGATTTGCACCCCATCCAGGAGGCGTTTTGGGAAGCGCACGGCTTGCAGTGCGGCTTTTGCACGCCCGGCTTCCTCATGACGTTGGTGCCGTTTGTGGAAGCCCATCCTAACCCCACCGAGGCTGAGATTCGCGAGGCGATTTCCGGCAATTTGTGCCGCTGCACAGGCTACCAGCACATCGTCCAGGCCGTGCAAATCGCGGCTAAAAAAGTGCATGGTGCTGCATGAAACGGATCAATCTGGATGCCTCGCTTACCGTCGTTGCCAGCGAACTACGCAGCGGTGGCTGGCCTTTGTTGGATTATCTGGCCAAACTGGAGAAGCGTTTTAATGAGCGCGAACCAGATGTGCTAGCTTTTGTACCGGAAGACGGCCGTTTCCCCCGCCTCAAGCAGCAAGCGCAAGAACTCCTGCAAAAATACCCGAATCCTGAAGACCGTCCGCCTCTATTTGGCATTCCCTTAGGCGTCAAAGACATTTTCCAGGTCGCTGGCTTCACCACCCGGGCAGGCAGCCAGCTGCCAACTGAACTTTTACAGGGGGATGAGGCACCCAGCGTTACGGCACTGCGGCAGGCTGGGGCGCTTATTTTAGGCAAAACCGTGACCACTGAATTTGCCTACTTTGGTCCTGGTCCCACGCGCAATCCACACAATCCGGCACACACGCCTGGCGGCAGCAGCAGCGGCTCGGCTGCCGCCATGGGAGCGGGAATCGCACCGCTGACGCTTGGTACGCAAACGATTGGCTCCGTCAATCGCCCGGCGGCGTTTTGCGGGACCGTAGGCTACAAGCCCACCTACGATCGCGTGGACAAATCTAATGTTCTGCCACTCTCCGTTTCATTAGACCATGTGGGTTGTTTTACCAATGACGTGGCCGGCACGGAGCTGGTAGCCGGATTGTTATGTCAACATTGGCAGCTTGTTGTCACCGAGAAAAAGTCGGTTCTTGGTATTCCCGAAGGCCCCTATTTGCAGCGGGCCTCTGGCGAAGGGCGCAAACATTTCCGCCAGGTGTGCCGTCGCCTGCATGATGCGGGCTTCGTGGTGAAATCTGTTGAGGCGATGCCCGATTTCGACAAGATTTATGAGCGGCATAACCTGATTGTAGCCGCCGAGGCAGCCCGCTTTCATGCTGACTGGTTTACCGAACATAGCGAAAAATATCATCCCAAAACGGCCGAACTCATTCAACGCGGCCAAAAAGTGACCGACAGCCAGCTCAAGAAGGCAACAGCCGGCCGTGCTGCATTGCGCGAAAAGCTGACACAGCTAATGGACAAATACGGGCTCGATCTGTGGCTGTCGCCGCCGGCACCGGGGGCAGCTCCGGTTGGGCTGGACAGCACGGGTGATCCGGTAATGAATTTGCCCTGGACGCACGCCGGGCTGCCGACGTTGACGCTGCCCGCCGGGACAAACAAGGCAGGCTTACCGCTGGGTTTGCAGCTGACGGGCCGCTGGTTTGGTGATGAGGCGATGTTGAGCTTTGCCTGCCAGCTAGAACCGAATTTAAGAATTTAACGCAAAGGCGCGGAGGCGCAGAGGATGGGTTCGTCTTGTTTGCGGCTGCTTCGCGTACCCGGTTTTCTATTAATTTTGATTTTTGTGGCGTGTGGGATAGGAACTGCCTGTGCTGAGCTGCTCAACGATGTTGAGCCTGTCCAAATAGCCGTTCCCACCACCACACCACTTGCACAACCAACAGCCACCATGACACCATCGTCTACGAACACCCCGGCACCATCCCCCACACCTGCCTGTGCGCCGCGCACGGAAATACCGCTGCGCTTCCTGGCACTGGGCGATTCTTACACCATCGGTGAAAGCGTTGCCGAAAGTGAACGATGGCCGGTACAGTTGGTAGCGGCACTGCGCCAGGAGGACATCAACATTTCTGATCCGCAAATTATTGCCAAAACCGGCTGGACAACGGCCGAATTAACCGCAGGTATTAAACAAGCCGAGCCGCAAGGACCGTATGATCTGGTGTCGCTGCTAATTGGCGTAAACAACCAGTATCGCGGGTTGAGCCAGGAGGCATACCGGGATGAGTTTGTGGACTTGCTGAATACGGCCGTTTCCCTGGCCAACAACAATCCCAATCGCGTCTTTGTCGTCTCGATTCCCGATTGGGGCGTGACGCCTTTTGGGCAAAACCGAGATTTCCGGGAAGTCAGCGCCGCCATCGACACTTTTAATGCCATCAACCGAGAGGAAACTGAGCAGCACGGCATTATTTACATTGACATAACAGAAATTTCACGTCGGGTACCAGATGACAGCTCACTGATCGCCGGGGATGGACTGCACCCGTCCGGCGAAATGTACCGCCTTTGGGTCGAAGAAATGCAGCCGGCGATTTGTCAACTACTTTTAGAGAAATAATTCACCGCGGAGAGCGCGGAGGACACGGAGAAAAAACTCTGCGCGCTCCGCGTTCTCTGCGGTAAAAGTTGGAGATTAGAGATTGGAGATTGATTTATCACCCAGCGGTTTTTTTGATTTGGCGGATGCGTTTGTGGACGCCTTTTTTGTCGATTGTAGGTTTGTTTGGGAGGCCATTCCGCAAATCGCGGTGCACGTGGCGCGATTAGTCGGCGACGAGCAGACGATTTTGGGCACGGTGCTGCCCGGCGCGTATTTGAGCGATCGGCCGATTTTTATTGGCGAAAGCGCGGTGATTGAGCCGGGGGCGTATGTGCAGGGTCCAGCCTACATCGGCGCGGGGGCGACGGTGCGGCACGGCGCATACGTACGAGAAAATGTGATTTTGCTGCCAGGCAGCGGCCTGGGCCACGCCAGCGAGGCCAAAAACGCGCTCTTCTTGCCCGGTGCCCACGCACCCCATTTTAACTACGTGGGCGACTCCATTTTGGGGCATCGCGTCAACCTGGGTGCCGGCACCAAGCTAAGCAATTTGGGCATTTTGAGCGAGAAAGATGCAGTGACGGGGAAACGGCCGTCTATCCACCTCACCATCGACGACCAGACCTACGACACGGGGCTGACCAAAATGGGGGCCATCCTGGGCGACGAGGTGCAAACCGGCTGCAACGCGGTACTCAATCCGGGCACGCTCATCGGGCCACGCACGCTGGTTTACGCCAACCTCAGCCTGCGCAAGGGGTACCACGCGGCCAATTCGATTGTCAAGTTCCGCCAAAACCCCCGCCGTGTAGACCGTACGTGATAAGGAGAATCAATGAACGTATTGTGGAATCTAATCTTACTCACCGGACTGTTTTTCATTGGATTAGGAATTGTCGGATTGTTCAAACCGAATAGTTTTAGTCGCAATGAAATAGGGTTGAGCCATGTTGGCATACGTGTTGTGGGGGCAATTTTCATCCTTCCAGGCATCGAATTTTTGTTGAATTCACTCAATAATTTGTTTCAACTCGGTTGGATAGATACACAATACAAAGGATCCGTTTTCTCAATTTTCCTCTTATGTGCGGCTTATGGACTTATGATTTTTGTGGGACGGCCGTTTCATTCCGATAGCCTCTCCGTTTATTCAAAATCCCAAAGGCTCACTGCGACCATCTTATACTTTATACTGGGTATCATGGGTTTCTTTAATTTTGCTGATAGGTTTTTGGAAGTACCACAGTTGATTAATGATTTCCTCTTATTCGCATGGCCCTTTTTATCTATTTTTGCTCTATGGTATACAGTGCGTGCCCGTAACCAGCACCAGCAATTATCCAAAAATTGAACCGAAAATTACCTGAAATCTGCGCTAATCTACGAAATCTGCGGATTAATCTGGAGAGTAACAAATGAATGTCATGAAAAGTGAAGTAAGGCAGGGAGCCTACTATGATTCCGTGGTGCTGATGCAGCTGCAAAAGGCGCTGGCCGAACTGCCGGGCGTGGCTGATGCCGGGGTAGTGATGGCCACCGAGGCCAACAAGGAACTGCTTGCCGCAGGGGATTTACTACCGGCCAATGTCAGCGCCAAAGCAGATGATTTGCTAATTGTGGTGAAAGGGGAGTCGGAAACGGCCGTTACCGAAGCCATCGCCCAGGTAGACGAACTGCTCACCCGTCGCAAAACGTCCAGCAGCAGCGAATACCGTCCCCACAGCCTGGCCGTCGCTGCCAAACTGCTGCCCGAGGCCGACTGGGTGCTCATCTCCGTGCCCGGCCGCTACGCCGCAGGCGTCGCCGAAGAGGCGCTGGATTTGGGCAAGCACGTCTTCCTCTACAGCGACAACGTGCCCCTGGCCGATGAGGTGCGCCTGAAGCAAAAAGCGCAAGCAGCGGGCCTGCTCCTCATGGGGCCAGACTGCGGCACGGCGATTGTTAACGGCGTAGGGCTAGGGTTTGCTAACCGGGTGCGGCGCGGCCGCATCGGGCTGGTGGCGGCCTCCGGCACCGGCTTGCAGGCGGTCAGCAGCGAGATTCACAATTTGGGCAGCGGCCTATCCCAGGCCATTGGCACTGGCGGGCGCGACTTGAAGGCAGAAGTAGGTGCGATCACCGCACTGCAAGCCGTTGAGCTGCTGGGGCAAGATCGGGCCACGCGGGTGATTGTGCTGGTCTCTAAACCGCCCTCACCCAAGGTAGCGACCCAGCTATTGCGTGCAGCACAGGCCACCGGCAAGCAGATTGTCGTCAACTTCATCGGCTTTCCGCCGCCGGGGCACAAGGTGGGCAACATTCATTTTGCCACCAGCCTGATCGAAACGGCCGAACTCGCCGTCCACATGGCCACCTCCGTGGAAACTTCCTTGCTCTCGCCTGAGCGCGAGACGGTGGAAGGGTATGTACGGGGGCTCTTTTCAGGCGGTACATTGGCATATGAGACGGTGTTGGGGTTAACGGCCGTTCTTGATCAGCTCACCACCAACATTCCTATTCGCCCCGACCAAAAGTTAGATGACCTCACTCGCAGCCAGGGCCACACGATTTTAGATATGGGTGAAGACGCGTTCACGCAGGGCCGCCTGCACCCGATGATGGACAACGATTTGCGGCTGCGGCGACTGCGCCAGGAAACGGCCGATCCCGACGTCGGCTTCATCTTGCTGGATGTGGTTCTGGGCGAGGGCGCCCATCCCAACCCGGCGGGCGAACTCAGCCCGGCCATCGCCAAGGCGGTAAAAGCCGGCAAAAAAGTGATCGCCGTCGTGGTGGGCACGGATGAAGATCCGCAGGATTTAAATAGCCAGATTGAGCAGCTTGCTGCTGCCGGGGCTACCGTTTTTTCCAGCACCAATGAAGCCGTGGATTACATCTTCAACCGGCTGCCGGAACCGAAGTTGAGCGCCCCGCCGGTTTCGCCAGCTGTCTTTGGCGGCACGCTGGCGGCAATTAACGTGGGGTTGGAATCATTTTATGAAAGTATTAAAGGACAAGGGGGAACGGCCGTGCAGGTCGAGTGGCGTCCTCCGGCTGGCGGCAATGAAAAGCTCATGGCCATTCTGGCAAAAATGAAGCAAAAAGATTGACCCGGTTCCAAAATGGTTGCATAATGGTTCCAACTGGTTCGTTTTCGTTTTGGAGGTGATTGATGGCTACCATGACAATCAAAAATATTCCCGATGAGCTATATGAAGAACTCAAACAACGGGCAGCTGCCAATCGACGCAGCATTAACAATGAGGTCATCGTTCTTATCGAACGTGCCGTTAAATATCAGGTACAAGACCCAAATGAGGTGCTGGAGCGCGTCAGAGTACTACGGGAAAAGCTAGATCTTTATGTAACCGAAGATGAAATCACTGCGGCTAAAAATGAAGGGCGTCCATGATCGTTGTTGATTCAAATATTATTGCTTATTGGCTTTTGCCCGGAGAAAAAATGGCCGAGGCAGAAGGCGTTTGGCAAAAAGATTCAAATTGGATTGTGCCCCCCCTGTGGAAAAGTGAATTTCGTAATATTTTGGCTCAATATTTAAGGCATAAAAAGCTTTCTTTACCAGAAACGCAGGCACTCTTAAAGGAAGCCGAAACCATTTTGGAACACAAAGCGTATGAGGTTGATTCAGATTGGGTTCTACGATTGGTAAATAAAAGCAGTTGTTCAGCATATGATTGTGAATATGTTTCACTGGCGCAACGTTTTGGCGTGTTGCTGGTAACTGCCGACAAGGAAGTTCTACGTGAGTTTCCAGAAACGGCCGTCTCGCCCCAGCAATTTATTGCAATTTAGATCTTTGCCCAAAAACTTCATTGTTATCCACTCTTTTCTCAACGTCCTCCGCGTCATCCGCGGTTCAATTTCAGGAGAAAGCAGATGATTGATATAGATAAAGCAAACGAAACGGCCGTAACCCGCATGATGGAAGCGCGCCCCATCCTTAAAACAATCGCCACCGCTCGTGACGTGATTCCCGGCATGCGCGACAACTTGCTGCTGCACGCCGGGCCGCCCATCACCTGGGAACGCGCCTCTGGCCCGATGCGCGGCGCGATTGTGGGGGCGCTCATCTTTGAAGGCAAGGCTACCGATTGGGACAGCGCGGAAAAGCTGGTCACTTCCGGGCAGATTGATTTGGAACCGTGCCATGAGCACAGTTCTGTAGGCCCAATGGCCGGGGTTACGTCTGCCTCAATGAAGGTGTACGTGGTGGAAAACGTCACCCACGGTAACAAAAGCTACTCCAATCTCAACGAAGGCTACGGCAAGGTGCTGCGCTACGGCGCGTACAGCGAGGAAGTGCTGACCAAGCTGCACTGGATGAACGACACCTTGGGCACCATCCTGGCCGAAGCGCTGGCCCTGAGCGAAGACGGCATTGACATCCGCGCCCTGCTGGCCGAATCGCTGCACATGGGGGATGAAGGACACAACCGCAACAAGGCCGGTTCGATTTTGTTCACCGCCAAGCTGGCCCCGCTGATTGCCAAAACCGGCGCGAACGACGCCGATAAAGCGGCCGTTCTGCAATTCCTGGGCGACAACGCGCTCAGCGTGCTCAATCCCGTCATGGCGGCGTGCAAGGCGATGGCCGATGCCGGGCACGGCGTCGAAGGCAGCACCATCATGACCGTGATGGCCCGCAACGGCACCGACCTGGGCATTCGCGTCAGCGGCCTGGGCGACCGCTGGTTTACCGGCCCAGTTGGCCAGCCAGATGGCCTCTACTTCTCCGGCTTCACCGCCGCTGACGCCAGCGGCGACATTGGCGACAGCACGATTACGGAGACGGCCGGAATTGGCGCCTTTGCCATGGCCACGGCTCCGGCCATCGTCACCTTCATTAGCGGCACGCCGGAGATGGCGGTGGAAACAACGATGCGCATGTACGAAATCACCGTGGCCGAGCACAAGGCATTCACCATTCCCGTGCTGGGCTTCCGCGGAACACCTGTTGGAGTCGATATTCGCAAGGTGGTGGAGTTGGGCATACGGCCGCAAATCAACACCGGCATCGCCCACAAGGATGCCGGCGTGGGCCAGGTTGGCGCGGGATTGGTGCTGCCACCCGCCAACGTCTTTGAAGATGCCCTGGTTGCTTATGCCCAAAAGTATAATTTGATGTAAAGAAGCATTGGCGAATGCATCGCTAAGTTCAGCGGAGGTAATCATGCCTACAGCCCTGGAATTAACTCGTGAAGAATGGCAGCCTTACATTGAGGCGGCCAGAAAACGGTTGGCACCACCGAAGTTATCATTGGCAGAGCGACAACAGCGAGAGGAGCTCTTAACTCGTATCCGTGATGCAGCCAAGCAGTTGAAGTCTCAATTTGGTGTTCAAAGAGTCATTTTATTTGGCTCTTTAGCGGATACGAATTGGTTTAGCTCGAATTCAGATATCGATTTAGCGGTTGAAGGATTATCGGCAAGCGATTTTTGGAATGCCTGGCGGGTCGTTGAAGATGTCATTGGTGATCGACCTGTCGATTTGGTTGAAATTGAAATGGTCAATGAATCTTTACGGAATGCCATTGAAAAATACGGAATGGAAATGTGAGCTCGCTTTACCAAAATCTTATTGATCGAATTAGAAATGAACTGTCTGACTTAGTGCAGGTAATTGAGCGAACTCAAGAAGGCTGGTCAAATGTTCAAAAAACACCGGCAAAAGAGCGGCAGGCTTTTGTAGACTCGGTTGCTTTAAATTTGCATGGATTTTACTCTGGCTTGGAGCGTCTGTTTGAGTTAATTGCCAGGCAAGTGGATGGTAGCCTGCCTGAAGGGGCCAACTGGCATCGAGACTTGTTACAACAAATGGCACAGGATTTTCCCGCAAGTCGACCAGCAGTAATTAGCCAGGAAAATGCTGAAATTCTTGACGAGTTCCGTCGTTTTAGGCATCTGGTGAGAAATGTATACACAATCAATCTCTCCCCGACAAAGATGAATGGGCTGTTGCAAATATTGCCTGTATTTTGGCCCCAATTGCGAGCAGAATTGCTGGCCTTTGCTAACTACCTAGAAGCGTTAAGCGGGGAGTAAGTATTGAGGGAATTAAAAATGAATTCGGAAACAGTGCGGTCTTTAGGCGATGTCTCGGAGACGATGCTGCTGACGCTGTATGCCCGAGCGATGGAATCACAGTCGCCCAACCCTATTTTGGTGGATGAGAAAGCGGTGGAACTGTTTAACCGGCTCAAACCGCTGGCGGCAGAGCAAGAGGGCAACCTGTACCACAAGGTGGTGGAAGGTGACCTGCCGGACCTGCTGAAGTACACGATGTCCCTACGGGCGCGCCATTTTGACCGGCAGGCCCGCGACTTTTTGCAGCGGCACCCCGATGGCGCAGTTGTGAATTTGGGCTGTGGCCTGGACACGCGCTTTTTCCGGCTGGATGACGGCCGTCTTCATCTCTACGACCTCGATTTACCCGACGTGATCGCCTTGAAACGCCAATTGGTCAAAGAAACGGATCGTTACCAGATGATTGCCTCGTCGGTGTTGGATTTTGGCTGGATGGATGAATTGGTGAGGGAACGGCCGTATCTCTTCCTGGCTGAAGGGTTGTTCATGTACCTGCCGCTGGCGGATGTGAAAGCGTTGGTTCTGGAACTGCAAGATCGTTTTCCCGGCTGCGAGCTGGTCTGCGAAGTGTTCAACGAGAGCTGGCTGCACGGCTGGCGCGGCCGTATCATGAAGCGCAAGCTGCAAAACGACATGTCGATGGGGTCAGACGCCATGTTCCAATCAGGCATTGCCGACAGTGAGGCAATGGCGCAGTGGCGCAGCGGCATTGAATTTGTGGATGACTGGTCATTTGTGGATGCCGATGAACCAAAATTGGGCGTGCTGCGCTTGATGCGTCATTGGTCAATGTTCCGCAAACTGCAATGGGTGGTGCATTATCGTTTGAATGAGCCAACCTGAAGCAAGGCGCATTTTTTACCACGAGCAGAACCGACCATGAAAACATTTGATTTGCTCACCTATTTGCAAAGATTGTCAAAGCTTCCATTAATAGTGCTGTGTGCTATTTTGATGGGTCTGGTGACAGGTATTGACTGGTTTTCCGGCCCCGATTTGTCTGCCTCTATTTTTTACCTGCTGCCCATCTCTCTGGCTGCCTGGTTTGTCAATCGCCGCACGGGATTGGCATTTTCGCTTATTGGGGCTATTTTGTGGTTTGCTACGGATTATTTTACGAATCCAGATTTAATAATGATTTGGGCGATCCCTTTTTGGAACGCAATGGTGCGCCTGGGCTTTTTCCTGATTGTCGTGTTTAGTCTGGCAACGCTGCGCCGCAGCCGCCAGCGGCAAGAAGATTTACTGGCCTTTGTCATTCATGATTTGCGCGCTCCGCTGGGCAACATGCTGACGGCGCTGGACATGCTGCAAGCACGGGATACGGCCGAAAAACAAGACAGCACCTGGCGCGAGCTCATCGACCTGGGATTGTCATCCGGACAGCGAATGCTTATTCTGGTTGATTCACTGCTGGATCTGTCCCGTTTGGAGAATGGCAAACTGACGGTACAGCGGGAAACCGTACTGGTGGCCAAGCTATTTGCCGAAAGTGTTACCCAGGTAGTACTCACGGCCGAATTTAAGCAAGTTACCATTAATCAATTGGTTGAACCGGCAGGAACGGCCGTTTTTGCTGATCCTTCCCTCACGCAAAGAATTGTGGTTAATTTGCTCAACAATGCGATCAAGTTCAGTCCACAGCAAGGAACAATCACGCTTCAGGCAGCTGAACAAAATGAGGAAGTGATCATCACCGTACATGACGAGGGTGAGGGCATACCGATTGAATGGCAGCAGCGGGTATTTGCCAAGTACGGTCAGGTTTCCGGTGGCAAATCGGGTGGCAGCGGGTTGGGTTTGACTTTTTGCAAGTTGGCAGTGGAGGCGCAGAACGGCCGTATCTGGCTGGAATCCGAAGCAGGCAGCGGCACTTCATTATTATTTGCTTTACCCTTAGCAAAAGACCAAATGGAGGAGATTATTGAGTCATGAATTATTACGTACTGATTTACCATCTGACTGACGATTATCTAGATCGACGCCCTGCCTTTCGCGCGGAGCATTTGCAGTTGGCAGCCGCTGCCCAGGACCGGGGCGAATTGGTGCTGGGCGGTGCCTACAGCGATCCAGCAGATGCGGCACTGCTTGTCTGGCGCGCTGAGGATGCTTCGGTGGTGGAGAATTTTGTGAACAACGATCCGTATGTGAAAAATGGATTGGTGGCGCGCTGGGAAATACGGCCGTGGACCGTCGTCATCGGCACCGTCTACGAAAAGTAACTATCCACAGATTACGCAGATTACGCAGATTTTCTCTCTTATTCTCTGCGTCTCTGCGCCTTTGCGTTAAATTATTTCCGGGAGGACGAAATGAGCGAAAAACAAACTATCAATTTACTCACCAATGCCAAATGGTACGATCTCACCCAGGCTTTGAGCATATTTACTCCGCCCTGGCCGGGAGAAATGCCCTTACAGGTCCACTTTTTTAAGCGGCTCACCGGCTCCTGGGGCGGCGGGCAGGGGGCCAACGGCCAGCTCATTGAGTGGAGCAACAACACCGGCACTCACCTTGTTGGGCCGCGAGCCTTCCACTCCGGGGCCAAAGCGATTGCCGACATTCCTCTGGCCGATTTATGCGGTGAGGGCGTCATCGTAGACATTTCCGATGCGGTGTCCGACTATTCGCTCTACACGCCGGAAATGATCACCGAGCGGGCCGACGTGAAAGAAGGGGACATCCTCATCATCAACACTAGCTACCACAAACACACCTTCGACCAGCCGGACACACCCAATCCCAACGCGCAGGGCGGCATCGAGAACAAGGAGTTTGGCTACTACGTGCGCCATCCGGGGCCGTCGCCGGAATTTTTCCAGTGGGCACTGGATATGAAGCTCAAGCTCATCGGCGTAGACTGTGGCAGCGCCGAGCACCCCATGAACACCAGCATCCGCTATCAGCACGCCCGCGAGTTTGAGAAGGCCGAGGCAAAGCTGCAAAAAACGCATGGCAAAAGCTGGGATGAACTGTTCCCGCCAGAGGAATATCACGCGCTGACGCACATCACCATGCCCAAAGCCGGACTGCTGCTGGCCGAATCGCTGGGCGGGCAGATTGACGAATTGAGTAACCAGCGTGCCTGGATCATGGTGGGGGCGATTCCGTTTATGGAAGTCGAGTCCGCCTGGGCGCGGGTAGCCGCCCTGCAAGCGCCGGACGGCACGAGCGACGATGACTTTTTTGCCGCCATGCGCGATGCCACGATGCTAGACATGACGCTGCCGTTCAGTGTGCAGACGCCGCAGTGGGCCAACTACGTGCCGTTGAGCGTGAATTACACCAAGCGGGTTGGCGGGCAATATTTTGGCCTGGGGCGGAACAATGCCCACTGCCGCGCCAGTTTCCATCTGGCCACGCATATGGATGGCGAGAAGCATTTCCACGCTGCCGGGCGCACCATCGGCCAGATGCCGTTTGAGACGTGGTTTGGGCCTGGTGTGGTAGTGGATATTTCAGACGTGGTGAGCAATTCCAGCGTCTACACGCCGGCCATGATTGAAGAGCGTGTCGATATTCAAAAGGGCGACATTCTGATCATCAAGACGGGCTACTACAAATACGGCTGGAACAGCCCGGATTCGGACGAGTTCCGCTACATGATCAAACATCCGGGGCCGTCGCCGGACTTTGCCGATTGGTGTTTGGCGAAGGAGATCAAGTGGCTGGGGATTGACTGTGTGGCCATGGAACATCCGATGAACACCATCCAGCGTGTCTGGCACCCCAAAACGTTTGCCGAGGCGAATCAGAAGCTCATCGACCAGTACGGCAAGGATTGGGATGAGATGTATCCGCTGGACAAATATTACCAGGACATGCACCTGAATTTGTTTAATAAGGGCGTGGTTCATGCGGAAAATTTGGGTGGTGAGATTAGTGAGGCGGGAAACGGCCGTTACTTCATCGCTGCCTTCATCCAAAAAGGGATGGAACTGGCCTCCTGCTGGGGCAGATTTGTCGCCTTCAGTGAGTCAAAATAGTGAAAGGGATATAGTGCAGAGCATGGTGCAACACACGGAAGAGAAATTTGTAGAAGCAAACGGGATTCAGCTGTGCTACGACACGTTTGGCGCTGAGAGAAATCCGTCCCTGTTATTGATCATGGGGCTGGGTTCACAGATGATTTCCTGGCCGGATGAATTTTGCGCGCAGTTGGCTCAGCAAGGCTTTTGGGTCATTCGTTTTGACAATCGGGATATTGGACGCTCAACGCGGCTCGATGAAGCAGATGTGCCCAACGTTTTGGCAGTAATGATGTCTGTCGGGATGGGGGCAGCACCTTCTGTACCCTACTTGCTCAAGGACATGGCTCAGGATACGGTGGGGCTGCTGGATGCACTAGACATTGAAAAAGCTCACGTTGTGGGGGCTTCGATGGGCGGGATGATTTTGCAAGAACTGCTTATTCGTCATCCCGAGCGCGTCCTAACCGCCACATCTATTATGTCAACGACTAGCGATCCTTCCTTGCCCCAACCCAAACCAGAAGCAATGGCCATCTTAACCACGCCCGCCCCGATAGAACGAGACAAATACCTTGATCATGCCGTTGGCATATGGCGCGTTTTACACGGGGATGTATTTCCGATTAGGGAAGAGGAAATACGAACCATTGCGGGGCGTGCTTACGATCGTGGGTTAAGTCCGGCGGGAACAGCCCGGCAAATGGCCGCCATTTTTGCCTCTGGCAGCCGTCGAGAAGGGCTAAAAGACGTTAAGGTACCTACGCTGGTGATTCACGGCGATATTGATCCGTTGGTACCGGTGGAAGGGGGGAAGGATACGGCCGTACACATCCCCAATGCCGAACTGATGATTATTGAAGGGATGGGCCACAGCCTGCCCCTGGAAGTATGGCCCCGAATCATTAAAGCCATTGCCAACCACGCCAAACAGATTGGTGATTGATAGAGATTGGACCAATTCTATCCGGTGTGTTTTCATCAAAGAAGATTGGTCCAATCTCCTAAAATTGATTTTGACATTTCCCCCCCCTGAAAGATGAATTACGATTCTGAATCTAACTGGTTGGCCAAAAAAGCCACAAGTTCCTCAAAGCTGGCAAAGCCTTGCTCACTATTTGTGATTGTGTTGATAAGCGTAAAACGCCAGGTTGTATCCTCCTGTTGTGCGCCAGGTTCCTGCCAAAAACGCAAAATGTACGCCTGGTAATGGGGTAGTCTGGCAAATTGGGCATTTCTGGACTTACTCACGCGTTTCGCCTTATAATTGAGTTTAGTAATTGGCAAACCTTGTCACCATCTTTGTGGAAAATGTTTGGCCAACTACACATAATTGGGAAGAAAAGATCTCTCATTTATCCTCAGAACAGCGTATTTTTTTGAACGAGTACCAACAATTTACGTTGCTGCCGTTAATTTATCGTTTCTGTATAAAAGCGCGGGAAACCTTTTTACATCACAGCAGGAAATGACCCATGAGCCGCTTAGAAATAACGACTTTTGGGGTGCCACACATCAAAATAGACGGCCGTCCCATTGAGCAGTTATCTTCTCGAAAGGCGCAAGCCTTGCTAATTTATCTGGCTGTAACGCGGCAGCAGCATTCGCGGCAGGCGCTGGCGGGGCTGCTGTGGGGGGAGATGACAGAGACAAAAGCACGGCGCAATTTACGCGTGACCCTCACCCGTATGCGCGAGCCGCTGGAAAATCACCTCATCATCAGGCGGCGCTCTTTGCTTGTAGAGGACGCCAATGAACTATGGCTGGATGTCAACGAGTTCGAGACCTGCCTGGCCCCCGCCAACCCGACATTAGAACAATTGCAGCGCGCCGCAGCCCTGTACAAGGGTCATTTTTTGGATGATTTTGTGCTGCGGGATGCACCGCTGTTTGAAGAATGGATACGGCCGTTGCAAGAACGGTACCGGCAAATGGCCATGGAGGCGATATACCGCCTGGCTACCTATCACACCGAGCAAAAACAGTACAGCACCGCCATCACCTATGCCAATCGTTTACTGCTGCTTGAACCGTGGATGGAAGAAGCACACCGGCAGCTCATGCTGCTGCTGGCTCTGAGTGGAAAGCGCAGCGCCGCCCTGACACAGTATGAATCGTGCTGCGAGATGCTGCTAGAAGAACTTGGCGTCGAGCCGGCGGCGGCCACCGTCGCTTTGTATGAGCAGATTCTCCGCGAAGAAATTCAGCCAGATGCTCAACCGATTTCAGTCGAAACCAGTACACCTGTACGAGCTGCGCCGGTTCAGATTCCGGCAGCCGTGAAGCATTTCGTGGGGCGGTCTACCGAAGCAGCAGACATCGAAAAAGCGCTGTGTGCGGCAGACAGCTTGCCGGTGCAAGCCCTGGTGGGGATGGGCGGCATTGGCAAATCATCCCTGGCGATTCAGCTGGCGCGGGCGGTGCAAAAGGCCTTCCCCGACGGCGTTTTGTGGGCCAATGCCGCCAGCAGCGAGCCGATGGCCATTTTAGAAAGCTGGGCGGCGGCCTATGGCTACGATTTCACCCGCATTGCCGATTTAGAAAGCATGGCGGCCGCTTTTCGCGGGGTGCTGGCGGAGAAGCAAGTGCTGATCGTGCTGGATGACGTGACGAGTGTGTCGCGCATACGGCCGTTGCTGCCCGGCGGCGATCAATGTCGTGTCCTGCTAACCACGCGTGACCAGGACTTGGCCCGCGCCTTAAATGCCCAGGTGTGGCCCCTGCGCGAACTGTCGCCGGAAAACGGCCGTTTGCTGCTCAGCGCCATCCTGGGTCAGAATCGGGTCTCCGCCGAAGCGGACGCTGCCGATGAGATTTGTGCTCTGCTGCAAAATTTGCCGCTGGCCCTGGAAATCACAGCGCAGCGGCTAAAGTCTCGCCCCCGGCGACAGCTGGCCGAGATGGCTCAGCGGCTGCGCGACGAGACGCAGCGATTGTCGCTGCTCAAAATCAGCGACCGCGAGGTGCGCATTTCGTTTTCTGTCAGTTGGGAGGCACTGGACGCAGAGCGCCGGCGGGTATTTGCCCTGATTGGTTTGTTTAACGGCCGTTCCTTCACCGCCGAAGCGATGGCCCACATTGCCGACATGGCGCAGTATCCGGCTGAGGATCGCCTGTTTGACCTGGTGAATCTGTCGCTGCTGCGCGAGGAAGAGGGGCGGCGCTACCGACAGCATCCGCTGCTGGCTGATTTTGCCCGCGAGCAGTTGGGGGAGGATGAGGGGGAGGGATACGGCCGTTTTGCCAGCTACTACCTCCACTTTGCCCAACAAAACCAGCATGACTACGATGCCCTCCGCCCCGAATGGGATAACCTCGTGGCCGCTATGGCCGCCGCCCATGCCCACCAGCTGTGGCAAACCGTCATCGATTTTGCCGACGCCCTGCACGATGCCTGGTTTACACGCGGCCGTTTCTCTCAGGCCCGAATAGGATACAAATGGGCAAAACTGGCTGCGGCTGAAATAAAAAGTCCTAAACAACATGCGGATAGTTGCTTTTATTGGGGTTTAGCCTGTCTTGAACAAAGCCATTATGAAGAGGCTATTTCGCTGTTCAATCAATGCCTGGCTGAATATCAGAGAATTGAAGATTTAGCAGGAATGGCGAAAGTTCAGGCTAATTTGGCAAGGATTGCTTTGAATCAAGCTAGATATAATGATGCTGCCGAGTTATTTGCATTTAGCAAGCTAATTAAAGAGGAAATTAAGGATCAAACCGGAATCGCCGAAATTATGAAAGGTGAAGCACGTCTGGCTTACCGGCTTGGCGATTATGCGAAGGCATACGAAGTTGGCTGCAATGCATTATCAATCTATGAAACAGTTGATGATAAGTTAGGCATTATTCAAACGCTAGGTCTCCTGGTCAATAGCCTGATTGAATTGCACCGGCGTGGAGACGACAGACTTGCCCTTGCCAGATCATATAGTATACGTGCTTTGAGTTTGGCGGAAATGGTGCAGGATCAAGGTGAATTAGCAGTGGCGCGATATGGTTTATCACGTGTGCTAACATTATCTGGTCAATACGCTGCCGCAGAAGAAGAGGCAAATCAAAGCCTCCTATTACTCGAAAAGATGGGGGATCGCCGAACGCAAGCAGCTGTCTTGATGCATTTAAGTGAAAGTTATTTTTACCAGAAAAATTATCATGCTGCCTTGAAAACAGCGTACACTGCTAATCCAATCGTTTCAGAGCTGAACGCCAAGGACCTCGAAGCAGTAAACTGGTGGAATATTGGCCATTTTCACAATGCCCTGGCAGAGCATGATCAAGCAAAGGCTGCCTGGTCATGCTCTCTTCAAGTTGCCCAAGAAATCAATGATCAAGCACTTTTGCAGCGTTTACGACCGCTTTTATGAAGGGTATTCATTAGCCAGCACATACACCTCCAGTGGCCTCACAATCAGGTCCTTTAACGGTCCAGCCACCGGCATCTAATACTAATAACCATCCTTCCCCCTTTCCTTTGGCTGGAATAGTCTTGTTATTTGAAAGAGTCTCAAGGCGATTCCTAACTTCATCCATTGGCAAACCAGTGTGTCCGATGTTGTGACCAACAGGATTATCATTGAGTTTTAGTTGTGTGTCTGCCTCCCTCCATTTTAGGGTTGCTATGTTGTCAGTACATGCTCTGTCTTCTTTCTCGCTCTCATACCATTTAACAAAAGCCAAATACAGTGCTTCCAATTCTTGGTGTAGAATTTCGTGATCCGGCAGAGATTCAAGATCATTTGTAGTCTCATCTTTGAAATTTGGTGCCCAATTGCCGTACGTTTTTGCGGGAAGCAGATCATTTAATATCGACTTAACAATGTAGTCTATGGGTTTTTGTGATTCCTTTATTTCACCACCAGTTGTAATAGCTTCAGTTACGGTTTTCAGTTTACGCTCATATGTTTCAAACTTGTCAGACTCTCCTCTTAGCCCTATTGCCCATTCTTCATCTAAATCTTCTAAGTCACTCTTTCTTAATGAAAGATGGGCAAGCCAATCTTGATTTAGCTTCTCCATCCATTGGGTTTCATTATTTGGATCCACCGCTAGAAGCGTGTTTTGGTAAATAAATGGCCGCAAGAGAGGTGTGGGATGCTCTCCGTCATCTTTATAAAATTGTTCTAGTGTTCGCCGTTTTTGTAAATCTTGGAAGTCTAGAGCCATAACCAAACCAGCAGTTAAAGCGCCATATACATCAGCAAATATCTCTTCAATCCAATTCTCGGCCCATGATGGAATGACTTCGCTGGCGTTATTTGCAGTTTCTATCATGCTTGCTGCCCAAGCAAATAGAGACTGATTGTTATGTTTACCTAAGCGATACACATAATGCCCGACCTCATGGGGAATAGCAAGCAAATCCCGCTCGTTATGAATACAGGAATAGGGAATACCTACCAAGATTATTGGTGCATAGGGAATGACTCGAATAGAGGTTGACTTTTGAAAATAAGTCAAAATGATAGGCTTTTGCTCCAATAGTTTATGAGCAATGGCTAAATCCAAAGCCTTCCATACGAGACAATCAACTTCTGTCAAAAATTTGTTAAATTTGGTACCACGTTGTCTAGCAATTTTTTCCATTATTTCAATATCAAAGCCTATTTGATCGATAATAATGTTTAATGTGCTTTCGGGTGAAAAATTAGGGTGTGACTCTAACTGCCCATTGGCAAATCCCTCAATAAAAAAATTAGCTTGTTTTTGAAGAAAAACATCTAAACAATTCATTAATGCCCAAACAATTTCCTGCCATGTGTCCATTTCATCCACACCTAAAGGATCGTAAAATCTTTTAAAATCTCTTAGGTATGTAATTAATCCCTCGCGGCGAGCTGACCAAACCTCTTTGGTTTTCAACATTTGTTCCTTCCTTTGAATTAGCTACAAGCAAACAGACTATTCCTGTAGCTGCAATCTCTTGCCGTATTTCAGATTGTCTAAGATTTGCGGCCAATGCCCTGACAATCATGCCTTTTGGTACCAAGGTTAATTAATGTATCGCATTGTTCGCAAACTTATTTATGACATTGTTGTCATAATTCCCTCCTTTCTATCTTTAGATGTTTCATGTTGTTCAACCTAAAGGTGCCTTGTGCGTGTATCGGTGATTGAACCATTCACACCCACATCAACCAATTTGACGGTGATGCCGGATTTTAAGGGGTATTTTTCGATAATCACGCAGTTTGCATTCTCTTCACACCACGCACCTGTATTTGCGTATACACGATTATCAGTAAAAAGGAAGTCTTTATCTATTTTTTCCCGGTGCGTGTGGCCAAAAAGTATGATGTTAAAGTCAAAATCGCGACACAACTTATCTGCATGGAATCCCAGTTCATACTCCCAGACGGCCGCTTTTAAACCTGATAAACCATACTGATGCTGCCCGTCTAAATTGCGATACTGTGCCTTGATTGCATCAATAGTTTTTGGTTGACCATCTGGCATAATGACTTCAGTTGCATTATTTGCTCGCTCTGCCAAAGCCTCAATTAATGACTCTATCAATGTGGACGGAGTTAAAGCAGCTTCCAATTACATCATCTAGGGTTGAGACGATATCAGAGAAGGACATTGCATGGCCTGATGAAGCATATAGACGTGAGATGTAATATCCTAAGGGACGGCCGTATCCAGGGTCATTCAAATAATCAGGGTTATTAAACAAGGTATGTAAATGACCATGTTCAGCATGAGTGCGTCCAGATTTGTAAGCTGCTATCACTTGCAACCCAGGCACCTGATTTTCCAACAATGCTTTCGGTAAATCGTAGTCATGATTTCCATGAATATAGAAAACGTTTATACCTTTTTTAACTGCCTGCTCAAGACGATCGAGCTCTTCTAGATTAGCCGACATAATTTCATCATAAGATGGCGGCACTTGCTCGGCCGGGCACACCCAATTATCAAAAACATCACCCAGCAGAACTAAATCTTTGATCTGATTTGACCTGGCTAAGTGGAGAACGGAAAGTAACTTTAAAACAAATGCCAAGATGTGCTTCCGTTCTCCTTATAAGTAAATGCCTTTGGTTTTTTAAGCAACTTTCCGGCATTTACTTAAGATTTGCTTATCAAAAAAGTTTAGAAACCTAGTGCGATGTTGATCTGCATCATATCTGGCGGTATGTGAATCGTACAGTGTCTGTGAAGAAAGATGTACATCACTCAAAAATATTCTCTGATAACGCGACATGTTACATTCCTCCCTTTATGGGTAATACATGTTACAAACTGGCCGAACCTGGTAAAGGGACTCTGCCAATAGCAGAGTCCCCCTTCCCTCCCAGGACACCAGGTTCCCCCAGCAACTAGGAACTACCTGTACATCGCTTGTTTTTTGCTATCCAGTACGCTGATAATGGTTAGTTTACGGCCGTATCGTTACTTTACCGCTAATTTCTGTGCCCAAAACCGGATTGCTGGTTAAAATAAACCACATTCCACACAATTGCACACTAATTTTGGAGGCTCCCATGGCTGGCACACAATTCTTTGGCGAACGAATCAAGCGAAACGAAGACCCTCGCCTGCTCACCGGGCAGGCGCTGTTCACCGACGACGTGAACCTGCCAGACATGCTGCACGCCGCTTTTTATCGCAGTCCGTATGCCCACGGCCGTATCCTCAGCATAGACGTTTCGATGGCACAGGAGCGCAAAGGTGTGGTAGCCGTTTACACCGCCGAAGATTTGGGCGATTATTGGCAGCCAGGACCGCTGCTCGTCTCGCCGCCACCGGTGAAGGATATTGTGTTCAACCAGCGCACCCAGGTGCCCCTCGCCAAAGACAAGGTGCGCTTTGTCGGCGAACCCATCGTCATGGTCGTGGCCGAAAGCCGCTACATCGCCGAAGATGCTGCCGAAGAAATTTTTGTCGATGTCGAACCGCTGGATGCCGTGATCGACTTGGCCGCTGCGCTGGAATCAGATTCGGCGCTGGTGCATGATGAGCTGGGCAACAATATTTCAGCCCACGTCGTGCAGCGCAAAGGCAGCTACGAAACCGCCAAGGCCCAGGCGGACCACCTCATCAACCGCACCTTTGAATACGACCACGGCATTGCTGCCGCCATGGAAAACCGCGGCGTGGTGGCCCAGTGGGACCGCCGCGCCCAACGTCTGACGATGTGGGATACAACTCAGGCACCCGTTTTTGTGCGCAACGGCATGGCAGCGCTGCTAGGCCTGTCAGAAAACCAGGTCCGGGTGATCGCCCCGTTCATCGGCGGTGGCTTTGGCCCCAAGATTATGATGTTTTACCAGGAGGAAGTGCTGGTTCCCTGGGCATCGATGCAGTTAGACAGACCTGTCAAATGGATTGAGGATCGCTCGGAAAATTTTGTGGCCACCACGCATGAACGCAGCCAGACGCACACGGTGGAGGCAGCGTTTAGCCAGGACGGCCGTATCCTCGGCATCCACGACGTCTTTTTACACGATCAAGGCGCTTACGCGCCCTATGGCCTCACCGTCCCGCTCAACAGCCAATGTACCTTGCTAGGTCCGTACGATATTGAACATTATTATTCGGAGTTTACGGCCGTATTCACCAACAAAACCATCGTCACCCCGTATCGCGGGGCTGGGCGGCAGCATGGCGTCTTCATCATCGAGCGCCTGCTGGACATTGCCGCCCGCGAACTGGGCATTGATAAAGCCGAAATCCGCCGCCGCAACTTCATTTCGCCGGACAAATTCCCCTACCACAACGAAATCATCTACCAGGACTTTGCCCCGCTCAAATACGACAGCGGCAACTTCGAGCCGGTGCTGGACAAAGCACTGCAAATGATTGGCTACGACGACTTTTACCAAACCGTCCAGCCGCAGGCCCGCGCCGAGGGCCGCCATGTCGGGTTGGGGCTGGTAGCCTACGTCGAAGGCACCGGCATCGGCCCCTACGAAGGCGCGCGAGTGCAGGTGACCAGCAGCGGCCGCGTCAGCGTGGCCACTGGCATTGGCACGCAGGGGCAGGGGCACTTCACAAGCTTTGCCCAAATCGTGGCCGACCAGGTCGGCGTCGATGTCTCCGAAGTCGATTTGGTGACGGGCGATACCGATCAGTTCCATTGGGGCGCCGGCACCTTTGCCAGCCGGGGCGCGGTTGTGGCCGGCAACGCCATCAACGAAGCCGCCCGCGACGTGCGCCAGAAAATCCTCAAGCTGGCCAGCGACATTTTGGAAGCCGCCGAGGAAGATTTGGAGCTGGGCAACGGTGAAGTCCGTGTGAAGGGCGTGCCGGACCGTGCCATTCCGCTGGGGCAGCTGGCGCAGCAGGCCAACCCGATGCGTGGCGCAGTCAAGCCGGGCACGGAACCCGGCCTGGAAGCCACCAATTACTTTGGCCCGGAATACGGTGCCACCGCCAGCGGCGTCCACGCCATGATTGTGGAAGTGGACCCGGACACAATGGACGTGCAAATTTTGCGCTACGTGGTGGTCCACGACTGCGGTGAGGTGATCAACCCGCTCATTCTGGATGGGCAAATTCAGGGCGGCGTAGCCCAGGGCATTGGCAACGCCTTCTACGAGCAAATCATCTACGACGAACAGGGGCAGCTCCTCACCGGCTCCTTCATGGATTACCTCCTGCCCACGTCGCTGGATGTGCCTAACATCGAAATCGGCCACGAGGTCACCCCCTCGCCGCTGAATCCAATGGGCATCAAAGGTGCCGGTGAAGCCGGAGCCATCCCTACCGGCCCACTCTTTGCCCAGGCAGTAGAAGACGCATTGAATCACCAGCTAGAAATCCGCGAAATTCCCCTCAGCCCCAGCAAATTGTGGGAATTAACTCAACAGTAATTGCTTCTCTACCACCCATTGGTCATAATTGCACTATGAACAAGTTGGAAACATTCATCAACTCAAGCCAAATAAAAACGTTTTGCCAGCGCTGGAAAATCCAAGAACTGGCTTTGTTTGGCTCTGCACTGCGTGATGATTTTGGACCAAAGAGCGATATTGACCTGCTTGTTTCTTTTGATGGTGATGCAGATTGGAGTTTGCTTGAGCATGTGCAGATGCAATTAGAGCTACAAGAGCTTTTAGGGCGCAATGTTGACTTGGTTAACAAGCGTGCTTTAAAACAAAGCGAAAACTGGATTCGGCGCGACGAGATTTTGCAGACAGCTGTGCCAGTTTTCGTGAAGAACGAGGTCGTTCATGGCGCGGGATGATGCTTCTCTATTGGATATAGCCCGTGCTGCTCGCTTGACACAAGAGTTTTGTCGGGGAATGACCAGAGCTCAATTTCTGAAAGACCTCAAGACACAGTCGGCCGTTTTGCATCAGCTGCTAATTTTGGGAGAGGCGGTCAAACGGCTTTCAGATGATTTTCGACAGCGACATGCCACAATCCCCTGGCGTCTAATCGCGGGTATGCGTGACAAATTAATTCACGGTTATGATAGCGTTGACTTGGACGAGGTGTGGAAAACAACCTCAGAAGACATGCCAAATTTGCTGAAACAAATCAAACCCCTATTGCCCCAAAAGCCAAACGATTAGTAGTCCGGAAACAAATTTTAGCTAGTTAGTTGGAGCTAGAGCATGGCGATTAAAAATCGCCGCTCTCCAAGCTTTGAGACTGCATTATCCTGTTGGATGCGCTGCTGCCGGGTTAGATGCAATCAGTTTCCCCATTTCACACAAAATCATTACCAGGCCCGCTATCGCGTTTGCGCAAGCGAGCCCCAATATACAGCCAAAACAAACACGGCCGTAATTCGATTTATATGCTCACAGTGATAAAATGAAGCTATAAACTGTTACGTTACAAAACGATTTCCCATATTCTTCATGTCTGCTCAACAGCAGACATCCATCGACTATTCCTAAAAAGAGAGCAATTCAATGGCAACTTCTTCTCCAGGTCTGCTAAACGGCGTTCGCATTATTGATCTCACCCGCGTGCTGGCAGGACCTTACTGTACCCAAATGCTGGGCGACCTCGGCGCCGATGTCATCAAAATTGAAGCGCCCGGTCGCGGCGACGATACGCGCCACTGGGGACCGCCCTTCACCAACGCACCCGACGGCGAGCGCGGTGAAGCCGCCTACTTTCTGGCCGCCAACCGCAACAAACGCAGCCTGACGCTCAACCTCAAATCGGAAAAAGGGCTGGAAATTCTCAAGAACTTGATCCGCGAAGGGGACGTGCTGGTTGAGAACTTCCGCAGCGGCACGCTGGCGCGTTGGGGGCTGGATTACGAGACGCTCCAGCAGCTACGACCCGGCCTCATTTACTGCGCCATCACCGGCTACGGCACCGATGGTCCCTACAAAGACCGGGCGGGCTACGACTTTATGGTGCAGGCGATGGGCGGCTTCATGAGCGTCACCGGTCCCGCCGACGGTCCCATGACCCGCGCCGGCATCGCCATTGCCGATCTGGCGACGGGCATATTTGCCAGTAATGCCATTCTGGCTGCCCTGTTTGCCCGCGAGCGCACTGGCGAGGGGCAATTTATTGACATGGCCCTGCTGGATTCACAGGTGGCGCTGATGTCTTATGTGGCCAGCAATTATTTGGTGTCTGGCGAGCTGCCAGGGCGCTTTGGCAACGGGCATCCCAATATTGTGCCCTATCAGGAGTTCCAGGCGCGAGACCAGCAGTTTGCTTTTGCCTGTGGCAATGACAACCAGTGGAGCAAGTTTTGTACGGCCGTCTCCCACCCCGAATGGATCACCGACGAACGCTTCGCCACCAACGCCGCCCGCCTGGCCCACCGCGACACCGTCGTCGCCATGCTCAACGAGCTGTTTGCCAGCCGCGACGCCGCCGACTGGATGGCCTTGTGTGACGAGATTGGCATCCCCTCCGCGCCCATCAACAACATGGCCCAGGTGTTCAATAATCCCCAGGTACAGGCACGCAATACCCGGCTCGACGTGCCGCATCCCACCGCCGGCAGCGTGCCGCTGGTCAATTCACCGCTCAAAATCCCCACCACCCCCACCAGCGTGCGCTACCCGCCGCCCACTCTCGGCCAACATACAGCCGAAATTTTACAGTCGCTGCTGGGGTATGATGAAAAGACAATTGAGGATCTAAAAACAGAGGGTGTCATCTAGACAGTAAAAATAGGGAAAATCCAATGGAACAATGGGAATATCTCACGCTATTTTTAGAGGCTAATAAACAAGAAGCCGATTCAATGGCCTACACAATCGAGACAGAAGAACTGGCAGCTTACAGTCCGCAGCTGCTCATGCCGGAGCTAAACCGTTTGGGTGCCAAAGGTTGGGAACTGGTACACATGGAACCCGCCTTCGTGGGCAATAACGAAGATATTTTGATGCACGAAGGCGGCGGCAGCCGGCGCTGGACGAACAAATATTTCTGCGTGTTTAAACGTCCAGCTTAGCTTAACCGTAGCCGCGGATTCTTTCCGCGCAAAAAAAGCGCAGTAAGAAACTGCGGCTACAAAATTGGTGCATGATGAGACAAGTCAGCATTGTCGGCATCGGGCAGGTGCCGGTGCAAAAGGTTTATGCGCAAAGTTTGAGATGGCTGGGGGCAACGGCCGTTCGCCAGGCTATGGCCGATGCGGGTGTGGACCAGGTAGACGCCCTGTTTGCTGGAAACATGCTCAGCGACGAGCTGCAAAACCAGAAGCACCTGGCCGCCCTCATCGCTGACGAAGCCGGACTGTATGGCATCGAGGCGCTGCAAGTGCGGGCCGCCACCGCCACCGGGGCCGCTGCCCTGCGCATGGCCTACCTCGCCGTTGCCAGCGGCGAATCAGACCTGGCTGTGGCCATCGGCGTGGAAAAAATGAGCGAAGGGGCCGCCACGCCCGCCCTGGCCAAGGCACTGGATGCCCGGCAAGAAGTCATCGCCGGGGCCACGCTCATCAGCAAAAATGCCGATTTGATGCGCCTGTACATGGAACGGCACGGCATGCCGGAAGATGGATTGGTCAATTTTGCCGTCAATGCCCACCAAAACGCCCTCACCAACCCTAACGCCCTCTTCCACAAAAAGATCTCGGCGCGGGATGTGCGCCAATCGCGCCACATTGTGCCGCCGATTCGCCTGCTGGACTGCTCCCCCATTTGCGATGGCGCCGCGGCCGTGGTGCTGGCGCCACGCAACGAAGCCCGCGCCTACACCGACAGGCCAGTCCACATCCTGGCCTCCAGCGTGGCCACCGACCGCTTTCGCGTGGCCGACCGTCCCAATCCGCTGGCGCTGGAAGCCGCCCGGCTGTCGGCGCAAAAAGCATTCCGGCTGGCCAACGTCAACCAGCTGGACATCAGCTTCTACGAGGTGCACGATGCGTTCAGCATCATGGCCTGCTTGCTGCTGGAGGCGGTGGGCTTTGCCGGACCGGGCCAGGGCTGGCACCTGGCGGCGGACAAAGAAATTGGCCTGCGCGGCAAAGTCCCCATTGCCACCTTTGGCGGTCTAAAGGCACGCGGGCATCCCATTGGGGCAACGGCCGTTTACCAAACTTGCGAAATTGTGCAGCAGCTCACAGAGCAGGCGGGCAAAAACCAGGTCAAAAACGGTAAAATTGGCCTGCTGCAAAGCGTCGGCGGCGCGGCGGCAACGGTGCTGACGCATGTTTTTGGCGTGTAGCCGGTAATCGGTGGTCGGTGGCCGGTAATCGGTTTTTGCCTCACCGATTACCGTTTACCGTTTACGGATTACCCTCCAAGGAGACCCTATGAATCCCCGCCTGAACCTGTGGCTGGAAAACGAAGGTGAAGTCGTTTTCTCCATCTGGCGCATGGCGCTGCTGCAAGCCGTGGCCGAAACCGGCTCCATCAGCAGCGCGGCAGCGGCGATGGACGTGCATTACCGCACCGCCTGGCAAAAAATCAACGAGATGGAAACTCGCCTCGGACAAAAACTGGTGGAAACCCAGATTGGCGGACAGCGCGGCGGCGGCGCGCAGCTCACGCCGCTGGCACAGGAGCTTATCACCGCCTTCAACCAGTTTAGCGAGGATATTGAACAACAAATGGTGGAGCGGTTTACGGCCGTTCTGGCCCCCCTCCTGGAAAATTACCCTGATTAGCATTTGTCATGCCTGCGTAGGCAGGCATCCACTCGTTACGAAACAATAGATTCCCGCCTTCGCGAGAATGACGCCGCAATTTTGATTTTCTCCAATTGACACCCGTTTGAAATCTCATATACTTCCCCATCGTTATGATCATTTATCATAGCGACAAAATCCGATTATAAACGTGAGGAGGTAAAAGATGTCGAAGTTTTGGCGATGGTTTGTTTTGGGTGCGGCCGTTTTCTTCCTGGTGGCTTGTGGCTCCAGCGAGCCGGAAGTGCTGCGGCTGGCCACCACCACCAGCACCGAGGATTCCGGCCTGCTGGAAGCGATCCTGCCCGATTTTGAAGAGAAATACAATGCCCGCGTGGACGTGGTGGCCGTGGGCACCGGCCAGGCAATTGCCCTGGGTGAAGCCGGCGATGCCGACGTCATTTTGGTCCACGCTCGCAGCCGGGAAGATGCGTTTGTCGCCGACGGGCACGGCACCGAGCGGTTCGACGTGATGTACAACGATTTCATCATCGTCGGACCAACCGACGATCCCGCCGGGATTCAGGGCATGGAGCTGGCATCGGACGCATTGACGGCAATTGCCGAATCGGAATCTACTTGGGCCTCGCGGGGGGATGACAGCGGCACCCACTCCAAAGAGCGCTCGCTGTGGGAAGCAGCCGGTTTGCCCAGCGATCCGGAAGGGGATTGGTACGATTCGCTGGGCCAGGGAATGGGCGACACGCTGCGCTATGCCAATGAAACCGGCGCCTACACTATGACCGATCGCGGCACTTACTTGAGCCAGCAGGACAACCTGCCCAACCTGGCCATCATGGTCGGTGGCAGCAGCATCGATGAAAATGCAGACCTGTCGCTGTACAATCCGTACGGTGTCATCCCGGTGAACCCAGACAAGGGCAACATCAACAGTGATCTGGCCAATGATTTTGTGGATTGGCTCACCAGCGTCGAAACGCAGTCGGTGATTGCCGAATACGGCATCGACACTTACGGTCAGCCGCTGTTCTACCCCGATTCACAGGCCTGGCGCGACCAGTAAAAGCTTAACCGCGGAGGGCGCAGAGAACACTGAGTTTTTTGTTTTTCTCTGCGTTCCTTCGGCGGTGCTCAAGACAAGTCTCCGCGTTCTCCGCGGTAAAATTTATGCAGACACTGTTAGACGCTTTTTTCAACGCTTTCCAACTGCTGATTTCCGGCGATCCGGAGCTGGTAGCGATTGTAGGGCTGACGCTGCGGGTGACGGGCATTGCCCTGCTGCTGGCGCTGCTGCTGGGGCTGCCGGTGGGGGCGCTGCTGGGGCTGATGGGGCGTTTCCCCGGCGGTGGCTGCATCATTCCTCTCATTTACACAGGCATGGGCCTGCCGCCGGTGGTGGTGGGTCTTTTTGTTTACCTGCTGCTTTCTAACCAGGGGCCGCTAGGCGAACTGGCATGGTTGTTTACACCGTCCGCCATGATCATGGCGCAGACGATTATTGCCTGGCCGCTAGTTGTGGGATTGACGTTAACGGCCGTTCAATCCCTCGATCCCCTTTTGCCCTTGCAGCTGCGCGCTCTGGGGGCTACCCGCTGGCAGTTAGCCAAAACCATGCTGCTGGAATCGAAGCTGGGCGTGTTTGCTGCGGTGGTGGCTGCTTTTGGCAGCATCATCTCCGAAGTGGGTGCGGTAATTTTGGTGGGCGGCAACATTCGCGGCGAGACGCGGGTGCTCACCACGGCGATCGTCCTGGAAACGCGGCGGGGCGAGTTTGCCCTGGCGATTGCCCTGGGGATTATTTTGCTGCTGCTCTCCTTGCTAGCCAACGTAGCGCTGTACCGCTTGCAGCAGCGGGGAGTGAAGCGATGAGCCAGCCTATGTACGAACTCGCCCAGGTGCAGAAGGTGTATGACGGCCGTACCGTCCTGAACCTGGATCAGCTTAGCATTTACAGCGGGGAAATTTTGGCACTGGTAGGACCCAGCGGGGCGGGCAAAAGCACCCTGCTGCGGCTGCTCAACTTTTTGGAGCCGGCCAGTCGGGGCAGCATCCGGTTTGACGGCCAGCCGGCCTCGCCGGAACTGGATTTGGCACAGCGGCGGCGGGTGACCACTGTTTTTCAACGGCCGTTGCTGCTCCAGCGCTCGGTGCGGGCCAATTTGCGCTACGGGCCGGGGTTGCGCGGCCAACCTTTGCCGGAAGCTGTGGAAGCGCAGTGGCTGGAACGATTGGGGCTGACCGCGCTGGCCGGCCAGGCTGCGCCCAAGCTGTCGGCGGGAGAGGCGCAGCGGGTGGCGCTGGTCCGCGCCCTGGTAACGCAGCCTGACGTGCTGCTGCTGGACGAGCCAACGGCCAACCTGGACCCGGCTAATGTGAGCATCATTGAAGCCATCATTCAAGCGGAAAACCAGCGCAGCGGCATGACGGTGGTGCTGGTGACGCACAACATCTTCCAAGCGCGGCGCATTGCCCAGCGTACGGCCCTGCTGTGGGCAGGGAAACTGATTGAGGTGGCGGAGACGGAACAGTTTTTTAATGCGCCAGGTAGGGAGGAAACGGCCGCTTTCGTTCGGGGAGATACGGTTTATTGACCAACAACGGACAAATGCCCGCCTAAAGCTTCAACAATTTTATGGATTGTTTCGAACCGGGGGTTGCCATCGGCGGACAGTGACTTGTATAGACTGGCACGAGTTACACCAGCCTGTCTGGCAACTTCAGTCATGCCCTTCGCTCTGGCAGCGGTGTTCAGGGCATGAAGAAAATCAGAAGTTGTACCGGTTTCAAGTACCTCGGCAAGAAACTCCCAAATATCATCATCTGTTTCTAGATGTTCTGCCACGTCGAATGGTTTCGTTTTGATACTCATGATTTACTCCAGTCCCTGAATCATTTGCCTGGCTTTTTCAATATCCCTGCTTTGGTTTGATTTGTCACCGCCGTGCAAAAGAAGAACAAGCTGATTGTTACGAACGGTGTAGTAAATTCGTAAACCGCCACCAAAGAAAAAGCGTAGCTCAAACAGATTGTCACCGAGTGATTTGAAATCACCAAAGTTGCCATTTTCAACACGGCTAATACGTGCCAGAATCTTGTTTCTTGTGGTTCTATCTTTCAAACTTCTGAACCATTTGTCAAAAACGGCCGTACTGGCAATTTCATACTTCATAGCAGAATTGTATCCTGTAGGATACATGATGTCAACCTGTCGTTCAAGAAACAAAACATGGTTATGGGTGGAAGAGGCACTAACGGCTGCACTCGTCCGCAACGAAACAGTTTATTGAGTCTTATCGCGCAGCAAAAGGGCAAATTGTCTCATTCCGGTACCAGGCAATGTTACCGCCCCAATAGTAATGAGCTGCAAGCTGTGGGTAAGATCGCCCAATTTCTTGCAGTACAATTTCACAAGAGGATTCTGGCGAATTCCCCTGCTGTAAAGAATCTACCAGCCGTAAAGCTAATGAAGTAAGCTCAGAGCCTGGCGTACCTTCAGGAAATCGCTCTTGGAGTTGCACCAGCGCCCAATCTGTCTCCGCTGTGTTTCCCAGCACAGTTTGCAGCGCAGCCAGCCGAAATAAGGCAAAGGCTTTCTGGTATTCTTGCGGATGATCTGGTTCTACTCCCCATTCTTCAGCCATTTGAGGAGGTGCAATGTTATAAGAATAAACAGCAGGTAGCGCTTGATTCTGCGCGACATCTTCATAAAATTGTATAGCCAAGGTCCAATCACCGCTATCCAATGCTCGTTGGGCATCATCCAGCACATGAACCAGAACTTCAGGTGAACCCAGTTCTGTAGCCTGCAAACCATAGGTGCTGTTCTGTAAGGCAAAGGTTTTCGTGATGATACGCGGAGGTGGAGACTCTGTATACTCAATAGTTGGGCCAGATATAACGAACTCTTTTATGCCATCATTGTCAACATCGCTTAGTGTGATGCGATTTTGGTCGGAGCAGCCAAAACTCAATTCCAGATTAGGAGAGACATCAAGAATTTCACCAGCGCTCAAAATTAGAATGGTGGGTTCCAAAGCGCAAGCCGAACCAGCAAAGCCACCCATAATAATCACATCCATATTCCCATCATTGTTCACGTCATCTGAGAATGTGTAGTCAAAATAGTGATAATAACCCCACCAAATATCAAACATCACCTCGTAGCTGCTGTCACGGCATTGCAAAACCGCTGTACCACGATCTCCCGGGATTGATTCCTCCGGAGGCACTATTACATTCAGCACAAATTCCAGGACACTATCGTTATTCATATCTACCGGGAAAATTTCATTTTCGATCTCCATAGATTCCAACAGCTCTGATAGTTGTTCGATATTTCCACCCGCATTGAGATAGGTCACAAGGTTTTCCGAAAATTCGGCAAAATCCAACGGTTTTTGCAGGATGGCATTGCCGCCTGGTTGTGGACAGGTGAAATTTGGGGTGGCTGTTGGTGAAGGGGTGGCTGTTGCCGTTGGCGTTCGGGATGGGGGAATTGCGGTGAGTGTAGCAGGTATTTGCGTTGCAGTTGGTGGAACGGCCGTATCCGTTGGCACAGGCGCGGGGGTAGATAATTGAGAAACGGCCGTTTCCTCCCCAGAATCACATCCTATCAAACAGGCCAACAAGCACAAAATGAACAGTCCTGTAACTTTCTTCATCCTGCTCCCTCTTGAAAACGCGTACAACTTTATTGAAACGGATTATACCGTCTTTCCTGCATAATTTTTGTAAGCTCCGATTTTACTGCGAATTTCTGCTCTTAATTCTCTGTGCTCTCTGTGGCAAAACAGATCAGCGTGTATAATCGGGGCATCTACTAACTTCCAGAAGTGAGAGTGACAAATGAATAGCGCACGTAGAATCCGGCGAGGGGTGCTGCTGAGCTTGTTTTTGCTGTTGGGGGCATGGCTGTTTGGTGGGGCGATGGCCACTTCGACAGGCTCAGTACAAGCCGTATACGCTCAAACCAATCCCATAGATAATGTTGCCAGTCCCCCATCCGACCAAAATCCGGTGGAGGTGTACGTGGATTTGTACGGGCTGAATATTTTTGCCATTGATGAACGGGAAGAGACGTTTGAGATTGAGGCGTTTATTTATGCCGATTGGTTTGACGACCGGCTGGCGTTTGATCCGGCAGTGGCAGGGACGGAGACGAAGATTTTTCAGGGGGAAACGGCCGTTGAAATGCTCAAAACCGAGGTGTGGTGGCCGGACCTGGAAGTGGTGGACGTGCGCGGCCCGCGCGAAAGGCTGCACACGACCCTCACCATCGACTACGATGGCTTTGTCACCTATACGGAACGGTTCCACGCCAACATCTGGCAGCCGTTTTTCTTCGATGAATTTCCATTTGACACCCACACGATCAGCTTTACCGTCGCCCCCTTCTTTTACACTAGCGAACAGGTTGTCTTTCTCGGCCCGGAAGATTTTTTGGAAGAAGGCGAAAGGGTACAGCGCATGGATTTAGCCTGGGAAACCAATGAATGGAGCATTGAAAGTGTAGAAAGCGAGGTGGATCGCGGCGATGCGTTTGCGTTCTCCACGACGACGATGTTTATTGAGATCAGCCGTTTGCCCCAGTTTTACATCAGCAACGTGATCCTGCCGCTCTTTTTGATTGTGGCTATTTCGTGGGCCGTGTTCTGGATGGATTTTGGCAGCATGCACCTAGCCGACCGGCTCAGCGTTTCCTTTACCAGCGTGCTCACCGTGGTTGCCTTCGATTTTGTTACGGCCGATAATCTGCCGCTGCTTTCTTACCAGACGGTGCTGGATGTGGTGCTCACGTTTAGCTACATCATCTTGTCACTTTCTGTGCTGGAAAACGTGCTGGCGTATCTCAATTTCCGCAGAAACGGCAGTGAAGTCCAGCGCCTCGACCGGATCGCCCGCTGGCTGTTCCCGCTGGTGTATTACGCGGGCTGCGGGCTTATATTGCTGCTCTTTTAAGCGATGATTGAATTAGTGAAAAGTGATAAGTGAAAAGTAAAAAGTGGTTTACTTATCACTTTTCACTTTCTACTTTTCACTCATAAGAAAGGACCTCATGGAAAACGAAACATTCTCCGAATTCAAAAACTCCTTCTCCTATGGCTCCCGCTCTGATTTGAGCTTTAAATTTTTTAAGGGATTGAGCGATGAGGAAGCGGCCGTTTTCATCCAAAATCTCTTCCTCAAAGTCGTCGATGCCATGGACAGCGGCAACTGGCAGCCTGTTGCCGAACATATCATTGAGGGACAGAAGCTTTCATACAACAAGCCGGGCAGTTTTGCCTACGATGACGCTCCGTTTACGCCGCTGCCCAAACCGTTGGCCGAGTTGAAGCTGGGTTTGCTTACCTCCAGCGGTCATTTTGTGGCGGGGGATGATCCACGGCCGTTTGGCGAGGAAAACATGACGCAGGCCGAAGCCGCCCGGCGCATCAGTGAATTTATAAAAGCAGCACCGACACTCTCTACTATTCCCATGGATACACCACCAGAGAAGCTGCGCGTGCGCCACGGCGGCTACGACATTCGCGGCGCGGCGGCCGATGCCAACGTTATTTTGCCGCTGACCCATCTGCACACAATGGTTGAAGCGGGACGGATTGGCGAGCTGGCAAAGAATGCCTACTCGTTTGTGGGGGCGTGTGCCCAGACGCCGCTCGCCAAAAAGAGCGCCCCGCAGTGGGCGGAGATGGTCAAACAGCAGGGCATCGAGGCGATGCTGCTGGTGCCCGCCTGACCGGTTTGTCACGTGTCCGTGGGACACGTTGCCAGAGTGTTTGAAGCGGCCGGCATTCCAACCGTTGTAATTGCCCTGGCCACCTTTGCCGAAAAGTTGAAGCCCATGCAGGTGCCGCGCTTGCTGCTGACGCCGTTTTTGATGGGACGGCCGTTCGGCGCACCGCACGACGAGGAAAGACAGTTGGATGTTTTGCGCATGGGTCTTGATTTGTTGGAAACGGCCGTGTCTGCTCCCACCGTCGTCCACTTCCCACACCCTTTCCGTACCCTGCCAAGTTGAGACAAATCCACTAAAATATCGTCATCCAAACAAAATTTCCAACCTCCCGGAGGCTTCTCAAGAGGCGATACTCATGAGCGGAACCTCCGAGAGGTTACCTTTTAGCGAGGAAAAAATGACAGATTTAGCCACAGCCACTACGGAACAGCTTATTCAACTGATTGATGAAGTCCCCACCCGGCTGGCAGGGTTGATTGACCACACCCTGCTCAAACCTGACGCCACAGAAGAGATGATTGCCCAGATTTGCCGCGAGGCAATCCGGCACCGGTTTGTCTCTGTTTGCGTCAATCCGACTAACGTGCGTTTTGCCGCCGAGCAGCTGGCCGGCAGTAATGTGAAGGTGACGGCCGTCGTTGGTTTTCCCTTGGGAGCCACAACGACCAAAGAGAAAGTGTCGGAGACAGAAACGGCAATTGAGAACGGGGCCAGCGAAATTGACATGGTGATCAACATCGGCGCGGTGAAGAGCAAGGATGATGAATTTACGCGGGGGCAGATTACGGCCGTTACCCAAACCTGCCATCAACACAACGCCTTATGTAAAGTCATCATCGAAACCAGCTACCTGACCAACGAAGAAAAAGTGCGCGTTTGCAAGATTGCCCAGCAGGCCGGCGCTGATTTTGTCAAGACCTCGACCGGCTTTAGCGGTGGCGGGGCCACGGTGGAAGACGTGGCCCTGATGCGACACACGGTGGGTCAGGAGATGGGCGTCAAGGCGTCAGGCGGGATTCGCTCTCTGGACGATGCCCGGCGCATGGTGGCGGCAGGAGCCAACCGCCTGGGCGTGAGCAGCGGCGTGCGCATCATGCAAGAGGCAGCAGCGGCGGCCAAAGGCGGCACGGAAATCCTGGGCGTGGCCGAAGCTGTGCTGTACGTGACGGACATTCCCCGCGCCAAAAAGTTTTACACCGAGGTGTTGGGCCTGCCGGTGAGCACCCAGTTTGAAGACGCGATTTTCCTGCAGACGGGGCAAAATTCCACGCTGATTTTATTTGACATAAATAAACTAGCAACGCGCGAAAGCATCATTCCGTCACACGGGGCGCGGGGCGAAGGGCACGTCTGCCTAGCAATTCCGCCGGAGCAAATGGACGGTTGGCGCGCCCGCCTGCTGGCCCATGAAGTCGAGATTGAACACGAGCAGGATTGGTCGCTGGGCACGCACTCCATTTATTTCCGCGACCCGGACGGCAACAGCCTAGAACTGATGGACGGCCGTCACTACCGCCGCGTCTGGCGCAAATTGCAGGAGAAGGCGGAGACAGCTTACTGATCGGTGAACGGTAATCGGTAGGTCAGTAATCAGTGACTGAATACTGATTTACTGAACACTGATTACTGAAAACTTCCCAGAGCGGAACACAACATGGAACCATTCACTTATGCCGGGGAACTGGCTGCTTTGGGAACGGCCGTTTGCTGGTCCGCCACCGCCATCTTTTTTAGCTACAGCGGCCGTCTCATCGGCTCGGACGTAGTGAACCGCAGCCGACTACTGTTTGCTTTTGTGTTTCTTAGCCTGAGCCATCTGGCGTTGGAGGGCAGCTTCTTTCCCATGCAGGTTGAGGGATTTCGCTGGTTTTGGCTGGCGGTTTCCAGCCTGCTGGGGCTGGTGGTGGGCGATACGCTTTTGTTTAAGGCATACGTGCTCATCGGGCCGCGCCTCTCCATGCTGCTTATGTCAACTGTGCCAATTATCAGCACCCTGTTTGGCTGGCTGCTGTTTGGCGAGACGGTGAGCGGGTTGGAGCTTACGGCCGTTTGCCTCACGGTCGGCGGCGTGGGCTGGGTAGTGACCGAAAAGCAGCCGGGGCGAACGGCCGTGGAAAACAAGCAGGTCAGCAGCGGCATTTTGTTTGGGCTGGGCGGGGCGCTGGGCCAGGTGGCCAATCTGGTGACGGCGCGATATGGGCTGGTCGGTGATTTCTCGCCCATCTCGGCCACGATGATTCGCATTTTGGTGGCCTTGCTGGTTTTGTGGGGCATCGCTATTGGGCAGCGGCAGGTGCGGGCCACTTTGCGGCAGTGGCACAACCGGCAGGCGTTCCCGGCAATGATTGGCGGCTCGATTGCCGGGCCGTTTTTAGGCATCTGGCTGTCGCTGGTGGCCATCCAGTTGACGCGGCTGGGCATTGCCTCTACGCTCATGGCCCTGCCGCCGATTTTGCTGATTCCGGCGGAGTATGTAATTTACAAAAAGCCGGTGAGTTTGCGCGGGATGGTGGGAACGGCCGTTGCCTTTATCGGCGTGATGCTGCTGTTTTTGCCGCAGTCGTAGCCAATTGTGAATTTAACGGCCGTTCCCCCTATCACCCCTTCACCTTGTCACCTCGCCACCCCTCCCCTTCGTAACTTTCCCGCACCTGCTGTAATCTAATGGCTATGGAAAATTCAACAATGATAAAAAATGAAAAAGTGATGATGTACGGTACACCCACCTGCCCGGACGTGCCGCCGGTGCGCGGCATGTTGCAAAGGGCGCAGGTTGCGTTTGATTATGTCAATATTGCCGAAGACGCAGAGAGCCGGGGTAAGGTAATGGCCATCAACGACGGCAATGCCAGCGTGCCCACGCTGGTTTTTCCTGACGGCAGTTCGTTGACCGAACCGAGTACGGCCGTACTCCGCCAAAAGTTAGAATCACTGGGCTACACCGTGCCCAAGCCCACCCTGTGGCAGTCGCTGCGGGACAACCCGTTTTACAGCATCATGGGCAGCGCCATTCTTCTGTTTGGGCTGTACGATGGCAATTGGGTGTTCATTGGCTTAGGGCTGGCTCTGTTGGCCTTCACGGTGGTGTCGAGCAGGCGATAGATCAAGCGAAAATTCACCCTTGACTCTAGGGTTACCCGAGGTGATATGGTGCAGGCATGTTTCAAATAGGCGAGTTTTCCCGATTAGGCAGCGTCACCATCGAGACGCTGCGCCATTATGATGCGCTTGGGTTGCTGAAGCCGGCCAAAGTGGATCCGTCCACAGGCTACCGTTATTACTCAGCCAAGCAGATGCAACCCCTCAACCGCATCCTGGCGCTGAAAGAGGTTGGTTTTTCACTGGAGGAAAATATGCCTGTATACGAAGTCACCCTGAAACCTGTCGAGGCGCTCACGGTCGCTGCCATTCGCGAAACCGTGCCCACCATTGAGCAAATGTCCCAGCGTATGGGCGAACTGTTCCATGCGATTGCCAGTTGGATGATGGCTAACAATCTCTCTTTGGGGCTGCCCATGATCATCTACCATGACAAAAGCTACACGCGCGAGAATATCAATATCGAGTGTGCCATTCCCATCGGCAACATAGCAAGCGATGACATTCCCAGCCCAGAGCATCCGATTGTCGTGCGTCACACAGATGCTTTTCCGCATGTGGCCACAACAATCGTTACCGAACAGAAACATGAAAGCTTTAAGCTAGCCTACAATACCCTGGGTCAGTGGATAGAAGATCAGGGATATTGCATTGTTGGGCCGCCGCGAGACATTTATTACACGCCGCCCGGACAAGAAGATTTTACGGCCGAAATTCAGTTTCCCGTTGAAAAAAGTGTAGGTTAGACCGGCTGATTACTGAACTACTGTTACCTGTTTACTGACGCTTTCATCATTTGCAGCAAACCGTAACCGTGTACAGAGTTATGTTCCAGGGTAAAACCGGCCTCTTGCACGGTTACGGCCGTTTCCCGATTCAAATGGCACTCCCCCTGCAAGGCAAACCACAGCGGATGCAGCCAGTCGGTGAAGCGGCGGGAGATGGGACCGTGGCCGCGGGTGTGTTCCAGGAGGAGGAGACGGCCGTCTGGCTTGAGCACCCGCTTAATTTCCGCCAGGGCCAGCTCCGGCTGGGGGATGGAGCAGAAAACCAGCGTCCCGACAACGACATCAAACTGGTTGCTGGCAAAGGGCAGATGGTGCGCGTTGGCGCAGGTGGCGGGGGTATTGGGTTTCTCTGATTTTTGTCGGGCGAGCTGGAGACGATCTGGCTTTATGTCAATTAACGCGATTTGGGTGGAACGGCCGTACAGCGGCAAATTGGCCCCGGTTCCGGCACCCACTTCCAACACGCGGCCATTGACGCCATGCAGCAGCTTGCGCCGCAAATGGCCAATACCCAAGCGCTCTATCCAGCGCATGCCGCGGTCAAATTGTTTCGCTTCGATAGTTGACATAGCTCGTTCGGTAATCGGTTATCGGTAATCGGTGAACAGGAGCACGTTTACGGATCACCGATTACTGTTTACGGATTACCTACTTCATAAATCACCGCATACTCATCCCGATACACTTCCTGCAACAGCGGATCGTCTTCCGCTTCGTCGATGAAATCATCGTGGTTCAGGTCGCTGAAAACGTACGATGCGCCAAACTCGTCGCGGATAGCCGCGCCGGGAGCATCGACCCGTCCGCGGGTGATGTCTACCCAGCGGTCGTAAAATGCTTCATCTTCCAGCTCCATAAACGTGGGGTCCAGCCCGGCGGTGTAGACGGCATTGCTGTTGTAAAAGAAGAGCCGGGTGAAATCGTCCCAATCGGTTTGGAACACCATTGTACCGTCCGGCGCGTTGTCGTGCAGCCAGATGACGGCGTCGGCGTACTGGTCGGCCGGTTTGCTGTCCGCCAGCAGTTCGCGGGCATCGCTGAGGCCGACGTAGAGCGGATAGGCGAGCAGGAGCAGCAGGGCAATGGGAGCGAGTTGGGGGAGGTACTGCCTGTTCTGAGCGGCCCAACGGAGTTGGGCATGCCGGAGGAGCCGTTTCCCACCCCACTCCTTCAGCCAATCCCGCAGCAAAGGAGCCGCGCTTAAAGCAAAAAAGATAAAGGCAAACGGCGGAAAATATTCGACAAAGCGGCGTGATTCAAACAGCATGTAGCCAAACAATACCATCAATCCCAATGAGACCAGGGTTGGCTTATCGATGCGCTTGTCGCGCCAGCCCAGCGCCAGGATACTTGCCAGTGCCGCCAAAAAGGCCACGCCGGAATTGTTCACTAGCGTCAGCGTACGGTAGGGCGACCATTCATTGCCCACCGGCGTGGAAGATTCGCCTACTTTGGGCAGCAGGTGCCCCACAATGAAGTCGATGTTTTCCGGGAAATAGGGATTGATCACCAATCCCAGGCCAATGCCAATGGCCGGATAGACGAGCGCTTGCCAAACAATGCGCCGTTCCAGCATGAAAGTGGCGATGGCATAGGTGCCAGCTACCACCAGCAGCAGGGGAAAGGCATTGTAAGCCCAAACAAAAACAAAACCGAGCGGCAGCAGCAGTTTGTAGTTGCTTTGCAGCAGCCAATGCAGCCCCAAAACCAGCAGCAGCAGCGACAGCGATTGGGCGCGCGGCATGCTCATTCGGTACAAAAATGCCTCCGACACAGCAAAGAGACCGACGGCAAAAACGGCCGCATACGGCACCTTTTGCCCGCGCAGCAGCCACCAAACAGCCAAAAACGCCAGCGACGGCATGATGATGCTGGCCAGCTTGGCTCCCTGTGTCAGCGCCAGCCCACCGTCCAGCGCCGGATCCGTCGTGGCAAACAGGGCCAGAAAAACATGGTACAGCAGGTGATGATCGTAGAAGGCAGTTTCGTTGAGGATAGTGTAGGGCAAATAGGGGAAGTCTGGCGTGAGCCCTTCTGTGCGGATGAGGTAGCCCATTTTCATGTGATAGTAGCCATCGTTGCCAGCCAGGCCGGGCGTGGCGTATTGCACCACGGCAAAACCAGTTACAAAAACGAGCAGGAGGAGAACGGCCGTAACCCAGACGCGCACATCCCACTTTGCCATAATTTTTTCCTTTGCGGTTTGCACATTAGTCGATAGGGAAGTGGTCATCTGCATTATTTTACCTCTGTTGTCCTGTTTTTGAATTTCCTTGGGTATCTGCTGGTTAAGTGACTTTTTAGCCCAAAAAGTAACGCCCGGAAATCCGGGTGTCTTTGTTACACAATAACTCATTATTGAGGCGACAAAGCGCCTGGTTTTGGCTTAATTCATTAGCAGCGGGGGGTGCTACGGTCGTTTACAATCCAGCCTCGTTTCAGCCTAGTCGTCATCATCATCGTCATTATCATTATCGTCGTCATCATTGTCATTATTGCCGCTGCCACTGTTGTCATCGTCATCATCGTTGTCGTTATCATTGTCGTCCCCGTTATCATTGCCATTGCTACCGCTGCCGCTGCTATCACCGTCATCGTCGTCATCATTATCGTTTTCGTCATTATCATTGTCGTCATTGTCGTTTCCGTCATCGTCATTGTCGTTGCCATCGTCATCGTTGTCATTGGCTGGGGGCAGGGTGGGCTGCGGCGAAGGCGTTGCTGTAGGCAAGGGTGATGGTGTAATGGTCGCTGTAGGCTGCGGCGTTACCGTCTGAGTAGGTGTCGGCTCCGTTGTGGGTTCCTCAGTCGGTTCGGTGGTGGGCACTTCTGTTGCCCTGGCAGTTATTGTTGCTGTTGGCGCGGTGGTTTGCGTTGGTTCCGGCGTCGGTTCTGGTTCCGGCGTGGCGGCCGAACCGGTGAGCACTTCGATAAGGCTGGCCGTGAGGATACCGTCTTCAGTACGGCCGTGCACCCGCGCCAGTTCACCCACCTGCGGCCGGCCTTCGATGCTGGTTTCGGCATCCAGCATGACGTGAATGGTGGCTACCGTCCATTCCTCCGCTTGGATCGCTTCAATCTCACCTTCAAACGTCACTTCAGCGGAGCGGCCCGTGCGGAGTAAGGCCTGCACTTCCCGGATGCGCTCTTGTTGGTACTGTTCCATGAGGGTAACGGCCGTTTCCGGATCGCTCGTCTGGTTCAGGCGTACATTTTCTACCAGACGCTTGACTGGATAAAGAACATCCCCCGGAATCGCTGAAGTCGAAACAAAGACGGCTGCGGTGCTAAAAAGAATAAGCACCATCGCCAGAGAAACCAGGGGCAGCAAAAGCTGCCGCAGGCGATACCAGGGCGAGGGTTGAATGGGTGCTGTTTGCAGGCTGGAGGCATGGGCCAAAAACGCCTGCTGCGACTGCTGCTTAGCGGCCAGCGACGGTTGGGGTGCCAGCGTTGCTAGCTGAGCGGCCGTATCCAGGAACGGCCGTAGCGTCTCCGCCAGTTCCGGGTATCGTGCCAGGATTTGTTCGATGGATTCACCCTGCTCCATAAAATCCAAAGATTCCTGGAGCACGGCTTCTGGTACGTCGTTCATCAATTCTTCTCCGCACCCTTCATCATTCGGGTTAGCGCGGCAATGGCCCGCACCTGCAACATTTTGACAGAGCCTTCGCTCTTATTCATTGTCTCCGCCACTTCGCGAACGGGCATTTCATAGCCGAAGCGCAGCGCCAATACCTGCTGTTGATCTTCCGTTAAATCGGCAATTGCCTGGTGCAGCGCCTGCTTCTTTTCCCGAGCTTCCAGCTTTTTGGTTGGTTCGATCCAATCATCCGCCATGGCATCGTCTAATTCCGTCAGCTGCGCCTTTTTCTTTTGGCGATAATGTTCTTTTAATATGAGCGAAGCCGCTCCAAACAACCAGCCACGAATTGTTTTTTGGGGTGCGTTCTTTTGCTGAATCGCGTGCAAAAACCGGATAAACACTTCGCTGGTTAGATCTTCGGCCGTTTGCAAATCATTTACCCGATACGCCACATAACGATAAATTGCATCGTAATATTGTTCATGCACTTGAGCCAAGGCATCCTGGTCTAATGATTTTGCGCGATGCAGCAATAACAATTCGTCTTGCACAGTATCTGGGAACTCCAATAAAAGTTTGGATGGCGCGATAATGTGTAATATCGGGCGAATTAAGCTTTCTTATTTCAAAAACTTTCCCGCTTTTACACAAATATCTGCCACAAAGTTTACCGCCTATTCATTATAGATTAAAGGCGATTACTGTGACAGATTAATGTGTTAATGACGAGGTTAGGAGAAGATTGGCTCATCTCCTCCTAACCTGATTTTGACATGTCGCTTACTGTTTAATCGTCGTCATCATCATCGTCATCGTCGTCGCCACCCCCACCAGAGCCGGAATTGTCATCATCGTCGTCATTACTATTGCTGTCGTCATCGTCGTCGTCGTTGTCATTATCATCATCATTGTCGTTGCTGTCATCATCATTGCTATTAGCGCCGTCATTGTTGTTACCATTGTCGTCATTGCTGTTATTGTTGTCGTTGGTGTTGGCGCTGTCATTGCTATTGCCATTGTCATCATCGTCATCATCGTCGTCGTTGCTATTGGCATTGTCGTTGTTGCTGTTGCTGTCGTCATCGTCGTCATTGCTGTTAGCGTCGTCGTCGTTGCTGTTGCTGTCGTCATCGTCGTCATTGCTGTTAGCGTTGTCGTCGTTGTCGTTCATATCGTCATCGTCGTCATTGCTGTTGGCATTGTCGTCGTTGTCGTTCATATCGTCATCGTCGTCATTGCTGTTAGCGTTGTCGTCGTTGTCGTTGCTGTCGTCATCGTCGTCATTGCTGTTGGCATTGTCGTCGTTGTCGTTCATGTCGTCATCGTCGTCATTGCTGTTAGCGTTGTCGTCGTTGCTGTTGCCGTCATCATCGTCGTCGTTGCTGTTGGCGTTGTCATCATTGTCATTCAGGTTTTCATTGCTGTTGCTGGCATTCCGATTGTCATCATCATTCTCATTTAAATCATCATCGCCACCATTCGCATTGTCATCATTTGCGTTGTCGTCATTGTCATTGGCGATATTGTCATTTGTGGCATCGTCATTGGCGTTGTTGTCATTTGCTTCACCTGGGGTGTTGTCGTTAAGTGCCGGCTCGCCGGGAACATCACCTGTCGGCGTACAGGCAGCCAACAACATAATCAACATCAAGACCAGTACAGACACACCATATTTGCTACCAATTAATTGCTTCATTCGTTCAACTCCTTTTACTTTGTAATCAATGATTTTTATCAAGCTGTGTTCTTGCCCCTAAAGTGAGGGCAGTGGCAAAAAAGTAACGGCCAATTTTGAAATTGCCTGAAATTCGGCCGTTTTCTGGCCACCAAACAACAAAAAAGCCACCTTTTAGGTGGCTTGTCTCTCTATGCGAATGGTTATTAACAGATGCTTAATTGCTGATGGCGGCCGTTTCTGCCAGGACATCGCGTAAGTTTTGAATCAACTCGTTACGGGCGGTGGGTTTTGGCAGGTAACGGTTGGCGCCCGCTTCCAAGCCTTCTTCGACGGCATTCAGATGGGTTTTGCCACTCAACATGACAATGGGCAGATCGGCCGTTTGCGGATTACGACGAATCTCTTTGCACACAGCAATCCCATCCATATGCGGCATCATCACATCCAGAATCATGATGTCCGGCTTTTGCTCCTGAACTTTTTGCAGCGCCTCTATCCCGTGATCGGCCCCCGTCACCCGAAAACCGGCCGGTTCCAACATCAAGCGCAGCAAATCTTGCGTCATGGGTTCGTCATCTACAATTAACACTGACCAACTCATCTGATACTCCTCTTGGAAGCTGGCGGGATGATGCATTGTTTCATTCCTCTAAATACGTTTTTGGCTCCCAACTCTGCTTTGTTATTACCTTGAGTTATAACATTGGCCTGGGAGGCGCAACATAAATGAACCGTGAATATTTGGTGAACAAAACGGCCGTATTCTGCTAAAGCAACATTCTGCTTTTCAAAAAAAGTTTGCTGCAGCACGGTAGCTAATTTTCTTTCCGCCAGCTATGATTGTCGCATGAACACAAAAAGCCCTGGATTCTTCGAGCAAGTTTACAAAGTGGTGCGCCGCATTCCGCCTGGCAAAGTGAGCAGCTACGGCCGTATCGCCGCCATGTTGGGCCAGCCTCGTGCCGCTCGTGCCGTTGGCTACGCGCTCAGCGCCCTCCGTAAACCAAATCAAGACGGTTATACCTCGGCTAACGTTCCCTGGCAACGTGTGGTGAACAGTCAGGGGCGGATCAGCATCCGCCACCGGGAGCAGACGGCCAATAAGCAGGCCGAGATTTTACGCTCGGAAGGGGTGGCTGTGGATGGGAACGGCCGTATCGACCTGTCTGTCCACCTGTGGCAAGGACTGCATCTGGTGGAGCTGGATGACATTCTCCGTGGTCGGTAATCGGTGAACGGTAATCGGTAAAAACCATAACTGAGCGTCAGCCAACCGATTACCGTTAACGGATTGCCGCTTACCGATCATCTGCGCTAAAATCGCCCTGTGAAACTGATTATCCAAATTCCCTGCTTCAACGAAGCCCAATCTCTGCCGCAAACCGTGGCCGATTTGCCTGAGCAGGTGCCGGGCATCGACGGCATTGAGACGCTGGTTATCGACGATGGCAGCACGGACGATACGGTGGAAGTGGCGCGCCGTCTGGGAGTTGACCACGTGGTGCAGCACCGGCAAAACATGGGGCTGGCCCGCGCCTTCCAGACCGGGCTGGATACGGCGCTGCGGCTGGGGGCGGACATCATCGTCAACACCGACGCCGATAATCAGTATCCGGGGCGCTACATTCCGCAGTTAGTCGCGCCGGTGCTGGCGGGCACGGCCGATATCGTCATTGCTAACCGGCAGATAGATAACATCGAGCACTTTTCGCCGTTTAAGAAACTGCTGCAAAAGCTGGGCAGCTGGACGGTTCGCACGGTCAGCGGTACCGACGTGCCGGACGCGGTCAGCGGCTTCCGCGCCTACAGTCGGGACACAGCGCTGCGGCTGAACATCCTCACCAACTTCAGCTACACGCTGGACACGATTATCCAGGCGGGCAAGCAGGGGTTGATTATTCAAAGCATCCCGGTAGAGACGAACGGACCGATACGGCCGTCTCGCCTGCAGCGCAGCATGGGCCACTTCATCAAAGCCCAGGCCAGCACCATCGTGCGCCTCTACGCCTTTTACGAACCGCTGCGCACCTTCACCTACATCGCCCTGCCCTTCATTCTCACCGGTCTGGCGCTGTGGGGCCGCTTCTTCTACGCTTACCTCAACAACGCCTCCAACCAGTTTATCCAATCCGTGACGATTGGTACCGGTCTGCTGCTGGTGGGGTTGTTCATCTTCCTCTTTGGGGTGCAGGCAGACATCACCAGCAAGCACCGCCAGATGACCCAGGAAACACTCTACCGGCTGAAGAAGCTGGAGCTGGCGCAGAAAGAGTCATCCGCAGATTAATTAGCAGTTCATTTTGCCGGGGACGGTTGGCGGGATGGTGGGGGGACGGCCGTTTTCTATATTGAGGGCATCATTACAAAATCAACTGGAGGTTTTGGCGATGTACCCTCAAATATCAACTAAATACATGGATCAACTGGCAAGTGATGAATTTAAAAAAGCCAGGCGCAAAGGCATCTGGCGCACTATTATCAGTTGGTTCACCAAGCAGTGTAATGATCTGTTTTCCCTGGATCGAGATATTCTCAAAGGCAATATAGAGAGCCAGCGTTATGCCGGCCTACAAACCGTCCCGCTGGACCAGATTGTGGGCAGTACCGGACGGTCTCATGAATTTGATCGTGCTTTTTTCCCGCGCCAGACGCACACGATGAATCGCTGGCTCAACCTGGCAAAAGCCAATTACCGTTCAGAGACGCTGCCCCCGGTGGACCTGGTTAAGGTAGGCGACCACTATTTTGTGGCCGATGGCAATCATCGCGTTTCAGTGGCTCGTGCCCTGGGCCAGGATCATATTGAAGCGAGCGTGGTGGAGGTGGTTACGGCCGTTTCCCTGCCATGTCCTTGCTAACCAGCCACCGGTTCCAGGCGCGCCCAGGCCAGCCAGCTCCACGGGGAAGTGGGATATTGCTGGATGAGTTCGAGGTAGATGCTGACGGCGTTCTCTTCGTCGCCGCTCAATTCATAATTCAATCCCAGCAAATACAGAAGATGAGAGGGTTGATAATAACTTTCTTCTGCATCCATGCGATCCAAAGTTCGTTCAAGAACACCTTGCAGAAAACCTAAATCTCTTTCTGTGAGTATTTGCCGCTGCACAATAGGAGCTTGATAATAAACCAATGTGTTCAGTTCTTCATCGCTTTCATCGAGTACATAGTCTACATAGTCGGAAGAAACATCGTAATCATAGGTATCAACCAGAAAAGTTGAATCGATTAACAATGAACTGCCAGCATAGTCGATATCTGATGAGGAGCATTCCGATCTATTTGGTTCCTCTAAAAATTCAATAGTTGAATTTACTTCAGCTCCTTGCCAGGAATAAAGATGCCTTTCTAACCAATTGCAATCGGGAAAATCAAAGTTGTAGTGAGGTTTAACAACTTCAATGTCTGGAACTGAGTCGTTGTTAAAATCTGCAATTGTGTATTCAGTGTCAAACGCTGCACTGAAGGATCTTTCATCACCAATCCACAATGTGCCAAGTTTGTTTATGACACCTTCATTCCACGAGAATATTTCAATAAATCCAGGATGACCAACTGCGGTACTGCCATCTATGCGTGTTACTACAATAATTTCATTTGCACCATCACCAGTTAGATCGATACTAGTTTTTAGTTCACGACCAAATAATGAACGTATGAGTTGTGGCGAAAAATCGTTTGGAATCAAGTGATAGGTTCCAAAATCATCTTCATATATCGGCACGAAAACTCTGAGGTCATATCGAATAAATATGGCTTCAACTAACCATTCTGAGAATTCAGGATCGTAATCTATGGAAATTGCACGAAAATTGACTTCCGACCATATCTGAACTATCGGGTCGAATTCAATCTTGTTTTGATTAAGAAAATTAACCATACCAATCTGAAGTGCTTGCGGAACAATTTCTGGCACAAAAAATGAATATCCCTCACCCAGACAGTTTTCTGTGTCTTGAATCAGCCAGATTGCGTTCTCCCATTCCTCATCCGTAAACTTGCCAGCTTCATATGCGAGCATCCTAAACAGATCTTGTCCTGCGTAATCAATCAGAAATTGGTGATCGCGATCATAGTTACAAGTTTCCTGCATCGTCAGTAGCAATACTTGAAACAAAATTGCCGCATCCGGCTTCGTTAATTGATAGTTTGCTACATCCACATCTGTAATCGAAACCGCAGGGTACGGCTGACCATCAGGCCCAGTTTCAAAACGGACAAATCTTTCGGGGGTGGTCGTTATCGTTGGTTCGAGTGTGGGGGTTTGTGTTACCGTATTTGTAGGCACGACGGTCTCTTCCACAACATTCACAGGCACGGCCGTTTCCGTCGCAGTGGGTTCAATGGTTGGTGGTGGGGTAGGAACGGCCGTATTCACCACAACCTCCTCCCCTTCCGCACAGGCCACCAACAGCCCCAAAACCAGAAAAGCTCCCACAAAAACCCAGCCCCACTTCATCATCCACCTCACCTGACACTTGAAGACTTGTACACCGGCCACTTGCAAACTTGCAACCTGCCACATTATAAAACAATCAATCCCACTTTGAAACAGTTCCCCCACCCTGTAAAATAGAACCCAATATCCCAACCGCAAAATTTCGCGGCAAAAACCACAATTATCGTAACCTAATTCTCTGCGCCTCCGCGCCTCTGCGTTAAGCTTTTAAGGAGACCCATCATGTTACACGGATTCACTGGCAACATCCTGCACGTCAATTTAACCAACCGTACTCTGGAAATTGAAAATCCCGATGAAGAATTCTACCGCCACTACCCCGGCGGCAGCCTGCTGGGATTGTATTATCTCTGGCACAACACCCCGGCCCACGCCGATCCCCTCAGCCCGGAAAACACGCTCACCTTTGCCCTCAGCGCCCCGACCGGACTGCCCGTCAGCGGGCAGAGCCGCTGCACCGTCACCTGCAAATCCCCCAGCAGCGGCGGCGTAGCCGACAGCCAGGCCGGTGGCTTCTGGCCCGCCGAGCTCAAATACGCCGGCTTCGACGCCATCGTCGTTAACGGCGCATCCGACACGCCCGTCTACCTCTGGCTCAACGACGGCGAGGCGGAACTGCGCGACGCCACTCATCTTTGGGGCAAACCCACATTGGAAGTAGACACCATCCTGCAAGATGAAATTGGTGACCAGCGCATTGAAATTGCCCAGATTGGTCCGGCTGGCGAAAAGCTGGCCAACTTTGCCGCCATCATGAACATGAGCAACCGTGCCTGGGGCCGCACTGGCGTCGGAGCCGTGATGGGCAGCAAAAAGCTCAAGGCGATTGTGGTGCGCGGCACGCAAAAAGTGAATCCCGCCGACAAAAAAGCGGTCACGGAACTTTCCAAGCAAGGGGCGAAAGGGTTCCCCGGCAGCGGCATGGAAAACTTCGGTCGGTACGGCACGGCCGGGGTGGTGATGAGCCAGCACAACGGCGGCGGCCTGCCCACGCGCAACTGGGACGCTGGCGTCATGGAAAACGCCGAAGCCATCGGCGGCGAGCGACTGTACGACGAACTGCTGCGCGGTGCGGAAGAAGGCAAACAGGACAAAGACGGCCGTGACACCTGCTACGCCTGCATCGTGCGCTGCAAGCGCGTCGTCGAGTCCGAATACAAAAACAATCGGCTGCGCCACGAGTACGGCGGCCCCGAATACGAAAGCATTGCCACTTTCGGCTCCTACTGCGGCATCGATGATTTGCACGCCGTCACCTACGCCAACCAGCTTTGCAACGAATACGGCGTCGATACTATCTCCTGCGGCGCCACGATTGCCTGGGCGATGGAATGCTTCGAGAACGAGGTGATCAACCTGGAAGAGACAGACGGCATCGAGCTACGCTACGGTAACGCCGAAGCAATGATCGCCATGCTCAAAAAGACGCTCAACCGCGAAGGTTTTGGCGATATTTTGGCCAATGGCTCGGCCAAAGCCGCCGATTTGCTGGGCAAGGGGCACGAATTTTTGCTGACGGTCAAAGGCCAGGAGCTGCCGGCCCACATGCCGCACGTCAAGCGCAGCCTGGGCGTCATCTACGCCGCCAATCCGTTTGGCGCCGATCACCAATCGTCCGAACATGACCCGATGTACAGCGAAAAGGCGTACGAGCGCTTCTACAAGGAGCGGATGGACCAGATTGGCCTGCACACGCCGCAGCCACCCAAGGCGATCAATCCGGAAAAGATCGAGTTTGCCCTGAAAACCCAATACACCTACAGCGCCGCCGACACCATCAGCGTCTGCCAGTTTGTCTATGGCCCCAGCTGGCAGATGTACGGCCCGCAAGAGATGGCCGACCTGATGCGCGCCGCCACCGGCTGGGACGTGGACGTGGACGAGATTCAGGCCATCGGCCGTCGCCGCCTGAACCTGATGCGGGCCTTCAACGCCCGCGAGGGGCTAACCCGCGACAATGACACACTTCCCAAGAAATTATACAAGAAAGCGCTGGAAGGCGGCCGTTCCGATGGCATCATTCTGGAAAACGAAGAGCTGCAAGCCGGGCTGGAGATGTACTATGAACAGGCCGGCTGGGACAGCGCCAGCGGCACTCCCACCCGCGCCACTTTGGAAAAAGTTGGCCTGGGTTGGGCAGCGGATGATTTAAACATCTGATCTCGTAGCCGCGGATTCTTTCCGCGAGGGTCTACGCGGAAAGAATCCGCGGCTACGCTTTGGGGCATGAAACGATCAAGCTGGCTAGAACCTGCTTTGCTGCTCCTCATCATGGCCCTGGCCGCTTATCTGCGCCTGTGGCGTGTGGCCGAAACGCCCGGCTGGTTCAGCGATGAAGGCACCCATTTAGAGATTGCGCGCCATTTGCTAGACGGCCGTATCCAATACCTCTCCGTCACCCAATCAACCCTGCTGTTTGCCCGGCTGCCGCTGTTTGAATGGCTCCTGGCCGGGGTAGCGCGTCTGTTTGGTTTGGGGATGGGCACGCTGCGGAGCGTAACGGCCGTTCTAGGCACGCTTTCGGTCGCGTTGCTGTACGCTATGCTGCGCGACATCAGCAAAGATCGCTGGCTGGCATTGACGGCAGCATTGTTGTTGGCCGTTTTTCCAGCAGCCGTCATCTACAGCCGGTTTGGCTTCAGCTACAACTTGTTGGTGCCGCTGCTGTTGGTGGCATTGTGGGGACTGTACCGCTACGCGAATGGTTCGCAGGTTGGACTGGTGTGGGCGGCCGGTGCCATTGGCCTGGCGCTGATAACAGATTTGTGGGCCATCAGCTTGCTGCCGATTTTGGTTCTGGTTGTTGTTTGGCACAATTGGCGGGATGCTTGGTGGGGGCTGCTGATTGCTTGGCTGCCGCTGGGGGTGTTTACGGCCGTTTCTCTCTTAACCGTGCCCGACGCCTATTTATTTGATTGGCAGTTCACCCTTTCCCGCGTGCGTTTACCGCTAATCGCCCAGCTGCGAAATTTGACGACAAACATGGTGACACTCCTTAGCCAAAGTGGCTGGCTGGCAGTCGGCGTCGTTGGTATTTTTGCCATCAAACCGGCCCGGCTGCAAAAGCTGGTCTGGCTGTTCTTGTTGGTGCCATTTGTCGTCATCGGGCGCACAGCGGCTTTATACAGCCTCAGCTTTTATTACACGATTCCGCTGCTGCCCTGGCTGGCGCTAAGCGGCGCAGCCCTGGTACGGCATGGAACAGGTAGGTTCACAGATGCGTCCAACGGGAAGACTGCTTTTTCACCGCGGAGAGCGCAGAGAACGCAGAGTTTTCTCTGGCGCTATTTTTTCTCCGTGCCCTCCGCGTCCTCCGCGATTAATTTTTTCCGCAGCGCCACGGATGCAAAAGGCTGGAGTATTTTATTGTTGGCCGGTTTGCTGGTTGGCGGGAGCAGTTGGTTATTGGCCAGGCAGGTAAATGGACAGGTGGAAACGGCCGTTGATCCATTCTTAATCGAGGCAAACGCAGCCCAGGAAACGGCCGATTTTCTCAATGCCCACATCCAGCCCGAGGATCTGGTTATTGCCTCACCCACGTTGGCCTGGATGATAAACGGCCGTGTCGCCGACTTTCAGCTGGCAGCGTTGGCCAGCGGAAACGAGACGCCGCACATCCCTACTGATTTACCAGCAGAGCGACAGCTATTTGATGCCGATTACCAGCAGGCTCGCTTCGTCGTGATCGACCAACTGTGGCACAATTGGGCACAGTTTAACGTCCCCGGCGTAGCCCAAATCATGGCAGAGGTCGCCCAATGGCCGCTGGTTTTTGAGTCCGGCAATGTACAAGTTTACGAAAATCAATAGACATATTTCTAGACGGTAAGGTAAGGACGCATGAGTAAAGAATTCCCGTTGGAGAGCATGGCTTTAACCCACATCCTCGTCGTGAGCGATTTAGATCGAGCCAGGAACTTTTATCGTGACGTGCTGGGCGCCACGATTTACGGCGAATACGGCGGCACCTCCATCGTGTTCGATTTCGTTGGTGCCTGGCTGCTGGTGGTTACTGGCGGCGAGCCCAGCAAAGACAAGCCGGAAGTCACGTTTGCGCCACCGACAGACCTCAGCCGGGTGAGCCACGCCATGACAATTCGTGTGCCGGACTGCCAGGCAGCCTACGAAACCTTAAAAGCACGGGGCGCACAGTTCATAACGCCGCCGGTCGATTGGGGCTACGAAATTCGCTGCTTCTTCCACGACCCGGATGGGCATCTTTTTGAGATTAGCCAGGTTGGAGCAAAAGAGTAAATATTCAGGATGAGCAATTCAGATTCAGTGACCAGGAAAATTGAGCGTGGCCTGTTCGGGGCAGCGCGCGCCTCGGCCCGGCTGAGCTATCCGCTGCGCTGGGAAAAGCTGGAGATCGATGAGAACCGTTCGCTGTGGGCATCTTACACGCCGGATTACCAGCCCAATGCTGGACTGATAGGAACGGAAACGGCCGATCTCTGCATCATCGGTGGGGGGTACACAGGGATTTCCACGGCGTACCATTTCAGCCAGCGCTATCCGGAAAAGCGGGTGGTGCTGCTGGAGGCCAAATCGTTGGCCAACGGTGCCAGCGGGCGCAATGGCGGCATGATGCTCAACTGGGTCTATGGCGTCGGCGCGATGAGCGACGAGATAACCGCCCGTGTTTACCACGCCACCAACCAGACCATTGACAGCATCGAGCAAATCATCCAAAAACATAATCTGGACGTGAGCTACCGGCGCGACGGCTGCTTTGAGGTGTTCACCGATAAGCAGCGGGCCATCGCGGCGCAGGCAGAAGTGGCCCATCTAAACAGCATCGGCGTGCCGGTGCAGTTTTGGGATGCGGCCCAGGTGCGGCAAAAAATTAATCTGAACGGCATCTACGGCGGGCTGTTTGACCCCAACGAAGGGCAGCTCAACGGCGTGCAGTTTATTCGCGGACTGCGCCCTGTTTTAGAAACACGGGGGGTGAAGATTTATGAAGGAACGGCCGTTACCAGAATCACAGAAGGCCCTACCATTGAAGTCACCACCGCCAACGGCTCCGTCAAAGCCAAGGCAATTGTGCTGGCGACCAACGGCTACACCGGCAAGCTGGGCTACTTCCGCAAAGCGTTTTTCCCGCTGCACTCCCACGTCTTCGCCACCGATCCACTGAGCGACGAAGTGGCTCAGCAGATTGGCTGGCACGGCACGGCTGGCTTCTCCGACGACCTCAACCGCCTCTCCTACGCCACGCGCACCCGCGAAGGCCATATTGTGTTTGGCGGCGGCAGCAACATCTCTTACGCGTATCTGTGGAACAACCGCACCGCCTTCCCCGGCACGCCAGACAGCGCCAATCCGGCCTTCAACGACATGCAGCAGACGATGGGGCAATATCTGGACGGCAGCGGCAGCCTGCGCCGCGCCTACCGCTGGACGGGCACATTGGCCATCACTATGCGGCGCAACTGCTTCATGGGCGTGCGCGGCGAATACAACAACGTCTACTACGCGTTGGGCTACAGCGGCCACGGCGTGACGGCGGCCAACATGGCCGGCAAAGTGCTCACCGACATTTACAGCGGCAGCGATGAACAGTGGCACGGCCTGCCCTTCATCGGGGCTGATTATTCACCCGTGCCCCTGGACCCGTTCCGCTGGCTCGGCTACCAGGTGATGACCCGGCTAACGGGCCGCTCACCACGCGAACCGCACCGGTAAGTGTTAGATGGTGGGCACCCTCTGGACGCTAGTGAATTAGGAATGGTTAACCACCAGCCATTCACATCATTCCATAGGGGGATGCAAATCAGCTAAAAGCAGAAGGGCGCGTAAATTAACCAGATTCTTGCGGTTCAACTGGAGTTCGTGCACAGTGGCTCGCCCTGTAGCAGTAAGGCCAATAATTTCCAAACCGCCATCTCCCCAACCGAAATGGATTCCCCAAATATCCTGACGCGGATGAAAGAGAGCCACCTCGTGATTGCTTAGCGGATCAATTCCTCTTGTTTTGGTGTATTTGTGGTTGTTGCACCCCTGACAAGCATAAGCCAAATTGTCCATATCAGAGTCGCCGCCGGCACTAATTGGAAAAATATGCTCAATTGAAAAGGGTTGAGGAGAATAATCAGCCGGGCTCTTGCAGTATTCGCAAAGGCCATTGGCCCTTTCAGTGACGGCCTGTTTCACGGCTGCAGGCTGGGGTGACATGAACTTTATTGGGCTGAAGGAAGGTTGAGGGATTCTTTTAAGTGTTCAAGCGAGACATTGCGCAGCGCAGCCAGCTCAATCAATGCAGCCAGCCGCTCAACCTGGATTTCTTCTACGAGATTCCCGAGAGAGATAAGTTCTGCAAGCTCGCTTTCGGTCAAAGTTTCTGCTTCACGCTTTTCGATAAGTAAATCCATTCGCGCTTGTTCGGCCGGTAGTAAAGTTTTGTTGATTTGTTTTAAAAGCTTTGTTTCCTGGTCTGAAAGAACCTGGCCCCGTTGATTAGCTCGCAGGCGAACGGCCGTTGACGCCACCTCGCCCAATTCATCAGCGCCTAACTGTTTCAGGCTGTCCAGCAACTCTGATAACGGAATTTTGGATTTAATCTCAAGCGTCGTCATGAGGTGATTATAGCATAATGACTATGGTCATTGTAAACATAGATTCTTAATTTGAGGGAAGGGTAGCCAAAACGCTATAAATTTGGCACACTAAGTGGCATGGAAGCGCCCGTTCCAACTCACTCACCGACAGAATCAACTCAGGCAGCAGAATCAAAATCGTGGACGGCCGTTCACACCTACCTCCAATCCCCTGTAGACATTGCCATTTTGGCCTACTTCCGCGTGGCTTTTGGCGCGATTATGCTGTGGGAGATGTGGCGCTACGCCAGCTACGGCTGGATCAGTCGCTACTGGATTGAACCATCGTTCCACTTCACTTATTTTGGCTTCGACTGGATACGGCCGTGGCCGGGCATTGGCATGTATGTGCATTTTGGCGTGATGGCCTTGCTGGCGCTCTTTATTTTGCTGGGGCTATGGTATCGGCTCAGTGCCACGCTTTTCTTTTTGGGCTTCAGCTACATCTTTTTGCTGGAGCAGGCGCAGTACCTTAACCATTTTTACCTCATCTGCCTCATTGCCTTCATCATGATCTTTTTGCCGGCTCATCGGTCCTGGGCAGTGGATGCGTGGCGCAGGCCAGACGGCCGTTCCGACTGGATGCCGAACTGGAACCTATGGCTGCTGCGCTTTCAAATCGGCGTGCCGTACTTTTTTGGCGGTGTTGCCAAACTCAACGGGGATTGGCTGCAAGCGCAGCCCATCGAAAGCTGGCTGGCTTCCCGCACTGATTTTCCCCTGATTGGCCAATTTTTTACGGAAAAGTGGATGGTGTTTGGTTTTGCCTACGGCGGTCTGCTGCTCGATTTACTGGTGGTCCCATTTTTGCTGTGGCGCAAAACACGGCCGTTTGCCTTCGCCACCGCCGTTTTGTTCCATCTCACCAACGCCCACCTCTTTTCCATCGGCATTTTCCCCTGGTTTATGATCGCGGCAACGGCCGTATTCTTTAATCCTGGCTGGCCACGTCAGGCGCTAAGCCGTCTGGGGCTTGGACAAAAAGCGGAAGAGCGCCCCGCCAAAATCAAGCTGCCCAATTGGGGATTGGCTTTGCTGACCGGCTATGTCCTGCTGCAAATTTTGCTGCCGCTGCGCCACTTAGTTATTATTGGCAACCCGAGCTGGACGGAGGAGGGGCACCGCTTTGCCTGGCACATGAAGCTGCGCGACAAGGACGCCAGCGCCAATTTCACCATCATCAACACAGCAGGCGAATCCTGGCAGGTTGATCCGCTGGAACATCTCACCGCGCGGCAGCAGCGTAAGATGTCTTCGCGTCCCTACATGATTTTGCAGTATGCGCACTTTTTGGCAGAAGAGGCGGCAGCACAGGGACACGAAGAGGTCGAGGTACGGGCAGAAGTGTGGGCTTCTTTGAACGGCCGTTCCCCGCAACAACTCATCGATCCCACCGTGAATCTGGCCGCTCAACCCCGTACGCCGTGGCCTGTTGATTGGATTTTGCCATTGACAACGCCGCTTTTCCCAGAAGAATCTTAGAATTTGCTGCTGATTTCTCTCTTTATTTGCCGCATTGTCCATTTGCCCCGAAAATAATAAGAATGCAAGTGCAAAAACGATTTATCTGGTTCATCATCATAGCGATTGGGCTAACGGGGTGCAGTTTGGTTGAAGCGCCGCCCCAGCCCGTCATGCCGACGCCGGTGGCTACGGCCGTTCCCTGGGACGTGTCGCAATTTCCTGCCGGCGAAATGGTGCTGGACCCCGTTAGTGATGTGGTGCCACAAATTGATCCGCAAATTGCCGGACTGGTGGCCGACGTTTCGCAACAGCAGTTGATGGGCTACGTGCAAACCATGCAAAGCTTTGGCAATCGCAACGTCTTTAGCGTCACAGATGATCCAGCGTTTGGCATTGGGGCGACCCGACAATGGTTGGTAAATGAATTTGAACGGGTGGGGAACGGCCGTTTACAAGTCACCGTCCAGGAATTCCCCCTCTTTTACAATGGGCTTTCCACCACTCCGTACAACGTGGTGGCTACCCTGCCCGGTCGTACCCAAAGCAAGGACATCATCGTCGTCATGGCCCATTACGACAATCGCGCCCCGGAACCGACCGATGGCGAAACGTATGCCCCTGGAGCCAACGACAATGGCTCCGGCATTGCCTTGCTGTTGGAATCGGCCCGGCTGCTCAGCGCCTACGAATGGAACCAAACGATTGTCTTCCTCGCCGCCGCCGCTGAAGAACAGGGCACGTTTGGCTCGCGCCACTTTGTGCAAACTGCCTTTCTGGACGGCATGAACATCATTGCGGCCATCAACTATGATGCGGTTGGCGGACGCAGCGGCATTCCCCAATATGCCCGGCTGTTTGCGCCCAACTTGCTGGAATCGCCATCGGGCGAGTTGGCCCGCTATTATGATTACATCGCCGGCCTGTATGTACCGGCCTTTCCCGTAGAGGTGATTGACGCCCTGGATCGCGAAGGACGCTGGGGCGATCATCGTGAGTTTGTCAATGCGGGGATGCCCGGCATTCGCGTTATTGAATCGTTGGAAGATCCGGATATGGTTAATTCCCGGCAGGATACCTGGGATCGGATTGACTACAATTATTTGCAGCGGATGGTGCAGATGAACATTTCCGTCGTGGCTAATCTGGCGGGGGCACCGCAAACGCCGCAGACGCCCATCATTCAAGCGCTGGATTCACCGGGTGATTTTTGGCTGCGCTGGCCAACGGATCCCACCGTCGCCGGCTATGCCATTTCGTTCCGACCCATCGGTGAGGGCAGCTTCCCGACATTTCGCTTTGTGAGGGCCAACCAGGCAGGCAATGTAGCACTCACCGGATTGGATCCCAACACAAGATACGCAGTAAGTTTGACGGCGCTGGATGGAAACGGCCGTCTCGGTGATTTCACGCCGGAAGTGATAGTAGAACCCAACCTATCTGCTGCCCAGGCCCCTTAATCTGCGTTGTAATCGAGATCGTAATAATGCAACCGTAAGCTTTTGGGTAGGTTCATGGCAGCGTGAAAACGACATTCTCAACAACTACTCATTCACTAAAGCCAATTTTTGGGTAAGATAGATATTAATTCCTACAGTTTCGGGCTTGATATTTTTAGCAAAAACCATTATTGTTAGGAACTAAAGTTGGTCAATTGATAAAGCGAGGCTTAACTATGTTGATTTTGTTGGCATCCATCTTATTTTATACCATGCTCATGGTAGCTTTTATCCAAAAACGTCGCCGTCAGCTTCAAGCGCAAACCATTGCCATTGCCAAACAACGTCAACAACGACTTCGCCAGCAACAATACGACCGCTTTTAATTTATAAACTACTGTAATAAAAAACTTCAGGCAGGCTACAAAAGTAGCCTGCCTGTTTTTGTTTCCAGTTAAAGAGTAGACTTATTTCAAAATAAGGGTAGGAGGCGTAAAGCCCCTTTCCCCAAATGCACCTTAAAATACAAAACGACTCCTTTTGCGAAAGTTGACCAACC
>PABI01000124.1 GCA_002699125.1 Anaerolineaceae bacterium
CGACTTCATCGAGCCAATCTTCGCCACCCATCCAGGTGAGGTAGGCCAGGTAGATTGGTTTGTTGAGGCCCAGGGTGGCTTCCAGCCGGGCGATGTCTTCTTCGCTGAGCCGGTCTTTGGCGTCGGCCGCCAGGTTGAGTCCAGACAGTGGCCCGCCCGGCACCGCGTTGAGCAGCCCGTAGATCGCGATCGTTGCCAATATCACCACGATCACCATCTGAAAACCCCGTCTGATTAGATAATTCGTCATGTCAATGCTCCTTCTCTCTATCTTTAGATTGGGTAAAGCTCATGTCGATTTGGAATTTAGCTTTTTTGACAACTACCAGTGTAGGGGAAGGTAGCGAAAAGAACTGCCGATGATCTGTATCAAAATCGTATCAAACTGTGATTTTCCTGGTGCATTTCAGTTATTTTGCCCTGATGAACTGGTCATGATGGTATTCGTTCTCCTGAAGAAGCTCTTGTGTTTCTTAATCGAACCGAATCCTAGGATCGACGATGGTGTAGAGAATGTCTCCAATCAGGGTGGCGAACACCACCAGGATGGCGGTGATAAACAATAAAGCCATCACAATATTCCAATCACTTTGATTTAGGGCGGTAACAAGCAGACGGCCCATGCCAGGGTAGTTGAAAATCGTCTCGGTGATAATCGCGCCGCTGAAGATACCGGGTATTTGGAACACCACGATGGTAATGAGCGGAATCAGGGCATTCCGGGCACCGTGCTTGATGATGACCAGGTTTTCATGTAATCCTTTGGAGCGGGCGGTGCGCACGTAATCCTGCCGCAGCACTTCCAGCATGGAGGCTCGCATAAAACGCCCCCAGGTTGCCAGATAGAGTAAGGTTAGCACGCTGACGGGCAGAACAAGGTGAACGATACGGTCAGCCAGCGAGTAAGGTTGAATGTTTAGCACATCCTGGATGCTGCCGGGGATGATTCGCGTGGTGAAGACATCGCCGGTGGGGAAGAAGGGCAATCCCCATTCCTGAAATTTAACGCCAAACAAAATGATGATGAGCAGGCCAAACCAGAAGCTGGGCATGGAGATGCCAAAGAAGCTGAAGGTGGTGACAGCATAATCCGTTTTAGAGTATTGTCGCACGGCCGAAATAATCCCGATCGGCAAGGCGATAAGCAAAGATAGGATTGTAACGCTGGTCATCAGAGCAAGGGTATTGGTTACCCGGCTGCCGATAACTGTTGTAACAGGCTGCCCTTTTGCTAAAGTCCAGGATTGATCCCAGTCCCAGCGGATCACGCCGCCGCGACAGGGGGCAAGCTTGGTGGGGTCGGCACCTTCATTGGTGCCGCCGGCGTTCTGGCAGGTGGGGGATTGATAGTCGCGCCAGGTGCCGGTCTCGAACATTTTGTCGGCCGGACCGGGATTGCCGATGGCGTCGCCGACTTCATCGAGCCAATCTTCGCCGGTAAGCCAGGTGATGTATCTGAGGTAGACCGGTTTGTTGAGGCCAAGCGTCGCTTCCAGCCGGGCAATGCCTTCTTCGCTTAGCCGTGCTCGGGGATCGGCAGCCAGATTGATGCCGGATAATGGGCCACCCGGTACGGCATTCAATAATCCGTAGATGGCAATGGTGGCCAACAATATGACCAGCACCATTTGAAAGCTGCGCCTAATTAAGTAATTTGTCATGTGAATCCTCCTTATCCTGTTGGGGAATTGGGCTGTTTGCTAAGTTCGGGAATGGCTTTGGACTTATTCCAGTTATTCCAGTGTAGAAAAAGGCGAGGCGGAGAACTGCTAACGGTCTGCATCAAAATCGTATCAAAATCTGTTTTGTACTGTTTCAATCGTATTAATTTGGTAACATGCAGGGCAACAGGCACGAGCAGACAAGGGGTTTATCGTGGGAAATCCATTTCAATTGGCCGACTTATTAACGCAATTTATTAAGCGATCGGGCTATACACCAGGACAGTTAGAGAAGCTGTCTGGGGTGCCGAAGCCGACGATTGTGAACTGGATGGAGGGGCGGGTACGCCGGCCGCGGACGCTGAATGATTTGGTGCGGTTAACGGCCGTTCTCCATCTCACCGAAAAAGAAGCGTCCCAACTACTGGAATCGGCCGGTCATCCCACCATCCCCGAACTGCGCCGCGATTTGCAGCAAAAGCCGGACGAAACCTTAGCCCGGTTGCTCACCCACTGGGAGCAAATACCGGAAGCCAAACGAGAAACCCCTGCCCCGTTTCAGGCGATGGCCCATTTGCCCTACTTTGTGGGGCGTGAGGCGGAGCTTGAGCAGCTGAAAGAGACGCTGTTGGCCGGTGAACATGCCACTATTTACAGTATTCAAGGGATGGGAGGCGTGGGCAAAACAGCGCTGGCCGCCCATCTGGCCTACCAACTGCGGCGCGTGTTTCCCGACGGCGTGCTGTGGGCGCGGGTGGACACTTCAGATACGATGTCGATTTTGAGCACGTTTGCCAGCGCCTACGATTTGGATGTGCGTCAATATGGGGATGTGGGCAGCCGCAGCCGCATCGTGCGGGAGCTGTTGGCCAACAAGCAGGCGCTGATTGTGCTGGACAATGCGCAAAGCAGCGAACAGGTGAAGCCGCTGCTGCCGCCAACTGGCTCCTGCGCCGTGCTGATTACGACGCGACGGCACGATCTGGCGGTGACGCGGGGCGCAAGGCGGCTGGTGCTAGGTCCATTTGCCAGCGACGGTGAGGAAGCGGTGGCATTGTTTGCCCAAGTGTTGGGGGAAGAGCGGGTGGAGGTGGAACGTTCTCTTTTCCTCACCTTAGCCGATTTGTTGGGGCATTTACCGTTGGCGGTGGCCATTGCTGCGGGCCGGCTGGCGTATGAGCCAGGCTGGTCTACGGCCGAATTTGTCCAACGCGTCCAAAAGGAGCGGCGTCGCCTGGCGGAGTTGGAAAGTGAAGACCAGAGCGTACGATTGTCCTTTAACACCAGCTTTCAACACCTGGAACCGGCGCAGCAGCAATTTTTTGCCGCACTGAGCGTGTTTGCCGGCGATGATTTTAGCAGCCAGGCGGCAGCCATCGTGGCCGATTTGCTTCACGACATTGCCCAGGATTATTTGCGTAAGTTGTATGCGCTGTCGCTGGTGCAGGCGGGGCGGGAAACGGCCGTCAGTCGTCCCAATCGGTACCGACTGCATCTGCTGCTGCGCGATTATGCTGGTGAGCAGTTGGCTGACGAGACGGCCGTGCAGCACCGTTTTGTCCAATATTTTGTTACCTTTGCCCGGCAGCACAGCCATGACTTTGCCGCGCTGGATTTAGAGCAGAAAAATGTGCTGACGGCGCTGCAATTGGCGCAGCAGTTGGGACAAACAGCCGATTTTGTGGCCGGTGTGCTGGCGTTTTACCTCTTTTGGGAGGCCAAAGGATTATATGATGTGGCGGGGGAATATTTGCACGGGGTGGAAACGGCCGTCATCCAACAAAACGATCCTGCACTCCAGTTGCGGCTGCACCATTACCAGGGGCGATTGGCTCAGCGGCAGGGTGAATACATTGAAGCCGAGGCCCAGTTTGAAACGGCGCTGGAACTGGCCCGCTCGCTGGAGGCCGAAGAAGAGTTAAGCCACCTGCTGCGGGCATTGGGCGTGCTGGCGGCGCGGCGCGGCGATTATGTGCTGGCGGATGCTTACTATAAGGAGGGGTTGGAACTGGCCAAAACGTTGGGTCACGGCGGCATTGTGAGCAATTTTTTGCGTGGCTTGGGCGTGCAGGCGTACATGCGCGGCGATTTTGCCCGCGCCGAAGCATTTTACGAAGAAGGTCTGGCGCTCATTGAGATGCTGGATGAAGAAGCTCCGGATGCCAAAGGGCAGGGGGGGATGCTTTGGGGGTTGGGCGTGTTGGCTCAGGAGCAGGGGGATTTAGCCGAGGCGCAACGGTATTATGAGCAGTCGCTGGCGCTGGCGCGGCAGGTGGGGCAGCAGGAGCGCGTCATTTTGCTGCTGCGCATGTTGGCCGATGTGGCCGTAGTGCAAAATCAGCCGGAGCAGGCGGCGGCTTACTGGCAGGAGGCACTGACGTTGGCGCAGGACATAGGGCATCGTTGGCAGGTGGCGCGGGTGCTGAGTGAGTGGGGTGAATACCAGATACAGGCGGGGGAAACGGCCGTTGCCCACGAAACGTTCCAGGAATTATTTAGATTAGCTCGCATTTTGCAGAGCCAGGAGCTGGTGGCGGTGGCGCTTTACGGTCTGGCAAGGGAAACGGCCGCTCGTGGCAACATCGACACCGCCAAAGAGCATGGCCGGGAAAGCTTAGACACTTTCATTGCCATTGGTCACGTCAAGGTGCAGGAAGTGAAGGATTGGTTGGCGGGGTTGGAATTAGGAGATTAGAGACTGGAGATTGGAGAGTAAGCCGGCAAATTACTCAATGACCGGCTCTTCATCAGGAGGGGGATTATAGACCACGTCGTCCAGGTCTAAATTCATGGCGCGGGCGATGGCTTGGAGAACGGCCGTTTTGCCTTCGCGCTTGCCAGTTTCAATTTGGGAGAGATAGGCGGCGCTAATGCCCGCCGCTTCCGCCAACTGCTGCTGCGTGAGGCCACGATACTCCCGCCACACCTTCACTGGATTTTCCCCATCAATAATGGCATAAGGTACATGAGCCGGAATCAGTTCTTCCTCACCGCTTTCGATGCGGGCCATGGCTTCATCATAATCCCGAATATCTTGCAGCATTTCGGCGTCTTCAACTAGCTGTGTGTACAGATCATAAGGTAATACAGCATATTCTGGTTGCCCTTCCTTGAGAATTAATTGAACTTTGCTCATCGGTAAACAGAACCTCGTGGCGCGATTTTCACAACTAAAATGCATACTTGGCCGTCAAGTATTTTGTAAATTACTCGCCAATCACCTACGCGTAAACGGTAACCGGGTCGATCTTTAAGTTTTGTAACATTATTGTGGTGACCGTATGGATTTTGGGCAATGATTCTCATCTTTTTGCGAATGCGTTTTGCCAGATTATCAGGTAATTTAAGCAACGCACGCTCCGCTTGCTTGTTGTAGATCACCTCAAACATGGACGGATAATAGCATATTGGAAATAATTGGTCAATTATTTCTTTGCACTATGCAAAGAGGTCCTCAAATACTATAACTATAAACTTTGGCGATGCCGGGGATGGTGCGCAGGGTTTCCAAAAGATCGGGGCAGCTACGGGTACGGCCGTTCGGGAAATCCATCTTCAAATTTTGGCCGCTAATTATAATTGTCAACCCGTCTTCCCCTTCGTACTCATTTACTTTGTTTAATGCTCTGCGGCACGCTTCTTGCCAGTTGCCTACCGGGCGTATTTCCACCACCACCGTTTTGCGAATACCGTTGGTTTGGCGCGTCGAGGCTGGGCTGACCAGCGGCGTTTTGGCTGTTGGCGTGTCGCTGCCGTTTTCTTGGGCTTGTACCTTGGGCACAGCGTTGGCCGGTTGGGCAATTGGCTGTGCTTCCGAATCGTCGTCGAAGTTAGGCGGTGGCGGTGGGGATTGGTTGTTGGGGGTGACGGCCGTTTCCGTCACAGTCACTTTTTCTGGTGGGGCAAACGCTGGTGTTGGCTCAGGCGTCAGGCTCGCATGGCCATTGCCGTTTTTAGGTTGGCTGGGAACGGCCGTTTTCCGTACCGGTTTGCCTGATTTGGGTACCTGACGAGTGGCATCTCCATCCTGAGCAATTTCCAGATTGGTTTCCACCCGATCCACAATTAAGTTTATATCGTCGCGCTTCACCTGCACCTTACCTGTGACCAACATCACCTGGTCCACCGCCACATTTTCCCGGCACGCCTGCCAGGTACGGGGGAACAGGACCAGATCGATCTTGCCCTCTAAATCTTCCAGCGTGGCAAAGGCCATCGGATCGCCCTTTTTGGTGGTAAGCGTGCGCAGCGTGCTGATCATGCCCGCCAAGCGCACCTGCTTGCCGTTCCAGTTGGCGTCGATATCGCCAATGGTGGTGCTGGTGCGGGATTGCAGCATGGCCAACGGCCGTTCCAAAGGATGCTCCGACACATGCACACCCAATGCCTCTTTTTCCCACTCCAGCAGTTCTTTGTGCTTGACAGCTTCGATCGATTTGGGGTCGTGCAGCAAATCTACGGCGACCTTGAGCGCCGGCGTGCTGGCCCCGCCGCCAAATAGGCTCATCTGGCCGGTTGAAGCGGCTGCGTGCTCGCTGCTGCTGTAATTGACGATGCGGTCCAAGGCATCCATGAACTGGACCGGCGTGCCCCAGGTGTCGAAGACGCGCGCCTTGGCCATATATTCAAGCGGCCGTTTGCCCACCCGCTTCAAATCGACCCGTTCACACAAATCTTGCAGGTTTTTAAATGGCCCGTTGGCTTCCCGTTCCTCAATGATGGTCATGAGGGCGGCTGCCCCAGCGTTTTTGATAGCACCCATACCAAAACGGATAAGCGGCCGTTCGCCACCATCCTCAATCGTAAAGTCCAGGCCGGAGGTGTTGATGTCTGGCGGGGCCACGTCAATGCCCAGATTTTTGGCCTCGGCAAAATAGCGGCGCACCTTGTCCGTGTTGTCCCGTTCCACCGAAAGCATGGCGGTGAGATATTCCACCGGGTAATGGGCTTTCAGGAACGCTGTCTGGCAGGTAACTTTGGCGTAATCGGCTGCGTGTGCCTTATTGAAGCCGTAGCGAGCGAAAAATTCAATGTCGCCCCAGATTGCCTCGCATACTTCCCGAGTGAACCCTTTGGCCATCGCCCCCTCCGTAAATTGAGAGCGATGTTTGTCCATCAAATCCCGTTTTTTCTTGGAGACGGCCTTGCGGATCATGTCCGCCTCGCCCGGCTCGTAGCCGGCCAGGTCAGAGGCAATGCGGATGATTTGCTCCTGGTACACCAAAATGCCGTAGGTGTCCTTCAGGATTGGTTCCAGAGCGGGGGTGTGGTATTCCACGACGTCTTCGTTGTCGTAAATGGCCGAGTGCATCCGGCGAATGTATTCGGGAATGTTTTCCATCGGGCCGGGGCGATAGAGGGAAATGGCGGCGATGATGTGGTCGAAGCGGCGCGGCTTCATCTCCATCATAAGGCGGCGCATGCCCGCGCCTTCTACCTGGAACACCCCCGCAACGTCGCCGCGCCCCAGCATGTCGAACAGTAGTTCCGGCTTTTTGGTGGGATCTGGTCCCACATGCCCCTCATCGTAGGGGATGTTGTCCATGGTGTAGGCAATGCCGTATCGATCTTCAATCAGGCGGGCAGCCTGGCGCATCACGGTCAGCGTACTTAGCCCCAAAAAGTCTACTTTGAGCAGGCCAATCGATTCTACAATTTCCATTGGCCACTGGGTGACGCGGTCTACGCCGCCCAGTCCTTCATCGCCGCTGGTGGGTTTGTTGAGCGGCACGTATTCGTGCAGCGGCCGGTCGGAGATGATGACGCCGGCAGCGTGGCTGGAGGCGTGGCGGGCGACCCCTTCTAAGTTGCGGGCAGTGTCGAGGAGTTGGCGTACGGCCGTTTCCCCCTTGTACTTCTGCTCTAACTCCGACGAGTAAAACTCGTGTTCCTTGTCCAGCACATTTTCAATCTTGGCCGGCTTGCCGGGGATGGCCGGCACCATCCGGGCAATCACGTCTACTTCTTCCAGCGGCATATCCATGGCCCGCCCCACGTCGCGGATTGCAGCCCGTGCCCCCAGCGTTCCAAAGGTAATGATTTGCGCTACTTTCTCCGAGCCATAGCGCCGCTTGGAGTAAGCCACCATCCAGTGCCGTGCATCATCCGGATAATCCAGGTCAATATCCGGCATGGAAACGCGCCCCGGATTCAGGAACCGCTCAAAAATGAGGCCGTTTACCAGCGGATCGATGCTGGTGATGCCCAGCGTAAACGCCACTACCGATCCGGCACCCGAGCCGCGTACATTCCACCAGATGTCGTTTTCTTTCCACTCGCTGTAGCTGTCGTAGGGGAACGGGTCCTGGTGCTGTTCCCACCATTCATCGCTGCGGGCAGCCCACTCGCACAAATCCCACACAATTAAAAAGTAGGTTTCAAACCCCATACGGCTGATGATATTCAGTTCGTGATCCATACGGGCGCGCAGGTCCGTGTCGTTTTCGGCCCGATCGGCTCCGTAGCGCCAGATAAGACCTTTCTCACATAGCAGTCGCAGGTAGGAATGAGGATCGTGTCCCGCGGGCACCTCAAATTCGGGCAGATGGTACCCTTTGGAGTCCAGGTTCACGTCGCACATTTCCACAATGCGCAGGCTGTTGATGAGCGAATTGAGGATCACATCTTCCTGATATCCATTCCGTTGGAAAAGCTGGAACATCTCGTCGCGGGATTTGACATAATATTCTTTGTCGGAAAATGTCAGCTTGGGCGAATTTACGGTGGAGCCGGTTTGGATGCAGAGCAGCACTTCGTGCGGATCGGCATCGCTGGCCAGCGTATAATGCACGTCGTTGGTGGCCAGGAAATTGTTTTCCAGGCCAAAATGAGGGGCCATTTCGATGAGCTGCCGGTTGATTTCGGTCAGTTCAGGAATGGAATGTTCTTGCAGCTCAATGAACAGCCGATCCTTGCCAAAAATATCCAGATATTCGCCCATCAGCTTTTTAGCCAGCTTGGGGTTGCGGTCACCTAAAGCGCGGGGAATTTCGGCGGCCATACAGCCGGTGGTGGCGATAAGACCCTCTTTGTGCCGGGCCATGTAGGCACGGTCGATGCGTGGCTTGTAGTAGTAGCCATCCAGCTGGGCGGCGCTGGCAATTTGCAGCAGGTTGAGGTAGCCGGTCTGGTTTTCCGCCAGCAGCAGCATATGGAAACGTGTTTTGTCCAGCTGGGGGTCTTTGTCCACCATCGTGCGCTGTGCCAGGTAGGTTTCAATGCCAATGATCGGTTTAACGCCGGCCGATTTAGCCGCACGGTAGAATGGCATCGTGCCGTACATCGCCCCATGGTCGGTTAGGGCAATGGCCGGCTGATCCAGCTCGGCCGCACGAGCCACCAGGTCGTTGACCCGGCTTAAGCCATCGAGCAGTGAAAATTCGCTGTGGCAATGGAGATGAACAAACTGGTTGTGATTTTCACACATGGTGGACAATTTCCCTTAAATTTTTTCGGCGAGGAAGGCTATCAGTACAGTTAAGCGAGTGGCAATTGTTGTATTGCCCCACATCGGCACAAGTATAACACAAACGTTCCGGGTGAATGTTAAAAATTCAAAATTTTAAGGGCGAATTTTTTCAGGTGCGACGCACTTGAAAAGTGCTGTTGGTATACAAAGCCTTTGGGAGGAGTGCGTTGCACCTTTGCGTTAAGAATGTAACAAAATTGCCACCGATTCGGTATTGATATTCCCTGGTCAATATGGTAAGATGCTCAAACATCTGATTAATTTGATTTATTGGATCATTTAGATGGGAAAGCTATTACCCACACCTCCCCTACTTAATCACCCCCCTTACCACCAGCACAATTTGGGCTGTTTTTGGCCGGGTTGCTTGCAACCCCATTTTCCTCATGCGCCTCAATAAGTTAGATTCCACCTTCCTCCGTTACCTGGTAGATAGCCAGGTGGCCCCCGGCGAACGTTTGCCCACCCTCAACCAGATTGGACAAGAGCTTGGCGTTAGCGTCGGCAAGCTGCGTGAGCAGTTGGAGATTGCTCGCGGGTTGGGCCTGGTTTCGGTACGGCCGCGCGTGGGCATTGTGCGCGAGCCATTTGATTTTTCCCAGGTGGTGCTGGCGGGGGTGCTGTTTGGTTTGGGTACAGGGGAAGCGCAGTTTGAGCAGTTCAGTGAGCTGCGCCAGGCGATTGAGGTTGATTTTTGGGAAACGGCCGTTTGCGAACTCACCCCCGAAGATAAACAATTTTTGCAGCTTTTGGTGTCCAAAGCGTGGGCCAAACTGAAAGGCAACCCGATTCACGTGCCCAACGAGGAGCATCGCCAGCTGCATCTCACCATTTTTAGCCGCCTGGATAACCCGTTTGTCAAAGGCATGCTGGCCGCCTATTGGGACGCCTACGAAGCCAGCGAATTGACCCGCTTCTCGCCCTACGAATATTGGCTGGAGGTGTGGGAATATCATGAAAAAATCGTCGAGGCGATTGTGCAGGATGATTTTGCAGCGGGCCTGGATTTGCTGAAAGCCCATTTCGATTTACTGCCGCATCCCACAACAACAATGAGTTCAAATAACAGCAAGAACCAATGACTGAGTCTCATGAAAAAACCAACGCAAAGGCGCGGAGGCGCAGAGATACTTGAGAAAAATCTGCGTAATCTGCGGTTTTTTCAGGAAACGCATAACTTTATTTTAAGCAGCTTTTTAATTGGAGCAGCATAAGGTGGCTCCAGCAGGAGGTTTGACCGGATGAGTTTGAAACAAGAGTTAATGAGTGAGCGGGTGGCTCATCTTGATTTGTCCAAATTTTGCCAGGTGCCGGGGGGAACGGCCGTGCGCGCCGCGCTGGCCGAAATGCGACAAAGTAAAACCAACGTCTGTCTCGTTACCGAAGCCAACAACCTCGTCGGCATTTTGACCGAGCGAGACGTTTTAACCAAGGTGGCTACTGCGCCGGAAAATTTAAACGTGGCTGTCGATGAGATCATGACCGCCAACCCCATCACCGTCACGCCAGACATTTCTGCCGCCGAGGCGCTGTGGTTGATGGATGACAAAAAGTTCCGCAACCTGCCGGTGGTTGATGAGACCGGCAAAATCATGGGCAGCATGACCCATCAGGCTGTCATTAGCTTTTTGGCGGCCCGTTATCCCGTTGAGGTCCTCAACCGCCCGCCGCGCCCCGACCAGTTTCCGCGCAAGCAGGAAGGCGGGTGACGGTTACCGGTAAACGGTTATCCGTAATCAGTAAACCGATTACCGCTCACCGATTACGGATTATCAAAATTTAGGAGAAACCATGAGTGAAGAAACCCAATTTAAAGAATTAGACTCCATTGTTATCCGCTTTGCCGGGGATTCGGGGGATGGGATGCAGCTGACCGGCACCCAGTTTACGAATACTTCGGCCGTTTTTGGCAACGACATCAGCACCATGCCCGACTTCCCCGCCGAAATCCGCGCCCCGGCCGGCACGCTGGCGGGCGTCAGCGGCTTTCAGGTGAACTTTTCCAACAGCGACATTTTAACGCCGGGTGATTCGCCCCAGGTTTTAGTAGCCATGAATCCGGCGGCGCTCAAAGCCAGCCTGAAGGAACTGGAAGCCGGTGGCACTATCATCGTAAACACCGATGCCTTCAGCCAAACCAATTTGCGCAAGGCCGGGTATGAAGAGAATCCCTTGGAAGATGAATCGCTCAGCCGTTACCAGGTCATCGAAGTGCCATTGACCAGCATGAACCGGGAAGCCCTCAAGGATATTGAATCGCTTTCGACTAAAGACAAAGATCGCTCACAAAACTTCTTTGCCCTGGGCATCGTTTTTTGGATGTTTGATCGGCCCATGGAAACGACTTTGGAATGGGTAGAGAAAAAGTTTTCCAAGCGGCCAGATGTCATCGAGGCCAACACCAAAGCGCTGCAGGCTGGTTACTTTTTTGGCGATACCACGCGCACCTTCCAGCAGCGCTACCGGGTTCGACCCGCTGAGCTGCCCCCAGGCACCTACCGCAAGGTTACGGGGAATGAAGCGATGGCGATGGGGCTGGTAACGGCCGCACACAAAATGGGCAAACCGCTCTTCTACGGCACTTATCCCATCACCCCTGCCAGCGACATTTTGCACGCCCTGGCTCCGCTGCGGAACTTTGATGTGCGCACCTTCCAGGCCGAAGATGAAATCGCGGCCATGGGATCGATTATTGGCGCGGCTTTTGGCGGCGCATTTGCCGTCACCGGCACCAGCGGCCCCGGCATTGCTCTCAAAAGCGAGGGGATGGGGCTGGCCATCGCCCTGGAACTGCCGATGGTGATTGTCAACGTGCAGCGCGGCGGACCTAGCACCGGCCTGCCCACCAAAACGGAGCAGGCGGATTTGCTTCAGGCGATGTTCGGCCGGAATGGGGAAAGTCCCATTGTGGTGATTGCCCCGCAAAGCCCGGCCGACTGTTTTAACATCGCCGTGGAGGCGGCCCGTTTAGCCATGCGCGCCACCACACCGGTTTTAATTTTATCCGACGGCTTCCTGGCCAACAGCTCAGAGCCGTGGCTGGTGCCCAATCCCGATCATATCGAACCCATTCCGGTGCAGCACCCGGCTGCGAGAGATAACGGCAGCGAAGAGCCGTTCCTGCCGTATGTGCGTGATGAAGAAACTTTGGCCCGGCCGTGGGCCATTCCCGGCACCGCAGGCCTGGAACACCGCATTGGCGGCTTGAGCAAGGCGCCCATAACCGGCAACGTCTCTTACGACCCGGCGCATCATCAACGGATGGTGAGCGAACGGGCCGAGAAGATTGCCCGCCTGGCTGAGTTCCTGCCCGAGCAAGAAGTGTTTGGTCCGCAGGAAGGTGATTTGCTGATGCTGAGCTGGGGCGGCACGTTTGGCGCGGTTCGTTCGGGAGTTACCAAGGCGCAGCGCAACGGCCGTTCCGTGGCCCATGCCCATCTGCGTTACCTGAATCCGCTGCCGCGTAATTTGCGCGAAATTTTGAGCAACTACAAGCAAGTTGTCGTGCCCGAGCTGAACGGTGGGCAATTGGCCTTTTTGCTGCGCGGCCGTTTTGCCCTGAACATCCAATCGTTCCCTAAAATGCACGCACGGCCGTTTAAAATCAGCGAAATTACCGACAAAATTGAGCAGATGCTTGGCTAAATTTGTGAACAACCTCCCGGAGGTTTCGTCCCAGACGAAGCTCACTAGCTGAACCTCCGGGAGGTTCACTCGGAGAAAATTATGAGTATTCCAGTTACCTTAAACCGCAAAGATTTCGTTTCTGACCAAACCGTGCGCTGGTGCCCCGGCTGTGGCGACTACGCCATTTTGGCTTCCGTGCAAAAAACATTGCCCGACATCGGCGTGCCCAAAGAAAACATCGTGTTCATTTCCGGCATTGGCTGCTCCAGCCGCTTTCCTTACTATATGAACACCTACGGCATTCACAGCATCCACGGCCGTGCGCCTACGTTGGCTACCGGCCTGGCCATTGCCAATCCGGAACTCAGCGTCTGGGTCATCACCGGCGATGGCGACGGGTTGTCGATTGGCGGCAACCACCTCATCCACGCCATTCGCCGTAATGTGAATTTAAACATTTTGCTGTTCAACAACCGCATCTATGGCCTGACCAAAGGACAGTATTCACCCACGTCTCGCCAAGGGCACAAAACCAAGTCGTCGCCGATGGGCTCACTGGAACAGCCGCTGAACCCCATAGCCTTGGCCATGGCCGCCGAAGCCACCTTCATTGCCCGCTCCATTGATGCCCATACCCAACACTTGGGCGGTGTGCTGCTGGAAGCGTCGCAGCATAATGGCATTTCTTTTGTGGAGATTTATCAAAACTGCGTCATCTTCAATCCCACCGAGTGGGAAGGGTTGGATGACCGGCGCGTGCGTGATGAAAATATTTTGTACCTGGAACACGGCAAGCCGATGATTTTTGGCAAGGATATGGACAAAGGCATTCGTCTGAACGGCTTCCGGCCGGAGGTGGTGCAACTGGGCAACGGCGTCAGCGAAGATGAACTGCTGGTGCATGATGAGACATCGGCACACCTGGCGTTTATTTTAGCCAGCATGGAGCATCCAGAATTCCCGGCACCGATGGGCGTGATTCGCCGGGTGCAAAAGCAAACCTACACCGAAGGGCTGATGGACCAGGTTGCCACCGCCCAAAAAACCAAAGGCGTAGGCGATTTGCGTACGCTGTATGAATCGGCCGATTTATGGACGGTGACGGCAAAGGAAAAAGCGCCGGTTAAAAGCAAACAAACGGGCCGCCTGTCGTTAGAGATGGACGAGGAATACGTCGATGAGATGGACAAAGAACGGGAACCAACAACCGAGATGCAGGACCGCCTGATCGAGGACACGATTGCGGCGTTGGCGCCCAAGGCACCGATTACCATTGATGCTTCGGCCTCATTGGCCAAGGCGATCCGCCAGATGAACACACATGGTATTGGCTGCCTGTTGGTGACGGATGCCCAGGACAAGCTGGTGGGCATTTTGACGGAGAATGACGTGCTGCATCGTGTGGTGGGGGTGGTGGCTGATTTGGATACGGCCGTTGTCGCCGACACTATGACCCCAGACCCCATTGCCCTCACGGCCAATCTGCCGATTGCCCAGGCGCTGCATGAAATGCATGTTCATGGCTTCCGGCACTTACCGCTGGTGGATGATGACCATCGTCCTGAAGGCGTTATCTCTTTCCGTGATGTTGTGCGTCACTTAAAGGAGACGCTCGCTGTTAGCTAAGCTGGCGGCAAACAGGCTAGCTGCTAGCAAGCTAGCTGCTAGCTTAGCGTAGGCTAAATTTGTTCCCTATTGTCAATGAGAGAAAGTTAAACTTGTACTTATCTTTCGACAATAAAATGGGTACTTTTCGAGATTTGATAACCGCCATATATAGGGCTATTAAGAAGGCTGGCCCAA
>PABI01000125.1 GCA_002699125.1 Anaerolineaceae bacterium
CGGTCCCTTCATTGTCTCCATCCTCCAGTCGCGCACGCCCTGGCAGGTGTCCCATCAGGCCATCGTTCCTGACGAGATGGCCGTCATTGCCAACACCCTCATCGCCTGGGCCGATGCGGGCGTAAATTTGATTTTGACCACTGGCGGCACCGGTTTTTCCCCCCGCGACATCACGCCCGAAGCTACCCGCAGCGTCATCGAGCGGGAAACGCCCGGCATTGCCGAAGCGCTGCGCGCTGAAAGCTTAAAGATCACCCGCCACGCTATGCTATCGCGCGCTGTAGCCGGCATTCGCGGGCGGACCCTGATCATCAACATGCCGGGCAGCCCCAAAGCGGTACGGGAAAACATGGATGTGCTGCTGCCCATCCTGCCTCACGCCCTGGACCTGCTCACCGAAGCGCCAGACAGCGAGAGCCAGCACCGGCAAGTTTAAGTAACTGGAGATTGGAGATTGAGCTTTCGCTCAATCTCCAATCTCCTCATCATTTTTGTCTCCAGACGTATGGATTCTCGCCTTCGCGGGAATGACGGTTCGTAAAATCCCATGCATTCAATTACCGGCCAACTCAGTTTGAAACCCGGCAGGGAAAAATCGGTCTTGAACCGGCATCCCTGGCTATTTTCCGGGGCAATTGCCAGAGTGGAAGGCGAGCCGCAGCCAGGAGATTTGGTACAGGTTTTGGATGGGAACGGCCGTTTCCTGGCAACCGGCTACTTCAATCCCCATTCACAAATCCGGGTGCGCCTGCTCAGTTGGGATGCGGATGAACTGATTGATGATGGGTTTTGGAACGGCCGTCTTCAGCAAGCCAAGCGCCACCGCCAACAGCTCAATCTGGAACCGGCCACCACCGCCTACCGCCTGGTCCACGCCGAAGCCGACGGCCTGCCCGGCCTCATCGTCGATAAATACGGTGACTTTCTGGTGATGCAGTCGCTCACGGCGGGCATTGAGGCGCAAAAAGAAACCATCCTGGCCGCGCTCAACCAAATCTGGCAGCCCAAAGGGATCGTCGAACGTTCCGACGCCGACGTGCGCCAGAAGGAAGGGCTGCCCGTTATCAACCGTGTGGCCAGTGGAGAAGCCCCGCCGGAAACGCTGGTCATTCAAGAGAACGGCATCCAGTTCGGCGTCAATTTGCTGGGCGGGCATAAAAGTGGTTTTTATCTGGATCAGCGGGAGAATCGGACGGCCGTAACCCAACCGCATCACGTCGCCAACAAAACCTTCCTCAACGTCTTCGCCTACACGGGCGGCTTTGGTTTGTATGCCATTGCCAACGGGGCGCAGCAGGTGACTCACGTAGATAGTTCTTACGATGCGTTGGCATTGGCTGAGCAAAATGTAGGGTGCAATGGGTGGAAACGGCCGCAGGATGAATATCTGGCCGGCGACGCCTTTGAGGTTTTGCGCCACTACCGCGACACGAACCAGACGTTTGACATCATCGTGCTGGACCCGCCCAAATTTGCCCACAGCCAGCGCGACGTGGAACGGGCTTGCCGCGGCTACAAAGATTTAAACTGGCTGGCGCTGCGGTTGCTGCCGCCGGGCGGTTTGCTGGCTACCTTCTCCTGCTCTGGTCTCATCAGCGCCGACCTGTTCCAGAAGGTTCTGTTTGGTGCGGCCGTTGATGCCGGACGGCAAGTACAAATCATCCAGACCCTCACTCAGGGACCAGACCATCCGGTGCTGCTGACGTTTCCTGAATCTGCATACTTGAAGGGTTTTTTGTGTCGAGTTTGGTAATTTTCCCAAAAGTGTATGCTATAATGCCGCCGAGGTGATTTAGATGGCAACAACAATTGGCACAAGGACCATTCCCCTGCAAGAAGAGCGCGACGGAACCCTTCGCGTTATCGGTACGCGCATTCCCCTGGATACTATCATTTATGCTTATCTCAATGGGGAAAGTGCTGAAGAGATTGTAGACAGTTTCGACTTGCTAAAACTGGCAGATGTGTATGCCATCATCAGCTACTATTTGGACCGGCAAGAAGAAATCAATACATATTTACAAAAGCGCCAAAAAGAAGCTGATCTATTGCAAGAAAAAATAGAAGCCCGCTTTCCCTCCTCTAATATACGCCAACGACTATTAGCCAGACAAAAAAATAATGATTAAGCTGGCCACCGATGAAAATTTCAATGGCAAAATAATTCGCGGTATCTGGCGTCGTAATCCGGATATCGATATTGTTCGGGTACAGGATAGCCCGGTTTTTGAGGGGGATGTGCTTTTATTGGCCGCTTGCAGTATTGAGGGGGAATGGGAAGGGCAAATTCACTACCTTCCCCTATAAACCGTATCAACTCACAACTCTGGTAATTGAATTCCCTGAGCGTCGGCCAGTTCCTGGGCGTGTTGGCTGAGACGCTCGCTTTGGCTTTTGTTACCCACGGCCGCTTCATGAGCCGCCCAGGTCCACAGAGTGCGGGCTTGATCCCGGGCGGAGGCCACACCACCGCCGTTTACCGTCGAATACAGGCGTAAACTTTCGGCAAAGCAGTCTGAAGCGGTGTAGGCAATGTTGTCGATTTGCAACGGCCGTATCCCCTCCCCTCCTTGCGCCAACACACAGGCCAGGCCATACCAGGCAAACCCCAGCGCCGTTTCGCTCTCCTGCATCGCCGCCTTGCGATGGGCCCGGTTGGCAAAACGCAGCGCCAACTCTGGCTGCCCCTTACCCAGGTAGGCCAGCGCCTGATAAATATAAACCCGCGGACTGTCATACCAGCCGGCCATCTTGGCAAAATTTTCCACCATTTGCACCACCAGGCGCACCGACCGCTCCGCAGCATCATAACTGCCCAAATCCACCAGCGCCGCGCCTAAATTTGTGCGCACCTTCATGATTTCCAGCTGGTTGTCCAGCCCGTTGACGATGGCCAATGCCTTGCGGTAAAAAGGAACGGCCGCACCCGACTGACCCCGCAACCGGGAGGTTTCACCCAATAAATTTAACGTCTGGCCAATCGCCAGCTGATCCTCAAGCTCGCGGTAAATCTTCATCGCCGCCAGCAGCCAATGCAGCGCTTTGTCAAAGCGTCCCAGCCGCTTATTGATTTCCCCCAAAGCCCGGTTGGCCAGCGCCAGCGCCGGGCGATTATCCAGGCGATCCAGCAACGCCGACTGTCCTTTGAGCTGCGCCAGATATTGTTCAACTGGTCGGTAGCGGCCAATTCTGATGTGCTGGTCGCATGACTGCCGCAGACAAAGCGTTAGCAGCTCAGGTTCATCCAGCCGCTGCGCCGTTTCCAGGGCGCGGTAGGTGGCTAACAATGCCATTTCCAAATCCCCTTGGTGCAGCAGCGCTGTACTCTTGTGCAGCATAGCTCGCACCCAGGTTGATTCGGCATTCACCAGCCAGGAAACGCGCTCGGCCTGCTGGGCGCTTTCCAGCATCGACACATAATCCGCCTGGTACTCTTGAATTTCGGCCAGGCCGTTCCAGGCGCGGGCCTGGAGCAGTAAATCACCATCTTCTTCGGCCGTAAAGCGCATGGTCATGTAGGTTTGGGCCGCCTCCACCAGACGGGCCTGCTGTAGCAGCAGCTCGCCCAAATCTTCCTGCAAACGCAGCTGCCAGATGGCGTAATGGGGCATCTCTGTCAGCAAAGCCAACGAGCGACAGTAGTAAACGGTGGCCATTTCATTGTTGAAGGTATCTTCAGCCCGCTGCGCCGCCATTTCATACAGTTCAGCAGCGGTAGATTTTTCTTCAGCCAATTCGTAATGCTCGGCAATGGTGCTGGCATATTCAGAGATACGCTCGCCGCTTTGTTGGGCCAGCCAGTCAGCCACTTGCTTATGGTAGATGGGGCGCGCCCGCAGCAAAACCGATTCATAGGTAATCTGGTGCAGGATGGCGTGTTTAAACAGGTAGGCGTTGGTCCCGGCAAAACCGGAAGATTGGCGGCGGAAGATCATTTCGCGCTTTTCTAGCGCTTGCAACGCGGTGCGGGTCTGGTTTGGGTCCAAGGGTTCATCAGCGGCGGCGTTCATTTGAAACACGGCCGTATCCCAAAAAACCCGTCCCACCACTGCCGCCCGCTGCAATGTTACCCGCTCCATGTTGGTCAGCCGGTCCAGACGGCCCTGCAAAACTGAGGTAATGTTGGGCGGTACCCGCACTTCAGTAAGCTGGTTGCGCCGCAGCTGCCATTGGTCCTGCCCGGCAATAATCACCCCGTCCTCAATGAGCACCTTGATCAGCTCTTCTACGTAAAACGGATTACCCTCAGCCTGCTGCAAAATGAGGTCGGACAAGTCGGCCGGAATTTCCGGCAGCTTCTGTAAAATTTCGACCACCAACTGCTGGCTTTCGTCTGGAGAGAGATTGTCGATCTGGATATTCTTGCCGGGCAACGGCCGTTCCCGATACCCACCGCCAGTTTGACTATCCTGCGGGCGAGTGACGCCAATGATAAGCAGGGGTGCCTTGCTGCAGCTGTCGGCCAGATAACGCAGAAAATCCAGCGACGCCTCATCGGCCCAATGTAAATCTTCTAGAAATAGCAAAACGGCCGAATTATGTGCCGCAATCACCTCAAAAAATGTGGCCAAATATTCATACGCCGCCGCCCGCAGCTGCGGCGCTTCGCCCGTCTGTCCCAACGACTGCACCTTCGTCGTTAGGTCCAGCCCAATGAGCTGCCCAATGACGTTAGCCCGCATACGAATATCATCATTCTCCTGGCCGATGAACTGGCCCATGCCCTGCACCAATTTTTCTTCGGCAATGGCTGGCGGATCGTTGTCCTGAATCTCAAAATAGGTGGCCAAAATATCGCGGATGAGGCCAAAAGGAAGCTGGCTAATTTGCTGATAGGTGCGCCCTTTAAACACGGGCACCTCATAAGGCAGCGCCCGCACCCAATTGTTAAACTCATGCACCAGGCGAGACTTGCCCACGCCGGCATCGCCCGTAATGGTCAAAATCTGGCCCACGCGATCCTCGACTGCCTGCTGCAGCATATCCTTTAGCTGTTGCAGCTCAGCCACACGCCCCACCATGCGCGTTTCTACACCCTCAACGCCCCGCCCGGAAGCGTAAAACAGGCGCGGCTTAATGCCCAAAACCAGATAAACCTGGATTGGCTCTGAACGGCCGCGTATATTCACCAAACCCAGAGGTTCCACATTAAACCGGTCATGCACCAGCATGTAGGTATCATGGGCAATCAGAATTCCCCCGGGCGGTGCTGATTTCTCCAGACGGCTGGCCACGTTCACGGCATCACCAATGACGGTGAATTCTTCACCACTGCCCACCCGCCCCAACATCACTGGCCCGGTATTGATGCCTATGCGAATTTGCAAGCCGCGTAAATGAGCCAACTCTGTTTCTGTAAGCTCATCGGTCCCTACCCTTTCTGACACAAAATCGCTTAGAGCCGCCCGCATTTGCAAGGCAGCCCGCAAAGCCCGCTCGGCATCATCTTCGTGCGCTACCGGTGCGCCAAACAGGCCCATCACGGCTTCGCCCATGTGCTTGTCGATCGTACCGTCCTGGTTGGTGATCGCACTGTCCAGGCGTCGCCACAGCACGTTCATGATGTTTAAGATATTTGTGTCGGGGAGAGAGTCTGTGCCCGTATTGATACCGGTAATGTTGGCAAAGAGGATGGAAACTTGCTTACGCTGCGCGGTTCTAACCGCGTGATAATTTTGAGTTGCCTGATCAAACTGCGCCAATCTTTCTTGCAGGGCAGCAATAGTGGTATCGACAACAGCATCCCCCAGGATGACGCGCTGTTCCTCCAGTGAGGAAATAGCCTGTTGTAGTTGTTCCTGCTCACTCATCAATACGGCTCTATTTACAATTTCAGGACTTACAGATTATACGTCAAACACAACGCGTGGCACGTGCGATCTTTCGGTCAAGCACCACACATCATTCTAGATGATAGTCCCGGCTAATTTTTTCAGCTTCGGCCTGCAGCACCTGCGCCTGCTCCAGATCTTCACGTAGTCGCTCGTAGGTCGCCCAATGTTGCAGGGTCAGCAGAAGTTCATCCACCGTGGCCTCACCTATCTCGCTTAACAAACGATGGCTGTGGCTAAAACAGTCGGCGGCATTTACGGGCCGCTGTTGGACAGTCACCTGGCGATCTTTGGCCGGTTCTTTGGCCAACACCATTCCCAGCACGCGCCAGGCAACGGCCGTAACTCGCCGTGCCTCGCGGCCAAATTGTTGTTTGCGCACCGCCAGAGCCACCTCTACCGCCGAGCATGCCTGGGATAACGCCTCATCCAGCAAATGATCTTCTAAAAAGAGTTGGGCCAAACCGGAAACCGCCTGGCTAATAGGCAACGGCCGTTCCAAACCCCGGGCCAAACGCAATGTTTTTTCCAGCCAATTGTACGCTAATTGCAGATGATCTTCCTTCGCTTCCATGTCGGAAATCGATTGGGGATTGGCGACCGCCTGCAACAAATGCAGCTGGCCCAAACAGCAGCTGACCTGCATGCGCAGCACGTCATTGTCACTTTTGTCTGCCTGGGTAAAGGCACGCTGCAAGTAGGTGGCGCTTTGTTCATAATTTGCCTGGTGCATGGCAATCATGCCTAAATGGCGCAGCGCCAACACCATGCTGTACACATCGCCCAAGTCACGCGCGTAATGAAGACAGGTTGTGTAGTGGGAAACGGCCGTTTGCCAATCACGCTGCTCCCTGGCAATATGGCCTAACTGCGCCTGCATCAGCGCTTCCCAAATAGGTTCATCCAGCTCATGGAACCGCTGCCGGGCCGTTTCTACGGTATTCCGGGCACGCTCGTAATGGCCTGATTCACGGGCAATGTGCCCTAACAACGCCTGCATGTGCGCCTTGGGTTGTGCCGGACCAGCTTCTTTAATATTGTTGTAGAGTGTTTTGCCAATTTGCACGGCCGTATGCTGCTCGCCAACCAAAACCAATACCCAGCCCAGCGCTGCCTGGGCCAATAGTTGCGCATCTGCCAGTGCTGCTGCCTCCGCCACCTCATTGGCATCGTTGGCGGCATTGAGCGCCAGCGACAGCTCATCTTGCAGCAGGTAGCACATAAACAACCCCAACTGCCCCCGCACAACAGCTTCTTGCTCGTCTGCAGATTCAGCCGCAGCGATCATTGCCTGGTATGCTTTGGTTGCATCCATAAACTGGGCCAGCAAACGCAGCATTTGCCCCAGCCCTTCATTTAGGGACATGCGGTAGGCTTCGGTTTCTGCTGACTCAGGCAGCAATTTTAACGCCTGATGGTAATAGGTGACGGCCGTTTCCGGGGCACGCTCCCGGCGGGCTTGCTCGGCGGCACGACCGTACCACACCGCCCCCTGGTTAAATTTCTCGGCCCGCTCTAAATGGTAAGCCACCATACCGGCCAGCCGGATCATTTTCTCATTGTCCTGCGTCACAAACCAGGCAGCAAGACGGGCGTGGGCATGTTGACCAGCCGCCACCGGCAATGAACTATAGGCAACCTGCTGCAAAACATCGTGGCTAAACGCAAATTCTTGCGTGCCGGCAAACGCTGAATTTTTCCGTCGATAGATCCAGCCCAAGTCTACGAGCTCGCCTAAAACGGCCGTTAACTCGTCCCAGGTCAATGGTTGATCATCTTCCGAGCCAATTTGCAGCAGCACCATGTCCCAGAAAAATGGCCCCATCACGGCCGCCCGCTGTATCACTGTGCGAATCGGCGGCGACATATGTTCCAGATGGTTGTTCAGCAGCTTGGGTAATGAAAGTGTCGTTGGCAAATCTGCCAGATTTCCCATGCGCACGTACCAGCGATTGCTGGAAGTGTCGATAACGCCCTCCTGAATGAGAATTTTGACCAACTCTGTCAGGTGGCGTGGATTGCCCTCCGCCCCAGTAACGATCATCTCGCTCAGGCGCAGCGGCACTTGCTCCGCCTGATGCAGCAGTTCAGACAGCAAATGGCGGCTGTCGATAAGTGACAACGGTTCAAGGTTAATGTGATGGTAGGTCAACTGGTCATGATCTTCAGCCACGTGCCAAGACGGCCGTTTCTCCACCAAATCGGGCTGGGCCAGGCACACAACCAGCAAGGGCAGTTCATGGCATTCGGTGATGAGATAATCGAGCAGATCAAACGACCATTCATCCGCCCAGTGAATATCTTCCAGGAAAAGAACGGCCGCATCATTGTTCTGGCAAACGGCCGAAAAATACGTTACCAAATCATGAAAAGCACGTTCGTGCAGCAAACGTGGATCTTCCTTCTCCTCCGGCAATAAGTCGCTGTTTGAGAAATCGAATCCCAGGAGCTGACCAATGGTGTGGGCCTTTGCCAAATTTCCCGTTTCTTCTGGCCCCAATTGGGCCATCAAGCCCCGGACCAATTTTTCACGGGCCACGGTGGCACTGTTGCGCCGATGGATCTCAAAATGGTTCACAAACAGATCGCGGATAAGGTTGTACGGCCGTTGCATCACGCTGCGATCTGCCCCACCCCGATAAAGAGCAACCTGATCCGGCCACAACCCCAGCATACGCTCAAATTCATATAACAAGCGTGACTTGCCGATGCCCGCTTCCCCCACAATCGTCACCACCTGCACCAGACCAGACTCAATCGTCCCTTGCAGCACATCCTGCAGTTGGCCAATCTCTTGCGTCCGCCCCACCATGCGCGTTTCCAAAAAGCTGGTGCCTCGATTGCCTCGCTGAAACGCATGAGGTTTCTCCCCAACGATGACATAGCCACGCGCATTGCCCGCCTTCCCATTTAACGTCAGGCCCTCTCGGGTTTCGGCATCAAAAAACGGGTGAATTTGTTCATAAATCTGATGGGAAACCAAAACGCCACCAACTGGCGCCTGCTGCTCCAGCTGGTGAGCCATCGTCACCGTGTCTCCCATAATGGAATATTCCCCATTGCTTCCCAAGGAGCCTAGCAGCACAGAGCCATAATGTACCCCAATGCGCATGCGCAATGCCTGGTTCTGTGGCAGCGAACTATTCATCTGCCGCAGCGGACCTTCATTAAATAGCGCCAACTCCATCTGCATATCCAACGCCGCCTGCACCGCCCGCTCCTGATCGTCCTCACGCGGCACCGGCAAACCGAAAAAGGCAATGACCGCATCCCCCACATGCTTGTCAACTCGTCCTCCCCAGGAATCAATCACACTGTCCAGCTTTTGCCACACAGCGTTAATCATATCGCGCACTTCTTCGGCATCCATTAGCTCCGACATGGTCGTGAAGCCAGACATATCGGCAACTAAAACCGCACCCTGCACCTGCTGCGGCGTCGGCAACGGCTCAGACAGCGCTGCCAGTTTCTCACGCAGGGTAGTGATGGCGATATTAGCAACCTCTGGATTCAATGCAGCACGCTTGGCTTCCAGAGTAACAATAGCTTGTTCAATCTCTTGACGAATCAACACAACAAAATCCAAATGTATGATGGATAATAGATAGAACTTTTCCCAAATGTATATTATAGGCAATCTGGCAGCAGCTTACGAAACGATCTTGGCAGCCCAACTGTAACATTGTTTTCATTACCTTGCACGCCAGGCAACCGTAAGCCACATTTGCATAGTTTACCAGATATCACTATACTGCGCGCCGCCCAATCTACCCAAAAATCGGGCCATCTTTTTATCTTATGAGACTCAAAAAACTCGTCCTGCAAGGATACAAAACGTTCGCCAGCAAAACAGAATTTGTTTTCGACGAAGGCATCACAGCCATCGTAGGACCCAACGGCAGCGGCAAAAGCAACATTGCCGACGCCGTGCGCTGGGTGCTGGGGGAGCAAAGCTACAGCACCCTGCGCGGCAAGCGCACCATCGATATGATCTTCTCCGGCAGTCAGAGCCGGCCCCGAGCCGGCATGGCCCAGGCGATTCTTACGCTGGACAACAGCGATGGCTGGCTGCCCATTGATTACAGTGAAGTAGAAATCGGCCGTCGCGCCCACCGCTCCGGCGAAAACGAATATATCCTCAATGGGCAAAAAGTGCGCCTGAAGGATATCACCGACCTGCTGGCCACCAGCGGCCTGGCGGAACGTACCTACACCATCATCGGCCAGGGGCTGGTTGATCAAGCCTTATCGCTGCGCGCCGAAGAGCGCCGCGCCCTGTTTGAGGAGGCCGCCGGCATCAACCATTACAAATCCCGCCGTGCCGAAACGCTGCGCCGCCTACAAGAAACCCAACGTAACCTCCAGCGGGTCCACGATATTCTGGCCGAGATTCGCCCCCGATTGTCTTCCCTGAAGCGCCAGGCTACCCGCGCCCAAAATTACGAGCAAATTTCGGTGGATCTGCAAAATTTGCTGCGCATCTGGTACGGCTACCGTTGGGAGCAGGCCAAACGAGAAATACGCCGCGCCCGGGAAACGGCCGCTTCCAGCGAAAAAACGTGGCAAACTAGCCGCCAAAAAATGCGTGTCCAGCAAGAAAACGCCGACGACCTGCGCCGCCAGATTCATCGCCTCCAGCAGCAGGTGAGCGACACGCAAAACAAGCGGGACGAGCTGCGCGATCAGCTGGAAACGGCCCGGCGGCAGGTGGCCATCATGCAGGAGCGGCGCGAATCGGTGCAGCGCCGCCTGCAAGAATTGGAACTGGAGCTGCCACCGCTGAGCCAACAGCAGGAAGCCGCAGCCGCTGAGCTGGCGGCTGCCACTGCTGAACTCACCACGGCCCAAACCAGCCTGAAAGAAGCACGAGAACAGCTCGAACAGTTCAACGCCAACTTCCAAACACAGCAGGCCACCATTAACAAGTGGCAGACGGAGCTGCAAAGCTCGGTGCAAACGCAGCGCAGCACGCAAAACCGGCTGGCTCAGCTGCAAGGGCAGCTCAACCAGCTGCGTGAACAGCTGCAAGAGCAAAGCGCCAATCAACCCAGCCAGGATGATGCCGAAACGGTGCAGTTGCAGGCCGAAGTGGAGAAGTTAACGGCCGTCCTCACCACCGCCCAACAAAAAGCAGACGATCTGCGCCAAAAGCGCAGCGACATGCAAAAGCAGCGCCAGGAACACATTCAGGAACTCAAAAATTTACGGCGCGATTGGCGCGACCAGGAGCTGGCGCTCAGCCACCAGCAAAAAGAGCTGGCCCGGCTGGAAGCCCAAACCGAAATGCTGGACCAGATGCGCCGCAAGGAAACGGCCGTTCCCGATAACATCAAAGTTTTAGGCAATCTGGCATCCATTTTAACCATCCCCGCGCAGCACCAGCAAGCCATCGAAGCCGCGCTGCAAACCCGGCTGGGCACGCTACTGCTGCCGGACGAAGCCGCCCTGTGGCAACTCCTGGCCCAGCGCGACCCGGACGCCGCCCTGGCCGTCGCCGTGGCAGACCATTTGCAGCCCGACGCCCTGCCGGAAATCAAGGAGAAGGGCGCGATTGGCTGGGCCGATTCCGTGGTGACATTTGATAAACAGTTTGCACCGCTGGTGCAGTTGCTGTTGGGTCGGGTTTTGCTGGTGGATGGCGCTAAGACCGCTGTCTCCTTGGCTAAAAATCTCCCCACCGGCTGCGTCGCTGCTGCCCCGGACGGCACGGTGGCCCACGTGGGCGGCCTCATCGAGCTGGTCGGCCAGTCGGCGCAAAACAGCCCCCTGGCCCGTGAGGAAGCGTGGCGTGAAGCCCAGCAAAAGCTGGCCGAGAAGAAAGAAGAGGTGGCGAGGGTGGAAACGGCCGTCTCCGAACAGCAAGCCCTCATCCAGAGCAAACAAGAAGCCGTCGATGAACTCAATAACGAAGAGCAGCAGTTAGGGCAACAAATCAATGAAGCCGGTCAGCAAACCGGCCAGGCGCAGCGCGATCTGGACCGGCAAAAGCAGCAGCAAGCGTTTATCGAGCGGCAGCAAACGGCACAAGCAGAAGCGACGGCCCGGCTGCAAACTCGTATCGACACGCTGGCGGTCCAGGCCGAAAAAGATGAAGTAGAACTGGTGCGGTTGGAAACGGCCGTCAGCCACGCCCAGGCCCAATTGGACAGCCTGCCCGTCGCCGAGGCGCAGCAGCAGCGGGAAGTGCTGCGGCAAAACATTGGCGCAGAACAAACGATTGTCGACGGCCGTCGCGCCGTAGTCGACAGCCGCCGGGCCACGTTGAATCAGGTAGAACAACAGCTCAATCGCCTGAAGGAACGGCAGGCGGGCTTACAAAAGCAGCAAGAAGAGCTGGCGCAAAACAAGCACGAACAAAACCGCCTCCAGCTGCAAGACCAGATGAGCGAACTGGATGCCCAGCTCACGCCGATGAAAGCGCGGCTGGCCGAGTTACAGGTTGAATTGGAAAAGGTGGAGGAGGCAACGGCCGTTTCCCAAAAAGAAGCGCACGATCACGAAACGATCTACACCCAATCCAAAATCGCCTACAGCCAGCAGCAAAGCGCCATCGAAGGGCTGCAAGAGCGCATCAAAACCGATCTGGGCATCGTCGCCCTGCATTACGACGAGGACCAAACCGGTCCCACACCATTGCCCATCGGTGGGGTCCAAGCACTGCCCCAGGTTACCGAGCTGCCCGACGACATCGAGGAAACCATCCACAACTATCGCGGGCAAATGCAGCGCATGGGGGCCATCAATCCCGACGCGCCCGAAGAGTACCAGGAAACCCAGGACCGCCATGACTTCCTCAATGAGCAGCTGGATGATTTGAACGAAACAGAGGAACGGCTGCGCAAGGTGATCGAGGAGCTGGACGACCTGACCAGCCGCGCCTTTGCCGAAACGGTGGACAAGGTGAACGCTGTTTTTGGCGAGACGTTTACCCAGCTTTTTGGCGGTGGCGCGGGCCGTCTGGTGCTCACCGATCCCGACGACCTGACGATCAGCGGTGTGGACATCATCGCCCGGCTGCCCAACCGGCGCGAGCAAGGGTTGGGCTTGCTCTCCGGTGGCGAACGGTCGCTAACGGCCGCTGCTCTCATCTTCTCCTTGCTCAAAGTCTCCCCCACCCCGTTTTGCATCATGGATGAGGTGGATGCGGCCCTGGATGAAGCCAACATCAACCGCTTCCGCGAGGAGCTGCGCGAGCTGGCGTTGGGCACGCAGTTCATCGTCATCACCCACAACCGGGGTACGGTGCAGGCGGCGCAAACCATCTACGGCATCAGCATGGGCTCCGACAGCGCCAGCCAGGCCATCTCCATCAAGCCGGAAGAGTACATCAGGCAGCCGGAATTGTTGTGATGGGGTGAAGGGGTGAGGCGTTCTGCGAACGCTGGTGAGGGGGTGAACGGCCGTTTCAATAATAATCAGCTGAAAATCATTTGATATGATAAAAGTAGCAGATAAGCGCAAGCAGGGCTTTATAGCTGTCAGTTTATTAGTTGTCGTCGGTTGTCTATGCGGCTTGACTTTTGCTGCACCCAAGAGGGTTGATATTCTCAATATTGAACAAGGACGATTCGTCGTTCTCTTTGACAATTGGTACGAAATTGATTCCTGTCTACGAGTGTTTCAAGTCAGGGAAAACTTTTTTCAGGTCCGTAACGGCTGTGCGGTAGAATTCTGTGACGACCCTCTCCAAAACGAATACGAGGTTGTTTACGCTGAAAATGGCGAGTTAATAGGGGCACTTGATAACGCCTTGGATTCTCCTCTGCTAATAATGTATGACTTTGCTTCCGGCCAGTGCTGGCCTTGCGATGCAACAGATACACAACGGGTGGATCTTTTTGAGAGGTTAAAGACGAGTAACCCAGAACTGCAAATGCCTGATTACTGGCACTGATAGCATCCTGGCTGCGGCACGGCGTCGGCGCACGTATGCGCAGCCGCGTCACTTGTTTTTTCTCCTACAAATTAGCTTGCCTCAAGTGCCTGGCACTTCTGCTAAAGTTAGTCGGGCAATTTTAGGGTGGAAAGTGCAAATTAGCGCCCATTTCTGCTAAAATGGCACCATATCAGGTTCATTTCAGGGATAATGATTATGCAAATGCAACTGACGTTAGACTCAGAAATTCTAAAATTCGAACTGCCCCCAGCGGTTCAAGCCAGATTGCAAGAACTGCTCGACCGCCAGGATCAAGGCATTGAATTATCTTCCCAAGAACGCGCTGAAGCTGAGGGGTTGGTTGAACTGGCTGAGTTCCTCACGCTCATCCGGCTGCGCTCAAAAACTGCCCCCAATAATTAACCAGCCGGGTCTTCCTACATTCCCGCCTCACTGCGAAGCCAGGTCATTGAGCGTGCCGAAAATCGGTGTGAATATTGCCATCTGCACCAGGCCGGGCAGGAAGCCTCTTTCCACGTGGATCACGTGATGCCCATCAAAAGTGGTGGCGAAACTAGTGTGGAAAATTTAGCTCTGGCCTGTGTCTCTTGCTCCTTGCACAAATCTGCCAAAGAGTTTGTGCTAGACCCCGAAACAAATAAGTTCGTTCCCATCTTTAATCCCCGACAACAAGATTGGGCCGACCATTTTCAATGGGTTGGCTTCCGCATGACTGGGTTAACAGCCACCGGGCGAGCCACCATCGAAACGCTCAAGCAAAACCGCCCAATCATCCTGGCAATCCGAGAAGAGGAACAAATCCTGGGCAGGCACCCTTAAACCTTCTCCCGCCTGCCTTGTCATTTTGAGCACAGCGAAAAATCCCTCAAAACTTTCCCTAAAAACTGTCTTGCCATCCGAGTTTTCCCATTTGCCAACCGCATAGGGATGCTTCACTGCGTTCAGCATGACAAGTAGGAGGTATTGCTTGCTCCACGACGCCCATCCTTCACATACCAAGAACAAAATGCTACCTTGTTATTTTGGACTTGTCAGCGATAGCACGGCCGTTTACACTGTGAAACAATGAATCTGGAATCCTTTCTCAAAAAGTTTGGCGTCTGGCTGCTTTTCTCCTTCATCTTCCTGCTCATAGGCATCGTGCGCTGGGATGTCACGCCGTATATCGCAATACTCCTTGCCGGGATGTGGGGACTTATCCTTTTTATGAGATTGGATCTCTATGCTGGCAAAAGCGCTGTGATAGTCGAGAAAATCACCAGTCTAGACGGGACAGTCACTGCCACCATCGAAGAATGGAAAGATAAAACCGGCAAAAGATATGACGGCAAAGTAAAGCGAAACTATCAGGATGGTGTATTTGCCAAGGAAGAGGAGTTTGTGGATTTGGAAGAAGCAAAACTGTGGTTAGCCTCCACGTATCAACAAGAACTAGAAAAGCACCTACAACGCATCCGCCAGTCTGAACGCCAAAATCCCAAGCATTAACAATTAACCATTTACTATTTACCACTAACCATTTCCCTCACCAAATTTTATACTGCTATGAAACAAACTTAACTCTGGCTAGCTACCCGAATTGGGGAAAATCACGTAAAATTACGGCCGTAACCCTTACCAAACAACGACGGAACACAGAGACACGCAGAGAAACCGCAGAGCGGCACAGAGTAAAAAATCTCTCTGCGAAACTTTGCTCACTCTGCGAATCTCTGCGTTGCGCTTTTATCTTCCAAAAGGAGCATCATGCGTACCCCAATTATTGCTGGAAACTGGAAAATGAATAAAACGGCCGCTGAAGCCGTAGAATTCGTTCGTGAAATTCGCAACGGCCTGGGCCAAATCAAAGGCGTCGATAAGGTCGTCTGTCCCCCCTTCATCGCCCTGCCTGGCGTTTATGACGCCTTGCAAGCCACCGACATCGGTGTCGGCGCGCAAAACATGCACTTTGCCGAAAGCGGCGCCTACACCGGCGAATGCGCCCCCAACATGCTCACGCCGTTCTGCCAATATGTCATCATCGGCCACTCCGAGCGGCGTGAATATTTCAACGAAACCGACGAAGGTGTCAACAAAAAAGCCAAAGCCGCCCTGGCCCATGGCCTCACCCCCATCATTTGCGTGGGCGAAACGCTGGCGCAAAACGAAGCGGGTGAAACGCAGGCATTTGTCAGTGGACAGGTACGCGCTGCGCTGGATGGCTTGACGGCCGAACAGGTGGCCGGTCTCATCATTGCCTATGAGCCGATTTGGGCCATTGGCACGGGTAAATCGGCCAGCGCCGCCCAGGCAGGCAGCATCATCGGTCTCAGCGTGCGCGGTCCTGTTGCCGACATGTTTGGCAAAGAAACGGCGCAAAAAGTGCGCATCCAATACGGCGGCAGCGTCAACGAAAACAACATCGCCGAATACATGGCCCAGCCAGACATCGACGGCGCACTGGTTGGCGGCGCCAGCCTGAAAGCCAGCTTTGTGGATCTGGTGAAAAACGCGGCGAGCTAAAAGAGTAGCCGCGGATTCTTTCCGCGCCGATGGTACGCGGAAAGAATCCGCGGCTACGAACAAACCTGAAATATGGATACCCGCTTTCGCGGGCATGACACTGACGGAGATTTTTTTATGAGCAATGCCCTGATGCCCTTTTTTTGGGTTGCCTTTGCCCTGATCATCCTGCTGGTAATGCAGCGCTGGATTCATACGCACCTGCATGGCCTGTCATTGCTGCTGATGGGCAAGCCAGAACGCGCCGTGGTTTTATACGCCATCGTGCTGCTGCCCGGCGTCTTTTTGCATGAGCTCAGCCATTGGTTGGCGGCCACGTTTTTGGGCGTGCGCACCGGGACCTTTTCAGTCATCCCCAAAATGCAGTCAGATGGCACGGTCCAGCTGGGCTATGTGGAATATTTCAAAGGACGTACTCTGGGACCGATCCGGGAGAGCATTATTGGTGGCGCGCCGTTAATTACGGGAACGGCCGTAATCCTCCTCATCGGTTTTCGCGTCTTTAGCGTGACGGAACTGGCCGCCGCCATTCAGGTGGGTCAGATCGAATCGCTCTCCGTGGCGCTGGGGCAGGTATTCCAAACACCGGATTTTCTGCTCTGGCTCTATCTGCTTTTTGCCATTGCCAACGGCATGATGCCCAGCCGCTCCGATCGCCGCGCCTGGCCTGCGTTTTTGTGGACCATGGTTGTTGTGGGACTGGTCTTGTCGCTGCTGGGCTGGAGCGGCGTGGTAATTAACAGTCTGGCCGGACCCGCAGCAACTGTTTTTGGCTACCTGGGGCTGGCGCTGTCGATGGCGATTGGTGTCAACATTTTCTTCATGGCCATTATCGCTGCCCTGGAAGGCGTCGTCGGACGGATACGCGGCGTTTCCGTCGTGTACAGTTCCGTCGAAGCGCCAAAGGGCACTAAAAACGTCTCAATTTAAGAGATTGGAGAAGAGCACAACGAATGGTAGAAACCAACGAATATGACTTGAGTATCTTTCGTTTGTTGGTTCCTGATATTCGCTGTACTCACCCAGAAAACAAGTTTTCTCAGTCAATCTCCCAATCTCTCCATGATTAGCATCCTCATTACCGCTTACCGCGAAGCTGCCACTGTTGGCCAGGCTATTAAAGCCTTTTTGCCGCAAATGCCGGCCGGCAGCGAACTCTTGGTGGTTTGTCCTGATGGGGAAACAACGGCCGTTGTCCGCCAATACGCCCAAAAGTATCCGCACATTCGCCACATTGCCGAACCAACGCGACGGGGCAAACCAGCCGCACTTAACCTCGGTTTGCAGGCGGCTCAGGGGGACATTGTGGTGTTCAGCGATGGGGATGTGGTGATTGGTGACGGTGCGCTGGAACAACTGCTGGCTCCATTTTCAGATAAGAGGGTGGGTGCGGTGACGGGACGGCCGTTTTCCAACAGCCCTCGTTCAACCATGTTGGGTTACTGGTCTCACCTGCTGGTGGAGGGCGCGCACCAAACCCGGCAAAAGCGGGATGCCGCCGGTGAGTTTTTACTTTGCTCCGGCTACCTGTTTGCTGCCCGCCGTGAAATTCTCCCCCCCATTCCAGAAGACGCCCTGGCCGAAGATGCCGTCATCTCCCACCGCATCGCCGAACAAGGCTTGCGAATTCGCTACGCGCCCAAAGCTGATGTTTATGTAAAGTACCCTACCAACTACCGCGACTGGCTGCGGCAGAAAGTTCGCTCTGCTGGTGGCTATGCGCAAAGTTACGTGCGGAATTCCCCGTTCTCGATGCGTTCACCCAAGCTGGAAGCACAGCAAGGCACGCTGCTGGCTGTAAAATTTGCCCGCTCCCCGCGCGAGCTTTGGTGGACCTTGTGTCTGTTTGCCGCCCGGCTCCATCTTTGGCTGCTAGTGTTTTGGCAAGTGCGGGTGAGGAAACGGCCGTTAACCACTCTCTGGCAGCGCGTCGAAAGCACAAAGTAAAACCAGGCTCTCTATTTATTTTGCTCAAACGAAAAGATGGTTGGGCAACAAGCGCAGCGTTACAATCTGAAATGGCTTAACATAAAGTTTTATTTCTGAGCCACTTACCGGTATCGTTTCCCGATTTTCCTCCAGCAAATTGCACAGATGCGCTTCGGCCAACGTAAAGCCGGTTTTGAACGTCAGCCAACCGCGCTGCCGGTTGCATTCGTAGCCGCGCACAATGATGCCCTGCCCATCCTCCGCCTGCTTAATGGTTTCTACGATGAAGCTAACTGGCGTTTGGATGAAGGGGGGATACGGCCGTTCTACCCCACCATTCCCGGCAACCACCAGCAGCGGATCGTTAAACGCGTAGGCAACCTGGGCAATGTCGGACGGATTCACCACACTGCCTTCGTTGGTGTGGGGATACAGCCCATAGGCAAAGCGATGCTCGCCTTGATCTGCTTCGGGATCAGGATTTGTAGGCGCACGCAGCAGCGACAGGCGCATGATATTGTTGTGGATGTCGTGGCCGTATTTGCAGTCGTTGATCAGGGCCACGCCATAACCGCCTTCGCTGAGATCGACCCATTTTTGGGCGGCCGTTTCAAATCGGGCCCAATCCCAGGAGCTGTTTCGATGGGTCGGCCGCTGCACGCTGCCCCACTGAATTTCATAAGTAGCTACCGGCGATAGCACCTCAATCGGAAATGCCGTTTTGAGCAAAATATGGCGCTCTTGCCACTGAATGGTGGTGTCAAAGCGGAGCAGCGGGCTGTTGTAGGTGAGCGAAATATGCTGAGTGTAGCTGCTGTTGAGAATGCGCCGCTCGATGGCCAGCGTCGCCCGCAGCGGTCCGGCTTCCACCACCTCAATGCGGCCGGCCGGTTCCGCCAGGTACAGCTTGTCGTCGTAATAAATATCGATGTCCCAGGCATCCCAATTAAGCGGGCGATCCGAGAACGCCTGGAATTGATTGGCGACTGCCCCCGGCGGCAGCAGTTCGCACTGGTGCGTTTTATCAAAGATGTGACAGATATCGCCTGCCTCGTTCAGTTCGACCCGCAGAAATGCGTTTTCCAGCAAGGAGGGCGTGATGTGGAGCGGGAACTGAGTGCTGTCGGGTTGTCGGGGTTGGTCCGAGGTGAAGGCAAACGGCCGTACCGCATAAGCTTCCATCTCCACTCCACCAATCAACGTGCCGCCATCCACCGCCTGTGTGTAAACATTTGCCAACTGCTGTCCCGCCGGCAGCGCCCCTGGCCAAAATGCCAGATCGTTACGGGCAAAGCCGGTAGGATTGATGAGCAGCAAATTGCCGCCTGTGTGCTGTTGGATGGTGGTGAGGGCGGTTTGGGAAACGGCCGTACCCATTTCCCGAATCTGGGCATACTGCTCGGCCGATTCCACGTAAACCTGGTGGATGCTGCTGCCGGGAATGATGTCGTGAAACTGCTGCAAACATTGCAACTGCCACGCCTGTTGCAATGTTTCGTGGGGGTATTCATACGCCGCGTCCAGCAAAGCAGCCAGCGTCGCCAGATATTCGGCATCGTGCAGTAAAAATTCACTTTTGCGGTGGGCGCGCTTGTTGCGGCTTTGCGACGTGTAGGTGCCGCGATGCAGTTCCAGGTAAAGCTCGCTGTTCCAGGTCGGCAGCTCCGCGCCGCTTTCCGCCTCCAGCCGCCGGAAAAAGTCAATCACCTTGCCCTGCTGCACCTGGGGCAAGGCAGGAAATTCGTGCAGCCACTCGGCATTTTCGTTCATCTCGCGCGTGGGACCACCGCCACCATCACCGTAGCCGTAGCTCATCAGCATGACGTTTTGCGTCTCTTTGTGCAGCAGTTTGGCCCACGACCCCAGCGCCGTAAAGGCTCTGAGCTGGGCGTTGTAAGTGGCGGATTTGAACAAATCGGGCGGCAGCGGTTTTTCGCTGCGCCACGGTGTTTCCGGCGTGGTGCTGAAATGGGTCAGCACCTTTGTGCCGTCGATCCCCTGCCACCAAAACGAATCGTAGGGCATTTTGTTCACCTGGTTCCAGCCAATTTTGATGGTGAAAAAGTAATCAAGGTCAGCCTGCTTGATCAGTTGGGGCAGGCTCCAAGCGTAGCCAAACACGTCGGGCAGCCAAAGCAAGGGAGATTCGGCATCCTCGCCAAAATGCTCGCGAAAGAAAGTGCGGCCCAGCAAAAACTGGCGCGCCAGCGACTCCGGCCCGGTGATGATGCAGTCAGCTTCCACCCACATGCCGCCGATGGGTTCCCAACGGCCGTCCACCACCCGCTGCTTAATCGCCTCAAACAAAGCCGGATAATCCTGGCGGATAAAGTCATAAAGCTGCGGCTGGCTTTGCGTAAAATGGTAGTTAGGAAACTGCTCCATCAACCGCAGAACGTTATGGAAGGTGCGTCCGGCTTTGCGCCGCGTTTCGGCCAGCGGCCACAGCCAGGCGACGTCGATGTGAGCATGTCCGGCGGCAATGAGATCAGCATCCAGCGGCGTGCCAGCGCGGGCAATGCCTTCTTGCAGGCAGGCCAATGCCTCCGGCACGCTGGCGTAAAAAGCGTCACCAAACGGTTCGCGCAGGTCGAGCTGTTGGTAAGCGGCGTCCAGGGCATTGAGCAGGCGCATTTGGGCCGGATTGGTGGCTTCGAGCAGTTCGGCCGTTTCCAGCGCGGTGCGCGATCCGGTCAAAAAGTCACGGGTTGGCTGGTGAATTTGCACGATGCTGCATTGGCGCAGGAAAAGCTGCTTGCCCCTTTCGTACCCTATCGTGCCCGTCCAGCCCCAGAGCAGCAGGTGATGGGAACGGCCGTTACAATGTTCCGGCTTCAGCAGCACCTCATGATGATGCCGGTCTACGGCAGCAAATGGTTCGCCGTCAATGTACACCAGCGCCTCAGGATGGCTGAACTGTTCGGCATCCCCCAGCAAAAGCCGCAGCGCGATGGGTGCGCCAGCAGAAAAAGAGGCTGGCACGGTAAATATGCCGCGCATGACAAAATTAACGTTAGCCCCACCCCAGTAGGAACGGTGCGGCAGCATTTGCCATTCAGTGTCATCAAAAGTGGGATCAAGCAGTTGGGCGTCCAACGCTGCCATCGCTTTGTAGCGAAACGGCGCTAAACGTTCCTGCTGCTGGTAAACAAGCGGCTCTACAATTTTTTGGAAACGGCCGATTTTTTGCCTGGTTAAACGAATGGTGTGTTTCATAAGGTCTCCGCATGGTTAAGGGTTTGCCGCCTGATTTTACCGTGCTTTTGCCAGGGAGGAATCTACAAAAGCCGGTTTGCTGATACAATCAAATGCTGGCGTTTATAGATTGGTCCAATCTTGTTGCATTTTAAGAATTAAGACGGGCAACGTTGTTGGGCAGGGGCAGACCCCCGTGTCTGCCCTGATTTGGGCGACCACGGGGGGTCGCCCCTACAATTACCCGATTTATTCTTTAAAGTCTAAGGAGATTGGACCAATCTCGAGGCACTAAAGACGAACAAATCCTAAATGAAGAGGGACTGTAATGAATTTTGCGCAACAAGTCATGGCGTTGGTGGCAAAGCTGGCGCAGGTCGGCGAATTTTCCGGTGTTGTTTCTCTCTGGCAGGCAGATAAACCGCTATTGGAGTACACCTGCGGCCTGGCGCACCGTGGCTGGCAGATTGCCAACCGGCTGGACACACGGTTTCGTCTGGCTTCGGTTTCTAAGATGTTTACGGCCGTTGCTATCCTGCAACTCGTTGACCAAAACAAACTAAGCCTCACCACTTCCATCACCGATCTGCTCGATTTAAGCCAGACCACCATCGCCGCTGACGTCGCCGTCAAACATCTGCTCACGATGAGTTCCGGCATTGCCGACTGGTTTGAGGAGTCCGAAAATTGGGAAGCGGAGTGGGCAGCGCTGTGCCGAGAGCATCCACTATACCTCCTGCGCCAAAACGCCGATTACTTGCCGTTGTTCAGCCAACAGCCGCCCAACTTCCCTGCTGGCGAGCGATACAAATACAACAATGCCGGCTATATTTTGTTGGGATTAGCCATTGAGGCGCTAACCGGGCAAAGCTACTTTGATTACGTGCGGCAGCACATTTTTACGCGGGCGAACATGGCCCAGGCGGATTTCATTCCGCTTGACGCCATAGCCGCCAATTTAGCCGAGGGGTACGTAGCCGAGGAAGATGAGGAAACTGGTCAAACGACATGGCGCAAAAACATTTACAGCACCACGCCAGAAGCGGCCGCCGATGGCGGCGCGGTGGCTACGGCCGTTGACCTACACCAGTTTAGCGAGGCATTGCGCAACGGCCGTCTCCTTTCTTCCGCAAGCACCGAAGCCATGCTCACACCCCATATTTCCCAGAGCGACGAACCAATCAACGGCTATTTGTGGCAGTATGGCTTTGGCAATGAATTTGTGTTGAGCACGGCCGGTCAGCTCATTCGTTGGGGACACACAGGCGAGGAAGATGGCGTGAGCTGTCGTTTTTACCATTACCCTAACCACGCGCTGGACGTGATTATTTTAGGTAACCAGAGCTGGTGCGCCGGTTCGCTGGGCTGGCAAATTCACGATCTGATTCAAGCAATGCTGTAGCTATCGGACCCAAAAGGTTTGTCACCTTCAATGCAACCACCCTTTGGGTCTCTACTGCGTTACGGCCGTATCACCACTGGCAAATAAACGAAATAATCCGAGTCCGTTGGCGGCAGCGGATCGTTATCCAAAATTGTGCCAATGCCCTGGCTGGTGCTTAACGTGGCGTTGAGGGGCGCGCTCAGGCTGATGGTGAACGTTTCTGTCTCCTCGGCCACTGCATCATTCAGGATAGTTACCGGGATTGTTTTGCTGGTTTGGCCAGGAGTAAAGGTAAGCGTGCCGGAAACGGCCGTATAATCTGCGCCAACAACGGCTGTGCCATTAGCCGTAGCATAGCTCACCTGCACTGTTTTGCTGCTGGGCGCACTGAGCGTGACGCCGAAGCTGGCTGTCTGGCTGCCGCTGTCTCCTTCAGTGACCGTCACATCGTTGATGGACAGGCCGGGCAGCGGATCGTTGTCCAAAATTGTGCCAACGGCCTGACCTTTGGCCAGATACGCGCGTGTCGGATTGGTCAGAGTAACGACAAAGGTTTCATCAACCTCATCCAGCAGATCGCCCAAAATGGGCACAGCAATGGTTTGGGTTGTCTGGCCCGGATCAAAGGTAAGTGTGCCAAAAACCTCTTCGTAATCCAGGTCAGCCAATGCGCTCTGTCCGCTGCTGGCATAAGCCACGGTAACCGTCACCGGCACGGCAAAGTCCAGCGTGACGGCAAAGTTAGCCATCGTTGAACCGCTGTCCCCTTCGGTCACGATTACATCACCAATACGCAGGGGAATGCCATATTCAAACGCCCCAATGTCGCAAACGGCCGTACCGTTCATATTGCCATCCAGCGGACGCGGTCTACCCTGTTGATCGGTGGCCGGACAGTTTAGCGGATCGCCCGCATCAACGGCCGGACTGGCCGCATCTAACGGATAAATATAGGTTGTTCCGCTGTAAAGCGTGAGGGGTTGCAGCAGTGGATCCTGCCCCAAAATATTGCCGGTCAAATCACCATCCAGCAAACAATCTGACTCGTTTTGAATAAAATTGTACCCGCTGCTGGTGAAGACAGTGCCACCACACTCCGGTCCGGTACCAGCCAGGTTACCGGCGAGGAGGCTGTTGTGCAAATAAACCACTGCGCCGTTGTTAAACAAACCGCCACCGCTAACGGCCGTATTCTCACTAAGCGTCACGTTATTCAAGGTCGTGCTGCTCGCCAGCCAGAGGCCGCCGCCGTTATTTTGGGCTTCATTCCTGCCGACCGTCGTGTTGGTTAGCAGCGCGCTGCCCTTCAATACAAGCCCACCGCCGTTGAGTGTGGCCGTGTTGCTGTAAACGGCCGTTTCAGACAGCTCCAAACTGGCAAATGGACTCAAATAAAGTCCACCTCCCTCAGCTGCCATATTATCGCCCAGCTGCAAATTGGCAATCGAAAGGGACGAAAAGTCGGCAAAGATGCCACCACCCTGGCCCCCTGCCTGATTGTGGACAATTTCTCCACCACTGATGGTCAAATCGCCAAAGCGAATGTTGACGCCACCGCCGTGGGCCACGGCCGTATTTTGGCTGATGCGGCCACCAGTGAGCGTCATGCTGCCCTGAAAACCAAGGACACCACCACCGCCAAAATCGGCAGCAGTGGAAACATTCTGGCTAATTTCTCCGCCGGCTTGGGTAAGAAACGCGTCCGGAAATGAGAGGTAGACACCGCCACCATACTGCGCTTCGTTGGCGCGAATGATGCCGCCATTCAAGAAAATCTGGCCATTAGCCGATTCTATTCCGCCGCCGCGCACGCCATTGTTCTCAGCAATTTGCCCGCCGTTCACCGTTACCGTTCCCTGCGCCACATAAACGCCGCCGCCACCTGATTCCGGAGCCGTGCTGCTGTTTTGCTGAAGCAGCCCATCATTGAGGGTGTAAACAGCATCCGGCAAGTTTACATAAACACCACCACCGGCCGCAGCGCTGTTGCCTTCTATGGATCCACCGCTCTGAATCAGCGTGCCGTCCATATTGTAAATGCCACCTCCGTTGGTAACGGCCGTATTTTGGCTTATTGTGCCGCTGTTCAACTGGATGGTGCCGTTACCAAGAAAAATTCCACCGCCATTGTTACTCGCGTTGTTTCCCCGAATTTCACTATTGATCAGAATCAACTCACCACCGTTGACCGAAATACCACCACCATCGGTGCTGCTGCCGTTTGTGACAATGAGATTATTCAGGTTGAGAGAAACATTGTAAGGCACCTGGAACACACGTGAACTGGAATTGCCGTCCAAAACAGGAGCCGGCGTGCCGCCAACCAGCGTAACAGTTCTTGTCACTTCCAATTGGCCCTGGGTGAGTACATAGCTGCCGGACGGAATAGAAATGGTGTCGCCGGAAACGGCCGTCTCCAAAGCATCTCGCAAAGAACAATCCCCGTCAGTACAGCTGCCATCATTCTCGTCCAGCGTTGTGGTGACAGAAATTATTGCCGCCCTTAGGGGAGTGGCAAACCCTGTTATAGAAACCAATCCGCTCAAAACGAGGACCGCTCCAATCAACAGTCGAGACATCTTCAATTGTGTATTCATTTTTGACTAGCTCCACTGGTCCCGTGGTAGAATTACCCGTTGGGTAATATGACAATCGCTCACAATAAATGGGCTAACTGCTTTACCTATACTACACACCCCTCAACATTTATTTGTGAGCGATTGTTTGTCATACCTGGATCAACAAGGGTTGATCCGCATAGTACTATTTTCCCATCCTGTACTTACAAAATCCGTTACAGATCATCGAGAAAGGAAAGGAATCGCATGAACCGCTCCCCGCTGCACCAACAGATAGACAGTTTGCCCGAGCTGGTGCTGGATCTGATTGACCCCTTGGTGACGGCCGTTCGCCACACCATTACCCCCAGCCTGAGCCAAAAGGTAAAGCGCGTTTTCACCGCCGGCTGCGGCGATAGCTACTTTACCCCCCTCAATGCGGAGCTGGCCTTTGAACAGCTGGCTGGGCTGCCCTGCGAACCGATGACAGCGATGCAGTTTGCCCGCTACGCCGTCGGCTACCTGCCGGAGACGGGGCGCGGCAGCAATTTGGTGCTGGCGGTGTCGGTGAGCGGTGCAGTCAGCCGCACGGTGGAGGCCATGGTCTTGGCGCGACAGGCGGGAGCCACGGCGGTCGCCCTGACGGGCAGTCCAGACGGGCCATTGGTGCAGGCGGCAGAACTGGTGTTGGAAACGGCCGTGCCCCCCCTGCCCCCAGAGCTGCAAGGCCAAACCGTACCGGGTACGGCTGTGCCCGGCACGCGCAGCTACGTGGCCTCGCAGCTGGCGCTTTACCTGTGCGCTATTCAGCTGGGGGAACAGCGCGATCATCTCAACAAAGCCACGGCCAACAAGCTGCGCCGCGAGCTGGCCCATACGGCCGAACTCATGGCCCAAACGATCGCCCTGAGTGACAAAACCACCCGGCAGACTGCCGAGGCATGGCACGATGCCGATCAGTTTGTCTTTTGCGGAGCGGGTCCCAATTATGGCACCGCTTTGTTTAGCGCGGCGAAGGTTTTAGAGGCCAGTGGCGATACGGCCGTTGCCCAGGACACCGAAGAGTGGGCCCATCTGCAATATTTTGGCCGGCAGGTGACCACACCAACCGTTTTCATTGGCGCAGGCGGCTGGGATGAGGGGCGGGCGCTGGAGCTGGTGACTGCCGCCAAAGCCATTGGGCGGCGCGTCGCGGTGCTTGCACCACAGCACAGCGCTTTGGCTTCACATCCTGATGCTGACTTTTTGTGGGGAACGGCCGTGCCCACCCGCGAATGTTTCTCCCCCCTGCTCACCTGCCTGCCTGGCACCCTGTTTGCCGCCTATCGCGCTCAACTCATCGACGAACCATACTTTCGCGGCTTTGGCGGCGGCCGCAGCGCTGCAGGCGGTGGCGGCATCTCCCGCATTCGCGACAGTGAGCAGATTGGTGTAATCAGGCGTTAGACTGCTGAAACAGCCAGGAAGGGTCTTCTCTTTCCGTCTTAACCTTCAATTGGTTCTTGATAAGCTGGCAAAAAAATAATGAAGACGGAGCCGTTGTTTATCTCGCTGGTCACCTCGATGTTGCCACCGTGCAGCGTCAGAATGCGCTTCACAATATCCAGGCCCAAACCAGACCCGCGCTGGATCAAATTCTGGGCTCGCGGCGAGCGAAAAAAAGGTTCAAAAATGTGGGGCAGCACTTCCGGCGCAATGCCAATGCCGCTATCCGCCACCCGAAGCACAATCCGGTTTGTCATCTCATCCAGGCTAACAGAAACATCAACGCCTCCGGTAATTGTATAACGCACTGCATTGGCCACCAGATTTGTGATAATCCGGCTTAAAAGGCGGGATTGCCCCTGAACGAACAAAGCGTCCTGAGTTTTATCTAAAGCCAGAGTTAACCCTTTAGCCGTCGCAACAGGCCTTTGCTCAACGACTACCTGTTCCACCAAATCGCCAAAGTTTACCGGCTTAAAAAGCGGTTCATCCGTTTGCTCCAGATGCGCCAGCGTTAGGAGATCATCAACGTATTGTTCCAAATGAACTGTTTCTTGATCCAAGATTGTCAAGTAGTGTGCTTTTTTAGAATCATCTGCAGTTTTTAGCAGATTGAGATAGAGGCGAATGGCGGTTAAAGGTGTGCGCAGCTCATGAACGAGGGAAATGACATTGTTTTTCAATTCAGAAATTTCAACCTCGCAGGCGCTCAGGCGAATTTGGTCAGCCACGCCATCAGTGACATCCTGAACAGTTACAATCGCGCCGCCATGCGGCCAGCGCAAAGCTGTGACGTACAGTTTCCACCAAACCAATCGAACGCCTTCTCTCCAGGAAAATTCAATGCCTTGTCCTACCTGCTGGCCATCGAGCACTTTTTGCACCGCTGCCATAATTTCTGGTCGCTCAATCTGCTGGCAAAGCTGGTTAAAGTTACTGCCAGGACGTGTGCCAATGATTAACGGCTCTGTTGATGTGCGAGACAACTGCTGCCATTCTGGATTAACGGCCGTTACCAACCCAACCTCATCCAAAACCGCAACACAGGCCGGCAATGAGTTAAAAAGAATCACGTCCGGCTCACTTAATCGGGAAGCAGCCTGCAAATTGGCATGTTGGTTCACGGTCTTGTTAATCAACCGCCGCAGCACACTGCCAGATAAATGTTGTTCAAAATAGTAAGCAAATGCACCAAACTCAAGCGCCTGAAGACCTAGGCCCATCGCTTCCTGGTTGACCAAAACAACAATGGGGACATCTGGCTTTAGCTGGCGCAGCCGTACGAGCAGATTCAAACCATCCCCCACGGTGCCGCTGAAAGGCAAGCCCAGCAGAATCAACGTGACGGATGTCTTTTGCAGCAAGGTTAGGCCAGCTTCGGCATTGGTCGCAACTTGTATCTGAATATCGTCTAAATCAATGGAAATTTTGGAAAGTAGTTGTGAAATTCTTTGTTCTGAATCGTTTTCCAATACGAGCATAAATACATTCTTACTCGCCATATAATTTTCTTTCCCCAACAAACCGGGGCTCCTGCCAAATATTGTAGCATAGCAGCGCCCAAAATTGTTCAACAACAACTGCCAAATCGCAACACACATGATAAACTGGCAGGCCATGTTTGTAACAGCAGGCGGAATGCGAATAGATTATTTGATCACCCACGCCGGTGAGGCGCGGGTAGAAATGGTAGGCGGCAACGGGCTTTATGCCGCCGTAGGTGCCGCGCTGTGGGATGTGCCGGTTAACGTGTGGGCATGTATTGGCAGCAACTATCCGCAAGCGTGGCTCAACAAACTGCCGGCGCAGCAGATTGGCATTGAGGGCTTAATACGCCTGCCCACCCCGCAGGATCATCGCACCTTTTTTGCTTATTTGCCGGACGGCCGTCGCGATGACACCAACCCCGCGGCCCACTTTGCCCGCATCGGCCAGCCGCTGCCTGCTGCCCTGCAAGATTACATTCACTCCACGCCCGGCCAGGATGACCCGCACAATTACGAACCGCTGGCGCTGCGCCCGGCAGATTGGCCGGAACAGTGGCGGTCGGTTACGGCCACTTCGGCAAGCGCAACGGCGTTGAACCGCTCAGTGCAAGCTGTTCACCTTTCCCCCCTTGCCCTGGCCACCCACCTGCACGTCCCGCCCCGGCTGCGGCAGCTTGGGGTGCCACAAATTACCCTCGATCCTGGCGAACGGTACATGATTCCAGAGCGCCGCGAACTGATTAAACAAATCTTGCCCCAGGTAGACGTTTTTCTACCGAGCGCTATGGAGATTCGGTCATTGTTCGGTACGGAAGCAAACCTTGAGGAAGCGGCCGTAACGCTCACCAAATGGGGGGCGCGTTGGGTAGTGGTAAAAAATGGGGCGAAGGGGGTGCTGCTGGTGAACGGCCGTACCCAATCCATCACCCATTTCCCCGCCTACCACACCACCAACGACGCGCGCATCACCGACGTAACCGGCGCGGGCGACAGCTTTTGCGGTGGCTTCATGGTCGGTCTAGCCCAAACGGGCAAGCCAGCCCAGGCGGTGGCCTACGGCCTCGTCGCCGCCTCGCTGGTGATTGAGGGGTATGGGGCGCTGTATGCGCTTTCGCGCAAAAGTGAGGCGGGGACGCGATTGGAGAAAGTGAAACGTGATGCGTGAAACGTGAGGAGTTCCCGGTCACGCTTCACGTTTCACATATCAATCACTTGCAAAACTTCACCTAAAAGTCGCCCATTCGTGGCGATGCTTTCTTCGTGATGAATGGTCGCTTCTCCCGCCCAATCGGTGAGCGTGCCGCCGGCTTCTTCCAGAATGACCTGCAATGGCGCGATATCCCACAGGGCCATGATGGGATCGACCATCACGTCAGCGCGGCCAGTGGCCACGAGGGCATAGCCGTAAGCGTCGCCCCAGGTGCGCTGCACGTAGCTGGCCTCGATGAGCTTTTGCCATTTTTCAGCACGGCCGTATCGTCCAAACGTATCTAAATCGCTGCACAGCACCACGGCATCTTCCAATTTTGGGGTACTCGAAACGTGTGCAGGACGGCCGTTCCAAAAGCAGCCGCCACCGCGCACGGCATACACCATCTCGTTCAGCGCCGGAAAATTGATAACACCCAGGATTGGGTCGTTATCTTTGAGCAGCGCCACCAGGTTGGCGTACAGCGGCACGCCGCACATGAACGACTTGGTCCCGTCGATGGGGTCGCACACCCAGGTGTAAGGCGAGTTGTGTTGGGTACGGCCGTACTCCTCGCCAATGATGTTGTGGTCCGGCCAATATTGCTCGATGAGCTGCCGCAGCTTTTGCTCCGCCTGCTGGTCGGCAATGGTCAGCGGCGTGTTGTCGGCCTTGCGCTGTACCGCCACACCGGTCTGAAAATGGCCCAGCGTCACGCGCCCAGCCTGCCAGGCGGCGTCTAGGGCGAAGTCGAGAAAATCAGAATAATCGATCATAAAATGGAATCTATGTGAGATCTGGTGTTCATGTTTTCAAGTGTTCAAGTATTCAGGCAATCACCTGAAAACCTGACACTTGAGCACTTGAAAACTTTCATTATTCATATTGAAAACGCCAGATGCCGATAATTAAAAAGATGGCGGCAAAGGCTAACAAAACAGCTACCTCTGGCAAAACGGCCGTTACGCCCAGGCCGCGCGTAATGATATCTTGGAACCCATCCATTGCCCACGACATCGGCGAAAATCGACCAATTGTTTGCATCCAGCCAGGCACAATGTCTAACGGCCACCATGCTCCACCTAAAGCAGAAATGGAGAGAACGATCACGGTTCCCAGGGCATTGGCCTGGGCCAATGTGCGGGTCAACGCCGCCATCATCATGCTCAGGCTGGTGATGGCCAGACCGAAGGCCAGCACCACAATTGCCAGCGCCACCGGGCTGTTGCCCCAGGGCACGTCAAAAAAGAGGGCCGCCACGATGATGAGCAAAGCCATCTGCACCAGACCAACCAGCAGGATGCCCAGCAGCTTGCCCAGCAAAATGCTGCTCTTGGTGATGGGCATCACCACCAGACGGCGCAGCGTGCCCGACTGCCGCTCCTGAATCAGTACCGCCGCCCCGCCAATCATGCCAAAGGTGGCAAACATGGCCATCATGCCGGGGGAGGATTGGTTAAGCCCCTGCGGAATAATCTCATTACTGTCCACCATGATCTCGTCTTCGTTTACCTGGATGGCGACGGGCGGATTTTGCCATTGGGTTTGGGCGGTGGAGACGGCCGTTGCAAAATAATCTGCCTCATCAACGTCCTGCTCAAACAAACCCAATTCCTCGGCCACGTCACGCGAGATGGTGGCCGAACTAATGGAGCCGGTCAGCTTGCTCACCGCCCCAAGAACGGCTTGTTCCACCGGCTGCACCTGCTGCACGTTGGCCGGGTCGCTGTAGAAATCGAGCGTCAGGCTGCTGCCAGCTTGCAGTTCGTCGCTGAAGTTGGCCGGGATGACGAGCCCGGCTTCAGCCTCTTCATTTTCAACGGTTGATGGGAGGGAAACGGCCGTAACTTCCAAAATCTCCAGCGTGGGATCAGCTTCCAGATTTTCTACCAGCGCCGCCCCTAGGCCGCCTATGTCTTCGTTGGCCACGGCCAACGTCCAGGTCACCGTCGTGCTGCTGCTTCCTCCAGGCCCAAAACCGCCAATCGCCTGCCCAATCAAAAAGGTAAACACCAGGGGCATGATCAGTTGAAAAATTAATACGCCGCGTTCACTGTAGGTTGTTTTTAGATAAAGTTTGGTAATGTCTATTGCATTTTTGAACATGATTTACTCCAGATTAAGTAAGCGAGTTTGCGAGTATGCAAGTGAGAAACTTTCTGTACTTGCACACTTGCCACTTGCGCACTTGCCTCGCTAGCGGGCCAATCGCCGTTGGAACTGCCACAGCGCCAGACCAACAAGGACAACGCTCAGGCCCAACAAAACGCCGGCTTCCAGCAGCACCGCATCCAAACCCAGACCAAAAAGCGTCAGGTCAGAGAAGCCATCGAGCGCCCAGCGGTTGATGCTGATCTTGCTCAACTGCTCCAAAAAAGGTGGGAAGTTTTGCGCCGGGACGAAGTTGCCGCCCAGAGCCGCAAACAGCAGCGTCACCACCGAGCCGACGATGTTGGCCTGATTGGCATCCCGGGCAAAGGCAGCCACCAACGCACCCAGGCTGGTAAAGGCCAGCACCACCACAAACACCATCAGCGCCAGGCCCAATGGGGAACTGCCCCAATCCAGACCAAATAGCAGCGAAGAGGCGATGACAAAGACCACAAATTGCAGCGCACCGGTGAGAAAAACGCCGCCAATTTTGCCCAGTAAAATTTCCAGGTGGCTGGTGGGCGTGCTGACCAAACGGTCCAGCGTGCCGCCCTGCTGCTCATCCAGAATGGAGCGCGTGCCATCCACCATGGAAAACATGAGGAACAGGATGCCCATGCTGGGAGCAAAGAAGGCGAATGGATTGAGGTCGCCACTTTCTTCTTCGTCACCCACGGAAATGTCGTTGAGGCTGATGCTGATTTGATTTTGGCCGATCTCGCTTTCCAGCTCCTCGTTGAGCACGGTGCCCAGGTTGGCCATTGCCGGACCGAGCGTGGGGCCAGCTTCGGTCAGCTGCTCAACGGTGACATCGACGGAAATAGCGGCCGTATTAAAGCCGTTCACAATCTGGGTCACCACGCCGCGCACGATATTGGGCGTGAGGGTGGCACCTGGGTCGGCGTAGAACTGGACTTGGGAAATGGCCTGCTCTGAAGAATCATCATCCCCACCCTCCACCGCCGCACTAAACGACGCCGGAATCAGAATGGCAGCCCGGGCATCGCCGGCCTGCACTTGCTCACGGGCAGCAGCCAAATCGGTCATTACAGCTACGTCCAGCAGGTCAGCCAGATCGTCACTGGTTAAAATCTCAATAAATTGATCACCCTGTGCGCCCTCATCCTGGTTGATGACCAGCACCGGAATGGCGTCAAACGGCACCGGGTCACTGCCGCTAATAAAGCCGCCAAAAGCGGAGCCAATAATGGCTGACAGCACCAGCGGAGCCAAAATCATTAAAATGAGCGCGTTGCGATCGCGAAAACGAATCAGGGTATCTTTCCAGGCAATTGTCCAAATTTTCATGGTAAACCTCTAAATAGTGGCAAGTTTGCAAGTGGGCAAGTGGGCAAGTGAGAATCTACCTGAACTTGCAACCTGCATACTTGCAAACTCGCAAACTCGTAGACTTTCTAGTCCCGTAAAGCACGCCCGGTCAGGTGAAGAAAGACGGCTTCCAGGTTGGGTTCTTGAATTTCCAGGCGGCGGATGGAACGGCCGTGTTCGGCCACCGTTTGCAAAATGCGGGACAATACTTCGTTGGCATCTTTGGCCTGCACAATCACATGCTCAGCTTCGCCATCGGCCTGGTGAATGCCCTCCAGTGCGGCCAGGTCAGTGACGAGCGTGCCGTTAATTTCGGCCGTTTCACCGATGTCCAGATTAATGGTGTCGTATTGGCCTACTGTTGCCGTTAGTTCATCCTGTGTCCCCACAGCAATCAGCTTGCCGTGGTCGATGATGCCGATACGGTCGCTTAGCTCTTCGGCTTCTTCCATGTAGTGGGTGGTGTAGAGTACCGTGAGTCCTTGCTCGTTAAGCTCTTTCACCGTATCCAAAATACGGCGGCGGCTTTGCGGATCGATACCCACGGTGGGTTCATCCATATACAAAACTTTAGGGCTGTGCAGCAGGCCCACGGCAATGTTGATGCGCCGCTTCATGCCGCCGGAGAACGTTTCTATTTTGTCATCAGCGCGATCGGTGAGGCCGGCAATTTCTAGAACGGCCGTTACCCGCTCCTTCAACTTTTCCCCGGACAAGCCGTACATCTTGCCCCAAAAGTTCAGGTTTTCTCGGGCGCTAATGGTGTCGTAGAGGGCAATCTCCTGCGGCACCACGCCGATGACCTGCTTAACCGCTTTGGCGTCTTGGGTGATGGAATGGCCGTCGATGATGGCATCGCCGCTGGTGGGGGCCAGCAGACCACTAAGCATAGAAATCGTGGTGCTTTTGCCCGCGCCGTTGGGTCCCAGCAGACTAAAAATTTCCCCCTGCCGGATGGCAAACGAAACGCCTTGAACGGCCGTAACGCCATCGGGTGGATTGTACTGTTTGTGTAAATCTTTTACTTCAACAATCGGTGACATCGGTTTCTCCTAATAATTTAACGCAGAGGCGCGGAGGCGCAGAGATGCTGCCCAGCCTATGTTGTTGTTACTTTTCGGAATCTGATAGCGAGTTTAGCGGCAAACGGCCGTCGCCGAATGTGCCGGAAGTCATGCGTCAGGTCATGCTCTTACCATGACTCTCTTCGATTGTAATCACACAATGGGGAGAACAAATCAACCGATCAGTTGATAAACAGCCACCAACTGACCACTATTTATTTTCCTAAAATTTCGGTTTTTGCGTGTCATTCTCGCGCAGGCGGGAATCCACTGCCTTGGACTCCTGCCTGCGCAGGAGTGACAGGCAGGGCTTGACTAGACTCGACTCACGCCAATTCAGGAATGGGGTAAACCAGAAGGAGATTCTCCAGAACCAGGCGGATATTGGCATTGCGCTCCAGCTGCCAAAGCGCTTCGTTGGTCTGGTTCAGGCTGGCATTGATCTGCTCTGAGGTCCAACTGGCTGCCAGTGGTTCCAGATGCTCAATTTCATCCACGTTGGTCAATATGAGGTTTATAGACTGGCCGCGCCGTTGGTTAAGCAGGGTCAAATCGCGCCACCAGCTCAGCCAGGTTTTGAGCACGTCGGGCAAGGTTTCCGGCTTGCGCGAAAGTTTATCGGCCAGGGCAAAGCGGTGGGCACGTCGTCCAGCCAGGGCACTATGCAGTTGGGACAAATGCTCAGCGCGCGTTTGCAAAATCGTCTCATCTTGCGCTGCCTGGATGGCCCAACCTAAACGGCCGTCAGCCAGATGAGCCAATAACGTCGCTTTCTCCGCCTGAACCTGCCAGCGCGTGGCTAAACTTTGCTCAATGAGATCGGGAGGTAACGGCCGTAAATTAAGCGTACGGCAGCGCGAAGAAATTGTCGGCAGCAGCATATCGGCATCGATAGCCGTGAGGAGCAGAACGACTTTGCCCGGTGGTTCTTCCAGGGTCTTCAAGAAAGCGTTGGCCGCCCCAATCGTGGCCGCGTCGAACCGTTCTAGAATCGCCACCTTGTAGCGCGCTTCGTAAGCGGATAGGTTCAAATCTTGCTGCAATTGGCGAATCGTTTCAATTTTGAGCGTCAATTTGCCCCGTCCGCTCACCTCCGGCAAAACCAGCTTCACGTCCGGATGGCGGTCGATGGCGATTAGTTTGCAGGGGCGGCAGTGGCCACACGGCCGTTCCACTTCCGGCGCTTCGCAGTTTAATGCCTGGGCAAAGGTGCGGGCCAATGTGGTCTTGCCCACCTGATCTGGTCCGGTGATGAGATAAGCGTGTCCCAGCCGATCATTTGCCAGCCCACTAACTATCATCTCTACTGCCCAACTGTGTCCCACAATGTTGTCCCAATTATTCATGAGCCAATTTTAAGGTGAAACGGCCGTTTTACCAATTCAGATGCGACGCGGTTATAATTGACGCGCAAGGTTTACCCGGATTGGACCTGTTTTTTCTGGAATAAAGCGATCTCATTGATCAATATTGGTCCAACCTCCGAGCATCTGAACAATCAAAATGGAGATTCCCACATGAATGAAGTTGTCATTGTAAATGCAGTCCGCACCCCCATTGGCCGCCATGCCGGCGCACTGGCAGACGTACGTCCAGACGACATGGGCGCGCTGGTCATCCGCGAACTGGTTGAACGAACGGGTATCGATCCCGGCATGGTTGAAGAAGTTTATTTTGGCTGCGCCAACCAGGCAGGTGAAGATAACCGCAACGTGGCCCGAATGGCGACGCTGCTGGCCGGACTGCCCGATTCGGTAGCGGCCGTAACCTTTAATCGTCTTTGCGCCAGCGGGCTGAACGCCGTTAACCAGGCGGCACGGGCTATTAAATGTGGCGAAGGGGATGTGTTCATTGCCGGCGGTGTTGAAAGCATGAGCCGCGCGCCGTATTCCTTCCCCAAAAATTCGCGCGCCTGGGGGCCATCGGGCAACATCACCGGCTATGACACGACGCTGGGCTGGCGCTATCCCAACCCCAAAATGGAGGCGCTGTTCCCGCTGGAGGCGATGGGCGAAACGGCCGAAAACATCTTCGAGATGAGCTGTGCCGGACAAATAGAAGGTGGTGAAATCTCCCGCGAAGCCCAGGATGACTTCGCCTATGAAAGTCAACGGCGGGCATGTGAAGCCATTAATAACGGCCGTTTCCAGGCCGAAATTGTCCCCATGCCTATCCCCCAACGCAAAGGCGATCCCATCATCGTCGACACTGATGAGCATCCGCGCATCAAAAAAACGGACAATGGCTACGAGCTAGACACCAGCCCAGAAATTTTAGCCAAATTGCGCCCTGCCTTCCGCAAAGGGGGCACCGTCACCGCCGGGAATGCCAGCGGCCTCAACGACGGCGCCTGCGCCGTGCTGCTCATGTCTGCCAGTAAAGCCGAGGAGCTTGGGCTGAAGCCAATGGCCCGCTGGGTTGCTTCCGCGGCTGCCGGGGTTGATCCCCGCGTGATGGGCCTGGGTCCCGTCAACGCCACGCGCAAAGCGCTCCAGCGCGCCGGCGTTTCCCTGGACGATATCGATCTGGCCGAGCTGAATGAGGCGTTTGCCGTGCAATCCCTGGCCGTGCTCAACGAGCTGGGCCTCAGCCAGGAAATCACCAACGTGAATGGTGGGGCCATTGCTTTGGGACATCCGCTGGGCTGTTCTGGCGCACGCATTCTCACCACCTTGCTGCATGAAATGCACCGCCGTGCCCAGGCCGGCACGGCAATGCGTTACGGACTGGCCACGCTCTGCGTCGGCGTGGGCCAGGGTGAAGCAACGGTTGTGGAATATTTGCCTTAACGTCTTGTAAGTGAGACGACCAATTTCCTAAATATCAGCCACAAATACAAGCTTCTTGTATTGACTTACATCCCTTCATCACTTAAAGTTCAGCAATCTCTTTTTGAACTTTATTTGGAATAAATTATGTCAAGAATGAATCTCAACTTACAAGTCGAACGGCCGTTGGTGGTTGCCTGGGGCGTTCATCTTTTCACAGCCACGGGCGCGCTCTGGGGCTTGCTGGCCATCATGGCGACGGTGCAGCATCAGTGGCAGGCTGCATTTTTCTGGCTGGCTCTGGCAGCCCTGGTTGACAGCCTGGACGGAACGTTGGCCCGCCGCTTCAAAGTGAAAGGATTGCTGCCCGGCTTTGACGGCGCGCTGCTCGACAACATCATCGACTATCAGACGTATGTGATTGTGCCCGCTATCTTTCTGTATGAAGCTAACTTGCTGCCGGCTTCTGTTACCATTGCCGGTATTGCCATGGTGGTGTTGTCCTCAGCCTTTCAATTTTGCCAGTCAGACGCCAAGACCGATGACAACACGTTTAAAGGGTTTCCCTCATACTGGAACGTTGTTGTTTTTTACATGTTCATGTTTGATGCCAATTTGTGGGTTAATTTCTGGGTAATTGCCACTCTCACGGTGCTGGTTTTTGTGCCGATAAAATATCTGTACCCATCACGCATGGTGCGTTACCAAAAGCTAACCCTGAGCCTTACAACGGTCTGGGGCATTTTGTGTCTGATTGTCTGGCTGCAATATCCCGCCTTTAATCCCTGGCTGCTGTGGGCATCTTTGCTGTATGTGGTTTATTACGTCGGCCTCAGCCTGTACATGATGGTGCGTTAATTTTCCGCCATCACCCCCATCGCTAAATAAGGCCTGGCAATCTTTTATTGCCGGGCTTTTTATTTTGGCAGGATAAAAGCCCTCACACGAGCAAACAGCCAGACTTGCATAAACCAAAGTGAAGTGTTTGACCAAAATTAGTAAAACCTGACATAAAATCATTGCGGAAGCAGGACAGATATGATAAAAATTGCATAAGGATTGAGAGATTACCCCGCTACTTATTGTGCAAATTTATAAACTAACTGGATTTAATACGCTGGGCTATGAGCTGCATCTACAAAAATTGCCCGGCTTACTGCAATCCAGTTAGCCAATGTCTTAATAAAGAGGAGGCATTCGATGACGGACACTATTCTCCACCGGCTGCATGAAAACGGCCGTATCCGCCCCAACGCACCCGCCTATTATGAAAAAATTGGTAGCGCCTGGGTGCCTACGTCCTGGCAAGAGTATACAAACCAGGTCCGGCAAGCCGCCCGCGCATTGGTAGCACTTGGCGTTGAACCAGGCCAAAACGTAACCATTCTTGGCTTCAATCGACCAGAATGGGTCATTTTTGACCTCGCCTGCATGATGATTGGCGGTGCACCGGCCGGTATTTACACCACCAATTCCCCAGCCGAATGTAAATACATCGTCGAAAACTCCGAATCAAGCGTTATCCTTGTGGAAAACCAGAGCCAATGGGACAAAATTGCCGAAGTTCGAGAAGATATCGACTGTCTGAAATATATTGTGCTCATGAAAGGCACCGACATTGACGATGAGATGACCCTGAGCTGGGAAGCATTCATGGCCAAGGGTGATGAGGTTGATGAGAGCATCGTTGATGCGCGAATGGATACGCTGGAGAAAGATCAGCTGGCAACACTCATTTACACTTCGGGCACCACAGGTCCCCCAAAAGGCGTGATGCTCTCACACGAAAATCTGGCCAGCACGGCATTGAATGCCCAAGGTCTAATCGATCTTGTTCCCTCAGACAGAACCATCTCCTACTTGCCTCTTTCACATATTGCGGAGCAAATGTTTTCGATTCATGCTTCGATTACGGCCGCTTATCAAGTCTATTACGCGGAATATTCACCTCAAGATCACCTAAATGCCAACATGAAAGAGGTCAAGCCAACTGTTTTCTTTGGCGTGCCTCGTATTTTTGAACGGCTCCAGGCAGGGGTTGCGGCCCAGCTTTCTCAGTCAACAGGGTTGCGGGCTAAAATTGCCGAATGGGCGCGCAGTGTGGGCACACAGGTAACCGCGCTGCACAATAAAGGCCAGGAACCCGGTGCGTTTCTGGCACTGCAACATCGAATCGCCGACGCGCTTGTTTTCTCTAAGGTAAAGGAAGGGTTAGGCCTTTCTGAAGTACGCAACCTCATTGTATCGGCTGCTCCCATCTCGCCAGATATTTTGCATTTCTTTGCCAGTCTGGACCTGCCCATTCTGGAACTTTATGGCCAGTCTGAGGATTGCGGGCCCAGCACCACAAACCGTCCCGGAGCCATCAAGATTGGCACCGTGGGGCAAGCCTGGCCCGGTTCAGAGGTGAAGTTGGCCTCAGACGGGGAAATCTTGGTGAAAGGTCCCAACGTGTTTATGGGTTATTTTAAGGATGAGGACGCAACAAAAGATACTTTGGAAGACGGCTGGCTCCATTCCGGTGATCTGGGAAAATTTGACGAGGATGGCTTTCTCAGCATTGTGGGCCGCAAGAAGGAGATCATTATCACTTCTGGTGGTAAAAATATTGCGCCCAAAAACATTGAAGGCGCGCTGAAAAATCTGGATTTGGTGTCGCAAGCGGTGGTTATTGGCGAGCAGCGCCGTTACCTGACAGCATTGTTAACACTGGACCCGGATGCAGCGACTAAATTTGCCCAAGAGCATGGTCTGGAAGGCCAAACGCTGCACGAACATCCCAAATTGCGTGAACATCTGCAAAAAGAGATTGAGGAAAAGGTAAACTCCCTGTTTGCCCGCGTGGAGCACGTACGTGATTTCCGCGTCCTGCCGCGCGACTTCACGGTGGAGGATGGCGAGCTTACGCCGACGCTAAAGATTAAGCGCCGCATCATCAACGAGAATTTTGAAGATGAAATTGAGTCAATGTACGAGGGTTAACGAGAACAGCGTTTAAGAATTTTTAGAGCCTCTGGACTTATCGCCAGAGGCTCTTTTTTTGGCGATGCTAGCTTAAATTACGGCCGTTCCCGCCGCACCAGCCGCAAAAAGTTGACAACCAAGTGTGAGGGTTTGTTAAGTTTTAAAACCGGAAAACTTGCGGCAAATTTGGTAACGGCCGTTTGCATTGATATAGTTCTGGCATGAATAAAAAATGGATAGTAGGCATTCTTTTATGCCTGTTTTTAGTCGTGGGGGAGACAACGGCCGTGCAGGCCCAATCGGCCTCCGCCATCTTTCAGGAAGTCAATCAGTTTCGGCTAAACAACGGATTGGCACCGTTTCAATACAGTAACGCCCTGGCTGCCGCTGCCCAAAACCAAGCCAACTTTATGGCAGCGAACACTGTTTTTACCAGCCACGTTGGGGCCGGCGGCTCTACGCCGCAAAGCCGGGCGGCCGCCTCCGGTTACGTAGGCCGGGTCAGTGAAAACATTGTGGGCGGCACCGGCATGACCGCCGCCAGAGGCCTCAACTGGTGGGTTAGCAGCCCCGTACACTACAACACCCTCATCACCAGCCGCTACCAGGAAGCAGGCACCGGCTTTGCTACCAACGGCAACGAAAATTTCTACGTCCTGGTCGTCGGCCAGCCTTCTGATGCGCCGCCACCCCCTGCCGCCGATCCCAGCCCGGAAGTGCTTTTCATCACGCCAATCACCCTGGCCCAACCAGGTGAGGATGGTTCAATTGTGCACGTGGTTCAGGATGGACAGGCGCTGTGGTCCTTAGCGGCCCATTATGAACTGCCCTTGTCTGATTTGCTGCTGTTCAACAGCCTGCCGGCCAATGCCATCGTACAGCCCGGCGACCGGATTACCATTCGATTGGCGGAAGGGCAGGCACCGCCGCCCACGCCTACGCCACCCACCATGCACACAGTTCTGGAAGGACAGTCGCTGTGGTCGATTGCTGTGCAATACAATGTAAAGCTCGGCGACATTTTGTGGCTCAACCAGCTGCCGGAGGATGCCGTTTTGCAGCCCGGCGAGCTGATTCGGGTCCGTCTGGCTCCAGACGAAGTCCCGCCGCCAACGCCCACTCCTATTTTGTATCATTCGGTACGCAGCGGGCAGACGCTGTGGGAAATTGCCTTTACCTACAATCTGACTCTGGATGAACTGCTGGTGCTCAACAATATCGACCAAAATGCCCTCTTGCAGCCCGGCGACCAGCTGTTGGTGCGCCAAGCCTTACCAACGCCTTTCCCCACACAACCACCTACCGAAACACCTCTGCCCGCGACACCGACCCCGGCCCCGACAACAACGCCAACCGCGCCAAGCACGGCCGTTGCCTCGCTAAACAATCAATCAATGGCCCAAACCACAACGCCAGAAGCAAATGGGGAAACGGCCGTTGCCGCCGAAACAAGCCCGGAACGACCGGCCATTGTCGGGATTGTTACTGGATTGGCGGTTGGGCTGCTGGTGATTGGGCTGCTGGCGGTGGTGGTGCTGCGCAGTGAAATTATTTAGGGGATGGGCGACCATTGCGGCTCAAAGTCGCGCGCCGGATGGTGGGTCAGGTTTTGCAGGCTGGTCCCGTCTACGTTCATGACGTAAATCTCGTCATTGCCATCCCGATCGGTGACAAAGGCGATCTGGCTGTCATCGGGCGACCAGGTGGGGTGAGAATCTTTGGCTGGATGATTGGTCAAGTTCACCGCTTCGCCGCTGGCTAAGTCCAGCAAGATGATTTCGCTGTTGTCGTCGCGGAAGGAATGGTACGCCAGGAAACGGCCGTCATGCGAAAAAGCCGGCCCAGCGTTGATGTATTCATCCTTGGTGAGTTGTGTCACCGCATCATCCGGGATGTGCCACAGAAAAAGCTGCAAATTCACCCCCGTTCCGCCACACGCTTTGGAACTAAACGCCACCGTATCACCATCTGGCGACCAGTCCAGCGTCTCCTGGTTGCCCACATGCCCCGGCAGCGGTTCCATGCTTTGTATCCCCCCATTCAACACCATAAAGCCCACACGATGCACCACGCAACTGTACCCTTCGTTGCTAAAACGGTTGCTAAAAAAGGCAATCGAACCACCATCGGGATGCCAGCGCGTGTAAAACTCTTCAAAGCTGTTTTCCTGGGGGTCCGGAGCCATATTGCGCGGGTTGCTGCCGTCGGCACCCATCACAAAAATATCGGCATTGCCATCGCGACGTGACCAGAACGCCAGGGAACGGCCGTCTGGCGACCAGGAAGCGCCGCCCTCAGAAATCTCCGTTTCCGTCAGCCGCACTACGTTTCCACCATCGACATCCATACGGTAGATTTCCCAATTGCCGTCGCGCTCAGAGGTGAATACCAGGCCCGGCACTGGTTCTGGTGCGGCGGGGAGATTGGTTTCGGCCGTTTCCAATTCAGCAGCACAGGCCATCATCAAGACAAGCAAAACAGACAGAAGCGTTAATTTGCGCATGGCAATCCTTATGGCGCTGGCGACCAGGCTGGCTCAAAATCTTTAGATGGATGTTTGGTAATATTGACCGGATTGGCGCTGCTGGCAAATGGTTCCAAAATCACATCTATTACGTAAATCTCATCATTGCCATCCCGGTCAGAGACAAAGGCCATTTGGCTGTCGTCTGGGGACCAGGTTGGATGCGAATCTTTGAATTGCGGATTGTTGGTCAAATTGGCAATCTCGCCAGTTTCTAAATCGAGCACAAAAATATCCGCGCTGGCATCGGGGTGCACGGACTGGTAAGCCAGGTAACGGCCGTCGTGCGAATAAGCCGGCGAGGCATTAATATTGCCATCATCCGTGAGCTGGATCACCTCACCTGTATCAATATCCCATTCAAATAACTCCACCGCCTGTTCTTGTGCCATGTCGCAGCGGGAGCTAAAGGCAAGATGACGGCCGTCTGGTGCCCAGCCCAGCGTTTCTTGCTCCGTAAGCGGGTCTTCCAGCACCTGAATATTATCGGCACCACCAGACAAAGGCATGATGGCTAACCGGTGCCAGGCACAGCCCACCTCTGGCGAATAAAAACGGTCCGTGTACAAAGCAATCATTTCCCGCTGCGGATTCCACTCCGGGTAAAATTCATCAAAAATGGAATCTTCCGGGTCTTTAACCAGGTTGCGCCAGTTCTGGCCGTTGGCATCCATCACAAAAATGTCGGCGCTGCCGTCCACCCGTGAGCGAAATGTGATCTGACGGCCGTCTGGCGACCAAGAAGGACTTGTATCGACCCGATCATTTTCTGTTAGGCGCGTCAGCCCCGTGCCGTCAGGCTGTACCAAATATAATTCCCAGTTTTGGTGCAAACCAATATCGCGCTCCACATGGCGTGTGGTGACAAACACAATGCCTGGGGTCGGATCGGCCGTCACCGGTTTGATAGGATCCGGCAGCAAGCTCGTTAAACCTTCGTCGGGCAAGCAAGCGGTTAAGACCAACAGTAAACCAATACTTACCGTTAACAAGAATTGTTTTTTGATTGCCATGAATCGCATCCTCATTTTCAAAACAGAGTGTCTGTCACTTTATTGTCTCTTAAAGTCCACTTTTGGGCCACTAATAGTACATGGGAAAACAGCAACAGTTTTTTACCGTTTTCGTATGGAATAGCATGACAACAGTCCCACTTACTTTCAAACGAGGTGAGTTCCCGGGTATTTTTCAGGTTTGTACAGTACAATTTTATTGTTCTATTTTAAGGTGATTCCAGGATAGATAGTCCTGAATCAGGGAAGAGAAACATGGAAGACAGGCATCCCCAAACAGATTTATGGTCGCAGTTACAGGTGCCGCTCAAAGTTATTGGCGGTTTTATTGTGCTGTTATGGATTCTGGAAATTGTTGATCAGTTCATTTTTAGCGGCGGATTAGACAGCTTTGGTGTTCGGCCAAGAACAATTACTGGCTTGTGGGGCATCCTTTGGGCCCCTTTTTTACATGGCGGATTTCGCCACCTTTTTGCCAACACCGGCCCTATCCTCGTCTTGGGCAGCATCGTAATGCTGTCTAGACCATTAAGAGATTTCTTCAAAATATCTTTTATTGTCATTATCATTAGCGGGCTGGGCACCTGGCTCATTGCGCCGCGGGGGCAGGTTCATTTAGGCGCCAGCGGATTAATTTTTGGCTATTTCGGCTTTTTGCTGCTCTCAGCCTACTTTGAGCGCAGTTGCCGGGCAATTGTGATTGCCCTCGTCGTCTTGTTACTTTATAGTGGAATTATTTGGGGTGCCCTTCCCCAAGGAAACGGTATTTCCTGGCAAACGCATCTGTTTGGTTTTATCGGGGGCGGTGTTTCGGCCTATCTGATTTACCAACAGAAAAATAATTTTGACATGATCGTTCCGAATGAATATTAGCTGAACGAATTTTCGGTAACGGCCGATGCCAAATGATGGTAAAAGTAAACGGCCGTTACAATCCCTTTCTCCAGGTGGGTCAAATGATAATGCTCATTGGGGGAGTGCCGGTTGTCGTCTAAGCCAAACGGCATGAGCACAAAGGGAGCCCCCAACAGCTTCTGAAAGGTTGCCACAATAGGTAAGGAGCCGCCGCCACGACTAAGCAGTGGCGTTGCCTCCCAACCATCTTCATAAGCCCGAAACGCCGCCTGAATACCAGCCGAATCGTACGGGGTCACGGCCGCATCTGCCCCAGCCTGCACTGTAACTTCTACCGTCACCGTTGGCGGAGTTAGCTGCCCAACGAATTGGGTTAGCTGCTGCGCAATTTTGTCTGCATCCTGATTTTCCACCAACCGCATACTAATTTTGGCACCGGCTTCGGCGGGGATAATCGTTTTGAAGCCCTCACCGGCAAAACCGCCCCAAATGCCGTTCACCTCGCAGGTGGGTCGTGCCGTCATGCGTTCAAAAAAGGTGAACGCTGGCTCGCCCCAGGCAGCAGCAGCGCCGGTTTCGGTCTGCCATTGGCTAAGAGAATAGGGCACTTTTTGCAACAGGTCGCGCTCGGTGGGAGAGAGGGTATCTACGTCGTCGTAAAAACCGGGGATGGCCACACGGCCGTCTGGATGATGCAGTGCCGCGACAATTTCAGCCACAGCCTGGGCCGGATTATGCACCGAACCGCCGTAACTGCCAGAGTGCAAATCCCGGTTAGGACCAGTTACGCGAATCTCGATCGCCACCACGCCACGCAGCGCATAATCAATCGTGGGTTGGTCAGGCTGGTGCATCGCCCCATCAGAAACCACCACAAAATCGGCGGCTAACAATGTTTGGTTTGCCTCAACAAAGGGAGCCAGGTTGGGCGATCCGACTTCTTCTTCACCATCAAAACAGATCTTCACGTTCACCGGCAGCTTGCCAGCCGTTTGCAGCATCGCTTCCAGCGCTTTGAGATGGCTAAAATGTTGCGCTTTATTATCGCTGACACCACGGGCGTACAAACGGCCGTCACGCACCACAGGTGTAAAAGGGGGCGAAGTCCATGCGGCTAATGGTTCAACCGGCTGCACATCATAATGTCCGTACACCAAAACAGTAGGTGCATCGGGGCCGGCATGCAGCCAATCAGCATAGACGACTGGATTGCCCGCTGTTTCGATCTGCTGCACGTGTTCCAGCCCAATTTGTCTCAGGCTGTCTTGCAGCCATTGCGCCGCCTGCAACACGTCTGGATGATGTTGGCTAAGGGTGCTAATGCTGGGGATTTTTAGATAGTGGCAAAGCTCTTCGAGGAAGTCTGCTTGATGGGTGCGTGCGTAGGTAACGGCCGTTTCCAAACCCATCACCGCTACTCTATTGCGACCGATCGTTCAAATTGACGCTGCCCTACCACTGCCAGGCCAATGCTTAAAATATATAAAACCAACAGGGGAGCCATCGTCAGCAGCATGGTCACCGGGTCGATAGAGGGAGTAATGATCGCGGCCAGAACGGCAATGCCCACAATGGCAAAGCGCCACTGCTCGCGCAAGGTTTGGGCCGTGACTACCCCTACACGGGCCACAAAATAAACAATCACCGGCATCTCAAAGGCAATGCCGATCCAAAAAACCATACGCAGCACAAAACCAATGTAGCCGCTGGGGGTCCAATCTGTTTTGAAAATGGTACCCAAAAAGTTGGCCAAAAAGAAAACGGCCGCAGGAATCAAGATAAACCAGGCAAACAAAATGCCCAAAACAAACAAAAGCAAGGCGCTGGGCAAGAAGATGAACACATATCGCCTTTCGCTTCGTGTCAGGCCCGGAACAATAAATCTCCAAAACTGATACAAGATGACCGGCATAGAAAAAATAGCCCCAGACAGCAAGGACACTTTGAAGAAGGTTTCAATGCCCTCAGTCGGCTCCAATGTTTGCAACTCGACTACGCCCTCGATGCTTGCAGCATAAGGACCCAGCATAAATTCCAGCATGGGTTGGGCAAAGGCAAAGCTTAGCGAAGTGGTAACCAATAAAGCCACGGCCACATACGTGAGCCGGATGCGCAGCTCATTCAGGTGCCCCAACAGCGTCAGGCTGCCCGAATCAAACGTTTCTTCGTCGTTTACCAGGGTTTTGGAGGAGGGATTTGCTTTGGCCATTATTCAGGATCGTCAGGTACATCCAGAGGCGCAGGTAGTTTGGGAACGGCCGTAGATTCTGCTGCACCATTTTTATCGCTACCATTTTTGTCGCTGGCGCTGTCTGAGCGGGCTGCGGTCTGGTCTTCACCCTTTGGTGGACCCGGGATTGTTGGTGGCTTCATATTGGGGGGCTTGATACTGTTTTGAATATCTTCAACCGCTTTCTGACCACTACGTGTCGCTTCTCTGGTGGTCTGGTTAACCTCACCCCGCAAATCCGTCAGTTCCTTGCGCAGCTGCTGCAATTCTTGCATCGTTTCCTTGATTGCTTGCCCATCACCCGAGCTGTCCAACTCCTGATTGAGCTGGCGCACAAAGCCCCGTGAAATTTTTTGCAGCTGTGCCGTCGTGCGACCGAGCCAACGCGCTGCGTGCCCAATGCGCTCCGGTCCCATCACTATGCCTGCCACAATCAATATCAGGACAAGCTCTGGAAATCCAATGCCAAAAAAGCTATCCATAATAGACTACACAAAAAACTAAGCTTCTACGTCGCTTGTAGACTGTTCTTCTTCCTCTTTGCCGCCTTCACGGACACCTTCGCGAAAAGCGCTGATGCCTTTGCCCAGTTCAGACCCAATGCGGCTAATACGGCCGACGCCAAATACCAACAACACAACTGCTAGAATAATGAGGAGCTCTGGTACACCTAAACCTGCCATTTTGGGTATCTCCTTTCCAAAAATTTATGTCGCTTCTTGCCATTAACCAGGTTAATGTCTGCTATTCCTGCTTTTGCAGGACAAGAAAATACAATTGTACCCTGATCAAATTTTTAAACTTATGATATTTGTAATCAGAATTGCATTCAAATTACTTTATTTCTCACTTATTGCCACAATACAATAGGGAGAAATTTCAACACGACGATTATACCAGACAAACGTCAAAAGAGAGAGATTGTAGTCAAATTTTCATCTCCAAATAGATGATCCGGCAATTTATCGGGTGGTCGAAAAGGCGTTTCTCTGTTTTAATTAAGAAGGGGAAGCCAGACAGTAGTACCAACAGTATTACCAACGGAAGATGTTGAAAATTTGGAAGGGGAATTCCACATGCAAATGCAAGACGTTCTCGGATTAATTCTAGGTGGCGGAGCCGGTACCCGGCTTTATCCATTAACCAAAGAGCGGGCCAAACCAGCCGTGCCCCTGGCCGGAAAATATCGATTAATCGATATTCCCATGAGCAACTGCCTCCATGCAGGCATAGATAAGATCGCCATTTTAACCCAGTTTAATTCCGTTTCGCTCCATCGTCATATTCACCGCACCTATAACCGGGACGTGTTCTCACCAGGATGGGTACAAATTCTGGCCGCCGAGCAAAAACCAACCAGCGTTGATTGGTATCAGGGCACAGCCGATGCCGTACGCAAACAATCGATTGAAATCCGGCAGGCAGGTTCCAAATACACATTAATTTTGGCGGGCGATCACCTTTATCGCATGGATTACCGCAAGTTTGTCAATGAACATGTTGAATCTGGTGCCGATGTGAGCGTGGCCGTGCAGCCGGTTGCCCGCGATATGGCCCCCAGCCTGGGCATCTTAAAGCTGAATAATGAGAACAAAATCATAGAGTTTAAAGAAAAGCCCAAAACAGATGAAGATTTAGACGTAATGATGAGCTGGCCCGGAGAGGAACGGCCGTTTATGGCCTCGATGGGTATTTATGTATTTAATACCGATGTGCTCTTTGAACTGCTAGAAGGGCGCGGCAATGATTTTGGCCGGGACATCCTGCCCCAGGCGATGGAATCCCACCGTCTGCAAGGCTTCATTTTTGAAGGGTATTGGGAAGATATTGGGACCATTCAACGCTTTTACCAGGTGAACCTGGACATGGCCCGACCAGACCCCGCATTTGATTTTTACAGCGCCAACGCCCCCATCTACACACGCCCCCGCTTTATGCCTGCTTCAGAAATTAGTGGGGGAAATTTAAACAATGTCATGCTGACCGACGGCTGCCGAATTGCAAAATCGGTGGTCAACAACGCGGTGATTGGCCTGCGCAGCATCATCAGTGACAATACGCAAATTGACTCCACCATCATCATGGGTGCCGATTACTTTGAGTCGGAAGAAATGTTGGCCGAAAATGCCCAAAAAGGGATTCCAAATATAGGCATTGGCGAAGGCAGCTCAATTGCCAGAGCTATCATTGATAAAAATGCTCGCATTGGCCGCGATGTCGTGATTCAGGATTTGCCTGACCGGCCAGATGGCGAAGGTCCAAACTGGGTGGCCAGAGAAGGTATTATCATTGTGCCCAAAAACGCCGTCATTCCAGATGGTACAAAAATTTGAGATTCAAGCGTTTCTAATTTTATGGCACTCTATTTGCTCTGGTGGTTAGCGGCAACGTATTCAGCCGCCAGTTCCGGGCTGGCAAACGTTTCTGCTACATGGCCATGAACCTGGGCTTCGTTTTTCTCGGGGCGGATGATGGCGGGAAACCAGCCATGCTCTTTTAGGGGGGGGTGGACTGCGCCACAAAAACCGTTGGCTATTTTTTTGGGAAACTGCCAGACAACCCACTCTTGTAACAGCTTTAGATTTAACGTCGTTGGTTTTGTGTTATTGAGTTTCAATTGCGCAATCTCTTTTTTATCCACCCGTCTACACCTTTTACATGATTTGCTTCGCGCCCATTGGCAAAGAAGTTAACGGAATTGGCGAATGGACTTAAAGTAGCCGTTCGGTCCGAAACTGCTTTTTATTTCTGGACGGCTACTCAGGAAAGCAGCGCTTGTAGAACCTGGTCTGTATCTCCCAAATTATCAAATAAATGATCTGGCTGATAATCTGCTAAAGTTGTCGCTGCATGCCAGCCGCTGGCCACGGCAACGGCCGTTGCTTTCCCTGCTCTGGCACATAAAATATCCGCTGGCGTGTCGCCAATGATGACAGTATTGTTACCATTGAACTGTGCCCCCGTCAACTGATTTGCCCGCGAGATGCCAATCGCGGGCAGTTCATTGCGATCCATGGCATCTGAACCGTAAGCTCCCACTTTGAATTGCAGCGGATCAATGCCCGCAGCCGACAGCTTCAGCGGCGCAGTCAACTGCGAATTACCGGTTAACAGACCCATAATCACATCATCTCTGGCAACAAGTCTGGCCAACAGCTCTGGCACGCCGGCACAGGCCGTCATCTCTTTATCCTTGAAGATTTTCTGGCCATGCTCCGCCATTAGTTCGTAAATAGCCGGGAGTTGCTTGTTTATCTCTTTGGGCGAGACACCGATAGCGGTGAGCAAATCGGTAATAATGCGCGGATCTGTTTTACCGCTCATATTGTACTCTTCCAGCGGTCCGACAGTGCCAAACAGCCTTTCCAGCGCATAAGCCAGGGTCAGCCGCCCCGCCCCATTGCTGCGGATGAGCGTGCCATCTATATCAAAAAGGAGGAGCTTTTGCATCATGAATCCTGGTTGAGTAACGGCCGTATCTTCAACCACACATCCTCTTTAGGCATGGGCCTGGGGGGAACGGCCGTTCCCATTGGAATGCCGCGCGCGGTTATTATTTGCTTGATGGCCCCAATGCGTGCCCCCTGAGGCAGCTGAGCCAAAATTTTGTTAATGAGACGCTGCTGCCGCTGCGCTTCAAGCAGATCGCCCTGAAAGAAAGCGTGGGTAAGCGCCACGAATGGTTCGGGAACGGCCGTACTCAAACCACTAATCAGGCCATCAGCACCCAACCCTAAAAGCCCCAACGGCAGTGCTTCATTCCCTACCAAAAACAGTAGATGCGCCGCCGTGGCGTCGATAAGCTGGCGCACAATCTGGGCATCGGGCCGGCTGGATTTGATGCCCGCCAGCGAAGGAATTTCCTGCCCCAAACGGTGCAGCAACGCAGGCGAAACGCCATTGATCGCCATTTGGGGAATATCGTAAAGAAGCAGCGGTAGGTCGGGCGCGCTGGCGGCCACTGCATGGCAATAATCGGCCAGACCCTCATCGTGCATACCATAAAAGTAAGGCATAACGATGGCTATGCCGTCGGCACCAATCTCGGCCGCGTGGCGGGAAAGGGCCAGGGTGTCGGCCAGCCGGTTGGTGCCGGTATGCAGCAGCACGGGGACACGGCCGTTTGCCGCCGCAACAGCCGTTTCATGCAGCCGCATCCGTTCTGCCTCACTGAGCAAAACGCCCTCACCTGTTGTGCCGCCCACAAAGAGACCGCATACACCGGCATCCAGCAAAAAGTTAGCCAGATCGGGGATAACGGCCGTATTCACCGTCACCCCATCTTCCAACACCGGCGTGGCCATGGCTGGTGTCACGCCGCCGCGCAGTTTTTCTTTTAAGTGTGCAATTTTTTCATTTAAGGAAGCCATTCTGTTCACTTTTTTCCACACGGAGCAAGATAATCATTCTCTACTGCCTCTGTGCCCTCTGTGGCTTTTTCTTACAAATGTTTCGCTTCGGCGTCGGTGAGGGCGGCTTCAAAAATGTGCAGCCCTTCCTCTACCAAATTGTGGGGAACATTCAGCGCAGGCGTCATGCGGATGGCATTGATGCCACAAGGGATGATGAGCAAACCATGCTCAAAAGCATGTTGAATCACATGATCACGCAGCGCCACAGCCCGCTCTTTGGTTTCCCGATCCTTGACGAACTCCATGCCAATCATCAAACCGCGTCCGCGCACGTCACCCAGACTGGGATGACGCCCTTGCATTTCCACCAGCGCATCCATAATAAATCGGCCGGTTTCGTTGGCCTTGGCCAGTAGGTTTTCTTCCTCAATGACTTCCAAGGTAGCCAGGGCAGAAACGGCCGCAATTGGATTACCGCCAAACGTGCTGCCATGGGAACCGGGCTTCCAATCCATGATCTCTTCCGGGGCAATAATGCCGCCAATGGGCATGCCGCTGCCCACGCCTTTGGCAAAACAAACAATATCGGGCTGAATCTCCTCATGCTCCACAGCCCACCACTTGCCGGTGCGCCCCACGCCGCTTTGAATTTCATCCACAATGAGCATAATGCCGTGCCGATCGCAAATCTGGCGCAGGCGAGAGAAGAAACCGGGGGCAGGCACAAGATAACCACCCTCCCCTTGAATTGGCTCCACCAAAACGGCCGCAACATCCTCCGGCGCTAACGTAGTGCGAAAAATCATATCCTCCAGGTAGTTGATGACCGTATCACCATAGCTTTCCCCATTTTGCTGGGCTAAAACGGGACGATAGGCATTGGGATACGGCAGATGATACACCTTTACGCCGGACAAATAGTTGGCCCGCTGCACCGATTTGCTGGCAGTAAACGAAAGGGAGCCCAGCGTACGGCCGTGAAACGCGCCAAAAAAGCCAACGAAACGGGTGCGGCCTGTTTTATACATCGCCAGCTTGATGGCAGCTTCCACGGCTTCGGTGCCCGAATTGCCAAAATAGACGCGGGTACGGCCGTTCATCGGAGCCACCTGCTGCAACTTTTCACCCAGCTCCACCGCCTGTGGATAATAAAAATCGGCCAGGCAAATGTGCCAGAACTTGTCAATCTGCTCCCGCACGGCTTCCACCACGCGGGGGTGACGATGCCCCACGTTGAGCACCGCAATCCCGGCCATCATGTCGATGTAGCGACGGCCGTCTACATCCCATACTTCCGAACCTTCTGCTCTATCAACGACCAGCGCATACTCGCGGGTGTACGACGGTGAGAGCACATTAATGTCTCGTTTGATCAATGCCTGGCCCACCGGGCCAGCGCCAGCCATGCTGAACTTCATATTGCCTCCAAAATACTTTGTAAATGGGGAGCCAGAAACGGCCGTTTGCCAAACCGTCAGGCAGGCTCAATGGTAAACATCAGAGGATATCCCTCTAGCTGAGCGGCAAAATGGGCCTTCCCCACCCGCTTTTTTGCTTCACTCTCCGGCAGCGTGACCACCAACGCCAGCCCATTCAAATGCGCGGTAATCATCACGTGTTCCGCTTCCAAGGGAGCCAGCTGAAAAATGCGCTGCAAAATGATAACCACAAAATCCATGGGCGTAACGTCATCATTGTGGATGATGACGTTGACTAAATCTTCCTGGTCCTCTTCCGTTTGCTGGTCCAGGGTTGTGTCAAGGTCCCACTCCGTTTCCATCATCACCTGAATGTTGGGGTGAGAGGCACCTTGCGCCCAGATCATTTTCTTAATCTCCATACCGCTCCCCATTTTACCTCAAAGCCAATTGCCAGCCATCAGGACCACAGGTTTATCTGCGTTCATGTCGCAGGGCGACCGCTTCGCGTACAGCGTTCTATTTCTTTGCAGCCTTACAACCTCAACGAGTGATTAAGCAGAAGCGCCAGAATAAAAACGAATGCCATAGCGCCAAAAGAGACGGGCCACAATGAACAAACCAACCGCCAACCCCACGGCCAACCCCAGAGTCCCGCTGGTGAGCTGGCCAATCAACCCCTGGGCAGGCACCGTCACCGCAAAAGCCACCGGCACCAAAAAAGTGAGAATAAAGCGCAGCCACTGCGGGTAAATGCCTACAGGCCAGCGCCCGGCGCTGTACATGCTTTGGAAAATGACCAAAATATTTTCCACGCGCACAAACCAGAAGGAACAGGTTGCCAAAATGAGCCAAAAACTGTAGACGATGGTAGCACCACAGAAGAGGGCAAGGGCGAAAGCGGCCGTTTCCCCCCAACCAATCTCACTCTGCAACCGTACCAAAGCAATACCAATCACCGCCAGGCCAATTAGCACATCTATCAGTTTCCAGATTTCTACCCGCTGCACGCTGACCAAAAGCTGTGAGTCGGCCGGTTTCACCAGGGTAAAGTCCAGCGTCCCCTGGCGCACGTCCTGCATAAAACGCTCCATGCTGGGATTGATCACCATGTTGATGAGGCCCCCCACCAGCAGATAGATGCCCACCAGGGCAATGAGCTGATCGGGCGACCAGCCCCCCAAATCATCCGTGTGTTGAAACACAACGGCCAGACCACCCAACGACACCACCAAACCCAAAATCGACTCAAAAACCTGAATGAAAAAGTTGGCCCGGTATTCCAGCTCGCCCAAAATCCCGATGCGAAAATAAGTGGCAATGATGCGTATCGTTCTCATTTATGATCCAAAAGCGCTGTAGCGGCGCACGCCTGCCCGCCAAATCATTCTTACGGCCAGAACGCCCAGCGTGACCCAGGCAAGCTGCGCCAGGAGGCCGGTGTAAACGGCCGTTCCCTCTACTCGCCCCAGCAGCAGCTCCACCGGAAAAGAAATCATCCAGCGAAACGGCGAAATGGATGCGGCCGTTTGCAGCCATTCCGGCAAAAGCGCCAATGGCGAAAGCTGCCCCGCCAAAAACAGCTTGCCCAAAAAATAAATCCGATTGATCGCCGAAATGCGCGTGGTCCAAAAAGCGGCCATCGCCAACGCCCAGCCCATAAAAAACTGAATCAGGAAAGCCATCACCAACGCCGGCACAAAGGCCAGCAGCTGCACTGTTTGCGGCTGCCAAACCGGCTGGAAGATTAGAACCAGCACAATGGTAGTGGGAACGACCACTACAGAGGTAATCACCTTATACGCCATGTTTTCCGCCAGGTCGGCGTGGATGGGGTGCATGGGGCGCAGCAGCCGGGCCGAAAGCTGCCCCTGCCGGATGATGTAATCGTACTCCCACATGTGCCAGCAAAAAGTGAGGTGATTGACCACCATCGCCCCAATAAAGTAGGCGGCAAATCCGGCGCGATCAAAACCGCCCACGCTGCCGCCGCTGGCCGCAGCCACGTTGGACCACACCACCAGATACACCACCGGCTCGATGATGATGCCGATGAGCCAGATGATCATGGCCACGCGGTACTGCACCTGAACGGCCGTCCATATTTTGAACTGTGCCTGGTAAATCGCGAGGTGTCGGGTAAACGTGTTTTGCGTCATTGTGGCCGGATGTAAGCGGGAACTACTTCAGTTTAGCTCATGGTCTGGAACGCACCCAAGCCGGTTCGCACGACTTCTAATTCGGCAGGCGACAAAACGGACCACGGTGCATAGAAAATGTCGTTTGTTGTTTGTTCGGCCGTTTGGCGCACAGCACGGCCGTCTTCTGTCAAATGGTAATTCTTCTGCGCCTGCCTGAGCCAGCCTAAACTGAACAACTCCTCCAGGGCAACGGCCGTTTCCCCCGCAGAGAATCCACGACGAGCCAGCTTAGCAACCAACTCATCCAGCGTTGCCGTTTCATTTTGCCAGATTTCACCCAGAATTTCCCAGGCGTGGGGCGAAACGACGTGCGGCCCGCGCCAGCTTGCCAGGTGAGCATCGTCACGAAAGGCACCCAAATCCATGCGCAGCTCGATGAATTGGGCCAGTGGAGCCAATGGCGAAAGCGGTGACTTTAGCCCCTGCTGCCGCCGGGTGTGGAAGGCCCAGGCAGATGCTTTTGTGGTGGTAACGGCCGTTTCATCCACAACACGCGTCAACAACTCATTTAACTGCGCCAGCTCCGCCCCTGGCAGCAAAACCTGTTCGGCTAACGCATCATTCAAAATTTGCCAGCGCTGTTGGCGTACCGTCTCACCTTTGTCAGTGATTTGCATCATGCCGTGGCTGTTTGCCTGCAAAAAACCGGTCGTCAGGCACGCCTGCCAAAACGCATCTACCTCGCTGGGACGGTCAAACGGATCTCGCTTTTGGTAATTGGCTGTGGAAAGTGACGTGGAATCAAAATTTTCAACAACGTAGATGAAATGAAAAAGGTGCCAGGGCTCAGCAACGTGTGCGTCCACAAGTGTCATCATCGCCTGGCGCGTAGATGGCGGCAGTGCCTGACCAATGTGGCTATGCGCAGTTAAAATGTGGGGCCAGAGATTGAGGGTTACGGCCGTATCCACCACACTGCTCAACTTTCTTCCTTCTTCGGCTTCCGCTTGCGGCGCGTTTGATCAAAAATGGAATCAGGATCGACGCCCTGCTCCAGCAGCGCCTGGCGCTTCGGTTTGAGGGCTCCGGTGGGGCAAACGCCCACGCATTGGCCGCAAAAAACGCAGGTAGTATCCATCATCCCGTTGCCGTTGAAGGTGCCGATTTGGGTGTCGTAGCCACGGCCGTCGAAGCTGAGAGCAAAGGCAAACTGGGCATCGTCGGCGCACACCTGCACGCAGCGCCAGCAGTTGATGCACTGGTTGTAATCGCGAATGTAAAACGGATTGTCGTCGTAAACCGGCGCGGTGCGCGGTTCGGCATCGGCAAAGCGCAGCGGATCGGCGTCGTAGCTGTCCAGCAGGTCCAAAATGTTGGGCGATTCATCCACGTTGACGGTAGACGCCAGCATTTCCAAAATGGTGCGCCGCCCGCGCTTTACGTCTTCAGAATTGGTGACAATTTCCATGCCGTCGGCGCAGGGCGTCACGCAGGCCGCCAACTGCACTCGCTGCCCGGCATCCACCGAGCAAATCCGGCACAGCCCGTTGGCCGTCAGGTGGGGATGGTAACAAATGACCGGAATCTCAATCCCAATCTGCGCCGCCGCATCCAAGATCGTTGTACCTTCTGGCACCGTGACTTCTTGTCCATCAATTTTCAAGGTGACCGTTTCACTCATAACTTGCTCCGCTTTTTATATCGTCGGCTTAGTGGTCCATAATTGACATGCTAGTCAAACATATAATTAGATTATCTCAACGAAGAATCTCAACTTGTCATTTCGAGCCGCTTTTGGCGAGAAATCCCTCTAAACTAGGCTAATTACTAGGCTAATTCTTAACCTGGCAACGGCTTCAGGGATTTCTCCCTTTGGTCGAAATGACAATTAAAGGTTATCCTGAATTCACAAACAACGAAACTGTTTACGGTTCGCTGTTCAGTAAAATCCGTTCTGGGTGTGAATAAATCCGCATCCGGTCCTGGCGCAGGTAGGCGACGATGGTGATGTTCCACGCTTCGGCCAGGGCCACGGACAGGCTGGTGGGCGAGGTGCGGGAACAGACGATAGGCGTGCCCAACCGCCGCGCCTTGTTGATCATCTCGCTGGAAATACGGCCGCTGCTCAACAAAATCTTCCCCTCAGTCTCCAACCCATCCAGCAAAGCCGCGCCGCGCAGCTTGTCCAGGCAGTTGTGGCGACCAATGTCTTCAACTTGCAATAGAGGCTTGTCAGGGGTGGCGAGAACGGCCGTATGAATTCCCCGCGCCTGCTGGTACAGCTCTGCTCCCAAGTGCATCTCCCGCATTAAGCTTGCCAGTTCTTCCGGCGTGGCCGTTAAATCCGACACCAGCGGTTCATGCTGGCCGGACAAATCATCAAAGGTCACCCCACCGCCACAGCCGGCCGTAATGATAAATTTGCGCGGCTTCTCGAAGTTCATGTCGTGCAGCCAGACGTCGACGCAGGTGTTGTTTTTGGAAAGGTGCAAATGGCGAATCTCCGCCACACTGCCAATGATGCCTTCATTGGCCAAAAAGCCCACCGCCATCCGCTCCAAATCGCGCGGTGAGGCCATAAACGTAGCCAGCTCCTCACCGTTCACCGAGATGCAAATCTGGGCTTCTTCCACCACCCAGCCATCCACCGGCTGCGGTTCACCGACCCCTACAGAAATATAGTGACTGGGCTGCACCCCCCGTTCTTGAATAACTGCTGCCTTGCTGCCGTTACGTGCCACTTGCAAACTCACCTACTCCACCAGCTCCGGCCACAGCTTAATGGCGCTCACGATGGCGGAAGCGGCCGTTTGTCCCAGGCCACACAAAGAGGTCTCGGTCATCGTAAAACCCACGTCCAGCAAAATTTGCTTGTCGCCAGATTGCGGCCCGCCGTTGTTGGCGATGCGGTCCAAAATTTCTAGCTGCCGCTGGGTGCCAATCTGGCAAGGGAAACATTTGCCGCAGCTTTCGTGGGCAAAAAAGTGGGCCAATTCAAAAAGATGCTGCTGGAGATCGGCCGTTTCATCAAAGACCATGATCACGCCAGAGCCTAACGGGAAACCCGCCGCCCGCGCATCTTCGTAAGTAAGCGGCGTATCCAGCTTATCCGGCCCGATGAACACACCGGCGGCACCGCCCATCAGTACCGCCTGTATCGCACGGCCGCTGGGCACCCCGCCCGCCAGCTCAATCATCTCGCGAATGGTCAGGCCAAAGGGCACTTCGTATACGCCAGGGTCGGCCACGTCACCACTGAGGCAAAATAGCTTGGTGCCGGGCGATTTGTCCGTACCGTACTCGGTCCACTCTTCTTCGCCAACATTTAGCGCGGCCAGCATGGCGACCAGGGTTTCAACATTGTTAATAGACGTTGGCTGGCCAAACAGCCCATGCGTGGTGGGGAACGGCGGTTTAATGCGTGGAAAACCACGCTTGCCTTCGATGGCCTCAAACAGCGCCGTTTCCTCGCCACAAATATACGCCCCAGCGCCCAAACGGACGTGTATCGTAAAGTTGAAGCCGGCCTTGCCCATAATGTTTTGGCCCAGGTAGCCGGCCTTCAGCGCTTCATCCACCGCGTTGTGCAAGCGCGTATGCGCCCGTGGGTACTCGCCACGCAAGAATATCCAGCCATGTTCGGCGCCAACGGCGTAGGCCGCCACCGTCATCGATTCAATAACGGCAAAGGGGTCTTCTTCCATGAGGCAGCGGTCTTTAAACGTGCCCGGCTCGCTTTCATCAGCGTTGACCACAATGTGCTTCTGGCGCGGATCGTCAGACGCGCCGCGGGTGAAAAGCCATTTTCGCCCCAGCGGGAACATCGCCCCGCCGCGCCCCAAAATGCCAAAATTATCAACTGTTTCTATGAGTTCATCCGGCGTCTGGCGCAGTGCCTGGCGCAAGCCCACGTATCCTTTGTGGGCTTCATACTCGGCCAGGCTCATCGGATCAATTTTGCCGATGCGGGCCAATTTGATGAACGGTCCACCACGGGGCCGGGCTTTTGGTTCCGGGTGCGTGCCCGCCAGAAAAGCAGGCACATCGGCGACTGTCAGCGAACCGGCGGGCTTGTCGCCATTAAGCGCGCAGGGAGCATGTTCGCACATTCCCAGGCAAGGCACAGTTTCAAACGTCAGGCTGCCATCTTCACGGGTTTCGCCCGGCTCCAGCCCCAGTTCGGCTTCAATGGCCTGAATCACGGCATGGTTACCGGCATGGCTGCACACCAAATCTTCGCACACGCGAATGACGTGGCGCGCTGTCGGCTCGTTGTAAAACATGGTGTAAAACTCAATCACGCCGTGAATGTCAGCCAGAGGAACGCGCAGCGTTTTGCCGATGGCTTCCTGCACTTCCGGGGGCAGCCAACCATAGACGTTTTGGGCTTCATGCAGCAGGGGGAGGAGGGCTTCTCGTTTACGGCCGTTATACTTTTCCAGCAGCGGCGTCAGCAAAGTTAAATCAACAGTTTGCGCGGCAGTGGTCACTTGGCACCTCATTGGTATTTTTGCAAAATCGGCCTGGGTGGTTCAGTTTAAAGATGTGGGATTGGTTGCCGATTCGTTTAACTTTTTCCCATTGTAACTGAGATATATCAGTTTACCAATGTCGTAGCCGCCAACACACCGGGTGAAAATTGCAGTTGCACCGTTTGCCCCTGCCGAATCATTGGCTGCGGCAGAGTGGCTTCTGGATTGCAGGAGACGGCCGTTTCCAACCACACTGTCTTCTCCTGAACCTGGACGAAATACGGCCGTTCCCAATTCCCCGTCCCCCGCATAAAGTTAAAAGCGCGCTGGGCCGACCAGCTCGTGTCCAGCGCAAAATCGGCATCGCGCGGCCACGGATCGCTGCTGAAGCCGGATGGCTGCGGCTGGCGCAGCAGGCTGCCGGCGGCCAATTTTTGCAGCGCCTCGACCAACAGCTTGCCGCCCAGTTGCGCCAAGCTGGTTTCCAGTTCAGCATGGGTCGCGCCGTCGGGGAGGGGAAACGGCCATTGCAAAGCCACGTCTCCCGTATCAAAATTCTCATCCATAAAATGAATCGTCACGCCGGTTTCAGCCACGCCAGCGCGGAGCGCCCAAAAGAGCGGGGCCGGACCGCGGAAACGGGGCAGCAGCGAAGGATGCACGTTCAAACAGCTAATGGGCGGCAGGTTCAAAATAGCAGGCGGCAGGCGGCGGGGAAAACAAGACACACAAATGACGTCCGGCTGCAACTCAGTCAAAACTTTGACCGTCTCAGAGGCAGCCAGTTGCTGCACGGCAAAAGCGGGCACGTTGTTGGCGGCGGCCAGCGCCAGCGGCGAGGTCACCTGCGGCGTGGGCAGCAGGTTTGGCATGGGTGGTTCGTGGCGGATGGCGGTGATGGGCGATGAGGAACGGCCGTTCCCCACCAACTGAAACGGCGGCACAATCTCGGCCGGCAGCACCAATCCGCACAGCTCAACGTCCGCTGCCAACAGTGCCGCCAACGGCAGCCGCGTCAGCGTCCCCAACATGCCAAAAAACAAAACGCGCAAAAAAAATCCTCCTGGCAGAGTGATTAACCAAATCAAGCGGGATTGACCTTGTATGCATAATTGGTTAAAATTATATGCATCATCTTGGGATGTGCGACAAGCTTACTATCACCAAATTTTCTAGGAGTCAAATTGATGAGAACAACACTTGATTTACCCGAGGAATTACTTGATGAAGCAATGAAAGTAACTCAAACAAAAACAAAAACCGGCGTTATTGTACTTGCCTTGGAAGAGTTAGTCAGGAAAACAAAAATTTCTGAATTGAAACAGTACAAAGGCAAAATTGATTTAGATATTAACCTGGATGAGCTTCGCGATCGTACGTCATGAATGTTTTGGTAGATATCTCCGTTTGGATTGACTATTTTAGAGGGGGAGAAGGTTCTGATAAACTAGACTTGCTAATTGATGAGAACCTACTTGTCACAAACGATATTATCCTGGCTGAACTTATTCCATTTCTCAAAGTTCGGAATCAAACTGAAGTTATCACGCTCTTACAAAAGATAAAACGCGTTCCGCTTCAAATCGATTGGGGTGAAATTATTGAGTTTCAGGTAAAATGTCTACAAAATGGGGCAAATGGCATTGGTATACCTGATTTGATCATTGCCCAAAACGCTAAACTAAATAACTGTGAGATTTACGCTTTAGACAAACACTTTAAATTGCTCAATCAGGTCATCGATCTTAAACTGTTCCAATAGTTAGCAGACCATCCATCGTTGATCGCAAACCTTAAGGGGGCCAACATGGCTCGTTACGAAAAAACCATCACCGTTGTCCATTGTGCCAAATTAAACCGGGAATTGGAGGCGCTGCCGCGACGGCCGTTTCCCGGCGAGTTGGGTGAACGCATTTACAATGAAATTTCGGCCCAAGCGTGGGAGCTGTGGCAGCAGCAGTCCACCATTCTCATCAACCATTACGGCCTCAACATGGCCGATCCCCGCGCCACCGAATTCCTCTTCGAGCAAATGGAAGAGTTCTTCTTCGGCGAAGGGGCGCAAATGCCGGAGGATTGGTCACCGCCCACGGCTGCTGCGCCGCAAAAGAAGTAATCGGTAACCCGTGGTCGGTAATCGGTTTACCGTTTACGGATTACCGACTACCGATAACCGAATTTCCTCGTCAATTTGAAACTGAAGCAGCGCGTGCGCCTGTCGTAAGGCTTGTTCCACTTCAGCCGGATTTTCCCCTGAAGCAAAGATGAAGCCGAGATAGCTTTCGCCTTCCGGCAAGGGAACCAGACGATTGTTGAGCGGGGCAGTGATTGTCACTTCGTCGATGCCGGGGACCGCGCGAGCAGCCTCCACGCCGCTGACGCCACGCAAAATGCCACCGTGGGGGATGGGAATCATCATCACGCCGCTGGCCTGCTGTTCCCGCTGGAAATGGCTAACTGGTAAACCAGTAGCTTGTCGCAAGATCAGTTCTTCGAGTGAGATCCCCATATCAAACCGCAACGTTTGTGAGCAAAGCCCGCCGATGGAACGGCCGTTCACCTCCACAATCCACGCGCCAGCCTCATTCACCCGCAGTTCGGCGTGAACTGAGCCTAGCTGCAAGCCCAGAGCAGCGGCTCCGGCAGCGGCCGTTGCCACAATTTGCGCCTGCACATCCTCCGGCAGGCGAGATGGCGTGACGTAAATGGTTTCTTCAAAAAATGGTCCTTCCAGTGGGTCCGGCTTGTCAAAAATGGCCAGGGGATGGAGACGGCCGTTTTCCAACACCCCCTCCAACGCCACTTCTACACCGGGCAAATACGTCTCCACCAAAAAGTGGCCAGCGGCAGGCAGCATGGAGCGCAGCCGCTGCACGACCGCGACCAGTTCGCCGGTATCGTTGGCCCGCATCACGCCGCGACTGCCGTTCAGGTGCAGCGGCTTTACCACGCAGGGAAAACCGATTTTTGCCTGAACCTCATCCGTCACGCGATCAAGCGATTCTTCCAGGGGAAAGCGTAAAAATTGCGGGCTGTTTACGTTGGCAGCGGCCAGCATCTGGCGCATTTTGTGTTTGTCGCGGGCCGCTTCAGCCGCGGCGATGTTGTTGTGGGGCAATCCCAGCGCCTGGCTGGCTTTGGCGGCCAACACCGCACCGGCGTCATCCACGGGAACCACGGCGGCCAACGGCCGTTTCCGGGCAAATTGAATGATATGGGAAACGGCCGTCTCCGGCTGGCTGAAATTCAAACGAAGCTGCATGCCCCACTGCGCCGCCAGCGCCTCCGGCAAATCCACCCCCTGCACAATATCGATGCCCAGCTTTTGGGCTGCTGCCAGAAAAGCGGCGGCCCGATAGCTTTGCGGCGTCGTTAATAACAAAACCGTTTTTGTCTCGCTCATAACGCCATTGTAACCAAAAATTTGCCCGAAGCTATGGCCCTTTGCCGACTGTTTGTCTTAACCCACGTTGTAATCATTGCTTGCTAATCTAGCAGAACGTATTGAAAACTATCTAGCACACCGCATTCATCAATTAAGCAAGCACAAACTTAACACAGGGAGCGTAATGGAACCTATGAACCGTAAAGGACTTTCCTTAATCCTGGCCACAGCACTGGCTCTTTTTCTCGTACCCACTTTACTTTCAATTCTCAGCCACACTCAAACTGCATACGCCGCTACATTCACCGTCAACCTGCTTCACGATAATGGCGACGGCGTGTGTGATGTCAGCAGCTGCACTATTCGGGATGCTATTTTAACGGCCGCAAATGGCGACGACATCACTATTCCGGCCGGAAACTACACCCTCTCCCCAACCGTTGGTGCGTTGACCGTTACTAAAGACCTTACCTTCAACGGCAACAGCGCTACAGATACTTTCATCGATGCTCAGGGAAATAGTCGCGTCCTTAACGTGACGGCCGGAGCGGTAGTCTTCAACGGACTGACGATCCAAAATGGTGTCGCTGTTGATGGTGCCGGAATTCGCATCAGCGGAGCCACAACCAATGTCACGCTGAACAACAGTACCGTCTTTAGCAACAGTGCCACCACAAACGGTGGTGGCGTTTATTTGCAGAGCGGAATACTGACTTTGCAAAACAGTGAGGTTGTGACAAATACGGCCGCGCTCGACGGCGGCGGTATCTACACCCTGCGCGGTGACATCACCAGCGACAACAGCAGCATTAACTACAACAGTGCTGATCGCGCCGGCGGGGTTTTTGTTAATCTGGACACCGCCAGCCTCACACTCAACAGCGGCGAAATCGCTTTCAACACAGGCAGTACAGAAGTTGATCTAACCAATTTCCCTGGTGGCGGTATCTTTGTTGCCGCTGGCACAGCCACACTGAACGGTGGTGAAATCAAGTCTAACCACGCATATCGAGGCGGTGGTATTTTAGTCAGCAGTGGTCAAGTAACCCTTAACGATGCTCAAATCATTAGTAACACAGCTACTTACGGTGGTGGTGTATATGTTTTGAATACCGGAAGCTGGTTTACCCAAACAGCAGGCATTATTGCTACGAATCAATCAACGGCTACGGTCGAGTTTGGTGGTGGAGGCCTCTACATTTTCAACGGGAATGCTGCCCTGCTTGGCGGTAGCGTGATGACTAATACGGCAGCCTCTTTCGGTGGCGGTATGGAAGTGCGATTTGGCACTCTGCTTGTTGATGGCGCAACTATTGCTGATAATCAGTCTGGTGCCATGGGTGGTGGAATTTACAACAGCGGAGGCGATGTTACAATCCAAGACAGTCTAGTAAGCGGCAATATAGCTGCTAGCAATGGCGGGGGCATCGCTACAAGTTACGACGATGGCCCTAGCCAAACCTCGATTGAAAACAGTGCCATCCTTAGCAACGCTGCTGGCAGCGTTGCTGCCGGTGGGGGTGTTTCCATTAACAATGATCCCGGTTTGGGAGGAGGGGTTATCACTCTCACCAACGTTACCTTGAGTGGCAATAGCGCCGGCAATGGAGCTGGATTAGCTACGGAAGAGAGTAGCACTGCCACACTCACCAACGTGACCATCTCGGAAAACAGTGCCAACAACAACGGCGGTGGACTAAGCAACAGCACCGGCACCCTCACTGTCGGCAATAGCATCATCTATAACAATACTGCACCAAGCGGGAACAATTGCAGTGGTACCATCTCTTCCGCCGGAAATAATATGGACGGAGACGGTAGCTGTAATCTTAACGCTAGTGGTGACACCGTGGATAATCCTTTACTCCAACCCCTGGCGCTGAACGGCGGGGACACGCTAAACTACGCTCTCGGTTCCGGCAGCCCCGCCATTGATGCGGGCAGCGACACGCTTTGCCCCGCTACTGACCAACGCGGCAACCTGCGGCCCATCGACGGCGATGGCGACAGCACCCCTACTTGCGACATCGGGGCCTATGAAGACGGTGTTGCCTTTTTCATCAGCGACGCCAGCCTGACCGAAGGCGACGCGGGCAGTGCCCAAATGAGCTTCACCGTTACACGCTCCTTCGTTACCGACACCACCTATACTGTTGATTATGAAACGGTTGTTGTACCGGACTCAGCAGAAGAAGGTGTGGATTACACGGCCGTTCCCACCGCCACGCTCACCTTCTTGCCTAATGACATGACCCAAACGATCAATATCGAAATCTTGGGCGACACGCTGGACGAAGATGATGAAACGTTTACGGTCCAACTCAGCAACCAGTCGCCAGAAATAAGCATTGGCGACGCCATCGGCATTGGCACCATCCTGGACAATGACGCTCCACCTTCGCTAACGATTAACGATATGACATTTGCCGAAGCTGATGGTGATTCTGTGACGGCCGTTCTCACTGCCACGCTCTCTGCACCCAGCGGTAAAACCATCGAGGTAGATTACGCCACAATGGATGTTTCAGCCGAGGCAGGTGAGGATTATACGAACATCGACACAACCACCCTCATTTTTGATCCTGGTGAAATAGAAAAACCGATTGAAATTACTATTAATGATGATGCTCTGGATGAAATCGACGAAACTTTCACCGTCGAGCTAAGCAACGCCAACAACGTTACCCTGAGCGACAGCAGCGGCCAGGTCACCATCACCGACGATGATGACGAGCCCGAACTCAGCATTGCCAATGCCGAGGTAAATGAAGGTGACGACGGTACAACCACCAGCATGGACTTTGTGGTTACCCTATCAGCCCCCAGCGGCAAAACTATCACCGTCAATTACATGACCAACGGCACTTCGGGCAGCGCTACGGTCGGCAGCGACTACGAGATCGCCATCGGAACACTCACCTTTAACCCTGATGAGACTGAAAAAATCATTAGCGTCACCATCAATGGCGACGACGTTGATGAAGTGGACGAAACGTTCCAGGTTGACCTCAGCAATGAAGTCAACGTTACTATCCAGCCAAGTGAACGACAGGCTATGGGCACCATCAACGATGACGATCCGCTGCCCACGGCTAACATCAGTGATGCGACGGTTACTGAGGGAGACAGCGGTATGGTAACGGCCGTTTTCACCGTCACCCTCTCCCACGCCAGCGAGAAAATGATCACCATTAACTACAGCAGCGCCAACGATTCGGCCATAGCGGGTGAAGATTTTACGGCCGTTCCGGCCTCAGTCCTCACCTTCAACCCCGGTGATCCCCTCAGCCAAACGATCAACGTCACAGTGCAGGGGGATGAAGACACCGAGCCGGATGAACAGTTCTTCATTAACCTGACCGGAGCCAATGGCAACGTCACCTTAGGCGACAGCCAGGGCGTCGGCACCATCCTCAACGACGACGGCACCTTTATCTACCTGCCCTTCGTCATTAATCCGTAACCCCAAACGGTCCTCCCCAAGCCCACAGATTGTTCAGTCGAGCAATCTGTGGGCCTTTTTCCTTGCCATAAGTTTGTAACTTTCGTTGTAACTCGTCCTTGCTAACTTTGTGCGGATTTATCCGCTTGTAAACAACTTGCCAACAACAGTCAGGAGCAACGCTGCCCATGTTTAGACAGATGACTAAACGAAAAGGATTTACCCTCGCACTGGCCTTGAGCCAGGCTGCACTTATTTTCTCTTTATTATTCTGGCTGCTGCTACAGCCAACGGCCGTTCATGCCGCCGACCTAAACGTCAATACTTTCATCGATGCCAGCGACGGCAGCTGCCTCGACGCCACCTGCTCCCTGCGCGATGCCATCGCCACCGCCAACCCGGCAGACACCATCTATCTACCGGCGGGCAGCTATCTGCTTTCGTCCGGGCTGGGCGAGATCAATATCGCCAAAACAATCACGATCATCGGCCAAGGGGGTACGGTCACCGACACGATTATCGATGGCAACAACGCAATTCGCCTGTTCACTATCAGCTCCGGCACGGTAACGTTTAGCAACCTGACTTTGCAAAACGGCAATCCCGCCAGCGGCAACGGCGGGGCTATTCTTACTTCAGGTACAGGCAGCGGCACATTGGATAACAGCATCATCCGCAACAGCGTTACCCAGGGCAACGGCGGTGGCATCTACCTGGCCGGCGGCACGCTGAACATTTTGAACGGCAGCCAGATTCGGGGGAATACGGCCGTTGCCAGCACAACCGGCAGCGGCGGCGGTGTCTACAGCAGCCAGGGCACGGTCAATCTCAGCGACAGCCTCGTTGCCAACAACAGTGCCCAATTTGGCGGTGGCATCCGGTTAAATCAGGCTGCCGCCCAGCTAACCATTGACAACAGCCAAATCTTAAATAACAGTGGCACAGCGCCTGGCAACACCAACCCGTTTTCGGGCGGCGGAATCAATTCAGGCGCGGGTTCCGTCATTATGAACAGCGGGCTTATCAGCGGCAACGACGCTTTCCGAGGCGGCGGTGCCTTGGTCAGCGCCGGAGCGTTTACCCTCAACGGTGGCACCATTACTGACAATGAATCCAACTACGGCGGCGGTGCTTATGTAGTTGGTCAGGATGCCCTGCTGACCATTAATAATGGCACCATCAGCGGCAATCGCTCTGTGGCCACCATATTTGGCGGCGGCGGGTTATACATTTTCCAGGGGCGCGTGGTGCAAAATGGCGGGGAAATTAGTGGCAATACGGCCGTCAAGTTCGGTGGCGCCATGGAAGTACGGATGGGCAGCTTTGAGATGAATGGCGGTGTTATTTCCGGCAACAGTGCTAACGATGAGGGCGGTGCTATTTATAACGATCAAGGCACGATCACCATTACCAACGGCACGCTGACGGGCAACAGCAGCCTGATGGGTGGCGGGGCCATCGCCGCCCAGGCAGCCAGCCATAACACAATTAGCCACAGCGTTTTTTACAGCAACAGCGCGGACCAAAACGGTGGAGCCATCCTCAACAGCGGCACACTCACCCTCACCAGCGTTACCTTGAGCGACAATGAGGCCAGCAGCGGCGGCGGTTTGCAAAACCAGGGCACGGCCACGTTGACCAACGCGACGGTTTATGAGAACACGGCCGCAGCCAACGGCGGCGGTCTCAACGGCAGCAGCGGCACGCTCAACGTGGTCAACACAATTCTGGCCGGCAATAGTGCCGCCAGCGGACCAGACTGCGCCGGCACAATTGTGTCGCAAGGCTACAACCTCATCCAGAACAGCACCGGCTGCACCGTCAGCGGCAGCACCACGGGCAATCTTGACGGCGACCCGCTTTTGGCCGCTCTGGCACTCAACGGTGGCAGCACCCTCAACCACGCTATCGACACCAGCAGCCCGGCGCTGGACGCCGGCGATAACGCCAGCTGTGCCAGCACGGATCAGCGCGGCGTGGCCCGTCCCATCGACGGCGATGAGGACAGCACTGCTACGTGTGACATCGGTGCCTTTGAGCTGGGGGCCTCGCTCACAATTGATGATGTCACGATCAGCGAAGGCAACAGCGGCAGCAAGATCGCCACCTTTACCGTCACCCTTGCACCTGTCAGCCCGGGACCAGTGACGGTAAACTATGCTACGGCAGATGGAACGGCCGTCCTCGCCGACAACGATTACATGAACAAAAGCGGCCAGCTCACCTTCAACCCCGGTGACACCGAAGAAATTATCGAAATCACCATCAACGGCGACGACAAGGATGAGTGGGATGAAACGTTTCTGGTTAACCTGAGCAATGCCAACAACGCGACCATCAGCGACGGGCAAGGCGTTGGCACCATCAGCAACGACGACACGGCGCCCAGCCTGAGCATCGCCGATACCGGCGTTACCGAAGGCAGCGGCGGGACAACGACGGCCACCTTCACCGTTACGCTGTCGGCTGAAAGCGGCAAAACCGTAACGGTTAATTATGCAACCGGGAATGATACGGCCGTTGCCCCTACAGATTTTCTATCAGACAGCAACACGCTTACTTTCAATCCAGGCGAAACTGAGAAAATCATCGAAATCACCGTCAACGGCGATCTGGCCGATGAAGATGAGGAAACATTCCAGGTCAACCTGAGCAATGCCAGCAACGCGACCATCAATGGCAGCGGACAGGCGATTGGCACCATCAGCGACGATGATGATCCACCCAACGTCAGCATCGGCGACGTCGTGGTGACGGAGGGAAACAGCGGCACAACGGATGCCACTTTCACCGTCTCGCTGGATCAGGCCAGCGGCAAACCCATCACCGTCACCTACACTACGCAGGCAGACAGCGCCGCAGTGGGCAGCGACTACACGATGTCCAGCGGCACGCTAATCTTTGCTCCTGATGATTCGCAAAAAACCATCACCGTGTTGGTCACTGGCGACCCCGTCGATGAAGATGATGAACACTTTTTTGTCAATTTGACCGGTGCCACCAACGCCACGCTGGCCGATGATCAGGGCCAGGCCACGATCTCCGACGATGACGCACCGCCCACCATTTCCATGGCCGATGTGACGGTGAGCGAAGGGGCGGGCACGGCCGTTTTCACCGTCAACCTTTCCCATCCCAGCAGCAAAATTGTAACAGTGGATGTGCAGTCAGGTGGGGGCAGCGCGACGGGGGGTGAAGATTATACGGCCGTTCCCCTCATCACTCTCACATTCATCCCCGGCGAACCACTTAGCCAAACCGTCAACGTCACCATCACTGACGACGACACCAGTGAGAGCAGCGAAACCTTCCTGCTCAACCTCAGCAATCCCGGCAACGCCACGTTGGGCAGCAGCAGCGCCACCGGCACCATCACCGACGATGATGGCAATTTTGTCTATATCCCCTTCGTCATCACCCCGTAAAGAGTCTGGTGACAGTCATTTTGGGCAATGGCTGTCACCTTCACACAACTGTAATCCCAATCGTAATCCAGCAGGCATACATTTACCCAATCGCTGTATCGTGCCTTCCCAACTGTAAGGCCAATCTAATTTTATTCAGGAGTGTATTGTTACCCATGAAGCGTCCTTGCCACGTTCGGCGGCTGTCTGCTGCCCACGCCGTAATCCTTGTTCCCTTGCTCTTATTTCTACTCATACAACCCCCCACTATATTTGCTGCTGATTGGACCGTCAACACCAGCAGCGACAGCAGTGACGGCAGCTGTAACGATGGCACCTGCTCTCTGCGAGACGCCATCTTGCTGGCTGAACCTGACGACACCATCAGCCTGCCGGCAGGCAATTACACACTGTCGCCAGCGTTGGGCGCGCTCAATGTGTCTAAATCATTGGAAATTGTAGGCCTGGGGGGAACGGCCGTCTCCACCATCATCGACGGCAACAACAGCACCCGCCTTTTCGACATCAGCGCGGGCACAACCACGCTGCGCAACCTGACGCTGCAAAATGGCCAGCCGGCCAGCGGCAGCGGTGGCGGCCTCAACGCCAGCGGCAGTGGCAGCATCGTTTTGGATAACGCCATTCTGCGCAACAACATCAGCCCGAGTCATGGCGGCGGCATTATGCTGGCCGGTGGCTCCCTCACCATCCAAAACGGCAGCCAAATCAGCGGCAACAGCGCCGCGCAAAACGGCGGCGGCGTTTACAGCAACAATGGCCCCGTTACTATCAGCGACAGCCTGGTGGCGCAAAACACAGCCAGCAGCGGCGGTGGCATAGCCCTCAACCAGCCTAACGCCACCCTGCTCATGCACAACAGCCAGATTCTCAACAACAGCGGCACGGCGCCTGGCCCCAACAGCTTCCCCGGCGGGGGCATTCTCATCATCAACGGCAGCGCGACCATCAACAGCGGTCTGATTAGCGGCAACACCGCCTTTCGCGGCGCGGGCATCATGCTGAACAACGGCACGGCTACCATCAACGGCGGCACTCTCACCGACAATGAATCCAACTACGGCGGCGCGGTGTACGTACGGCAAAGCAGTGCGCTGCTTACCGTCAACGGTGGCAGCATCACGGCCAATCGCTCCGTGGCCACCATTTTTGGCGGTGGCGCTTTTTACGTGTTCCAGGGCAGCGTGGTGCAAAATGGCGGCGAGATTACGAACAATACGGCCGTCAATTACGGCGGTGCGATGGAAGTGCGCTTTGGCAGCTTCACCATGAACGGCGGCACGATTAGCGGCAACAGTGCCGGCAGTTGGGGCGGGGCCATTTACAACGATGGCGGCACCGTCACCATCAACAGCGGCACGCTGGCCGGCAACGTCAGCAGCAGCAGCGGCGGAGCCATCGCCAGCGGCAGCGCCAGCGTGAATAATTTGACCAACGCCACCCTCAGCGGAAACAGTGCCGTGGCTGGCGGCGGACTCTACAACACCGGCAGCGCCATGCTCAACAATGTTACCGTTTACGGCAACAGCGGCGGCGGCCTCAGCCAACAAGGCGGCACGATGAACCTGGGTAACAGCATCGTGGCGGGCAACGGCAGCGACTGTGCCGGCACGATTAACTCGCTGGGTTACAACCTGGTGCAAAACAGCGCGGGCTGTACGCTCACCGGCACGCTCACGGGCAACATCAGTGGCGATCCGCAACTCGCCACGTTGGCAAACAATGGCGGCAGCAGCCAGACTCACGCCATCGCTTTTGGCAGCCCGGCGCTGGACGCCGCCAACAATGCCACCTGTGCCGCCACCGACCAGCGCGGCATTACCCGTCCCCAAGACGGCAACGGGGACAGCAGCGCTTTGTGCGACATGGGTGCCTTTGAGCTGGAAACGTTCACCGGGCCAACGCCCACGCCTACAGCGACAGCCACGCAGTCGCCTACGCCAACCGCCACAAACACGGTAGCACCTACCAACACACCTACAGCTACCAGCACAACACCGCCTACAGAAACGCCAACCGTGGGTCCCAGTCCGACAGCCACGAATACGGCCGTTCCTACAGCGACGGCCACCAATTCACCCACCCCTGAACCCAGCAGCAGCTACACCTTCATTGCCGAGGCCGACACCACGCTGTTGAGCAACCGACCCACCAGCAACTTTGGCTTCTCCAGCCAGCTCAGCACCGATGCTTCACCCGAAATGTGGTCCCTGCTGCGCTTTAATGTGGCTGACCTACCCGGCAGCGTCACCAGCGCCACGCTGCGCGTTTTCACCAGCAGCGACTCGACGACGGGGATTAACGCGGCGGCGGTGGCAGATAACAGTTGGGTAGAAACGGCCGTTACCTACAACACCGCTCCCACTATCGGCAATATGCTCAACAGCTCCGGCAGCATCAGCGCGGGTAGCTGGGTGGAGATTGACGTGACCAGCCACATTTCCGGCAGCGGCCTGGTCAGCCTGGCATTAACCAGCACAGATAACAACCGCATCAGCCTGAACAGCCGCGAAACTGCCAATCCACCAGAGCTGGTAGTAAATGTTGCCCTCGGCCCTACACCCACACCAACCAACACGGTGCCACCAACGGCCATAGCCACGGCAACAAACACCCCAACGGCTACAGCGACTGCAACAGCATCGCCCACACCAGTACCAACCAATACACCCACCGTTGGTCCCAGCCCGACGCCGACCAATACGGTCGCACCGACCAATACGCCGATACCTACAGCGACGGCGACAGCATCGCCAACGGCCGTTCCCGGCAGTCTCACCACGCTTTACCTCAGCCTCAGCAGCGACGCCAGCGTGGGTGGGATCAACGCCGCAGATGAGGATGTGCTGGCTTACGATCTCAACAGCGGCACCTGGTCTCTGGTAATTGATGGGTCTGATCTCGGGTTAGGCATCAACGATATCGACGCCCTGCACCGCCTGAGCGACGGCAGCTTCTTGATTAGCCTGGAGCGCGCCCAATCCATCGCTAACCTGGGCACGGTAGATGATTCCGAATTGATGCTGTTCATTCCCACCAGCGTAGGTACGACAACGGCTGGCACGCTGCTGCGCTTTATGGATGGTACCGATGTGGGGCTAAATTCCGGTGGTGAAGATGTGGATAGCGGCGGGTTGACGCCAGACGGCCGTCCCGTCGTCAGCACTCTCGGCGGCTATTTTGCCGGAATTAGCGGCGACAGCAGCGACCTCATTGTGTTGGATGAACCAATCTTTGGCGATTCCACCAGCGGCACCTGGGCGCTCTACTTCGATGGTTCAGATGTGGGGCTGACAGACAGCACGGAAAACATTGTTGCTAGCTGGATCGACGGAAGCAATGGCGACATTTACCTGAGCACCAGCGGCGCGTTCAGCGTCAGCGGAGCCAGCGGCGACGCCAGCGATATTTTCGTCTGCACGCCACTTAGCCTGGGCGAGACCACCAGCTGCACCTATTCACTTTTCTGGAGCGGCAGCAGCTTCGGCCTAACCGGCCTGGGCATTGACGCCTTATCGATTGATTAACTTTCTTGGACTGACCTGACAGGTTTGCGCACAAACCTCATAGCAGAATAACTTTGTGCAACAAAGCAGTACGCCCACCTCGCTGCGTCGTAAACCTGTCAGGTCTTGTACAACAAAAATTAGTCTTTTTCCCGGTAAGAATCTAGCACATCGTACAGATCTGCCCCGGTGAGGCTTTGGATGACGTGGCCTTCGTTGGGCACAATGGTGAGGCTTACCTGCCCACCCAACCGCTGAAGCTCGGCTTCGGTGGCGGCCATGCGCTCCACCCAGCTGGTGTCGTTTTCGCCGACGTACAGGGTGATGGGGATGTGGGTGAGTGTGTCCAGTTTGTCGTAATCGGATGATTGGGGGAAGCCGGGAACGGCCGTAAGCGAAGCAAATCTCTCCGGCATCATGGTCGCTATCCGAAATGCGCTAATGCCGCCGTTGCTCACTCCCGCCACGTGCAGCTTGCCCCCTTCCGGCGGATAAATTGCCGCAATACGCTGTACAAACTCCGGCAAATACTGCTCGGATCCCTGGAAGAAAAGCGTGCCACCCGGCGCAATCGGGCTGACAACCACCCAGCCGCGCGCCTGGCCCTCGGCACCCCAATACCCCATGCCGGCCGCCACCATCGCTTTTGTTTGCGGTCCCGGCGGAAACGCCAACAGCACCGGATGTGTTCCACCTGCCACATAATTATCCGGCAGCACCACGCCATATTCCAGCGGCGTGCCGTCCGCCATCGTCATCTGATAATAGGTAATCATCCCTTCCTCACTCACAAATTCCGGCGCAGGATACGGCGTCGGTGTTGGCTCCACCGCACCACAGGCTGTTAAAAATAAGATGCTGAGAACAATTAGAACAGTTTTGCCGTTCACGAATAACCTACCCCTGTCATTTCGAGCCGCTTTTTGGCGAGAAATCTTTGAACACTTTGCCAGGTCACGAATCGGCCAAGTTTGGAGGGATTCTTCGCTGCTAATGACAAATAAAAGGCGGAACTGTTGAATTATTTTAGCGTTCTGGATTTTACACGGCACGGTTTTCTACCCGTTCACGAGCTGACCGTATTCTTCGGCCACATCCAGGCGCAAATCATCAGCGCCAACACCGTCGAAAGGATTTTCCAGATCGTCTTGAATATTGTCCAGGCTCACCAGAACCAGACTGTACAGCACGGCCACAACGTAACCGGCAATGGGATGAGCGGGGTAGGCGATGCTGGCAAAGTATGGGCCAAACAGCAGAGGGAACAGGTTCAAAAAGAGGCGGCTGTAGGCGCGCAAAGCCAACGGCGTGCGGTAGCTGGCAATGTTGTTCATCCGCTCAAAATCAATGATGATCTGGCGCAGGTATTGGTTGGCGCGGGAGATTTCGTTGGCCGGAACACCGGCGGCGCGGAGCGTCTCGTGGGAGCGAGAAAATTCGGAGAAGAGCGCGTAGACTTGCCGCTTGGAATCGGTTTGATCGTGACCGTTGCTGGCGAAGTGGTGGGCAACGGCCGTTAACAACCGCTGCAACAACTCCCCTGCCCGCTCCACATGGCCCGTCTCATCCTCAGGCCATTCACGATGGGCAAACAGCAGCGCCACGCCGTGCCCCTTCAGGCTGGCAAACGCCCGCAGCGCATCCTCGCGCCGCTTGTAGGCACTGTTGATGGAAAAAACCAGCGGAAACACCACGGCAATCCCAATCAACGTCGTGGGCAAATCAACCAAAAAGCCAAGCTGGCGGCATAAAAAAACTACCACCAGTGCCAGCACGGTCACAAGCCCGGTATGGTAATCCACTATTTTGCTAAATTGTTTGATGGTTTGCATGGTATGAAGTTGTGCTTGGGTAATTGAGTCGGTAATAGTTTGCCAGCCAATCGTAATAAGTTTGGCCGCATTTGGCAACCTTAAAACAGAAACGAAGTAGCCGGATTTTTTGTTGATAACCTATAATGCCAAACGAGGCCTGAGCCTGTCGAAGGCCGGCCTTCGACAGGCTCAGGCCTCGTCTTGTATCAACAATTCTTCCAGGCACACACAGAAACGAAAGGGACACAGGTGAACACAGACAAAAAATCTGTGTTCATCTGCGTTTATCCGTGTCCTATTTTCCAAACGTGATCGGTGTCTTCTCACGCATCACGCCAATTAATTTAATCCCCAGTGGCGGCAGGAACGGCCGTTCCCCCAGTCACCAGCTCTTTCTTAGACCGGACAATGGCCCAGCCCAGAATAGCAAGAATGAGGATGATGATAACGGCCGTTACCAACGTCATCTGATCATACTGCACAATAATCGGTGCCAGGATGAGGCTGACGATGTTGACCACCTTGATCATCGGGTTCAGCGCCGGGCCAGCCGTGTCCTTCAACGGATCGCCCACCGTGTCACCGACCACACTGGCTGTGTGCCGTTCTGAACCTTTGCCCAAGTTCCTCACCGGATCGCTCACCTCGTCTTCGATCTTCTTCTTGGCATTGTCCCAGGCCCCACCTGCGTTGGACATGAACACCGCCAGCAGCTGCCCAGACACAATGATACCTGCCTGGAAGCCGCCCAAAGCCTCCACCCGCAGCAGCAAGCCTACGGCAATGGGCGTCAAAATGGCTATCAAGGCCAGATTGATTAAATCGCGCTGGGCCGCCACCGTGGAAATGGTGACAGCTTGCCGGTAGTCCGGCTTCACCGTGCCTTCCAGGATGCCGGGAATCTTGAATTGGCGGCGCACTTCGGCCACCATCTGGCCCGCCGCGCGGCTCACGGATTTAATGGCCAGCGAGGAGAACAGCCAGGGCAGCGCCCCGCCCAACAGCAGGCCAATAAAGACCAGCGGCTCCGATACGCGAATGCCCGAGGCCAACGCCTCCGGATCAATCCGGTTCACATCGGTAATGAAGGAGCCAAAGAGAGAAACGGCCGCAATCACCGCCGAGCCAATGGCAATCCCCTTCGTAATCGCTTTGGTCGTGTTCCCCACCGAGTCCAGGTCGGCCATGATTTGCCGGGCTTCTTCATCCAAGCCGGCCATCTCGCCAATGCCGTTGGCGTTGTCGGCAATGGGGCCAAAGGAATCCATGGCCACGTTGTTGCCCGTCAGCGTCAACATGCCGATACCGGTCATGGCCACGCCGTACAGCACAAAGGTCACTTGAATCGCCCCGGCGGTCAGCGCCGATCCCGAAGCCGTCAATTCACTGATGGGCAGACCGCTGTAAATGAGAACGGCCGCACCAATCGTAAGCGCAATCACCACCGCCGACCAGACGCTGGACTCATACCCTACGCCCAGCCCAGAAAGAATCGTCGTAGCTGGCCCACTTTCGGTGCTCTCCTTAATCTCTTCAACCGGCCGGGAATGGCTGCCGGTAAAGTAATCGGTAAGGCGATCAATTAAGATAGCTAAGGCCACCCCCGCAGTCGTAGACAAAAACGGCCGCCACCAACCGCCAGGCACGCCTTTCATGTAAAAGAAGGCCACCAGCCCAAACAGCACCACAGAAATGGCCGCCGAGGTCAGGAAACCACGAAAGATCGCCGCCATCGCATCCCCTCGTCCCGTCGATTGACCCTTTACCAGATACGTGCCAATGATCGAGGCCACAACGCCAATACCGCGTACCAGCAGCGGGTACAAAATCCACTCGATGTGCCCGGTGATGGCGCTCAGGGCAATACCTAAAATCAAGCCAGAAACAATCGTCACTTCGTATGATTCAAAGATGTCTGCCGCCATGCCGGCGCAGTCACCCACGTTGTCACCCACCAGATCGGCGATAACGGCCGCATTACGCGGATCGTCCTCGGCCATACCTTGTTCAATTTTACCCACCAGATCCGCGCCAACATCGGCTGCCTTGGTGAAAATGCCGCCACCCACGCGCATAAATAAAGCCAACAAGGTGCCGCCAAAGCCAAAGCCCAGCAGCGCATCCGGTGCCGCCTTGCCAAAATAAACAAACAAAATCGTACCGCCAAACAGCCCAAGTCCGTCCGTTAACATCCCGGTGATGGTGCCGGTCCGATACGCTATTTTCAGCGCATCGCTAAAGCTGTGCCGGGCAGCAGACGCCACCCGCACATTGCCTTGCACCGCCATGCGCATCCCAATTTGACCCACAGAAAGGGAAAATGTCGCTCCCAAAACAAAGCCAATGGCCCGACCAAAGCCTACGATCAGGCGGATCGTGCCTTCGTCCCGTCCGGCAAATCGTTCCATTGCCTCCGGCGTGGGATCAACAATATACACACTCAAAAAAAGCAAAACTGTGAGGATTACAATAAAGGGGAGAATGGTGCGCAGCTGGCGCGATAGATACGCATCGGCCCCTTGCCGGATGGCATCCCAGACTTCCTGCATCTTTTCTGTGCCTTTGTCTTCCCGCATAATCTGCCCGCGTAAGAATACGGCGTAACCCAAACCCAGAATCGCAATCGCCAACACCATGTAGACAGCAATCGTCTCAAACGTTGTCAAACCCATCGTACTCATGAAATGAAACCTCCTCTACACACAAAGTGCATCAGGTCTAACTCATTAATCGGTTAGCACAGAAAACAAACGCTTCAATTTGTAAAGTCAATCGCTGGGGGGCTCTTGGCAACTCCGGGGCTCAGTAAAGTTACCAACCAGTGGTCGTGCAGAAAATCATCAAGGGTCCATTATGACACACCAAAATCAGCCCAATGAGTAACACATGTCACGTCACTTCATGACATGTGTCATTTGCTCCAATTTGGCAAATGCATTCCGTTCGTTGACGCTTATTTTGCCTGACCGTATACTCTGGCCATGCAAACATCCCAACGCCTGAATTTATTTCGTGAATCTGTTATTCGTGACATGACCCGGCTGGCGCTGAAGCACAACGCCATCAACCTGAGCCAGGGCTTTCCCGATTTTGACACGCCGGCACCGGTGAAAGAAGCGGCCGTTCAAGCCATCGAAAACGGTTTGAACCAGTACGCCATCACCTGGGGCTACCCGCCGCTGCGCGAAAAATTGGCTGAACTGTACACCAAGCGCCTCGGCTGGGACGTGCATCCAGACAAACACGTCACCGTCACCTGCGGCGTCAGCGAAGGCATCATCACCGCCGTCCAATCCATTTTGAATCCTGGCGACGAGATCATCATCCTGGAACCGGCCCACGACAATTTTCGGCCGTCGGCGTTTATTGCCAATGCGGTGCCCGTTTCTGTGCCGCTGGAGGCACCGGATTACCGGCTGGATGCGGCCAAACTGTGCGCGGCCGTTTCCCCCAAAACCAAAGCGATGCTGCTCAACACACCGCACAACCCCACCGGCCGCGTCTTCGATGATGAGGAGATTGCCGGCGTCATTGAGGTGGTGCTGGAAAATGACCTGGTGCTGATTACCGATGAAATTTACGACCGCATTTTGTATGACGGCCGTATCCACCAATCCCCCGGCAGTTTGGAACCGCTCAAAGAGCGCACGATCACCATCAGCGGGCTGGGCAAGACGTTTGCTATGACCGGCTGGCGGCTGGGCTACGTCATTGCCCCGGAGCGCTTTGCCCAGGGCATTCGCACCCTGCACGACTTCACCACCATTTGCGCCGCCACGCCATTGCAAGCAGCCGCCGTCGCCGCGCTGAACATGCCGCAGAGCTTCTACGAAGAAAGTACCCGCGCCTACCACCAGCGCCGCTCCCTGATGATGGAGATTTTGACCGATGTCGGCTTCCAGGCCAGTACACCCCAAGGCGCTTACTACATCATGGCCGACTATAGCCGGCTACCCATCCCCCAGGCCAGCCTGACGCCCACAGAGTTTGCCACCTTCATGGCGTCGGACGTGGGTGTGGCCGTGGTGCCGGGGGATAGTTTTTACTCACTGGAGGGATACGGCCGTTCCTCCATCCGCTTTGCCTACCCCAAAAAGCTCACCACCCTGGAACAGGCCGGCGAACGCCTCCTGAAGCATTTGTCATCCTGAGCGCAGTGAAGGATCCCTATGAACTTTTCCAGAGAGGGTTCTTGTCTCGCGGGCCAGGTAACTGGGTTTTGCCACGCCACAGGGATGCTTCGGAGGACCTCAGCATGACAATTGTAAGTTGCTAGAAACGCAAAAGGTGCCAAAAGGCAAAGTTCAGATTAAGGGTCAGTTTGTTTCATGAACCACGCCGATCATGTTGCTTTAATTCGAGATGGCATTCCCCATCCAGGCGGCACCTGGGCCGATTTTGGCTCGGGCACAGGTGCGTTTACCCTGGCCCTGGCAGAATGCATTGGTCCAACGGGACAAATTTATTCGATTGACAAAAAGATGGGTGCTCTACAACAGCAAGAACGGGCGATGAACGGCCGTTTCCCCCAAAACCACGTCACCACCATCACCGCCGACTACACTCGCCCGCTCGATTTGCCACCGCTTGACGGCATTATCATAGCCAACGCGCTACACTTCCAGCGGCGCAAAGATGGCATTGTGCAGCGGCTTCATGGCTACCTGCGCCCCGGCGGCCGGCTCATCCTGGTCGAATACAACGTCGATCGCGGCAACATGTGGGTGCCTCATCCCCTTTCTTTCCAAACCTGGCAAACAATTGCTGCCCAAAACGGCTTCGTCGAGACACAACTCCTGGCCAGCCGACCCAGCCGTTTTCTGCACGAAATTTATGCGGCCGTGAGCATCAAACCCGAATCCAGTAATTAGCCAGAGACTACCGCGTGTTCCGCAGCCAAACGCGCCAGCGACGACGGCGCGGAATACGCCCCAGGCGCTGCACGGCCAGCATGGCGCTGAGTAAAATCAAGCCGCCGCCCGCCAGCTGCAAAAGCATTAACCGTTCCCCCAAAAACAAAAATGACCACAATATCGCCAAAAGCGTTTCCACCGGCAGCAGCAGCGCATACTGCCCGCTGCCAATAATCTGGATGGCGCGAAACATCGCCCACCAGCCAAAAAAGGTGCTCACCACTGAAATCACCAGCAGCATCGCCCACCCCTGCCAGCTTGGCTGCGTCCAGGGCAGTCCCTGAACCAACCACAGCCCGGTGATCGACAGCCACATTCCGGCCAATACGTAAAGCGTCACCGTGCGCGTGTCGTGGGTGGGCAAAAATCGCTGCACCAGCGTTATTTCCAGCGTGAAGCCAATAATCCCACCCAACACCAGCAGCACCCCGCCAAAATCCACCTGGCCACCGGGACCAATCAGCAGATAAATCCCCAGCAACCCTAATCCCAGGCGAATCCACTGCCGGTAGGTGAACTTTTCACCCAGAAAGGCCAATGTTGCCAGCACAAAAAGCGGGCTCAAGGCAAACAGCATGGTAGCCACAGAAGCATCCAGGCGCTGCAATGACCAGAAGAACCCGACGGCCCCCAGCCCGTTGACAATGCCCGCCAGGCCGGCCACCCAAAATCCACGCCGGTCGGTGCGCAGCGCCTCGGGTACGCTGTAGGCCAATGCCAGGGCCAGCAGCAGCGCCGCCAGGCCAAAGCGCAAACTCAAAATTGCCGTGGGATGAAAACCACCATCCAGGGCCATCTTGCCCAACGGCGTCACCAGGCTAAACACCACGGTGGAAGCAACAGCCAGGAGCCAGCCAAGCCAGCGGGAAGAATCGAGAACCAATTGTTTCATAGTAAAGTGGGGAGAATTGTGAATTGTGAACTTTGAATTGTGAATTGTGAACGGGAACGATACCTCACTCACAATTAATTATTCACCATTCACAATTAGTAAGTTTCTCTGTACAGCGCCTCCATCTGGTCGCGGGTAATGGCGCGAGGGTTGGTGGTCCAATTGAGGTCGATGATGGCGTTGTCGGCCAGCTCGGGGATCATCGCTTCGGTGACGCCGACATCACGCAGGCGCAGCGGCAGGTCGATGTCGATCATTAGCTGGCGTACGGCCGTCACCCCCCTCTCTGCTTCCTGCCGCACCGACCCTGGCACCGGAATTGGGTCCAACGCCTGGGCAACTTGGGCATACCGCGCCAATGCACCGGGCAGACTGAACTGCATCTGCGCCGGCAGCATCAGGGCACAGGCCAACCCGTGATGCACGTGGGCAATCCCCGAAAGCTGGTGCGCCAATGAGTGGGTCGCCCCCAACCAGCGGGAGCTAATGGCAATGCCGCCCAGCATCGAGGCCAGCATCATCTCTTCGCGCGCCTGTTGGTGGCCGGGCTGGGCTACCGCCAGCCGCAAAAAACGGCCGATCCGCCCAATGCCATCCAAAATAGGTGCATCCAGGGCAATGGGGGCGGTGTTGGTAGAAACATAGGCTTCGATGAGGTGCGTCAGGGCGTCCATGCCGGTGGCCGCCGTGAGGTGCGGCGGCAACGTCAGCGTCATGGCCGGGTCGATGAGGGCGACGGTAGGTGTGGTTGCCGGACCACCCATGCCCATCTTCAGCTTGCGCACCTCGTCGGTGATGACGCCCCAGGGAGTGACTTCGGCCCCGGTGCCGGCGGTGGTGGGGATGGCGATCATCGGCGGCATTTGCGGCACGGTGGGCAACGGCCGTACCGCATCCCCGAGCAGCAGCGCATATTCAGCACATCTAGCTTCCACCGGACCACCCGCCAAAATGCGCACCGCCTTGGCAGCGTCGATGGGGCTGCCACCGCCCAACGCAATGATCAATTCGGAGCCACTTTCCTTAAATTGGGCGGCGGCGCTGTCAACGGCCGTTGTCGTAGGATTCGGCGGCGTTTGGTCAAACAGCTCAACTTCTAGCCCGGCAGCGACCAGAGAGTCCAGCACGGGTTGGAGCAAACCTGCGGCGACAATTCCGGCATCGGTCACCACAAAAACTTTCTTTGTGGCACCTAAATTTTTCGCTTCTGCACCGACCAGATTGGCAGCACCGTAACCAAACTGCGTTTGTCCGGGCCAATAGTACGTTGCCACTGCTGTCATTTCTTTCTCCTAAGTTAATGGGACGCTGATCAGCCTGATTTACCTGATCAGGGTTATCAGGCAAATCAGCGTTCTATTTCACTCATTGTGGTGCCCTTGAGCGCAAATTCTCTACCGTTAAACATGATAAGAATAGCCGTCGTGATTTTTATCTGTTACCTGTTTTATTCGCGGACGTAGATGATGAACGGCCGTTTGCTATAAAGTGAGAGAAAGTGCTGCATCGGGACAAAATTGTGCCGCTCCCACACCTTTTGCGCCCGGCGGTTAAACTCGGCAATGGTGACGCGCAGTTGGGGTTGCTTGAAATTCGCTAGAGCAAAATCAATCGCTGCTCCAGCAAACGTGTAGCCCAAACCGCGCCCCGTGTATTGCGGATGGACGCCCATGCCAATGTCCACCGCCGGATTGCGATAATCGCCGCCCGCCACCTGGCCATCTGAGCCAAAGCTGCAAAAACCGGCCAGTTCACCAGTTGGCTGGCGCAGCATTGCTTGAAAATGGTATTGTGGCCGCAAAAAGTAATCGATTGCTTCGGCCAGCTCAATGGCATCGTCCAGACCGCTGCCCATGTTGTAAATATCGTACGGTGACTCGTAGCGCCAGGTAATGATGTACCGCACGTCGTCGGCGGTGATGGGGCGCAGTAAAAGCTGCCACGTCTGCAATGGGCTAGACATACGCCTCCAGGCCACGCTGGAACGCCTGCTCATCTCCGTTTTCGATGCCGTACAGCGCTTCAATCAGAGCAAAGGTGCCTTTGTAAAAACGGACGCGCGGCCAGAAATCGTGAACCGCTGGGTAATGTTTGGCAACTTCCTGCACAAACGATTCTCCGTATGTCAACAGCCCGGCCACGTCAAACGCCGGATCGCCCAGGATGGTGAAGCCAAAGTCGATGATGCCGCTCATTTGCTGCGTGTCGGGATTGTGCAGCAGGTTGCCCGTGCCAAAATCTCCGTGGCGCAGCACCGGTTCAAACTGGTATTGGCTGGGATCATTCAGCACGCTTTCAAAGTGGTGGGCCACACTTTTGCAGGCGTCCAGCCGCATGTAGGGGAATAGTTTGGTTTGGATACGGCCGTACACATCCCACCACTCTTCTTCGGTATCGCTCACCGGTAATGGCTCAGCAATCAGGTCGCGAATAGGCACGGCGTGCAGCGCCTGCAAAAAATGGGCAATCTGGGTGGCAACGGCCGTTTTGTCGCTAATTTTAGCAAAGGCTTTAGGCATCAATGGCTCGCCGGGAACGAGCTTGTAGCCCATAAACGCCTGACCGACCGCTGGGTTTTGGAACTGAACGTAAACTGGGTTAGGTACCGGCAAGGGAAGATAGGATTGAACGGCCGTTAATATTTTCGTCTCCAAGGCCAGCTGCTCGACGCCGCCTTCAAAACGGGGGAAACGAAAAACAATGGCATCATTCACCAGCAGGACGTGGTTGTATTGGCCTTCCTGGTTGAAGACGGCCGTTTCCACCACAAAGTCCGGGTAGGCAGCCTGAATAGCGTCGATGAATGGTTGTGTGCCGTCCATAAGGGCACAAGTTTGCCACGAGTTTGTAATTGTGCAATGGGAGATTCTGGCGCAGGACTGGCAGTCCTGCAAGGTTATTTCGGTGTTCAAGAAACCGTTTAGGACTGCCAGTCCTTGTACGAAAGTTGGCTAAGATGAAGGATTTGAAGACGGCCGTAAACGGCCTGCCAAATGGCGCAGCTGGACAAAACTAATCGGTTTCAACAGCACAAAGTCCACTTCCGGGCGCAGCGTTTCGGCCAGCCAGGCATCGGCAGTGGTGAGCATGATAACGCTGTTTTGTAGATGGGCTTCCTGCCGAATGGCAGCCAGCACGTCACTGCCGGAAATATGGGGCAGATGCAGATCAAGCAAAATCAAAGTCGGGGTGATGGATGGCAGTAAGTCCAGGGCGGAACGGCCGTCCACAGCCACAACTGCCTCGAACCCGGCCGCTTTCACGGCTTCCGAAAATATTTCGGCCAGCTTGTCATCATCTTCTACAATTAACGCAATTGGCTGCACTATCCCACAAACTCCGGAACGGGTTCCAATGGCAGCGTCACCACAAAAGTTGTGCCTTTGCCTTCGCTGCTGTGCAGCTGCACGTGGCCACCCATCATAGTAGTCAACTGCTTCACAATGGACAAGCCAAGGCCAGAACCCAGCTTTTGCTTGCTGCTAGACAGTTGCCAAAACGGTTCAAAAATCTTCGCCTGCGCAGATTCAGGTATGCCAATGCCCGTGTCTGTGACCTGGATAACCCATTTGTCTGCACCAGAGAGAAAGATTTTAACATCAACATCCCCTTCCTCGGTAAATTTAATGCTGTTTCCCAGCAGATTCGTCAAAATCTGGCGCAGCCAGTAGCGGTCTGCATAAATTTGGGTAGGCATCTCTGGGGCAATGGCGCTGTGCAGCGTCAGCCCTTTGGCATCAGCCAACACTTTTAGCGACCCTTCCACCTCAATAATCAGGTCCAGCAAAGCAACTGGCTGGGGGTTCAGCTTCAATTTGCCTGCTTCAATGTGCGCCTGATCCAGCATGTTGTTCACAAAATTGAGCAAATGGCCCACGCTGTCGATGATTTGGGCTGCGGCTTCGTGCTGCCGGGCAGAAATACCGCCATAAACACCGGCCTGAAGCATCTCACTGTAGCCCAAAATGGCGTTCAGCGGCGTGCGTAGATCATGGCTGACGTTGGCCAACAGCTGCGTTTTCATACGCGAGGCAGCCAGGGCCTCATCGCGCGCTTGCAACAGCGCCTGTTCCTGCCGCTTGCGCTGGCGAATATCACGCACAATGCCCTGCAAAACGCGCTCGCCTTGCAGCTCAAACATGGTTACCGACACTTCGGCGGGCATCAGATCACCCGCTTTGGTGAGGAAGTCGATCTCAAATTGAGCCACGCCTTCTTGCAGAAGCTGGGCGGTACGCTGCTTCATTTGTTCCTGTGAATCGGCAGGATGCAGCTGATCCAGATTCATGCTCATCAGCTCTTGCCGGGTGTAGCCTAACATTTGCTCAATTCGGGCATTGATGTCCTGGATACGGCCGTGCCAATCCAGCAAAAAGATACCATCACCTGACTGATGAAACAGGTTGCTATACTTTTGTTCGCTCTCTCGCACGCTCTGCTCGCTGCGCCGCACCGCCTCATACTGTTCCTGGGCAATGTTAAACGTCCGCTGGCCAACAACCAGCAAAAAGCCAAACAAAACCCCTAACAGCAGGATAACACCGGCCATAACCAAGCCCTGCACCTGATTAGTCCGCACTACCAGTGGCGTAACGTCGTCATACACTTCAAACACGCCTACAATTTGGCCATCGTCATAAATGGGCACATAGCTGGAGAACACATCCCGGTCCTCAATCGTTTGCTCAAAGGCACTGAACGTATCTCGATGGGTCAATTCGCTGGCAACTTCACCCTGGCTGGCGGCCAAATATCCGGCATTGTCCAGCTTATTTTCCCCAATCTGGGCAAGCTCCGTAGAAAATACGGTGAGGCCCGCCAAGTTATATACTTTTACTTTTACAACAGAGAGGTCGGCAAGCTGCGCTGTGACCAGCTCAAATAATTGCGGAAGGCGCGGGTCTTGCTGTAATTCTTCCGGTGTGAGGTTAATGGAATCTTCTACCAGGGGGGCAAACACGGGCCAAAGCGAATTAGAAAAAGCCTGGGTAAGCGCCACGTTTTTGCTTTCGGCCAATTCTTCCAGGTTGGTCCGCACCATCTGGCGCACAAAAACGGCAAGGGCCACAGCGATAATAACGAATGCGATTAAACTGGAGAAAAAAAAGGTGCGCCGAATTTTTATCATATTTGTTCCCTGCCAGGTCGGGTAAATCTCTGGCCCTTATTTTAGCAGGAGAACTCCTTTTTTTTATGCAAATTGTGTGAATTGTAGTGGTACAGATGGCCTAATTCAATCACCCAGATGGGGCACCGGCGACAGATCCTCGGCAGGCAGGCGGGTAAAGGCGAGGAGTGCTACCATTAAAAAGACAACGGCCGTTGCCACAAACGTCGCCCGCAAATCAAACCAGTAAGCAATGACCGAACCCACCAGTGGTGCCGCCGCCCTGGCCCCAGCCACAATCGAGTTGTCGATGCCGTAGACGCTGCCTTCTTCGCCCGGCTCGGTATAGCGGGCCAGCAGGGCGCTGATCGTCGGGATGACACCGCCAGCGGCGGCCCCGGTGAGCGCCTGCAACACAAGCAGCTGCCACGCTTCGGTAACCAGGCTTTGCGGCAAGAAGAGTACGCCAGCCACCAGGGCGCTCCATTTAAGCACCTTGCCATGCCCAATGCGATCACCGAGGCGGCCGAGGTAAACGGCCGTAATCGTTCCCGCCCCCGCCGCCACGGCAATCACCAAACCGGTAATGGTGTTGAGATGGCTGGTATCTACCAGCAGCGTCGCGATGAACAAGGGGGCAAACGGCGTCAGCAGCACCCGGCCCAGGTAGGCCAAAAAGCGCAGCGTGTAGGCCAGGATCACGCCATCGGCCTGGAAAACGTGCTGCCAATCGGCCAAAAAGCTGCGTTTAACCGTCGCTGATTCCGGCCGGGGCGTAAATCGTTCCTCCACGCCAAAAAAGACCAGCACGCCGCCAACCAGCAGCAGCACGGAGGTCAAAATAAAGGTGAGTTGGTAGCCAAAAGCATCGGCCAGCACGCCGCCAATCAGTGGACCGATGGCAATGCCGGTGGTCTGGCCCATCAGCAGCAGCCCCATGGCGTAGCCGCTGCGCTGGCGCGGCGCGACGGAGGCCACCAGGGCGTTAGACGCCGCCACGGTACCGGTAATCATCCCTTGCAGCGCGCGCAGCAACACCAGCTCTTCGCCAGTGCGCACAAAGCCCATCATCAGCATGATAATCGCGCCGCCAAACATGGCCCGCTGCACCATGAGTTTACGGCCGTACCGATCCGCCACCGCCCCCCAAATGGGCGACGCAATCATCATCGTCAGAGCCTGGGCCGAAAAAACGGCTCCGGCCAGAAATTCCACGCTCAGCGAGGTGCTGCTGCCCAGTTCGGCAACGTACAGCGACAAAAAGGGAAAGATGACGGAAAAGCCAACGGCCGTTAGCAGCTGGGCCACAAACATAATGTACAAGGTGCGCTGCCAATCTTCAACGGCGCGTAATTTTTGCAGAAGTCGTGAAAACATAAAAATTTGCTCGATTAAAAAAGTAATCAATCAACAGATTACGCAGATTGAATTGATTATTAATTCGTTCAATCTGCAAAATCTTTGATATTTTTCTCAGCTAAAAAGTTTATCGTTCTTAGGGCTGAATGGTAACGGGATTTTCGTAATAGTGGGGCAGTACCTGGAACCAGCTGTTGCCAATTTGCAGCGGCACGGCGTTGCCGTCGGCATCGACGAAAGTGAACATGTCGCTGCGATTTTCACGCAGCCAGGTGGCCGGATACTGCTTACCATCGCGCAAAATGATGGCGCTCCCCTGCCCCCAAACCTGAATTTCCAGCGGCCAATCGGAGCAAACGCCGTTGCTGTGAGTAAGGCAAATTGATTGATCTCGTTCGTGAACGGCCGTTAACAAAATCACGTTGGCTGCACTGATCTGCTCCCCCGTGTTGGCATCAATCGTTGGCTCCCCATCGGCCGACCGCCAGTAACGGCCGTTGGCCGGATCATACACCCACGACACCAACGTGTAGGTATCGTAAGCCACCTCGATGCGGTTGGCGACGGCCCCGGCTTGCGGCGGCAGGCTGCTAAACGTCAGCCACGATGTAAATTCCGGCGGGCGATCTTCCTCATGGGCCGCAATGGCCTGCCATAAGCCAGATGGATCGGCGTGCAGGGTATGCTCCCACGGTTTATCTTCGTCCGTGCGATAAAAACCGGTTTCGTGAGAGCGCAAAATGCGGTCACCAATATCGGAGCCGTGCAGCCGCTGCGACACAATCGGATGTGCGCCGGACATTGCCAAGGCGGCATCGTACATGGCCGGCAGTTCCTTGTCGATGAGCCGGGCGCTGCGCACCGGACCAATGTCTGGCGGGGTTTGGCTGTAAAAAATCGCGGTGAAGCGGGTGATGTCCGCCTCTGTGACGTGCTCAAACACCAAATCTGCCTGGCTTAAACCATTTTGGGGCCGGGCATACTGCGGCGGACTGTTGGAGACCTTGATGGCCAACGGCCGTCGCAGCAAATTGTCCGGTTCCGCCACCACTTCTCCGGTTAATGGATTGCGCTCCGTGCCAAAATCGTCAGGGCTGGACAGAATCAGAGCAACAAGCGGTGTTGGCTCTACGGTGGGAACGGCCGTTACTGTGGGAAACGGTGTAGCCGTAACGGCAATCTCAGCTGTTGGTTCTGAGGTAAAGGTTGGCATAATCGTTGGACTATTCGCCGTCGCTTCCAGCGTAATCGCCGGGACTAACGTCGGCAAAGCGTCTGACTCACCACAGGCAACCAACAAGGTCATGAAAGCAATAATTCCCAAGCAGAAAAGTGCGCGCCACATTTTATTAAACATCGCTTTATTGTATCCGAATCTAATTATTGCGACGCTATCTTCCCGTACAATCCTTACTGTTTAATAAGCTTGGTTGCAATTTGGTTAACTTCTGTCGCATGATCTATGATGAACGGGTCAAGAATTTGTGGAATGGTGGGAAACGGCCGTGCCGCAAGTGATATATCAATGATATATTAATTATTTGGCAGGCACCCCATATCATGTTATCATTCACCCGTCCTATGCGGAAAGAAAAAACTACCGTTCCTAATAAAGAATAGACAATCGGATTTTTATAGATAGAGCGGCTTGCTTGATAGAAAAATAGGCAGACATGGCTCCTTTTCGCAATTCCCAAATTCATCTTTGCAAGTTCCCCTTACGTCTTTCCAGGCGTACCGTTCAATGCCCCCCAAATCGCAAAAATAGTCTTAAGCATCACTTATAGTCTGTGGACTTTCCACAGGACCATACTTTCTCACTTTAAGGAGGTGAGGCCCCAGAAAAATTAAATAATCCCCTGATTTATCAACAAACATTGTTGGCATGTTTGCAGGTTGTTTACGCTGTGTTTAGCTGCTTACATGACAGCATCATTTAGTTTGGAGGAGAAACGTGAAAGTACCTCAAATCTCAAAAAAAGAGATGGAAAAAATCCATCCTGCAATCCCCAATGCTTATGAACAATTAGAACAGGGTCGCATCAGCCGTCGTGAATTTATGCGCTTTGCTACCTTGCTTGGCATGTCGGCTGGCGTTGCCACGGTAGCCGCGGCTTGCGGCGGTGGCGGCACGGCCGATGAACCCGCAGATGATCCAGAAGCAGGCGGCAGCACAGATAGCGGTTCTGACAGCACCGACAGTGGCACCGAAACGATGGCAGACGGTCCTGTCCGTGGTGGCACCTGGCGCAGTTCCATGAACCTGCAAGGTCTTGATCACCCGGCGCGCCTTTCCTGGGTTGAAGGGGCCAACATCGTGCGGCAGTTTGGTGAATATCTCACTGAAACCGGCGTGGACAACATTACACGGCCGTACCTGTTGGAAAGCTGGGAAGCCAACGATACTGTGGATGAATGGACGCTAAATCTTCGCCAGGGAATCAAGTTTAACAATGGTGACGATCTCACGGCCGAAGACGTCATGTTCACTTTTGGAGAATGGCTCAATCCAGACGTGGGTTCCTCCATGCTTGGTTTGCTGGCCCCTGTCCTTAGCAGCATGAACGATGTAGAAATGGTGGATGATTACACCATTCGTTTGCATCTTACCCAGCCAAACATCGCTATTCCCGAATTTTTGTTCCACTATCCCGCCATCGTTCTGCACCGCAACTTTGAAGGCGATATCATCCGCCAGCCAGTGGGCACCGGTGCCTTTACCCTGGAAGAGTATGCCGAGGGTGAACGAGCTGTCTTCAGACGGCGTGAAGATTACTGGCGCATGGGCGAAGACGGCATGCCATTGCCCTATCTCGATGAGATAATTTATGTGTCCAGTGATAAAGATGCTGGCGTTGCTGCTTTGCAATCTGGCCAGGTCGATTCAATGTACGATCCACGTCCATCAGATTGGCAAGCACTTAGAGATGTCGATGGCCTCACTGTGCGACCAGTGACAACCTCTCAATGCCTTGTGCTGCGCATGCGTGTTGATCTGGAACCGTGGAATGACAACCGGGTACGCACAGCCTTGAAGATGTGCCAGAATCGGGAACAAATCTTCCAGCTGGCCTACTTCAGCGAAGGTGAACTTTCCATTGATGCCCATGTTGCTCCCGTACAGCCTGCTTACGCTGAAAAACCCATTCCCGAGTACGATCCTGAAGGTGCAATGGCCCTGATGGAAGAGTATGCGGCGGAAATGGGCGTTGAACTCCCGTTACAGGTTACGCTGGCAACCAAGAACGACCAGGCCGAACCGGATATCGCCCAGGCTCTCAAAGAGCAGGCCTTACCCGGTGGTTTTGACATCACCCTGGACATCACCGAACCAAACGGCTACTGGTCTCGCTGGACCGAAGTACCGTTGGGCATCACCTCCTGGACACATCGTCCAGTTTCAGTCATGCTGCTGCCGCTGGCTTACACGGAAGAAGCAATTGGCAACTGGAACGAAACGCGCTGGGTGGATGAAGAGTTCGAAGAAGTGCTGCGAGAGGCGCAGGCTACCCTGGATGTGGAAGCACGGCGCGAGTTAATGTCACAGATTGAGGACATTATGCAAGATCGTGGACCCATTGGGAACAGCTTCTGGAAGAACATCTGGAACATCACTTCGGACAAATTCCATGGTGTACAGGCCCATCCAACGGCTTACGACCTGCTTTACGAAGTCTGGAAAGAGCCAGAATAAGCGTGTAGCGTAAGCTTAAAATAGTAAGTCTCGAGGAGTCGAGTTTTTACCCAAAGCTCGACTCCTGTTTTTAACAATGGGAAGGTGCGAATGGCTCGCTTTTTAGTACGCAGCATAGTTTCTACCATCGTAACAATTTTATTTGTCTCAATAGTCCTTTTTGTTCTTCTCGACGCCGTTGGCTCAGAGCGAGTGATTAATCGCGTTTTGGGCGTGTTTGCCACTGCTGAGCAAAAAGCTTCCTTCAAGAACCAACTCGGTTTAGATGAACCGATATGGATCCGTTATTCAGACTGGCTGTTGGGCAGCGATTGGCGCGCTGAGCAACATACTAATTACGAAATCGTAACGGCACCTAATCCCACTACCGGCGAATCCCAATGGTGGGCAAACGTTGACGGCCAGCTCATGCGGTGGCGGCTTGAGGGGGAAGACCTGATCGCTTTGATTCGACAGGAGGATGGCACTACTGTTCCCCAAACGGCAAATGAATTTTGGCAAACGGACGGGGACGTGGAAACTTTTTGGGGCGTCGATACCGAAAATCGTGTGGTGCTGTGGCAGCGGGGCGGTGGTGAACCAGTCTATGTAATCACAGAAGCCGGACTGCGCCAGGAAGGTGACGGTCCGCGCGACTATATTCCCTTACGCAAGGGCATGGTGCGTCTGGACCCAGGCATTTCCTCGGAAACAAGACGGCCGGTTGCAGTGACGCTTCTGCCACGCCTACGAAACACGCTAATCTTAGCCGGACTGGCCTTCGTATTTATTATGCCTTTGGCGCTTCTGCTGGGTATTATTGCTGGAATCAATGAAGGTAAGTTTTCTGATCGATTAATATCTATCACCAGCCTGGCAGCAACGGCCACACCAGAGTTTGTCACCGGAATATTTTTGATCTTGATACTGGGCATCTGGTTGGAGCTGGTGCCTGCGGTAGCAATTTTTACCAGTGCAAATGCTGTTTTTGAGAATCCTACTTTGCTTGTACTGCCGCTGTTGACGTTAACGGCCGTTGAGCTCGGCTATATCGTTCGCATGACTCGGGCCAGCATGGTAGAAGTCATGGGCACATCCTACATTCGGACCGCCATCATCAAAGGCATGCCCTACTGGCGCGTGGTCTTCCGCCACGCCATCCGCAATGCCTTGATGGCGCCAATTACCATCATGATGCTGCACGTGAACTACCTCGTTGGCGGCGTTGTGGTTGTAGAAGCTATCTTCGGCTACCCGGGTCTGGGCAAATACATCTATGATTCAGCCATTGCCAGCGATACCAATGCCGTGATTGCCGCGGCGATGGTCACCGTCATCATTGCCATTGCTACTCGGCTGATTGGCGATCTGGCTTATACCTATCTGAATCCGCGGATACGTTACGCATAGGAGAAGTTATGGCTACCGCACAAACAACACTCACGCAAGCAAGCGAGCCATCGCGCTGGCAAAAAATGTGGAAAAGCATCTCCATTGTTTTTGAGTCACGCGTGGCCACGGTTGGCCTGGCAATCATCCTGTTTTGGCTCTTGCTTGGCTTCATTTCACTTTTTTGGACGCCGTTTGAACCAAACGCCTCCGAGTTTACGCAAAACCTGGCGCCAAACAGCACCAACTGGCTGGGCACCGATCATCTTGGCCGTGATGTTCTGTCACGATTGATGCAAGGCACACAGGTGATCTTGCTTAAAACGCGCCCGCCTGGGGATGCTGATTGGTTCATTCCCGGTGGTGTTGCCCTCTGGGGCGTGTTTGGCTCTTTGCTGCTGGGCTCCTTTTTTGGCCTCAATGCCGGGTATCGTGGCGGCTGGACCGACCAGATAATCATGCAAATCCTGGATGCGCTCATTGCCTTTCCGGTTATTGTGCTTTATCTGGTGATTATTGCGGCGTTAGGTCCCAGCGATGTGGTGGTGATCTTAGCCATTACCATTACGGGGGCACCAGGCATTGCTCGCCTGGTGCGCAGTCTGGCGCTGGACATTAAAACGCGCGACTATATTCGTGCTGCCGAAACACGCGGTGAGAGCGTCTGGTTCATTATGTACCGCGAAATTTTGCCCAACGCACGTGGTCCCATTTTGGTCGATGCGATGCTGCGCGTGGGCTACGCCATTTTTGCCATTGGTACCCTCGGCTTTTTGGGCCTGGGGCTGCCACCGCCCGACCCCGACTGGGGCAATATGGTCAACGAAGCACGCAAACACATCTTTACAAATCAATGGGCCGTTATTTGGCCAGCGTTGGCAATTGCCACCCTGGTTATTGGCCTGAACCTGTTCGCCGATGGACTGCGCGAAGAGCTAACAAGATTTCAAAAATAGGATATGGCGATGGAATGGCAGGTAAACGATAAAAAAGCTTCAGTATTGAAGGTAGACGATGTAGCCGTGGCTTATAAGGTCCGTGGCGGCGAAATTGAGGCGGTACAAAATGTCTCATTTGATATTCGCCGCGGGGAATCTTTTGGCATTGTGGGTGAATCGGGCTGTGGCAAAAGCACGATGGCCTGGGCGATTGTCAATTTCTTGGGTGCCAATGGCTACGTGAAGCGCGGCAGCATCAAATTTCAGGGACAAGAACTGGTAGGTAAGGACGGTGAAGAGCTGCGGCAGCTGCGTGGCGACCAGATTGCGATGGTGTTTCAAGACCCCATGCAGGCCTTAAACCCTTCTATGACGCTGGGCAACCAGATGAAGGAAGTGCTCACAGTTCATCGAGGCATCAGCGATAGAGAAGCAGCTAAGCGATGTGTGGAGATGTTGGAGCGAGTGTACATGCCGGATGCAGCGAATGTCATGAAGCGGTATGCGCACCAGATTTCTGGCGGGCAGCAGCAGCGCGTGGTGATTGCCATGGCGCTGCTGAACAATCCGGCATTGTTAATTATGGATGAGCCGACGACAGCATTGGACGTGACGGTGGAAGCGGCCGTTCTCGACCTCATTGCTGAACTGCGCCGGGATTTTGACACGGCTATCATGTACATCACACACAATTTGGGGGTTGTAGCCCGCGTTTGTACCCGTGTCGGTGTAATGTATGCGGGCGAAATGGTGGAGCGGGCCGAAATCAAGCAGCTTTTTGAATCGCCGCAGCATCCCTACACCCAAGGGCTGCTGCGCTGTGTGCCCAAGCTGGGTGCCGACAAGTCCGGCAGCATCTTGTATCCCATTCGCGGACGAGTACCGGCCCCCAACAACCGGCCGATGGGCTGCATGTATACGCCGCGCTGCGACTATGCTCAGGACCGCTGTGTGGAGGAACGGCCGCAGCTGCGCACGATGGCTAATGGTACGGCCGTACGCTGCCACTTTGCCGAAGAGATCGATCCCAGCCAATGGGTGCCCACCGATGAAGTGAAACCAGCCCTGGACATTACCCAAGAAGTTGAAAGCGATGAAACCCTGCTAGAAGTACAAAATCTGCAAAAGTATTATGAAGTGCAGGGTACTACGCTGCGCGATGTGTTAGGCTTTGGTGAGCCTCGCTATGTAAAAGCAGTGGAAAATGCCAGCTTTAGTGTAAAGAAAGGAAAAACACTTGGGGTTGTGGGCGAATCTGGCTGTGGCAAAAGCACCCTCATTAAAACCTTGATTGGGTTGGAAGACAGCACCAATGGCGACGCCAAGTTTATGGGCTTCGACATTACCGGTGATTTGGACAGCCGGAATGAAAAATTGATTCAGGAACTACAAATGGTGTTCCAGAATCCGGATTCCACCATGAATCCCTCCTACACGGTGGGGCAGCAAATTGGGCGCCCCATGGAACGATTTGGCACTGTACCCAAAAAACAGGTTCGCAGTGAGGTGATTAAACTGCTGGAGGCAATGCGGTTGGGAGCCAATTATTACAACCGGCTGCCACGCCAGCTCAGCGGTGGCGAAAAGCAGCGGGTGGGCATTGCCCGCGCTCTCGCCAGCCGCCCCGACCTGGTGCTGTGCGACGAGCCGGTTAGCGCCCTGGACGTCTCTGTGCAGGCAGCTTTGCTGAACCTGCTGTTGGAAGTGCAGCAAGAGTATAAAACCACCATGATCTTCATCGCCCATGATCTGTCTGTGGTGCGCTTTTTCTCAGATGATGTGGCGGTGATGTATTTGGGCCAGATTATGGAGATTGGTCCGGCTGAAGCGATTTACGCCCCACCCTACCATCCTTACACCGAGGCGCTGCTTTCGGCCGTACCCATTCCCGATCCCACCGCCAAGCAGAAACATATTCGGCTTGATGGATCCGTACCCAGCGCCATCAGCCCGCCCAGCGGCTGCCGCTTCCATACCCGCTGTCCAAGACGCGAACTGCTGCCAGACGGCGGCAAGGTGTGTGAGGAAGAAATTCCGCCATGGCGTGAGCTGGAGAATGGCCACAGGATTTTCTGCCACATTCCGGAAGAAACATTGCGCACATTTGATCCGGTTATCTCAACGGCAAACAGCTAGATTTATTGCAGGCAATCGACGGAAAATGATTCTACAACTTCGGCAAAACCGGTTAACCTACAGGAAGGGAACAAAACATGCTTGTTAAAGATTGTATGACCCGACACCCAATCATTATCTCGACATCCACCAAAGTAATTGAAGCCCAACAAATTATGACGGAGAACCATGTTCGCCACTTACCAGTTACCTCAGACGGCAAAAAGCTGGAAGGGCTTATAACCCGGACGCGTCTAGCGCTAAAGCCAGATATGCTGGGCAGCCTGGACATGTGGGAAATTTCACGACATTTAAGCAATCTATCAGTAAAAGAAGTAATGGTTAAAAAAGATAAAGTGCTCACCATTGCGTCCGATCGCACCATTGAGCGGGCTGCTAAAATGATGGCCGATCACAAAATTGGCTGTCTACCCGTCGTTGATGGTGATGGGGCGGTGGAAGGGATCATTTCCGAGGTCGATGTGCTGCACTCGTATCAGGAGATGTTGGGCTTACCGATGGATGGCCTGCGCGTGACTGTGCGCATGCCAGACAAAAATGGTGAATTTACCAAGTTTATGAAGGTGTTGGGAGATAACGGCTGGGGCGTCATGGGAATTGGTACATACCCGACACCGCGCAAAGAGGGTTGGTACGATGTGGTGCTAAAAATACCGCGCGTTACGGCCGAACAAGTGCGTGCCGCATTTAGCCAAATTGAATCACAGGAAGTCGTTGATATTCGGGATGTTGTTTAATCTTTGTTTGTAAAAATCACATACGAAGTGAAAGAGAGGGTGTCATGCCTTCTCTTTTTTATTTGAAGGTCGTGGTGCGAGAGACAAACACCATCTGGCCCTCTGGCGTACCGCAAATCTCGACGCTTACGTACCGTTCTACACGAAAGAACGCATCATCAGATTCCAGCAGAATGCAGGAGCCATTGGCCCTTGACTCCGCACCTGTGTTAAATTTGAGAGAATACCATTCGTAAACCGCTCTAAAGCCATCATCGGTGCGGAAAGTGTCGTGCCAGCGGTAGGAGCGGGGCAAGCTTTTGTAGCTGCTATGGGATGCGATGGGAATTGAGCCTGGATATTGGGCTTGCTGCCTGTCTTGCTTGATAAGAGAAACCAGAGCAAAGCCAATGGCAAAGACAAAAATAAAGCACAAAATAGCGAGGCCTACCAGGAGACGCTGGTTGTAGGTGTTCTCAGCCAAATTAGAATTTGAACGATTCATGACAGATAGTCCATCGATTGCAACTTTGTTAACGGTGCCAACTTTGGCGGCTAACGGCCGTTCCCAACTCACGGTCGGTTTGCAGCTAAGTGACGGGCAGCAGTTTTGGGCTGATTGTGTGGCTGTGCCGGCGGCGTCACGGTTGGAGGATACGGCCGTTTTCGATCCCATTCAAGCCGCCAACCATGTAAAAAATCTGGTGCAGCCCCTGTGGCAAGATCAACCGGCGACTGCATTTCGGCCGTTGGCCCAGATGCTGCTGCCCCTCAAGGAATCTTACAACTTCACCCGCACAATTGCGCCCCAGCCACAGCCCGCTGCCGGAACCGTGACGCGCCGCGGTCTCATTACCGGCTTTTTGGCCGAGGAAGAAGTGCCAGAACCCCGTTTGGAAGAGGTTACGATCGAACGACCGTTACATCCAGCCCTACAATATGGGTTGACGGCGGCGCTGCTGCGCGCGGTAGCAGCGGTGAATCGGGAATCAATAGCGGCATTGGTGGCGCGGGAATATGAGGAGACATTGGCAGAAACGGCCGTGCCGCTGCAAATTGCCCTCGATGATGATACCATTCAAACGGCCCGCACCATCCTCACCACACACGTTGCCTCTTTGGGTTATACCACAAGCAAAAATAACCACAAAGCCATGCTGGGGGCCAACGGCGAGCGGCTCCAGCGGCACGTCCGACAGATTGCCGCCTGGCTGCCCACCGTTAATGCAGCCTTTCAGCCAACGATTCACCTGAATTTGCAGGATAGTTTTCGGGTGCTGTTTGATAATGATGAAGGCAAAGTTTTAGGGGCGCTGGTGGGGCTGGAACAGGCGGCCAAACCGTTCACGCTGCACATCCAAAACCCTGTCTGGCAGGATAGTTGTGAGGCACAGGTTAAATCATTGCAGAAACTAAAGGGTTACCTGGCATTTCGCCGCCTCAACCTCAAGCTGGTGGCCGACGCCTGGGCCGATTCGTTAGCCGATGTGACGGAATTTGCCAATTCCGAGGTGTGCCACATGGTGCATGTTGAATTGCCCAGACTGGGGAATTTGGAGGTGGGAATTACGGCCGTATCATATCTAAAATCCCAAAACCAATCGGTCCTCCTCTCCGGCAAAGACAACTCACTAACAACCCACATTGCTCTGGCCACTACCCCCACTATCCTCAGTGGTTCCCCTCAGCTGCACTACAGCGAAATGCAGAAAATTCTCAAGGTGCTCTAATGACCTAATCTTGCGTCATGCCTTTTTATCGTCTTCCCTTTACCCGTGTTGATCAAGCCAATCAAGCATAGCCTGAATACTACCTGTAGCCAGAGCAATGCTTGTATCGGCCGCGCCATAATACAGGTGTAGGGTGTCGCCATCAGGAGCAATGGTGTAACCGCACGGAAAAGCAACATTGTCCACATCCCCATGCAGCTCGTAAGATTCTTCTGGGCCAAAGACCCACTCATCGCCGCGCTTGAGGCAGCGTTCTGGTGTTTCCAGATCAAACAGCGCCAAACCCAGCCGATAAAGAGACCCGGCTGCGGTATGCCGCACACCGTGATAAATCACCAGCCACCCCTGTGCGGTTTCGATGGGGGGCGGTGACAGGCCAATTTTATTGGCATCCCACCACGCTCCTCGCCGTGCCTCCATCATCAGCTTGTCGCTGCCCCAATGCCACAGGTCGGCCGAATAGGAGATCCACATATGAGCCCGAGCAGAACTTACCGGACGATGGATCATGGCCCAATGACCGCCAATTCGATGCGGCAGCAGCGCCGCATCTTTATCGTCGGGGGACATAATCAACCCATAGCGTTCAAAATGGCGGAAATCCTCCGTCATGGCCAGAGCCACACCTGGACCGTCGCGAGTGAAAGCTGTATAGACAACAGCATACCGGCCTAATTCGGGGACATAGGTGATGCGCGGGTCTTCAATGCCCCATAATTCTTCCGGGTAGCGTTCAGGGTCGGGGAGGAGGGTAGGCTGGGGATCAATCTGCCACTCATCTACGCCATTGGCGGAACGGGCGGCGCACAAGTGGGAAAGCCCGCGCCGATCCTCGACCCGGCACAGGAGCAGGGTTGTGCCATCCGGCAGCAGCGTGGCGGCCGGGTTAAAGACAGTATGGACCGGATAGGGCCAATCAGCAGCGGTCAGAATAGGGTTGAGTTTATGGCGGTGAAACAGTTCGGGATATTGTTGATTCATTTTGTTTGGATTTCCAGAGATAAGAGGGGGTTTTCAGCCAGACGCAGTTCCAGTAAAGTTTGCAGAAAAGCCAATGTGGATTCCGCACCTTGATTCTCATTAGGGCGGTCGGGATGGAGGCCGTCACGGCAGCCCCCCGTGGCCGGGTCATATAGGGACAGATTCAGGTCGTTACGTCCCAAAAACCATTCGAAGGCGCGCCGGGCTTCTGTGCGCCAGCGCTTGTCTCCGGTGCTGCGATACGCTTCCAGGCAGGCGGAGGCCATCGTTTGTGCCTCGACCGGCTGCTGATCGAACCTGGCCTTTTCCCCGTTTCGCGCATAAAAGCCGTTGGAACCGATGGGAACAAAATGCCCCTCGGCTGTGTCCGCCATCTGCTGTTCAGCCAGCCAACAGAGCGAGTCCAGACCAGCTTCGGTCATGGCTTTATTGGGAATCCATTGGCCGCACATCAGCATAGCTTGGGGCAGCACGGCATTGCAGTAGCTAAGCTCTGCTTCATACCAGCGCCACTCATCTGAACGGTTCTGTTGATATAAGGCGAGCAGGCGTCCGGACAATTCGTTCCGGACCTGATTGGCCCGGCGATCCCCGTCAAAGCGGCGTAGATATTCGTGGATGCCGATGAGGGTAAAGGCCCAGGCTCGGGGGCTGGTTGTTTCCAAGATCGCAGGCAAGGCTTGTTCGAACAGCCACCCTGCCATACTTTGCAAGGCTGGCGTGCCCGAGCGGCCCAATACGGTGCCCAAGGCCCACAAGGTACGGCCGTGACTGTCATCAGAGCCGCTCTCTTCCAACCAATTGCGTTGGTAATCCATAAAGTTTCGGAAACGGCCGTTTTCCTGATTAAACGCATAGCTGATAAACGCAAGATAACGGGACGCCAGTGCTAAAGATTGCCCATTACCTAATTCCAATTCCGCCAGGTGCATACACACAATCAAAGCCCGCGCGTTATCGTCGATGCTGTAGCCCTCGGCATAATTGGGCACAATAAAATTGGCGTGTTGAATCATCCCCGTATCGTCCGTCATACGGTGCAGGTGATCGAGTTTAACAGGTGGCAGTTCGCCTGGACGTTGGTCAAGCGGTTTGACCACGAAGCCAGTAGGCATAAACGAGCGGCGCTCGGCACGCGCCCGTTCAAAACTCTCCATGTACCGCTGGGCTACCTGCGGCCAAATCATGGCCCGCCCAAACAGATAAGCCCGTTTGCGCATGGCGTGGCGCCTGGATTCATTTTCCAACAGGTCAATCACCTGCTCGGCTAATGCCACCGGGTCGTTAAAGGGTACCAGCGAGCCCCGTTCGTCGGCCAGCATCTCTTCGGCATACCAATACGGGGTGGAGATGATGGCTTTACCCGCGCCAAGCGTGTAGGCTAGCGTGCCTGAAGTAATCTGGGCAGGGCTGAGGTAAGGTGTAATGTAAATGTCAGCCGCGCTGATGAACTCAATCAGCTCTTCCAGGTTGACAAAGCGATTATAGAAAATGACATTTCCGGCAACGCCTAACTCCTTGGCCAATCGCTGTAGCGACAAACGGTACGTTTCACCTTGCTGGCGCAACACGTGGGGATGCGTGGCCCCAACAACGATGTAAACCACATTAGGATTACGCGCTAATATGGCGGGCAGGGCGGCAATAACCGTTTCGATCCCTTTGTTGGCGGAGAGCAAGCCAAAGCTGAGTAAAACCATCTTGCCCTCTACGCCAAACAGGTCTTTGTGAAAGCTGGGATCAACAAAGGAAACATCGGGGATGCCATGGGGAATCAGATCGATCTTTTCTGGCGGAACCCCATAGACTGTATGCAAGAAATCCACGCCGCGCTCACTCATGACTACCACCCGGTCAGACAAGGCCGCAACTTCTTGCAGCACCCGGCACTGATCGGGATTGGGCTTTTGCAAAACAGTGTGCAGGGTAGTGACAATGGGCGTGTTCAATTCACGCAACAAGGCCAGGATATGGCTGCCGGCTGTTCCTCCATAGATGCCATACTCATGCTGTAAACAGACCAGATCAACGTTGTTGATATTGATGAAATCGGCCGCACGGCGATAAGACTCAATGTCCTTCTCTACTAATTCAAAGCGAACGCGGGGCGGATAGGCATAGCCGGCCTTGGTGTCATTAACGGGCAGGGCAATGCAGGTTGTGCCACTATATTCGGTGGCGATGGCCTCGCACAGGTCGGTAGTGAAAGTGGCAATACCACACTGACGCGGCAAGTAGTTGCCAATGAAGGCAATGCGGTTGATTTCTGAATTGTTCAAGTTGTTTTCCATAGACGAATAGCTCCTGCTGAAAAGAGTATGGGGTGCCTATAATAGCCCGGGAACAATTGATGTTTAGGTGGTGGCTAATCTTTAGCGCGCAAGATAGCCGCCGTCTACGGGATAATAGGCGCCCGTCACAAAAGACGCCTTTTCTGAACTGAGCCAAATCACCAATTCGGCGACTTCTTCGGATCGACCCAAACGTCCAATCGGATGTAACGCTACCAGCGCACTATTTAGCTCTGGATTCTCTTCGAGTTCATGGATCATGGGTGTGCTTATGAAGCCTGGCCCCACGGCGTTAATGCGGATTCCCTGCGGGGCGTACTCCAAAGCAGCTGCCTGAGTAAGACCCACCACCCCATGCTTGGCCGCTACATAACCTGCCGCTCCCGCAAACCCAACTTGCCCGAGAATGGAGGCCATATTTACAATCGCGCCACCATCACTCTTCAGCATTGCTGGAATTTGATATTTCATACAGTAGAAGATACCAGATAGGTTGATGGCTAAAATTTGCTGCCAACCTTCGATGGATAAATCTGCGGTATGGTTTTGTTCGCCGCCGATGCCTGCATTATTGCAGGCATAATCGAGCCGGCCATGGTGTTCCAAGACGAAGGCTACCATCTGCTCGCAATCGGTGGGGCGGGATACATCTGCCAGTACAAATGTCGCTTGCCCGCCTGCTTGCCGGATCTGTTCGGCTGCTTGCGTTCCCAATTCTTGATTCACATCCGAGAGGACAACGGCGACACCTTCTTGCGCATAGCGTTCGGCAACACTTTTGCCAATACCAGAGGCTGCTCCGGTAACAATAGCTACCTTTTGAGGGCTGTTCATACCTGAATTTTCCTTTAACCTGATGAATTCGACTGGGTTGATAAAGTTCTGGCTATGTCTTCTTCGGCTTCCCGTTCCATCTTTTCCAGACGCGTGTAATAATCGGCAAACTCGTTGAGATGCGCGAGCGCAATTTTGCCGGTGATGATGGGGTCGTTACCCGTTACATCTGTTGCCGGTTCATTCAGACCATGCTCCAATTCAACGTCCAAACCCCTGCGGAACTGTTCTACGTCGAAGCGGTCCCAATCAATGTTGAGCTTGTCGCCAATTTTGGTGGCTTGCTCGGTTGTGAAATGCTTTTTTGTTGACATTATCTCTTCCTTATTTTGTGTCCGGTGTAACTATTCAGGTTCCCTAGCGAGACCCTAAGGGTTTGTTGCTTTCGGAGACAAATTAGTCGAGTTCAAAACCCTTAGGGTATAGTTACAATGACGAAAGTATTTATCTGCCAACCGTGGATTAATAGTTCAATGTGAGTGTGTCACCGGGCTTTATTCTGTTCTGGTCTTTTATGCCATTCTGGGCCACGATGAGGTTGACCAAACGGCCGATTTCCTGGGTGTCCTGTGGGTCTTTGAGCTCGAACTCCTTACGCACAATCGCCATCAGGCCGTCACCTCGCTTAACGGTATATGACCACTTCTTCTCGCCGTTCGGGCTGTCTTCGCCCGAGTAATTGCGCAGTGTGAACACGGTACCAACATCTATCCTGTCCCGGTTCTTGATTCCATTCTGCGCCACGATGAGGTTGACCAAACGGCCGATTTCCTGAGTGTCCTTGGGGTCTTTGAGCTCGAACTCCTTACGCACAATCGCCATCAGGCCGTCACCTGGCTTAACGGTATATGACCACTCTTGCCCTAATGAGGTATGGTTAATTTTGTTTGTCATGATTCACTTCCCCTTTTGTTTGTTGTTTGATAGTAATACCTGACTTTTCTTGCCTACGGGAGAATGCTGGCTTTACGGCCGTTCTTCTCATTCGATACGGTGACCGGCAAGCTGCCTAATAATAAGGTCGGGCTGATGCCGTGCTCTGTGATAACTATCTTGGCGTTGTCGCGCAGGGAAGTTTCAATCATCTCCAATTGCTTGAGAGTTTGCGCATTGCCAACAAAATATTTCTCGGCAGCTTCATTTACCAGGCGAATGGCTTCAGCTTTACCCTGAGCCACTTGAATCACAGCTTCACGCTCCCCTTCAGCCCGCTGAATAATCGCCAATTTTTGCTGTTCAGCGGCTTCAAAGTCACCCGTTGCCAGCAGGCGCATCGAGCGACGCTCTTGTTCGGCCGTCTTCTGCTTGTGCATGGCGCGTTTGATATCTTCGGGTGGGTCAATCAGGCGAATTTCTATCTTACCCACGGTCAATCCCCACTCTACGGCAAAGGTGTTCAATATCCGTTGTAGATTGGTGGCGATTGTCTCACGGGCCACCAGACTCTCATCCAGGGTCAAATCGCCGAATTCCTGACGCAGGTTGGTCATGGCCAACTGAATGATCGCCCGTTTCCAATCGTCGATGTTATAGAATGTGCGCTTAATGGATACTTCATCAGCTGTGGGACGTACCCACATGATGCCATCCACAGTGATTTCTACGTTGTCTTTGGTGATAACCGATTGTGGCTGGATGTCCATCGTATGCTCGCGAATGTCGCGAATACGGGTGATATGAATGAGCGGAATCTGAACCCCTAAACCTGGCAGTACAAACCGAGTGTATTTGCCCAGAGTCTCCTGAATGCCCAGTTCGTAAGGACGCAGGGTAAAGATGGGGCCGTATATAGTTCGCATAATGTTCTCTCCTTTAATCTTCACCATGATTATTAGCCCTGGTGCCGTTCTTGGCACCTGAGCAAATGGTGCAGGCTACTCAACCGCTTCACTGTCCATCTCATGTTGATCATTTTTGAGCCAATGCTTCTCATGCCAGGAATTCAAATATCTGAGTTCTGGCCAGAGTTCCTCGGGAATGAAGTCAGAGCATTCAGCGGGGAATATGCCTCCACCACGATCCGGTTGTGACCAGCCAAACTCGATCTCACGATCACAGCCCGCGCAATTCACAAAAAAGATATCGTTTCCCGGGTTATCACGTGGCTCGTGTATTTCGTAATCTTCTAGATGAGAAATGGAAGTGTCTTTGGCATAATCACCAAAGTCTTGTCGATAGTCCGAGCGATTCACTTCATCATTATCTTCTTTCTCTATCTTTTCCTTGAATTCAAAGTGCCAGAGATGATTCGCTTCAAGCGGTCCCCATTCTTGCCAACGTTCACTTTCAGGACCGGCAAGGATGTACCAAACTCGCGTGACGGTTAACTTTTGAGCGCCGCATGTTTTACAGTTAAACTCCCAGGGTTGATCTTGTTTCATGACTGTGTTCCTTCTGTTCTCAACGATTAGATCTGTACCTTTGCCCGCCTTGAGCAAAAAATACGCTGATCATTTGCTACATCATGCCGCCCATGTCACCCATGCCGCCCATCGGCATCGCCGACCTGGATTCAGGGCTATCCGTGATGAGAACTTCGGTGGTCAGGATCATGGCCGCGATGGAAGCTGCATTTTGCACGGCGCTGCGGGTCACTTTGGCCGGATCAATGATGCCGGATTTGAGCATATCTTCATACGCCTCGGTCATCACGTTGTAGCCGATAAAACCACCCTCGCCGCACCGGCGACGCACTTCGTTGATGACGACGGCCCCTTCTTTACCGGCATTGCGCGCTAACTGGCGCATCGGCTCTTCCAGAGCGCGGCGCACAATGTTAATCCCGGTATTGATATCAGGAACATCATTTTTGAGGTCTTTAATGGCCTCAATGGCATGGATCAAAGCCACGCCACCGCCCGGCACAACGCCCTCTTCCACGGCGGCCCGAGTGGCGCTTAAGGCATCCTCAACCCGGTGCTTTTTCTCTTTCAACTCCGTTTCAGTAGCCGCGCCGACCTTGATGATAGCTACGCCTCCGGCCAATTTGGCCAGGCGCTCTTGCAGCTTCTCGTTGTCATAGTCGCTGGTGCTGTTCTCGATCTCGACCTTGATCTGGTTAATGCGCGCCTTGATCGCTTCTTCTTTACCCTGGCCATCGATAATAATGGTATCGTCTTTGCTCGAAGAGACTTTGCCGGCCTGGCCCAGGTCTTCCACCGTGGTACTATCCAGCTTGCGCCCCATTTCTTCGGTGATGAGGGTGCTGCCGGTAAGCACAGCAATATCTTGCAGCATCGCTTTGCGGCGGTCGCCAAAGCCCGGGGCCTTGACGGCAAGTACGTTGATGGTGCCGCGCAATTTGTTCAGCACCAGTGTGGCCAGGGCCTCACTGTCCACATCTTCGGCAATAATCACCAGGTCGCGCCTGTTGGTTTGGATCAACTTTTCCAGGATCGGCAACATATCTTGAACCAGGGATATTTTCTTGTCGTAGATGAGAATACAGGGATCATTCAACACCGCCTCCATCGTTTCAACATCAGTGATGAAGTAAGGGCTGAGGTAGCCACGATCGAACTGCATACCGTCCACATACTCTATTTCAAAGGCCAGGCCCTGGCTTTCTTCCACCGTGACGACGCCGTCTTTGCCGACTTTATCCATGACATCGGCAATCAAATCACCAATGACGGTATCGGCGGCGGAGATGCTGGCTACGTGGGCAATGTCATCATGGTCTTTGACCGGAATTGAACTTCTACAAATGGCGTCGGCTACTGCCCCGGCGGCCAATTCAATCCCGCGCTTCAACAGCATGGGGTTAGCCCCGGCGGCCACGTTCTTAAGACCTTCAGTGACAATCGCCTGAGCCAGCACGGTGGCGGTGGTGGTACCATCGCCAGCCACGTCGTTGGTCTTGGTGGCGGCTTCTTTGAGCAGTTGAGCACCCATATTTGCAAACGGATCAGACAGTTCGATTTCTTTAGCTACGGTGACACCATCGTGGGTGACGGTAGGCGCACCCCATTTTTTATCCAGAGCAACGTTGCGGCCTTTGGGACCAAGCGTGGTTTTAACAGCCTGGGCCAGGCTGTCTATTCCCACCTTGAGCTGCCGACGTGCCTCTTCGCCAAAACTAAGTTGTTTTGCCATCAATCAAATACTCCATATAGGGATAAGCCCTAACGATTATTCGTATTGCATGGCAGAAATCCTTTTCAGATAAAAAAAGCGCGACGCCAATACTTAAACAGATTGGCATGTAGCGTTATAAATGTGAAAGGGGTTTCTGCCAGTCCGCACTAGTCAACCCTACAGGTCACTAATTTTCGGATTTTCCTTTCTCTCTTTTTCTTCTCTTTTCTCTCTTTTTGCCTGCTTTTTTTCCTTTACAGTTTTTGCTGGTTTGTTCTTGCCACTTTTTTTATTGTTCTTGCCTTTACTCATGATTTTTTCTCCATTTTTATTTCATTGATTGTTGTACTAACTACTGCGCCGCCATCATCACCCCACACCATCAACGCCTGCACCATTGCGCGAGTATCTGGCGAACATCGTGCTTTTACCGCTTGCCTCTTGGATATATCCAACTCATACAGCAATACAAAGAGCCCCCCTTTGGTTTGATAGGGATGTGCTGCCGTTGCTCTTGAAAAACCTGTAAACCCTCACGGCCGTTGACTGCAGTGAAGACGATGATCCCCAGGAAAAACGCTCAGAATGTCAGACAGAGCCTCGCGAACGGCCGTATCGTCGTCAATGATGAGAACTGCCCGTTTTCCAGGGGAGAACGTTATCGCTCCATTTGCGCTATTCGGCAGAAAAACATCTTTTGACTTCATGCTGTTTACGAAACTTATTCGTCCATTAGCATTAGCTGCCGGGCACATTCAGCCGCCACCTGATTATCAGGATCAGTTTCGCCAGGCATTGTTGCCCAGCCTTGATCTTTGACATAGGTGGTCCGCCGGGTAGAAGTGGTTAACACTTGCAGTTCGGCCAGCTTCTCGGCGTTGAGTGGGTCCTGATTAAATTGGGCTACACAAATGGGTGCCAGGCGCTCCACAACGGCGTCTTCAGCCGCTCTGTCGGCCATTGTTTGGGCACTGCTGCCCAACGTCCAACCGCCTCGGGAAAAACCAAAATACAAGGTTATAATGATCGCCACGACGGCAATCCAGAAGGTCGTTGACTTCGACTGTTTGGCTTTATCCCATCTTTGCCGAATATTTGAAAGCTTGGTTTGCATCATATTTCTCCATTGAGAATCGCAAGCGAAATCATCTATTTGCCTTGCAACTCTCGTTCATACTTAGCAGGTATCCACAAATAAGTTAGCGGTTTTCAGATTGATCCAATCTCGCCAAGTTAAAAATAAACGGTTAATTGGACCTATAATCCTTATCATAAGGTTCATGGCTGAATAATGTTTGCCGCCGCAGCTCGCAGGCGCTCCGCTATCCGAACCGGTGTGTCGCCTTTACTAATGAAACTGTCGGCGCCAGCGGAAAGAGCGGCCTGCTTGCGCGCATCCAGATGACTAATGAGGACAATAACGACCGCAGCCGGGCAGGTTGCGCGCAGTTCCCGGAGTGAAGTATCGTGCGGAATCAGGTCCCAATCCACGACCAACAGGTCAGGTTGTGTCCCGAAAGCTTGGGATAAAGTCGTAGGCCAATCAGCCGCATCCCCCACAACCTGCATGTTTAAATCTTTCAGTAACAGGCGCATCGCTGAACGAACGTCGGGTTGGCTATCGGCTAAAAACACACGGGTCATTTAAGTACGCTCCATACATCAGAATTATTCCAGAGAACTTTTCGCAACCTGTTTTGCCAGCAGAAATTCTTGCCAGGCCTCGTTGAAGACCTCTATGTATCCTGGGTTTACATTGTTTACCACGAGCGTTGCCCAGTTTTTATGCTCGTCAATCTTACGTCGAGAGTGTTTAATCTCAGGATTTTGTAAACCTGACACACGGGCCAATGCCCCAATAGAGTCTTGGCGGGATTGTTGGTTAATAAGCCAATCACCGAATGTTAAAATCATCTCGTATCCTTGTTTTTAGGTGAGGATGTAACGGCCGTTTTGCAGGCTTAACGTCAAACTATTGGCCTCATTGTTGAGCTTACGAGCAAGTTCCCGACCCGTGGCCCCATTTTTGAAGAAGATGTCATAGCGTGAGGACTCTGCGAGTAAGGTGCAGACTTCGCCAGGATTGGCTAAACAGGTACTAATAAGGGTGCGTCCTAAAAATATTTGAGCCTGCACCCTTAATTTTATGTTGTTGTGGAAGGTAAGTTCTGTTGCGGCCATCTTCTCCCTATTCAGTACGAACCAAACTTATCTTGCCCTACGGCGGACCATGACGTGGCCGCTGTTCGTAATCGATATGTGGTCGTACAGTAATCATACGGCGAATAGATTTTGGCTACATCGGCTGACCAACGGAGATTTATCTCCGCCAGTTGGGGGAGATCTAGAGGGGCCAAAGAATTGGCAAGAAAACAATCAGCAACAACCAGATCATTAGCGTCAGTGGAAGTCCAACTTTTGTATAATCGAAAAAGCGATAACCACCGGGTCCGTAAACCAACACCGAAGCCTGGTGACCAATGGGGAACAAGAATGAGTTAGAAGCAGCGATGGCGACACCCATAGCAAATGCCTGAGGCGCGACGCCAAGCGCCACGGCCGAACTAATAGCGATCGGGGCAACCAGCACCGCCGCTGCGGCATTGGACATGAATTCAGTAATGATCGTGGTTAGCACAAACAATCCGATCATGATCGCGCGAGGGCCCAGGCCGCCAACCAGATCTATGATTTGGGCAGATAAAAAGTCTGCTGTGCCTGTCTGTTCCATAGCAATGCCCAGGGGAAGCATGCCTGCTATTAGGAATACAGACTGCCACTCGATTGATGCGTACGCTTCGTTCATAGCCAGAATGCCGACAAGGACCATCAACATCGCTGCCAGGACAACCGCTGTGGCCAGGTGCAGCATGCCGAACGATACCAGCAAAATCATCCCCCCGAATATAATCAACGAAAGCAGCGCCTTGTTTGTCCGTCGATGTTCCGTCGTGACAGGCTCCAGAACGATAAAAGCCAGATCCCGTCTTAGGTAATTAAGCCTTTGGCGCGGACCATGAACCAGCAAAATGTCCCCTAACTGCAAAGGAACATCAGACAAGCGATTGACGATAACTGCCTCTTTGTGCCAAATTGCCAATACAGTCAAACCATATTTAGCACGGAAATCTACTTCTTTCAGGGTTTTACCAGCGAAGTCGGCAAGTTGACTGATGACCACCTCAATCATTGAGGCTTCGGAGGATTTGAGATCGAGTTCGCCCAAACGCATATGCGGATCGAGCGTAATCCCAATTCGATCTTGGACTTCCAGGATTTTTGTAATTGAGCCCTTGACCAGTAGGGTGTCGTCAACTTTAACATGGGTATCAGATAGATCCCCGGTTTGGAGATGGCCGTCGCGCATCAAGCCCATGACTGTCAGATCGTACGCTTTGCCCAAATGGGTATCTACGATGGTTTTGCCTACCAGGTTTGATTCAGGCAACACCTTGAGTTCGGTCAGATAATTACGCAGCTTGTAATCAACCGTCAAATCCTCTGCCGAATGCGTATCTCTGTCTGGAAGTAGGTGACGACCAGCCACAGCAAAGTAGGTGATGCCGCTGACCATGACGATGAGACCCATAGGTGTATAGTCAAAGAGTGTAAATGGTTCAAAACCGGCGTCAGCCAGGGCCGAACTGACCAGGAGATTAGGGGGCGTGCCAATCAGCGTTGTGACCCCGCCCAACAAGGAGCCGAAAGCCAAAGGGATTAAAAGTTTAGATGCCGGGATGTTTGTCTTGCGACCGATGGCGACAACCGCTGGCAGCAAAACGGCCGTAGCGCCAATATTGTTCATGAAAGCCGACATGGTTCCCACAGCGACCATGATCACTACCGTCAAGCGGCCCGCATGATTGCCGGAAATGCCAAGGATGCGCTGACCCAAATAGTCGGCGACGCCGGTAATGAAAAGGCCTTCACTGACGATGTAGATGGCCCAGACAGTGATGACGGCCGGGTTTGAAAAACCGGAAAACGCTTCTTCAACGTTTAGAAGGCCGGTGAGGAGCAAAGACAGCAGAACCATCATGGAGATGAGATCCACACGAATACGCTCCGTCGCAAAGAGCACAATGGCAATGCCTAATATAGTAAGAACCAGAGTGATTTCAGGTGTCATTGGTGCCGTTTCCTTAACTCCGCCGCAATACAGCTAGGGGATATTCATTTCCTTCAGTTGGGGAAGAAGATGGTTATCTTGCGTTTCTGGTTGTTTCTGTATATAGATTTGGTTGGGTGTGTTCGGCCAACGCCAGCAAGCGACTTTGCTCAGTAGAAGTTGAGAGCGATGGTTCTGCCTGCACTATTAAATGGGTCAGCCGCGTCATGCAGTCGATAACCAATGGTGGCGGCGGTTCATCCATCGCCTTAATCGTGCTCCACAGCTGTGCCTCTCGCTCTTTAAGGTCTGAAACCCGGGCCGAAGCGCCGGAAGCAGCCCGGTGGCTCACCAATCGGCTCCACAAGATTTGACAAGTGGCTGATAACGGTGGGGCAACAACAATCCCGAGCAGACCATAAGCGTCTGCCAGAGCAATGAGGAAGAGGAGGGTCAACATTGGGTTGATATGTCTACGCTGGAAAAGACGGGGTTCAATCCACCATTTCAGTACGCCCATGACAACCAGTGTATAAACGGCCGTCATCAAGCTCAGAGGCACACCAGTCAGTAATCCCAGCAATAGAGGGGGAAGCACCGCCAGCGTTGCGCCAGCCACAGGTATTAACAAGGCGACAGCGCCGGCGAGGGCTAACAGCGCCGGATAGGGCGATCCCAGCGCCCAGTAACCCAGCCCCAACAGCACGCCCGCCAGGAGACTTTGGGCCACCTCGCTGCGAATGTAAGCGCCGAGATCCGACTCGATAGTCTGCCAGATATCACGTGCCCTACTACGTTGCACCGGTGGCAGCAGCGAGAGCCACAGTCGTTCAAAATGGATTTTGTCCATACTCCAATAAAGGCTTAAGAATAAAACAACAACTCCGCTGCTCAGGATCGTAAAAACACCTTGCGTAAAACCTAGGACAGCGGGCAGCACAAGCTGCCCGTTTTCGCCAATCAGGGCCACAAAAAAGTCGCTCGGTGGCGGTAGCCGTGTATCTAGAAACTGTTGCAACGCACTGCCTTGCAACCAGACCGGCTGCTGCCAGACATCCTGCACAGACACCTGTTGGGCCAGCTCCTGAATGTCACGAATGGCGGCTCCGCTGCCTAGAACGAGTAAGAGACCAATACTGCCCAGGAGTACCAGGTAGAGCAATATCAGGGCCAAGCGCACGGCCAGGCTTTGTCCAGCTGGGCGCTTGATAAGCGGACGTGCTGCTGACGCCAGCGCCAATGAGACCAGAACGTAAATAACCACGAGGCGAAACTGCCAAAATAAGGCCAGCGCCAGCAGGGTGATCATAACGGCCGTTCCCGCCCACATCACTCGTTTTGTCATTCTGCCCCCGAAAGATTAGCCTGGGCCAGCAGGGTATCCAGATCGTTGGCAAGCGATTCAACCTCGTCCATCAACTGATCCGTCTGCCTGACCGTTTGGTCTGAACCTTCCTGCGTGAGCCGCGCCTGTTTACGCAGATCCTGGGCCAATTCTTGCGCCTCATAACGCAAACGGCTGGCAAAATCACGGCCAACGGCAATCTCCGGCTCTGCGGCTTGCCGATGAAAGACGAAGCGGTTGAGTAAGATCTGGATCATAGCAGCCAGCGGAATGGCCATCAGCGCCCCGGCCACACCCAGCAATGAGCTAAACGCAAAAAGCGCCAACAGGGTAACAAACGGGTTGACACCCACCGCCTGACGCATGACACGCGGCACCAGCACACTGTTTTCCAACTGCTGAATCACAATCGTGGCGATGATGACCCAGATGACCTTGTCTGGCCCCAACGACAGAGCCACCAGTGCCGCCGGAATGGCGCCGAGAAGCGGTCCAACGAGGGGGACCGCCTCCATAATGCCCGCCACAAACGCCAGCACCAAAACATAGGGCAAGCCGATGAGCGAGTAGGCAACCAGGGCCATGGTGCCGACGACCAGCATCAGGATGCCCTGCCCGGCAATATAGGCAGCCACCTTTGTTTCCATCGCCACTATAAGTTCGCTAATGCCCTCGCGCTGACTTTTCGGTGTCAACAGCAGCAAGGCGCGGATGGTTCGCGGCCCATCGAGAGTCCAGTAAGCAGCCAAAAGCAGAATGACAACGGCCGTAAAAAACCCGTTTGCCACTGAGGCCACGTAACCCAACACCTGTCCCGCCGAATCCACCATCTCCTGTCCCGTCTGCTGTACCGGATCCAGGATTGATAAGGCATTGGGCAAAATCGCTCTCAGACTCTCCGTCAATAGATTCGGATTCTCAAGCGTCCAGCCGTACACGCTTTGGTAATATCCCGGTATAGCGGCTGCAATTGTGGTGCTTTGCTCGGCAATCAGGGGGAATAACAGGAGCACGAAGCCAATAAGCAAGGCCAGCAGCAGCAAATAAACCAGGCTGACGCCCGCTTTCTGAGGCAGCCCGCGCCGCTGCAGCCAAAGGACCATTGGCCTGAGGATAGTGCCAATCACCACAGCCACAAACAAAATGAAAATGACCTGATAAAAGCGATAGACCAACCAGAAGCTCAGGCCCACAAAAGCGAGAACAAGCGTAGCCCAGGCAACCCGCCAGAACGTCCAGTTAACCAGTGGTGAAGGTGGAGAAGGTGTCATCTAAAGTAAGCGAACAGTTTTAGTAGTTTCGCTGTTGCTCACGAAGTTCCCGCACTTGGTGTTCAACAGCATCTAAAGCACCATCGAGCGTGGCTTGAAACTGCTCACCCTTTTGAGTAGCGGCAATATGGTCTGATCCCATATAGACGACTATTGTCACTTCATAGATATGTGCTGTCTGACGTCCCTGGGAAGGCTGCTTAAAGTTAACGACTCCGCCTGAAATATCATTGTGACCTTCTGCCAATTTACCAAGCCGGTCTACCGCTAGCGTGTAGAATTCGTTCTCGCTTTTCTTGATGTCATCAAGTTCATTATTAAACTCAATCGGAAAGTGTGCTTCGTTCATTTTATCTTTGCCTTTGGTTTGTTTGCCGAGCGATACCCGTTCACACTGATTGCCAAAGCTAATAGCGGAAAACAGCCGCAACGGGTGATTTTGTTGGCATTTTGTCCTGTGGAAGCGCGTAAACGGTTCCGCCGTTTTGCAGCGTCTGCATCGCGGCGAAGTCCAACAGTGGGAAACAGTCTTTCCGACTCTGGCCTTCCTGGTACTGAATAACTTTCCCCGTATCACGATCGAAACTACCCCACACCTCAGCATTAACGGCTAAGATGAGTCTATCCACGCGTCCATAAAACGCGGCCGCGACAACCTCTTCAACGTTATCCGCTGCTTTATCTGTATCGGCAAGCTGCTGATATTGCGCCGTAATCTTTTCCGTCTCTTGACGGAAATAGGGTTCTACAATAGGCCAGGCTTGTTCCTGTAACGCTTCAGACCGTAAATGTTCAGGACTGCCTGTTATACCTTCAGGCATGATCTTGGTGTATTCGCTAACCTGACGATAAATCGGCAGGAGATAATCGACACCAGCTAAGATGAGCGGTGCTTGCTGCTCATGAAAGATTTCTTTGAGTCCTTGATCCACCAGGTTGAGATAGTGTTCAATCCTGACTTTCTGTTCCTCATCGCCGGGACCCTGTCCATGGAACATGCCCGCCCCCGTCCCACCTTGCGACGTTCCCGTGCGAACCTGCAACTGTTTTTCCGGATCATCGAATTTCAGCGCTTCGTCTAGACTCTCAGGTGTTCCATCCGGTAGATCGATTTGACCCACACTATGACGTGTTCCTTCAAACAGTCGAACCGCATTCTGGCTTATGGCCAGGATGTAATAATGTCCATTATTTGTGAACAGCGGCAAAACAGGTTTGACATAATAGGATCGAGCAATGATAAGCAGTTCCTCGACGCGAAAGGGGAGATGATAGTAGTGGAAGTCAGCCGCAGTTAGAAATACGGCCAATCCATCGTGCTGATGCCTCCAGAAATAGGTGTCGCCTAATAATGCTTGCGCGGGTTGGAGCAAGTCACTCACTTCGCGCGGCCCCATCCCGCTGTTCAGAAACTGTTGTTCGGCATCTTGAAGAAGGTTTTTGAAGCGAATGGGAGCTTGTTGGGTATCCTGACCGGTACGATAAGTTGGCAAAAAAATTGATACACTTGGGCTGTCCCCTTGTTGTGCCAACTCTTTGATCTGGTCTAAAGTTAAGTATTTCATCGGTAACTCCTCACCCTGGGCTTTGGCCGAGTTCCTCTTTAGCTTCCTGCTCCATCTTTTCGAGGCGCGTGTAATAATCGGCAAACTCATTGAGATGAGCAAGCGCGATTTTACCGGTGAAGAGGAGGTCGTTGCCCGTCACGTCTGTTGCTGGGTCGTGCAACCCATGTTCTAACTCAACCTCTAAACCCATACGGAACTGCTCCAGGTCGATGCGACCCCAGTCAACACCAAGTTTGTCACCGGCTTCGCGGACCTGCTCGGTTGTGAAATGCTTTTTAGCTGACATTTTCTTCTCCTTATCTTCCACTTGTGTACAATTTGTCACAATTTTTTGTAAATCTATTCGCCGTGACAACACACGAGTTAATCGTACCTTCAATGCGCTCCGGCAGCATCAGCTGAACAGGGGATTTTTTGCTCCGCCAGTTGGGGGAGCTAAAAGACCGATTACTTATTTACAAGATACGCGCCACCGCTGCGGCCAATTCTTCTATATTTATTGGCTTGAACAGCCAACCGGCCACCCCCTGAGTTTGCAGCGTTTGCAGAAAATCAGCTTTCAGAGGATGACCACTCAGGATCATAAACGGCACAGTCAGACCACGTTGGCGCAGCGCTTGCAGCAGCGCAGCACCCCCCATGTTTGGCATAACCAGATCGCTCAGGACCAGGGCGATGTTTTGCCCTGGCATCTCGCTTTCACCATCTTGTTCCAGAATGGCCAACGCTTCACGGCCGTCTGCGGCGGTCACGACCTGATAGTTCAGCAGAACCAGGGTGCTGGCCAATGCCTCGCGCAAGACTTCGCTGTCTTCCACAAGCAGGATGGTTTCGCCTTGCCCGTGCTGCACGGCTGGTGGGGCAACGGCCGTTTCTGCCAGCATCGTGGCGTCCAGCGCCGGTAGATAAATGGTAAAGGTTGTCCCCCGGCCTTCCGCGCTCTGCACATCAATATGCCCGTTGTGCTGTTTGACAATGCCGTACACCTGGGCCAGCCCCAGCCCACTGCCCTGCCCCGGCCCTTTGGTGGTAAAAAACGGCTCAAAAATGTGCGGCAGCGTCGTGGCCAGAATACCTGTGCCGCTGTCACTAATAGTTATCTGCGCCCAATCTCCGGCGGCCATGTCGGGCAGCGGCGCTGTGTCGCGGTGATCCAAATGAAGCTGCGCCACACCCAGACGCAGATCACCGCCGTCGGGCATGGCGTCGCGGGCATTGAGAACCAGATTGGTGAACAACTGCTGCAGGCGCGTCGGGTCGGCCTTAACCAGGCAATCGGCCGTCTCGGCGGCAAAATGAATCTGGATAGATTCCGGTATAGTGTGCTGCCACAATTCAACCTGCCCTTGAAGAAGGGTTGCCAAGTTTAACGAACTGGTTTGCAGCACGGCCCGCCGGCCGAAATCGAGGATTTGCTGCACCAGGTCGGCGGCGCGCCTGGCCAGCTGGCCAACGGTCTCCAGGCGATCATGCAGTTTGGGAGGAAGATCAGGTGTGCGGAGACTCAAATCAACATAGAGGGTGATGATCGCCAGGATATTGTTGAAATCGTGGGCAATGCCCGCCGCCAGCTGCCCGATGGCCGCCAGCCGCTCTTGCTGCACAAGCTGCGCCTGCGTCTCTCGCAATTCCTCAATGGCTTCTTCCAGGCGTTGGTGGCTTTTGTGCAGCGCCAGCGCCGCCTGCTTGCGTGTGACAATGTCACTGATGATGATGCGGCAGGTTGGCGCGCTTCCATCATTTTGCGGCGTGCTCGCCGCTTCCAACTGTGCCCAAAAAGAGTCGCCGCTGGCGTGTAACAAGCGCAGTTCGCAAATTTGGGGCGCACCGGTGGCAAAAAGCTGGCGGTGGTGGTGGTAGAAGATGTCCTGGTCTGGAGGGAAGATGAAGCGCGTTAACGGCCGTTTCACCACTTCCTTTCGCGTCACCCCCAGCAGATCAACCAGCGTCAGGTTCGCTTCCAGAATGATTCCCGGCTCGCTGAGGGTAATATAACCAACCGGGGCCAGATCATACAGGTCAAAATAGCGTGCCCGCGCCGCTTCCAATTCCAGCTGCGTCCGGCGCAGCTCCTCATTCTGCATCTCCAACTCTATCTGGTGGACGCGCAGCTCATGAAGCAACTGCTGACCAGCTTCTGGCGAAAGATCAGCCAGATCTTCTGGCATCTGGGCAGCTATCGCCTCGGCGCGCTGGCGCAAAAACTCAGCAGAATTCATTTCTGTTTCGCTCATGGCTTTCCTCCGTCTACGCTTCCTCCTCTTGGGTCTGGCCTAGCTGCCGCTCTGTGGTAGCAATGGCGTAGACCTCGCCAGCTTCGTCGATCAGCGCCGTGGCCGTTAAGCAGATGTCCACGATCCGACCGTCTTTACACAACCGGCGGGCGTGATATGGTTCCAGAACGGCCGCCTGGCTCAACTGCCGGAGTGTCTCCATTTCTTGCGCGTGCTGCTCTGGCGGAATCCGGTTACGGTTGTTCAGCGTCAATGCCTCCGTTTCAGACCAACCGTATAAACGCTCGGCGGCCGGGTTCCAGGCTAAAATGTGACCCTGCAAATCTTGCAGCGTAATGGCGTCGTTGGCGTCGTGCACCACCGCCGCCAGTCGTTGCAGCGCTTCCGCCTTTTTGATACGGGTGATGTCTACAAAGGTGATCACAGCCCCCTCGATCACATTATCCAGGGTGCGATAGGGGCGGATGCCCAGCATATACCAATCACCCGCCGGGGTTTGCACTTCGATCTCTTTGGGTACGAGGGTGTCTAGTACAGCGTTTACGTCGGCGACCAGACGATCGTATCCTGCCAGATTGGCGGTGATGTGGCCCACTGGCCGGCCAATGTCGGTGGGGATGAGGTGGATGAGCTGCGTCACGGTCGGGGTGAAGCGTTGGATGTGCAGCTGATGATCGACAAAAATAGTGCCTACACCGGTTCCGGCGAGCAGGTTGTTCATGTCGTTGTTGGCCTGCGATAGTTCAGCTACCCGCTGTTGCAGTTCGGCGTTGACGGTGGAAAGCTCTTCGTTGACCGATTGCAGTTCTTCTTTGGAGGTCTCTAGCTCCTCGTTGGTAGATTGGAGTTCTTCGTTGACCGATTGCAGCTCTTCGTTGGTCGATTTTAGCTCTTCGTTGGCCGTTTCCATTTCTTCAACGGCCGTTTGCAGATATTCCTCTTTCGCCTGTAGTTCTTGTTCCAGGGCTGAAATGCGCAGGTCGCTGTCGCTGGTAGGGTGGGTATCGTCGGGATTGGGGGCAACGGCCGTTTCCTCGCCCTGTTCTTCTGCCTCTTTCAGGATGACCAGATACAGCTTCGGTTCGCTGCCGCCGGCTGTGGCCAACGGCCGCAGCGCCAGATCAACAGTGATAAAATCGCCGTTCGTTTTCACCCGCAGGCCAGGGCGAGACACCGGGGTGTGGTTGGTCACTGCTTGATACAAAATAGTGGTTAACGGCCGTCGCAGCCCCTCGCGGGCCATCGCCAGAATGTTGTTGACCCCCACTTCGCCAGACACTGGTTCCAGGTAGCGCCCGGTACGGCCGTGAATATACAAGATGTCGCCCAGCGCGTTAACCAGAACCGCTGCCGGGGTGTGCGCTTCAAGCAGCGCTTGTTCGGTCAGCTTGCGCAGCGATGGTTGCGTCTTACTGGCGGTGGGTGGTAACGGCCGTTGCTTAATGCGAACGGCCGTTGCTGCCGGGATAATCTGGCCTAAATCCGGATAGCGCCCGCCGGATGGCTCTTCCTGACGCAGGTACAACTTCCATTTACGATCCAGCAGGGTAAAGAGTTGGCCAAAATCGCCCACGCTCTCCGAACTGCCCAAAAAAAGCAGACCGCCCGGGTTCAAGGCATAGTGAAACAGGGGCATCAGCTTCTTCTGCAAAGCCCCGCTCATATAAATTAGCAGATTGCGGCAGCTAATCAGGTCCAGTCGGGAAAAGGGCGGGGCCTGGATCAGATCATGTTCCGAGAAAATGAGCATGTCGCGCACATCTTTTTGAATCTGGTAAACGCTCTTCGCCGCATCATGGGTAAAAAAGCGATCCAGCCGCTCCGGGGAGACGTCTGCGGCGATGCTCGCCGGATAACCCCCGGCGCGGGCCGTGGCAATGGCCCGGCTGTCAATGTCGGTGGCAAAAATCTGCACCTTAAAACGCTGCTTCAAAGCTTCCATTTGCTCCTGAATCAAGATAGCAATGGAATAGGCTTCCTCGCCGGTAGAGCAGCCAGGAACCCAAACCCGCACCAGGTCGCCGCTGGCCTTGGCGGCCAGGAGCTTGGGGATGGCTTGCGTTTGCAGGGCGGCGAACGCTTCCGGATCACGGAAGAACTGCGTGACGCCAATGAGCAAATCGTGGAAGAGCGCCCTTACTTCGGTCCCGTTTTGCTGCAAATAACGGATGTACTCATCAACGTGCTCGATCTGCTGCACGGCCATGCGCCGCTCGATGCGCCGGGTAATGGTGTTTTGTTTATACTGCGAAAAGTCGTGGCCGGTTTCGGCGCGCAGCAGGATGAATATTTTGTTCAACCTGTCTTCTTTGGGATGCAGCGGCAGCGTTGGGCGGGGCTTGTGGCCGTAGGCATGAGCGGCGTAGGCGATGAGTTGGGCCGGCATCTCCGCTGGGAGCAGCACATAATCCACCAACCCGGTGGCAATGGCGCTGCGCGGCATTCCGTCAAACTCTGTCGAGTCGGGCGTTTGGGCCATGGCCATGCCCCCGGCTTCCTTAATGGCCCGCACCCCCAGCGCACCATCGCTGCCAGTTCCAGACAGCACAATGCAGATGGCCCGCTCCCGCTGGTCTTGGGCCAGAGAGCGGAAAAAGAAATCAATGGGCAGGCGCAGCCCGCGCCGCTCCCCCGGCTCCAGCAGATGCAGCTTACCATGCAAAAAGGCCATATCGTGATTCGGGGGGATAATGTAGGCACAGTTGGGCTGCACCGTCATGCCATCTTCCACTTCGTAAACTTGCATGCGAGTATAGCGCCGGACCAGCTCTGCAAGAAGGCTCTTGTGGTCGGGCGACAAATGCTGCACCAGGATAAAGGCCATGCCGGGGTCAACATCGGCTGGCATGGCGGCAAAAAACTGTTCAAATACCGTCAACCCTCCGGCCGATGCGCCGATGCCGACAATAGGAAAAGTGACAGCCACCTGGCTGCCTGGGTCCGATTCTGTCTTGGCATTTTCAATTGGCGCTAATGGCTGCTGCTCTGTGGGGGTGATAGTTTTGGACGGTGCGGCGGCATCTTTTTTACGGGTCATGTTCCCTCTTCGTGTCAATGCTGGTAAACCGCGTATCGTTCTGGTAACTATACAACGACCAGAGGCACCATGCAAAGCCCGCCAGTTTATATCTGCGCCCTCAGCAGCGGAGTCTACCTAATAAAAAATAAGCCTTCAACCCAAAAATGCCTCAAGCGAATTCCGAAATACATCGAATTTTCCCCGATTATTTCTCGTAATTCGCCTATATGACCCCTAACAAATTCAAAACGATGAGGATAACGGCGATAACCAGCAATGTATGAATGAGATTACCAGACTTCGGGATACGAGAACTGACGTTACTCCCTAAAAAGCCGAGCAGCCACAATACGATAAGAATGACGATGATAGTCCACAACATGATGTTTCTCCTTGTTTTTCAGCAAAGTCAAATGTTCGTAAATGTTTGGGTCTTAAGTAAGCGGCCAACAATAACTTACCTGATTGGAAGGCCGCTTACTCCGAGCCGTCCGTACAATTCCGCTAACTTATTTGCGGACGGCCACTAAGCGCCTTGAACGGCCGTTTTTCCAGCTTCAATCACCGGTTCCCAACGCTCTTTTTGGTCATCAACCACATCTTGGATGCTGGCCGTGACCTGATTAGCTTTAACATTAACCTGGTCTACCTTGTGCTTTACCGTTTTGGCCGTTTGCTTGCGCACTTTCTGGCCTTTCCGCTGGAGCTGTTTGCGGGTCTTTTTACCGGATTGGGGTGCCATCAGCAGCATCACCCCCGCACCGGCTACGCTGCCCAGCAGCAGGCCACCTAAAAACAAAAAACCGGCTAAGAAACCGCTTATTTGATTGACATCCTGTTTATTTTCGTGCTTTTTATTGTTCATCATGTCGTCTCCTATTCTTACTCCATGTCCTGTTCGCGGGTTGTCATCGTTTGGGTAACGCCCACCAACGCGCCGCGCGGCCGATAGAAACTCACCCAGACGATGCGTTCAATTCCCCAGGCCAGCAACGCATACACCAACATGGCAATGATGGACGAGAATTCCAACACCATCCCGCCAGATGCTGGTGTACCGACCAACCCCGCAAAGGGGAATAGGAAAATGGCGCTGACAGCGTAAATGAAGGCAGCAAACGGGCTTTCCGGGTTGGCGGCTATGAGCTTCAGTACAACGCGCAGCCCAATGAGGACTTCGACAATACCAAGGCCAAGCCAAATCCATTGCGTCGCTTTGAACGAGAAAAGGCGTTGTTCCTGGCCTGATTCACGTTGTGAAGTTTTCACTTCAGATATTCGTTTTTGTGACATTTATGGGACCTCTCTTAAAACATTAGCTCTCCCGGCGATTGAAACCTCCGGGAGAGCTGTAGGTGGGACCGTTGCGCTGCTAAAGTTTCACAACAGTACGGTTAGCGTCGGCGCAACCCGCCCCCGCGGAGGAGGCTGAAAAGGGCTAATAGAATGACGGCCCCTACCAACGAGATCATCAGGCCGGGCATGCTAAAGTTATTTTGGTTAATGGTAGCGATGCCGAATAGGGGCGTTAACACCAAACCACCCACAAACGCCCCCACAATACCGACGATTACGTTGAGTAATATGCCTTGCTGCTTATTGGTTCCCATTAAGATGCTGGCTACCCAGCCAATGACGCCACCAACAATTAGCCAAACTAAAAAATTCATCTTTTTTTCTCCTTCAAGTGTGGGTTGGGAACACGGACAACGTGCTTCCAACCCATATTAATTACACCGCTTCCCAATTGGGGAAGCAGCAGCTACCCAACCAGAGGTTTCAGCCCGCTGCTCTTTTTGAAAGTCGGGGCAAATATCTGGGGTTTACTCAATCTTTGCCGCTTCTAGCCGCCGGTTGAATTCTTCTTCGGCGTGCTCTTTGGTGTAACCATATTTCTGCTGGAGCAAACCGATCATTTGGTCAGCTTTGCCGCCGACCCGTTCCAGATCATCATCGGTGAGTTTGCCCCACCATTCTTTGATCTGGCCTCTCATCTCTTTCCATTTACCTTCAAATATATCTTGGTTCATAGGGTGATCCTCCCGGATCCATTAGATTGGTAACTTTTATTTGGGCAAAGAATTTGTGGACTATCTATAAATAGTACAGTGAATCCGCTTTAACTACATCGGCTGACCAGCGGGGATTTAGCTCCGCCAGTTGGGGGAGAAATGATTGGGGATGGGGTAAATTTGAGGGTTTTGGGGGAAACGGCCGTTCAGTCAACCAGATGGTGGCGCACAGCCAGGGCTGCGGCTTCCGTGCGGCTGGTAACATCCAGCTTCGCCAGAATATTGCTAACATGCGATTTAATCGTAGAGGGACTAACCACCAGCTTCTCAGCGATCTCGGTATTATTCAACCCCTCGACCAGAAGCGTGAGCACCTCATGCTCACGTTCCGTTAGGTCAGCACCCGGCGCGGTTGGCCGCGTGGCCGCCCGGATGAGTCCCTGTGTCACTTCCGAGTCCACCGTTCCTTGCCCCGCATGGGCGGAGCGAATCGCCCGGGCCAGCTCCTCCGCAGAGATATCCTTTAGCAAATAGCCGATGGCTCCCGCCTGCAGCGCGCTCTGCACCAGCTTTGCCTCCTTAAAACTGGTCAGGGCAATCACCTGGACAGTGGGAAACTGCTGGCGGATAAGGCGCGTGGTGGTCACGCCATCCATATCCGGCATGACCATATCCATGAGTATCACATCTGGTAGAAGGCGCGCGCACAGTTCAATGGCTTCCTCCCCGTTGTCCGCTTCTCCCACCAGTTCCAAATCGTCAGAAATTTGCAAAAAGGTCGCCAGGCCGCGGCGGACCATCGTATGATCATCAACAAGCATGACGCGTATAAGCTGTGAGGTGGTCATACTGCCTCCTATTGTGGGGAGTTCATCCAACTAATATTGATTTCAGTGCCGTGACCGACCTGGCTGGTAATCGACAACAAAGCACCAATAGCTTTGGCCCGTTCTTGCATAATGTTCAGGCCATAGTGGCCAGGCGGTACCTGGGTCGGATCAAAGCCTCGGCCATCATCGTGGATGGTTAACTCTGCTAAGCCCGCCTCATAGCGCAGTTTCATTATAACCTGGCTGGCCCGAGCGTGTTTAGCAATGTTATTCAATCCTTCCTGGCAAAGCCGGTAGAATGCTACCTGCACGTCGGTTGGTAAGGTGCCTTTTCCTGTTATGGTCAAAGCGACGGGAACGTTGGTCCGCCCCGTGAACGCATCACTCAACTGGCGCAGCAGATCGCCTAAATCACTGTCGGTTATCACCAAGGGCTGGAGCTCAACCAGTAAGCCGCGCATCTCAGCGATGGCCCCGCGTGTTAATCGCCGCAGTTCTTCGAGTGACTGTCTTCCCTCATCTGGGTTGCGCTCCCAGACGCGCGGCAGCACTTCGGCAATGAGGCTGGCAGAAAAGAGTGACTGATTGACGGCGTCGTGCAGATTTTGGGCCAGGCGCTGGCGCTCTTGCAGTGTGGCCAGCGTTTGGGCTTGCTCATATAGCTGGGCATTAACCAACGTGATCGCCGCCTGATTGGCTACAATGAGCGCCAGGTCGGCATGGTGGGCCGTGAAGCTGCCTGGTTTGTCATTAGCCACGCCTATGCCCCCCATGACCCGGCCTTTTGCGGCCAGAGGAACCCACATCCAGGCCTTCACGCCTTCCAACATCACCGCTGCGTGGTCATTCAAAAGTGACCGGAGAAATTTTGCTGTTGGATGGTCACTCCATACGTCGGCAATTCGCTGTGGCTGCTGCTCATTCAACAGAACGGCCTGACTCTCTGGATCGTTCAACTGGATGCGAAAGGGCACCGCCTCTTGCAGCCGCTGAGGGCCTCGTACGGCCAGGGTGACGAGGGTGTGATCTTCCAGTGAAAAAAGAGCAGCATGTGTGTAATCGATAATCACGCCCAGTTGGTCAAGAATTAAGCCTGGTTTGAGTTCTAAAGCGGAAGCCAATGTTTGGGAAACTGCCAGCAGGGTGGCTTGCTCTCGTTTACGGGCCGCCATCTGTAATTGACGCTCCTGGTTGTGAGCTTCAAGTGCCATCAGAGCTGCCTGTAAATCTTTCAGCAGCAGCTGTTCTTGAGAACTCATGCGCCATTGTTTCTGCGGTATAACAGGCAGCACGTCTGGTGTACGGACCATTTGGTGAAACAGGTTAGACAACAGCGTGTAAAAATCAGATGAAGGAGGCATAAGGTAGTGTAGCTGAACGCCACGCGGATGTCACTCCAGGATACGGTGAGTGCCACTTGATGTTTAGGCCAATGACCGATATACTACTTTGACCCGTATGTCACAACAGAGTTTCATAATACGCAACAACATAGCTACAATGTAAGCCGATGACTCAAAAAACCAACACATTGACTGCCCCCGTACAATCCGTGCAGCGTGCTGCCGCCATCTTGCGCAGCTTTACCGAGGCCGAGCCAGAACTTGGCGTCTCGGAACTGAGCCGCCGTTTAGACCTGCACAAAAGCACAGTGTCGCGCATGATAGCCACGCTGCAAGCTGAAGGATTGATTGATCAAAACACAGAAACGGGCAAGTATCGGCTGGGGATTGGGTTGGTTAGTCTGGCAGGCGTGGCTTTGGGCCGATTAAACGCTCGCGCCGCCGCCCAGCCACATCTGGCTGATTTGGTGGCCGTCTCCCAGGAAACGGTCAATGTTACGGTGCTGGACGGTACGGAGTGCGTCAACATCGACCGGGCCGCCAGCCCGCAGCCCATTCAATATATCGGCTGGATTGGCCGCCGTTCACCTTTGCACTGTACGGCCAGCGGCAAGCTCATTTTGGCCCACATGACACCCGAGGAACGCACGGCCGTTCTCCCCACCCCGCTCAAACAATACACCGAGAGCACAGTGACCGACAGCTACCAGTTAACCCGGCAGCTTAACCAGATTTGCCAGCAAAAATACGCCATCGTGCATGAAGAGTATGAAACTGGCTTCAGCTCATTGGCTGGCCCAATTTACAATCACCAGGGGAATTTATTAGCTACCGTTTCCATCTCCGGCCCCTCATATCGGCTAAATGATGCCATTTTTCAGGAATATCTACCGACGCTGTTGGCCGCCTGCCAAAAAATCTCGGCCGAGCTCGGATTTTCTGTAAATGCGGAAGGTTTTCCCAAATAAACGAGAGGCAAGTTCTGCCTTTGCTTAAGTAAACAAACCCATGACTTAAAAGGAGGATCCAAACCCCATGGAAAACGTCGTTCAATTATCCCCTACAGACATTCTTGCCGAACGGCCGTTTACCCACCCCACGCACATCCCCGGCGACCTAAAGACACTGCGCTACATGGTCCGCCAACTTTGCCTTACCCTGCAAAATCCCCACATGCCATCCGATTCGCCGCAAACAATTTTGTTCAACTTGCCCGACAAGGGTAGCTGGATTCACCGGCAGGTGTTGGCCAATCCGCAGCATTTTAAGGAGGAAGATTTAATTCACGTTGTGGGCTTTTTTGGCCAAAGCCGCTCCCAGGCCGACATTGAGCTGGCCCAGGAATTTGACCTTACGCTGATGAAGGAAATTCCCCAACACGAGGGCCTGATTAGTTACAGCACCATGCTGCTGGCTGATGGCAATTACGCCAATCTGGTATTGTTCACCAGTGAAGCAGCGCAGATGGGCTGGAGCCGCAGCGAAGCCCACGCCAAAGCGGTGTATGAACTATCTCCCAGTTATTATCACTCAATTCGGATTTATAACGGCCGTCTCCCCCACGGCATTCAATACAGCGACGCGCTCACGCTGCACAAAGCCCGCTACTTTGATTACGACCAAGCCCCCATTTGGCGCGGCGTGCGGACGCTAGCATAAACAGAACAGTAGGCCAAAGAGCAACCAAACTCAAAACTGATTTTTAGGGAATGATTAGCTGCTGCCCCGGTGTAATGTTGTTACCCACCAGCCCATTCGCCGACTTAACCGCTTCTACGGTGGAGCCGAAGCGGCGGGCGATGGAGAACAGCGTGTCGCCGCGCTGCACCACGTAAATGGTGGCTTCTGGCGTGGGCGTGGCGGTGGGCGCAAAGAGAGATTGCAACCCGGCCTCAGCTTCCGTGCCTTGCGGGAAGATAGCCAGGGCTTGCTCAAATTGCTGGGCAGCAGCAGCCGTATCTCCCAATTCGGCCAATCGATAGCCATAATTTACCCGCGCGGCATACAATTTTTCCGTCATGCCGGTTTCGTTGGGAGACAATTGACGGATTTCCTGGATAAGGCGGATAACTTCCGGCCAATTTTCGGCCGTCCAGGGATCATCCAGCTGGCGTATCAGCGCCGTCACGTCTGACGTGGGTGAGGCAAGGGGTGTGGCGGAAGGCTGCGGGACCGGAATCTGCGTGGCTGCCGGAGTAGCCAGCGGATCCGGTAGCTCGGCCACCGATTCCCCGGTGGAAAATGGCGAGGTGTAAAGCAGCAAATCTAGCGTTAGCACAGCGGCAGCCTCATTCCCACCCTCGGTAATGACCAAATTTTTCAGGTTGATGCCCGGAACGGCCGTTTGCTCAATACGCCCCACAAATTGATTGAGCTGGCGCAAGTTCCCCTCCACCACCAACCGAAACTGGCGTGTGTCGTAGACTGGTTTTTCACCGGCAGCGGCGGCCCCTTGAGCCACTGTTTGCGCCTGTAAATCGACGATTGAGACGGCCGTTTCTGCCGCGCTGTCATATAAACCATCCAAAAAGGCAGCCGCCTGTGCTTCCGTCAAAAAACGATTGGCAAGCTCACGAAACTCCGCTTGAGCCGCCTCGATTTGCGTGCCAAGCTGCCCAGCTGCGGCTTGCTGCTGCGTCGTGCGCGCCTGGAAGGCGGCTTCTACCGTGGCCGATGCAGTTGCCAGATCGGTGCGCTGCTGCCAGCGTGGCAAAAGGGTGCGTATGGCAAAAATGAGATAGCCAACCAACAGCAGCCCTATAATGGCCACGGCCACCACGGCAAATAAATTTTCTCGCAGATAATCAACAATATCGGCCAGCTCAAAATCAAAGTTCATTAGGGTTCCACCGGTTTCAGCGTGACAACGATGACAAATTCCACCGTTTCGGCCTGGAGCAGTGCCCGTTTAGCTACAAATGGAGGACGGCCGTATCCCGCCGGCAGTTCGCTCTGTACGGGATTAACCTGAATGGTCACAGGAATGGTCTGGCGGCAAAAATCGGCCCAGCCCAGGGTAACCTCGCCCTCATGCACGCCAGTACTTAAGCCTGAGATATTGGCGATGATGCTAAGTGCAGCGGGTGTGGTACCGGTGATGAGATCGGTGCTGAGCCACGGCGTATCGGTGGTCACTTCCCAATCCAGCGGCTCGGTGCCTTCAATTTGCACCGTTTGCGTGTAAGGGCCACTGCCCTGGGTGACTGTACCAAAATCAATTTCTTCAGGATCAACGGTAAGGAAGGGCACTTCCTGCACCGAAACGATGTAGGTCTTGCTGGCACCAAACTGCTGCCCCACGTTGCTGATGGTGGCCACGGCTGTGCCGTCCGCCTCAGCTGGGAAGCAAACGGCCGAAGCAAAGTTGCCAGAGCCGGGCAAATCATAGTCATCGTTGCTCCATGCTTCGTTATTGAATTCGACGGTAACGGCCGTATCCACCCCCACCCCCAGCTGCGAGGTAAGGATTTGGTAGAAACGGCCGTTCTTCACCAAAAATCCCACCTTGTCCAAATCATTGTTGGGGAAAAAGTTATGAATCTGCGCCTCGCCAATGGCAATGGGATTGGGGTCCACGTCATTGGGCTCGTGAATGTCGCGCAAATCTTGCGTGGGGGATGGCGTGACGGTTGGCGGCGAATTGGTGGGCGTAATGGTTGGCGTGGGGGTGGTGGGCACAATCTCCAAAACCTGCAAATCGTACCATTGGTCGGCACCATAAACGCCCCGATTGGTCACCTGCACCCGAACCTCTACATCACGATCCGGCGGCGCTTGCAGCGTCACGCTGGAGGCGAGCGTGCCCAGCGCAGCATCATCGTTGCTGAGCTGCACATCACCGTAGGTCACCGTAAGAAATGTGTCTACACCTGGCGCCAGAAAATCGGTGCTTACCTCGTAAGTGCGGCCCGCTTTGGCCAAAAAGATGACATTATCCACATCAAAGTTGGGGTAAAAGTTATGAATCTGCGCAGGTGCCCCTACAAAAATCGGCTTAGGTGTTGTGTCGTCCCACTCGTAATCATCGGTGAGCTTGGGTGTGGCTGTCGCCGTGGGCATGGGGGTGACGGGCGCTTTGGTAGGCGCGATCGTGGGTCGAGGCGTGTTGGTCACGGCCGAAGTCGGCGTGGCCGTGGGCAATAGCGGCGTAGGGGTGGGTGTAAAAAATGGCTCCGTAACCTGGACGATCGATTGGATCACCACCTGGTTAAACTGCCCGGACGTCTCCAGTTGACGGGCATAATCGGTTACAAAGCCTTCGTTAGCCGCCCGGCCCCGAATCAGGAGCTGGTCACCAGACTGTTCCAGGCCGGTTAGCTGGATGCCGCTGCCGTCCACATCATTAATGGCGGTCATGACGGCGTTCCAATCTACGTTTTCTGCTTCCAGTACCGGCAAGATTGCGGCCATCTGGTCAGTTTGGTTGTGAACGGCCGTTAATGTCACAATCAACTCTTGGGCCTGGGGCAGCGGACCGGGTGTGGAGGCCAAAGCCGTTTGCAGCGGGACCACTTCGGCTTCTAGTTGCGCCACTTCACTGCCCAACGTATTGGCCATGAGGTACAGGGGAATAAAAAGAATCGCCAGCCCCAACACACCCAACCACAAGGTCATCGGGCGAAACAGGGGTGGGGCTTCCAGCTCCTCGAAGGAATCAAATTCTTCTAAATCAAATGGGCGGTCTGTTTGCACTTCTTTTTTTGCCTGACTGGCTGCCAGCCAGACCCCTTATAAGGTTTATAACAAGCAAAAGATATCTTCTGGGCAAATTATGTCATAGCCTCCGGCGAACGACCGTGAAAATGACGAACTATCGCCGTGAAAAAACCGTTGGGGTGCTATAGGCCAAATGTCTGCCTGTTCAGACGGCCGTCTCATACTTCACGGCTATTGTCAGACCCCCAGTGCCCCCCTATCATTCAGCTATACGCAAAAGAGCCAACATCAATGATCTGTTATGCACAACGAACAACGTATTATGTCTACGAAGATTGAGCCAACAAACCAATCCGTTTCTACCACCAGGTTATTGCAGCAAGAGAGTCAGAAACTGCGGCGCACCAATGAACTGCTGGAAAAACGCCTTAAGGCAGGCACAGACGCGCTAAAGCTCACCAATGAGCAGCTGGAACGGGAAATTGCCGAACGCATAAAAACAGAACGCAAACTGCAAAGGCGCCTGGCTTTCGACCAAATCCTCACCGCCATTTCCACGCAATTTATCAACCTGACCACAACAGAAATCGACGACAACATCAACCAGGCACTCGAAAAGATTGGACAGTTTGCTAATTATGATCGCGGCTACATTTACCTGTTTGAGGAAAACGGCCGTGCCCTCAAAAACACCCACGAATGGTGCCGTCCCCCCTGCCAAACAACCCTGGAAGATTTTAAAACGCTGCCCGCTGATTTGTTTCAAAACTGGATGCCACGTTTGTTTCGGCGGGAAACTATCCATATTCAGGATATAGAAGAAAACAGCGAAGCAAGCAGCAATGAAATAAAGCTGCTGCAACTGCAAGGCGTTCGCTCTGCGCTGATCATGCCCCTGGTTTATGATAAAGAAACCTTTGGCTTTTTTGGGTTGGATTCTCGCCAGCCATTTGTACCCGGGCAGCAAGAAAAGGCAGCCTCACTGCAGGTAGTCAGCACCATCTTTGTCAATGCGCTGATGCGCAAAAAGTCAGAAGAGCTGCTGGCTAAAGAACGCAATTTTGCCCAACAAGTGATGGCGACAATGGGGCAAGGCGTCATGACCACCACGGTTGAGGGCGTAATCGACTACATTAATCCGGCTTATGCCCACATGCTCGGCTATGAGCCACATGAACTGATAGGTAAAACTGCCCTGGATTTCACGCATCATGAGGATCACCAAAAGCTGATTCGCGCCCAAATGCAAAATATGGAAGATCAGGCCAGCTCCTACGAGGCCCGGCTGACAAAAGCAGATGATTCACCTTTGTATGTCCTGGTGAACAGCGTTCCCCATTATGATCCTCAAGAGAAAATCATCGGCTCAATTGCTACGATTACAGATTTAACGGAACGGCGCACCGCAGAATCCCAAATTAAATCAAATGCCGCAGAAGTTAACGAAATTTATCAGGCGGCTATTCAACTCTTTAAGCCGAGCGGTGTTGAGGAGCTGGCTGAACAAATTGCTGAGATCACTGTGAATGAATTGGGATTTGATTCTTGCGGTGTCTTGCTTTTGCAAGAGCCGATCCGGCTGAATACAGCACGTCTTAACCTTGAGCCGATACCAGAGGCGAATCATTTAAGATGGCTGGCGCGATACGGCCGTTTCTACCCCACCACCTCAGATACCATTTCGCTAAAAGGAGATGGTCTGGTGCCAGCGGCCGTGCGTCAGAGAGAAACCATTTACGCCCCCGACGTCACCCAGGATCCTCGCTACCTGCCGGAAAACACGTACACACAATCGGAACTGGTGATTCCGCTGCGCGCCTACAATCTCATCATCGGGGCAATTGATCTGCATTCACCCCAATTAAACGGTTTCGATGAACGCGCGCAGCGCATCATTAATGTATTTGCCGAACATGCAGGCCTGGCCCTGGAAACCGTACGACTTTACGACCAGCTGCAAGAGCACGCCCAGGCATTAGAAACCCAAATTACGGAACGGCAAAAAATTGAGCAGGCATTACGTGCCAGCAGCGATGAACTAAACGCCGCCAACGCCAAGCTGGGCAAAGCGTTGCGCACCAGAGATGAATTTCTGGCCAACATGAGCCACGAACTGCGCACACCGCTCAACGCAATTTTAGGTAAATCAGAAGTCCTGTTGGAAGGCATTCATGGCCAATTAACGGAAAAGCAGGCCTCCTCGCTGCAGGTTATTGAAAAAAGCGGCCGTCATCTACTCGACCTCATCAACGACATTTTGGACATGTCCAAAATTGAAGCCGATAAGGTTACACTCGATATTCAGACAGTCACTTTAGCCACGCTTTGCGAAAGCAGCCTGCAATTTGTGCGGCAAATGGCCCACAAAAAGCAGATTAAACTCCAGGCCAGCATCGAACACCCTCTGACAACTTGCCAGGCTGATGAGCGCCGCCTAAAGCAGATCCTCATCAACCTTTTGAGCAATGCAATTAAGTTCACGCCGGCCAAAGGTGAAGTTGGCCTCAATATTTTGAAGGATGCTGCTGAAGAAACAATTCAGTTCCAGGTTTGGGATACAGGCGTTGGTATTGCAGCAGAAGATATTGACAAGTTGTTCCAACCATTTGTACAGCTAGACAGCAGCCTGGCACGCGCACACGAAGGGACTGGGCTGGGGCTTTCCCTGGTTCACCGCCTTGCAGAATTGCACAGCGGCACTGTCTCAGTAGAAAGCCAGGCAGGTCTGGGCAGCTGTTTCACCGTGACGCTGCCGCAAAACGTCCAAACTGTTGCGGCAAATCTGCAAATTCAGGCCAAAAACGAACACAAACAACACAAAAATAACCACCAGTATAAACTCGGTGTGGGAGAAATCCATGGATAAGCCAGCCACGCTGTTAGCAGCACAATTAACGGATGGGTTACGAAAAGCGAAAAATTTACCTTCTGGCCATGTGCTGATCAATGCAGCAGATGAGATCATTTACGCCAATAAACAGGCGCGTCACTTTCTGGGGTTGCTGGCCGAAGAAACAATACCGACCGGACAAAAGTTTTTATCTTTAGTCCAGTCAGCCTACCAATGTTATCCCGCATTTGCCTGGCTTGATTGGCCCAAGCGGTCATTATCTGCGCCCCGCTACCTCATCTTCTCCCCAACCCGCAATGCTTCATTTTCTCTGCTCAAGGTCGAGATTGTTGAATATCTTGTCATTGATGGCAGCGAAATTTGGGCTGTAGCCCTAGACCTTGTAGAATCTCCTTTAGAAACGGCCGTCACCCGTTTCACTCACTGCTAAAATTAATCCATCAAGCAAGGAACCAGCACAAGTGTCGCCAGCCAAGGTCAAACCACATATATGCATCGTCGATGACAACCATATGGCTCGTGAAGTTATTGCCGAACAGCTTTCGGTAGAACCATATCGTGTCACGCAAATCACGGGCGGACTAAAGCTGCTGGAAAAGTTTGATAAGCTAAAACCAGACGTCATTTTAATGGACGTGATGATGCCCATCATGAACGGCTATGATGTTTGCCAGGAAATTAAACAAAACCCGGCGCGTAGTCATATACCCGTCATTCTCGTTACCGCCTTAAACAGCCGGGAAGATATGTTAAAAGGATTGGAAACTGGCGCGGATGAATTTTTGTCTAAACCGGTTAATGGGGCCGAGCTGCGTGCCCGGGTACGCACCATGCTGCGCATCAAAAATCAATACGATTCTTTACAATCGGTCATGCAGCTGCGTGAAGATTTAGCCCACATGCTCATTCACGATATGCGCAATCCGCTCACGGTAGCCACGCTGTACAACAATATCCTGCTGAAGCGCAATCAACTCTCACCAAGAGATAAAGAGTATGCCGTTCTCGTTCGCGACGGCTTGCGCAATCTCGCCGGATTTTTAGATGAAATTTTGACAACTGCCAAGATGGAAGAAGGCTTGCTGAAGCCGACCAGCCAGCCAAACGATATCAGCCAGCTAATTACAAATGTTGTTGAAGGACAACGAGAAGTCGCTCGGCTCCAGGGCCTTCAGCTTATGCTCGACCTGCCTCAGGAGCGTCGCTCAGCTTGTATCGATGCAACGTTATTCAAGCGTGTTTTGGACAATTTATTGTCCAACGCTTTCAAATACGCGCCGGACCAAAGCCAAATCACCCTGCGACTGCGCTATTTAGGGGATGAAAATAACATACCCCATACGCCTTCTTTTCGCCTGCAAGTGATGGATCAAGGACCCGGCATTGCCCCCGAAAACTATGATCGTATTTTCAACAAATATGAGGTTGTAACGCTTAAACAGAGTGGGCAAGAGCAAATTGGCTTAGGGCTGGCGTTTTGTAAATTAGTGGTCGAGGCTCATAACGGCCGTATTTACGTCTCCCCCAACCTACCCCAAGGTGCTATCTTTAACGTTGAAATGTAACAGAAATTTAAAGCTCTACCGTAAAAATCGAGCCGCGCGGCTTATTAGCAGTTACCGAGATACGGCCGTTGTGTGCTTCCACAACCATCTTGCAAAAAGCTAGTCCCAGGCCAACCTGCTTCACATCGCGCCGTCCGGTGGCTACAATCTTAAACTTATCAAAAATCGTCTCGTAATGCTCCGCGGCAATGCCCGGGCCTTCATCAATCACCTGCAAGTTTAAATGGGGAACGCTGCCATTTTGGCTGGGACCGCTGCTTTCGTAACGCACCCTTAGCGTGATGTTGCCCCCTGTAGGCGAAAACTTCACGGCATTCGAGACCAGGTTATCCAGCACGCGCCGCCACAGATTGGCGTCCAGCGATAATTTATTGCCTTCGTCGGGTAAGTCCAGGTGAAAGTTGATGTCTTTCAGCCGCGCCATAGGCTCATAGCTGTTTTTAACGGCCACCGCCAGTTCATTCACATCTACCGGTGATTGGCTAAGCATCAAACGGCCGTGTTCCATTTTAGCCATCATCAACATGTCGGTCAAAAAGGAGCTCAACCGGTTCGCCTCACCACGAATCGTGTCCAACGTTTGCACGTTGCCATCCAACTCAGATTCCAGCAAGTCACAATAGATGAGAATCGTGGACAGCGGGCTGCGAATGTCATGCACGATCATATTGGCCAAATCCTGACGCATTTGCAGCGCAGCTTGCAGCTCATCGTGTCGCTGCTTAATGCGCAGCATGGAGCGCACTCTGGCCCGCAGCTCCAGGCCGTTAATAGGCTTGTGCAAAAAGTCATCGGCCCCAGCTTCCAGGCCGCGTGCCAAATCTTGCTTGCTGTCTAGCGCCGTAACCAAAATGATGGGCACATGATTCCATTTGGGGTTGCGCTTTATGCGCTGGCACAGCTCAAACCCATCCATGTTGGGCATCATCACGTCAGACAAAATAACGTCAGGTATTTCATCGTCTAGCTGTGCCAATGCTTCATGAGCATCTTCAGCAAAGAAAAGTTCGTACGATTCTTTTAGCAGCAGCATTTCTATGGTCTGCCGCGCGTACGATTCATCATCAACAATTAATATCTGAGGTTTTTTATTCATAACTATACAGTAGCTGCATTTTTCTGTTCAGACAAGGCCAACTGAGATTGTATTGTATCCACTAAGCGGCGCAGGCTGATTGGTTTGCTTAAATACGCGTCGGCACCGGCTTCCAGGCATGCTTCTCTATCGCCGGGCATGGCCAGGGCCGTTACGGCAATGATGGGAATTTGGGAAACGGCCGTATCCTCATCTTCCCGAATTTTACGAATGGCTTCCAAACCACTCATCTGGGGCATCTGAATATCCATCAAGATCAGGTCTGGTCTATCTGCCCGGGTCCGAGCCACGGCCTCTAAGCCATTGCGGGCCAAAACCAAATCAAACCCCTTGGTAATGAGGTAGCTAGAAAACAGATTGATGTTGGCTTCATGATCTTCGGCCAACAAAACGAGAGGCTGCGTAACGGCCGTATCCTGGCGCACGAACCCATTCTGCTTCAAAGACATCGCTTGCAATGCCATATACATTTGTGCCCGAGTAAACGGTTTGGCCAGATAATAATCCGCTCCCGCAGACAAAACCTGCGATGGATCATCTAGAACTGACACAACCAGAACAGGCATCTGCGCCATTTTGGGATTGGCCCGAATTGTCGCCAGGAGTTCCAGACCAGACCCATCGGGCAAGAAAACATCCAGCACCAGCAGGTCAGGTGGTTCAGCCACAATCGCTGCCATAGCTGCTTTCATCTCGATAAAGGAACGAATGGAGACACCACTTTCCTCAAAATACCGCCTTAGCTGCGCCTGAGTGGAGGCCGAATCTTCCACAATCATTACATCATGCCACGGTGCCAGATAAGGCATATTTTCATACAGCTCCGTCTCCAAAAGCTGATTGGCACCCCCGTCTGTTGGATGCCACGGGAAAGAAACGGTGAAGCGACTGCCCTGGCCAACCTCGCTCTTAACGGCAACGCTGCCACCATGCAGTTCCATCATCCGCAGCACAAGGGAAAGTCCCAAACCAGTTCCCGTATATTCACGAGAAAGGCGGCTGTCTAGCTGCACAAACGGCCGAAACAACTGCTGCAAATGGTCATCGGCAATGCCAATGCCTGTATCCCAAACGGTGACCAACAACGCATGGGCCTCTTCATCCCCGGCAACCTCAAGGCCGATCTCCCCACCTTCCGGCGTGAACTTTACGGCGTTGCTAAGTAAGTTAACCAACACCTGCTTCACGCGCCGTTCGTCGGCCACCAGCGTGGTTACGTTGCTGTCGTAAGAGGAGTTGATGCGCAGCCGCTTTTTGTGCGCATTTTGCTTGACCATGCGCAAGCTGGCCTGGCAAACGGATTCCACCGACATGGGCGCCATTTCCAATTCCAGCTTGCCTGCTTCCACTTTGGACAAGTCCAAAATATCGTTGATCAGCGCCAACAGATGACGGCCGCTTTCTTCAATACTGCGCAGCGAGCCAATCTGCTTTTCGTTCATCTCGCCAAAAACACCCTCTTGCAGTGCCTCAGAGATGCCCAAAACGGCGTTTAGCGGGGTGCGCAATTCGTGGCTCACGCTGGCCAAAAACTCATCCTTCATGCGCGCCGCCCGAGCCAGTTCAGCGTTTGCCGTACGCAAATCGGCCGTGCGTTCTTCCACGCGCCGGGCCAGCTGGGCTCGCTCCACTTCCAGGGCAGATTCCACTCGCTTCCGCTCGGCAATTTCCTGCTGCGATTGGGCAAAAAGCTGGGCGTTTTCAATGGCCGTGGCTGCCGGAACCGCCAGACGCGTCAGCAAGCGCAAATCCTCTTCATCAAAGGTACCATTTTCCTTGTTAATGGCCTCGATTGCGCCAATGGGCTGCTCTTTCACCAGCAGCGGCACGCACAAAATGGAACGTGCCTGAAAGCCGCTTTCGGCATCAAAATCGCCAAAGTAGCGTGGATCGGTGGCGGTGTCTGGCACCAGCAGCGGTTCACCTGATTGGGCCACCCAGCCCAAGATGCCCTGGCCCAGCGCCAGCCGCTTGCCCTGCACAAACTCCGACGCCTCACCAGAGGCAGCGGCAAACCACAAATCATTGGCCTCTTTATCATGCAGCACCACAGAAGCGGCATCTACTTGCAGCAACTTAGTGGTGTTCTCGGTGATAATTGTCAAGGTTTCGGTGAGATCGAGCGTGGAAGTAATCGCCTGGCTGATACGGTTAAGCGTGGTGAGCTCAGCCACGCGCTGCTGAAGCTGCTTGTACAGTTCAGCATTTTCAAAAGCAATGGCTGCCTGAATCGCAAAGTCCTTCAGCCGGGCAGCGCTTTCAGGCTGGTAGAAGCCTGGCTCGCTGTAATTCAGAGCCAAAAAGGCAACCACTTCGCCCTCCACGAGGATGGGCGCACCGGCCCAGGAACGCACATGGGGAGAAAGTTCGGCATCCACCCACAGTGCACCCGCCTCAAAAGTATCGGGAATGATGAGCGGTTCGGCCGTATCCACCATGTGCAGCAAGCTGGGCCGGGATTCAATATGAAAGTGACGCGGTTGACGCAGCTCTTTGCTGGGATCATAACCACGCGTTACCACAATTTCGATCTCATCCTGGTGAACCAGCATAATATTGGCCGTATCATAGCGCAGCACCGGCCCAATCTGGTCCAGAATGGTGTTCAGCAGCAGATCAAAATCGAGGGTGGAGTTAAGGGCAATGCCCACCTGTCGCAGCGCTTCGGCCAGGTTGCGCTGTTCCTGCTCGGCGGCTTCGGCCCGTTTACGTTCGACCACTTCTCGCTGCAAGGCTTCGTTGGCACTGCGCTGACTGGCGGCCACCTGCTCTACTTCTTTGAAAGTAGTGTACATGCTGGTGAGCAAGCCAATTAGAACACACAAATAGCCGACGAGTTTGAGGAGAACGGCCGTATCAAACAACGCATCAAACGGCATCCGGGCAAAATACATGAACAGGCCCTGGCTCAACACGTTCACAATCAGGGCAAATATCAGCCAGTTCTCAAACGTATCATGCCGCCATTCTCCTTTGTTGAGGAAACCAATAAGGGCAATGAGGAAAAATACCGTATTCAGGATCGCCATCACGCGACCCGGTAAATACATAGAAGCATCAATTGGCGGCTGGGGGATAACGGTAAATGCCACCACACTCACCGCGGCTACCAGCCCCACAATCAGGTAATATTGCCTGGTATTGCCGCCTAACCGTTTCTGCCGCTGCCAAACAAACCAGCTGCCGGCCATCAGCAAAGATAAAAAGGTTGGTGAAGGATTCCACTGCCAAATATCCAGCGTGATGAAGTTTGTCGCCAGCAGTTCAAAGGTTGTGGCTGTGGTCATGGCGTGGAAGGCGTCTAACAGCCCGGCACCAATAAACCCGGCACCAATAAAGAAATAGACGCTGTTTTGCCTGGTATAAAAGCGTACCAACGCCAAAGCCCCCACAAACAGGGCCAGGCTGGCGGCCATAAATTCCATCAGCATGTGCAAATTGGCCGAGCCAAACCAGTTAGATTGGCCAACAAAAATTCGACCAAGCACAAGCAGCAAGACAACGGCCGTATACGCAGCGGCTCTTTTTTTAGTTGATGGCGATAGGCTGGATATCATCTTCCTAATTCTCTGGCAGGAAATCCAACTACAAGGACACACTTTACCAATTTTGTGATCAGAATCATACCAATAATAGCACTAAAACAGACACAGTAGCCAGATAGTACCAGTGTACCCAAATTCCCTGCTTCTCCCTATGGTACTATTGGACTGGTAATCCGACATAAAGTCACAATCAATTATTCCCCTACAAAACGGCAACGGCCGTTCAAATAAACTCGCCATATTTCTGGAACTGGTTAAGATTAAGGCATGATGCAGAAACGATGGCCATTGCTGCTTATTTTAGCATGTTATTTGCTGGTTGGTGCACTGTATGCCGCCCAGGTGCCTGACTGGCAGGCGCCGGATGAGCCGGCCCACTACAACTACATTCGCCAGCTGGCAAACGGCCGTCTCCCCGTCATCGCTGCCGGCGACTATGATCAGGCTTACCTGGAAGAAATTACCAACGCCCGCTTTGCCCCTGAATACTCCGTATCGGACATCGAATACGAGGATTGGCAGCCACCCCTATACTATTTGCTGCTCACCCCCATTTTTATGCTGTTTGATGGCGCGCTGCTGCCCTTGCGCCTGACCTCGCTGCTATTGGGGGCCGGCGTGATCTGGCTGGCCTATCGCACGGCCCGGTTGCTTTTTCCCGAAGCGGAATGGGTGGCGTGGTCAACGGCCGTCTTCATCGCCTTTATTCCCCAACACGTAGCCATGCTCGCCTCCGTCAACAACGACAGTCTCTCTGAACTGCTCATCGCCCTGCTGCTCTACCTGACGCTACGCTGGGTCACCCGCGACGGCATCCGCAAGCTGGGGGACGACCGCCGCTGGCTCATTGGGCTCGGTTTTATTTTAGGATTGGGGTTCCTCACCAAAGCCACCGTTTATTTGATGGCTCCGGTGCTGGCCGTGGTACTGCTGTGGCAATATTGGGGTACCTGGCAGCGGCTGTTCCAGGCAGGCGTGCTGCTATTTGCCCCCGCTTTTGTGCTGGGGGCCATCTGGTGGGTGCGCAACGTGATTGTTTACGGTGGGCTAGACGTTTTGGGCAAAGCGGCCCACGATGCCGTGGTGGTAGGGCAGCCGCGCACGGTGGAGTGGATCAGCCAATACGGTCTGGATGGGACCGTGCAGCGTTTTTTCCAAACGACTTTTAACAGTTTTTGGGGACAATTTGGCTGGATGGCCGTGCCGATGCGCGTGGAAGTTTATTGGCTCCTGCTAGGCTTATCCAGCGCAGCCTTTCTTGGTCTACTTCTTTACCGTTTTACCACAACGCAACTACCCGTTCAGTTCCGCTCCCGCCTGCCGGTGCTTATTTTGTGGCTGGTTTTTTTGCTTACCCTGGCCATTCACGTAGGCTACAACCTGACCTTTGTACAGCACCAGGGACGCTATCTCTTTCCCGCGCTCATTCCCATTGCTTTGGGGTTTTCGCTGGGATTGGGGACGTGGCTGCTGTTGGTGGAACGGCCGTTTCGTAGGGAACGGCCGTTGTTAGTCAATCTGTTTCCGCTCGGGTTAGGCGCTGCATTGGTGCTGCTAGACATCTTCGCCCTCTTCCGCTTCATTCTCCCCAGCCTCAGCCTATAATCGTCAGCTGCGCCACAGCTCAAACTTCTCCAAAATCGAGCCGCCAATAAACTCCCGCAAAATTGAATCACTGGCAACCAGTTCCAACCCTTCCGCCGGAATAGGATCAAACCATTGCAAAAAGGCCAGCAGTCGATTGGCCTCAATCCGCTCCGGTGTGCCCGGCTCCACTTGCAGCAGCAGCGGCTCCGCCAGCCGCTTCATCGCCGACATTTCATACACCAATGCTGAGTTGAAAAAGAGATTGGCGTTGTTCTGATAAGGAAAGATGTGCCGCTTCTCCCCCCGGCGCACGCTGGGCCAGCGGGCGATCGTATCGGCGGCCGAGTAGCCGCGGTGGGCGGCGTCACGCACGATGCGGCGCAGCAGGCGCGTATCGGTGGTGGGCACCCGATTGTGTTTGTCCAGATTCAGCTGGGTAAATGCCGAAATGAACACACGGTACATTGCCTCTGGCGGAATCCCTTCTACCAGCTTGGGATTAAGCCCATGAATACCCTCAATGAGCAGCACATGTTCTGGTCCAATCTGCAAGGTTGAGCCTTTTTCCCGCTTGCCAGTATGAAAATTGTAAAGCGGTTGTTCAATCATCTCGCCCTGCATGAGCAGCTTCAAATGCTCGCGAAACAGGGTGACATCTACGGCTTCCAACGCTTCAAAATCGTAGTCGCCCTTTTCATCCCGCGGCGTAATGTCCCGGTCGACAAAGTAGTTATCCATGCCAATGGTCACAGGGAAAATGCCGTGGGCCATCAGCTGGATGGCCAGCCTCTTGCTGAACGTGGTTTTGCCCGCCGAAGTCGGGCCAGAGATGAGTACAATCTTGATTTCATGGCGGCGGCTGGCAATTTCGGCGGTGATTTGGGCCAGCTGCTGCTGGTGAAATGCTTCGGCCACCAAAATGGTTTGCTGGAGACGGCCGTTTGCCAATGAACTATTTAACGCCGCTACGCTGGGTAAGCCAATGATGCGCAGCCAATCATCATACTCCTGAAAAACGCGGGCCAGGCGCGGTTCATCCTCGAACGGTTGCAGCTTGTCCGGCTCGTGACGACGCGGGAATTGCAAAATGAAGCCGTCTTTGTACGGCCGTAAATCAAACAGATCCAAATAGCTGGTGCGCGGCACCATAAAGCCGTGAAAATAATCCCGCACGCCGTTCAGCTCGTATAACGTCAGGTAATCTTTGCGCCGCTTGGCAAACAGGTTCGCCTTTTCCAGATCGCCCTCTTTGCGGAACAGCTCCAGTGCTTCTTCCAGCGGCACGCGCACCTGGTGAATGGGCAGGTCAGCATCGACCAACGCCTGCATCCGCTGCTTTAGCTGCTGCAAATCTTCCGGCGCGGTGCAGCCGCCGTTGTCACATTCGCAATAATAACCACCAAAAGGCATGGAATGCTGAATGGTGATGATCTTGCCTGGCCAAATCTCGTCAGCAGCGGCAATCATCAAAAAACAAAGGGAGCGTCGGTAAATCCGGCCCCCATCGGAATCAGCCGCTGTGACGGGAATCAACAGCGCATCTTCTTGCAGTGGGTGAGACAGCTCGCGCAGCCGGCCATTTTTAAGCGCAGCCACGATACGGCCGTTGGCCTCTGGCTGCGCCGCTTCAATAAATGCCTCTAGCGTTGTGCCAATTGGCGCGTCAAACGCACGGCCGTCGGGAAAACGGGCCTGCACGGTGTCACGAATTTGGGAGGGGGTGGGTGTGTGGTTCATTGGATAATTGTGTCCTTAAAATATGACGTTCGGCATGAAGGGTGAAACATAATGCTCGGCCAACGGCCAATCACGTTTCACGCATCAAGAACGGGCAAAACCTAAATATTCATTGATTAGATCGATACTTTTGGGAACGGCCGTTTGCAAAATTTGCTGTACCTCATTCACTGGGATTTTGTCAAACACTTGCTGCTGCATCCAGTCAGAGTTTTGCAGATTGGCGGCAAATTCCTCTGGGGTGATTTTCAAGCGCCCGGCATAAATTTCTACCGTTTTCACGGGAGCATCAGGCTGAAGCTGGGCCACCAGCATCTCTTGCCACGCCGCCAAAACCTCGTCCTTGATGAATGGCAGCCAATGGTTTGATTCAGCCGCAGCCAGGGTGGATACGGCCGTTTCCGGCAGGCCAGCCAAAGCAATCGTGTCCAGGTAAGTGAGCAAAATAAAATGCGTCAGGCGCCGCTGCTGCCGGTTGCCTAAATCTTCGGCCAGATAGAAAAACGGATACACGACCTCGCGCAGCCAGATAAGGTCCAGCATGAGATGGGCGCTGTAGGCTGCCACACAAACCGCCTGTCCTGGCGACATGGCGGCCAAATCAGCCAGCTGCGGATATTGCGCCAGCATTGTGCCGTAAGCCGTTTCATCCGGATCGGGCGGAATGTCGTAAAAGTGCGTATTGGCGCGCGGCAGCGTGGAGATGGCGTTGACATCTGGAGCCACGCTGCCCAGATAAAAAGCGGGCCATTCGGCAGCGAGGGAGGTTTGTAGACGGCCGTTGCCGTTGGCCGAAACCGTCTCATAAATTTGTTCTGCAATATGCAGGTGCATAAAAGGTGTCGGCATAGAATAAAATTCATCAGAGGTGAAGCGCACTTTCTTTAGCGGGTTTTGTCGCACACCACACTAGGGCAAGTGCGTCGCACCTGTATTGTTATTGTGAAAATAAAAAAACGCCGCAGCTATTTTGTGGGGCGTCAACTTTATTACCAAATAGTATTAAAAATTGGCAAACCAGAAACGATTACGTTTGTCCTAACAATTGGATCATCGATGCCAGGAGGGGCAGCCAGAAGGGGCAAACCAACGGGTGCTGGCAATCCCGCGCAAACGGCTTAAGCTGGGCAAACAGGCCAGAATGATGCGCGGGTTACTGGTGTCTATCTTCACGCTATCATCGCTAAGACGAGCCTGCAAATGTAAATCAATCTCATCGCCGCTGCCAAACGTGATGTTGTTGGGGTCCGGGTCAGCCGGAACTACCAACGCAACCGGTACCACATAGCCATTAATAAAGAAAGAACGGCCGAAATTATCAACGTAGTCATAAACGCGGTGCCTGGCATACGTATAAAGGCCAGAAACAGGCTGTTCGCCCAGAACCAGCAAGGTTTCGTTAGGCACATACCCCTTGTTTAACTCCACAGCAATGGTCCACTGCGCCGCAATGTCTGGTGAAATGCCTTCACGAATCAACACCGCCCGAGCGTAATTGTCTAAGACATTGGCCGCGTATGCCCGGGGCACATTGCTGCTCACGCGTTCCCAGCCACCACTGTAGGCGGCCAGTGCTGAAGCCAGATCACCTCCGGCCTGCCGCACCACTTCGGCCAGAATGGCCACGCCCCAGCGCAGATTAACTGAGGGGTTCATGAGTTCTTCGGTGGTGGGTCGCCATTCCAACCCTGGGCCTTGGGGCATAACGCCCATTAAACCCACGGCCCCCACGGCACTAACGCCATCGAGACGGCCGTTTGATTCTTCCTTTACCACAGCCGCAATAAAATCCGGGTCTAATCCGTGTGTTTCAGCCAATACCCCAATATAGGTAGACCATTGGCGAATTGTGGGACCCCACATAGGAGAGAGCAGGAACGTTTCGGGGCCGCTGTCGGTCCGGTGCAAGCCTTGTCGAGCAGCGGCATTTGTCTGATTGGGGCTGAGCACCATTAACACGGCGGCCAGCATAAAACCAACGACCAGGAAACGGCCGTATCGCCGCCAAAGTTGCTTCTCTTTTCCCAACCAGCCCCGTAAAATCATGTCAAAATTTTAGCATAAGTTCAGAAACGGTGTCAATGCGTTATGTAAACTGTTCGATTTTCCTCATCCACAGTTTCCAGCTAGAATAACAAATCATAACAGCAGAACAAAGGAATGCCCATGCCCGTCATCCTGGTGGTTGATGACAACCCGCAAATGGCCAAGCTCATGCAGGATATGGTTCAGCTGGCTGGCTACGAAACAGAAGTTGCCTTCAGTGGTCTGGAAGGATTGGATAAGGCCCGTGAAGGCATGCCCGATCTCATTCTGGTTGATTTAATGATGCCGGAACTTGATGGCTGGGAACTGTATCATCGTTTGCGCGAGTTCACCACCATTCCCATTATCTTTGTTACGGCTTATGACACGCCGCAAAATGAAGCCAAAGCGATCGCCCTGGGTGCCGAAGGATTTATTGGCAAAGATTTAACCCCCATGCAGTTGGTACAGCACATCCAGTTTGTCCTTGAGGCCGGGAATCAACAAGACAGAAGTGAAACCCTCCATTAATTGTCATTCTGATGGGGAGTCATCACCAACAGGAGGCGCATCAGGGGGAATTGGCGTGGGGGTTGGAGCAAACTCAAAGTTCGTCGAAATAATCTCGAAGCTGGTCTGGCCCGGAAATATTTCCACTTCACGCTCATAAATATGCACACCATCATTGGCGTCAATGGTCAGCCGGTAACGACCGGCTGGCACATCGCCAAACACAAAGTTTTCCTGCCAGATTTCATCAGAGGACACGGAAGGGTAGTAGGTGCGCTGCTTGCGTACGGCCGTATCCACGTTTAGCGGCAGCAGCGTCAGGCTGGCGCTGGAAATCATCTGGCTGTTTTTGTCTACAAAACGGCCTGCCAACGTGCCCCAACCTTCAAATGGAGCCAGCCACAGCGCCGGATTGCGCGTATTGCCATAATTATTGCTGCCCACGCGCACTTCAAAATGCAAATGCGGGCCGCTCACCTCGCCAGAACTGCCCACACCGGCAATGAGCTGCCCCTGCTGCACAGAATCCCCTTCCTGTACAAACAGTTCCAGTGTGTGGGCATACAGCGTGTACACGTCCTTCTCCTGCCACTGCCAATCATGCAAGATAACGACAGTGTTACCGTAATAATTGACGCCGTTGCGCGGGCTGGGCAAAGGACCAGCATGAACCACGGTGCCGCTGCCTGCTGCCAGCACGGGCGTGCCGGTTTCATTGGGAAAATCGATGCCATGATGAATGCGATACGAGGGCAGCTGCGGCAGCTGTACATCATTGCCGTAAGGATACCATTCCAGATCAAAATTGCGGCTGCCGGAGGGCAAGGGGCGGGCCAGCCAGTAATGATCATCGTAATGGAGCGAGAGCGGTACGTCATACGGCGGTGGCCGCCAGCCTTCTGGTGGCTCAGGACCGGCATCCGGCACCCAAAACTGCTCGGCTTCCTGGGGGCGAATGCCGACACCATCCGGCGTGGGCACATCCCGTGCCAGGTTGGTACTCACCGTGCGCCCACCAGCCACGATACGGCCGCTGCTTGATTCGGCCGTTACGGCGATTTCGGTTTGCTGTGCCGGGGGCAAATTAAGTGGAGCAACTAACGTGGGCGTGGCCTGCGAGTTGCTGCAACTGACCAACAAGAGAAAAAGGACACAGATAAACACAGAAGAACACAGATTGAATAAAAATCTGGGCAATGGTTCGGCTGCGCACACCACAAGCCTGTTTATGCTGCGGGTTATTTTTGAAGAGAAAAACATGGAGATTTACGGCCGTTCCAGCACAGGCACCAATTCATCTTCGGTATAAAGCTGCTGCATAGCCGCTTCCCAGGTGAGGCCGTCCCGTTTTTCGTAATGCCAGAAGCGAATATCGGGGAAATAGGTGCGCCAACTGGTGTTGGCCGGCACCCAGTGCCAACCATAATCCGCCGCCAGCGCCGTAAAGTCGATATAGTAGCCGCCGGGAACTGATTCGCGCCATTTGCCGCCCTGTTCGTAATAGCTGGGATCGTCTCCGCTGCGTGCCTGCAAATCCCAGGTAAGCGCACGTAATGGTTCGCCCTGGCTGCCGTCTTGAGCGGCCGTTTTCACAAACACGCGCCAATACGTTTCGCCACTGATCTCCAGTTTCACCAGCTCCACCTGCGGCTCAAAACCAAGCGCCTCACGGAAATAAAAGTCAAAGGCGCGGCCTGCTTTATTCCACGATTGGGCCGATTGCCCCGGCAGCGGTCCGGCATCGATCGCCTCAAACATGCCGTCCAGTCGTCCTAAAAAGTCCCAACCAGCTTCGTCAATCACCCGCTGCCGCAGCGCCGCAAACGACTGGTCCACGGCGTCGCTGAGATAAGGTGATGGCGCGTTCACTTCCACGGGGAACAGCAATGATGACGGCTGGCCAGCCGCCGGCTCAGCTCTTGCTTCAATGTATAGCTGCTCATTGGCTGCTAACCGGTCAATGTTTTGCAGCCGGTTACGCATGTCTGGCGTCAGGCGCACGGCCGTCCACGAAGGATCATCAATACGGCCGTCACTCACAAACATCTGCGGCACCACGCTCCACGCCTCCACGCTGCCAGACAGCAAGAAGCTGCGCCCACCCTGGTCATACACAAACAGCACCGAGCGCCGGTCCGGCGACCAGGCGGGAGCGCGCCCCTGCTGGCCCAGGCCGTACGCCGCTTCAGCCGGTCCGTAATCCTCGTCCAGCGGCAGGGCATACATCACCGGGAAGCCAGCACTGTGTTCGGCATAAACCAGGGAACGGCCGTCGGGCGCAAAAGCAGCATCATCTTCCTGCAAGCCGGGCGACTGGGTCATGTTGGTCACCCCGGCATTGATGCCCGCATCCAGCCAGCGCATGAAAATGTCCCGACTCCCGCCGCGCAGGCTGGTAAAGGCAATGTGCCGTCCGCCCGGCGACCAGGCGGGGGCAAAATCAGGGGCGGGATTATCGGTTAGCCGGAAAGGTCCTTCGCTGCCGTCCGCCTTGATGAGGTAAATATCCAGGTTGCCATCGCGATACGATTCGTACGCCAGCCATTGGCCGTCCGGCGACCAGGTTGGCGCGGCATCGTAGGCCATATCATTGGTCACACGGCGCAACTCACGGTTGGGAATATTGTAAACGTACAGCTCCCAATTACCGTTCCGCCGCGAGGCAAAGGCAATTTCAGTGCCGTCTGGTCCCCAGGCCGGATCACGATCTTCGGCGGGATGGGTGGTCAGGCGGATAGAATCGGCTTGGCCGACGGGCAAAATGTAAATGTCGCTGTTGCCGTTAACGCGCTGGGTAAAAATGACCGCGCCACCGCCATCCAGCGGATTGGGCGTGGCCCACGGCGTCAGCTTGACCGAAACAGTGGGGAGCACTGTTGGCGTAGGCGGCAGCGGCGTGGGAGTCAGCACAATCACGTTGGGTGTCGCGGTCTCAAACGGTCGATCGTCGGCGACAGCGGTATTGCCCGGCAGCGACTCTCGGGTGCTCAACATGCCCACTACAATAATAAGTGCCAGGGCGGCAACGGCCGTTGCCAGCCGGAAGGTACGCACGGCTCGCAAATTTTCACGCGGCCGTTTGGGAGCCACCACAGCAGCAGCAGGCGGTTTAGGCCGCTTCCAGAGCAACCGTACGTTCGATTTGAGTAAACGCCAACGAGAATTGAGGCGACGGCCGTAAAGGGCCCGACGGGAAGCGGTGCGCTGCCACAGGCGCATGAGCCAGCCCCAAATCGTGTGGGCCAGCCACAAAGCAGCAGGCTTGAGCGCGCGCCGGTAGAACCAGAGGCACGGCCGTATCACCGCCAGTCGAAACGGCCGCCACACAAAAATAGTGAGCAAATGGCGCAGCGCCAGCCCCATGCGGCCCACAAAACGCCAGGTCGGCGGCGCAATTTCCACCAGCGTATCCCACAGCAGCCAGCGCAGCGGCAGCCAGAAAGGCATCGTCAAGAAAAAAATCGGTTTCCAAATAATCCAGGTGAGGAAGTTGCGAAACGCTAAACCCAGTCGGCCAATGAACTGCCAGACTGAGGAAACTACTGCCAAAAGGGATTGCCGAACCCGTTTAAAGGTCCGCCGAAATCTTACATGCATGTTGCTGCCAGTTTAGCATGGCTCAAGACTATGTCAAGTTAATATTTGCCTATGTCAAGTTACCAACGCCCAAGCTAAATGTAACAGGCAGGTTCTCTACTCAAGCAATTATTCAGCCACCAGTTAATGACTGGTGGTTTTTGTTTTGGCCTAAGTAAGCGGCTAACAATAACTTCCTTTTTTGGAAGGCCGCTTACTTCAAGCCGTCCGCACAAATCCGGTAAATTAATTGCGGACGGCCACTAACTCTCCGGGGGCAGAGCAATATAGCGCAGCATGAATAAGAAGTGGCACAGGCTGCCACCCAGCACAAACAAATGCCAAATTTCGTGATGACCAAAGCGCTTGGGCCAGGGATCTGGCCAGCGGCGATAATAAACCACAAAACCTACCGAATAGATCACCCCGCCTAAAAAGAGCAGAAGCAACCCCTCTAACGGCAGCCAGCGCGCCGCATTTCCGGCCAAAATGAGTGGCAGCACCCCACCCCAGGTAACAATCAAGTAAATGGAGGCGTTCATAAAGCCATGAATGCGGCGACTAAACAGCTTATAGGCCATGCCGGCCAACGCCCCAAGCCAGACGATCAGTAAAACCGGCCAGCGCCAATCGTTGGGGAAAAAGGTGTAAACAACGGGGGTGTAAGTTCCGGCAATGACCAAAAAAATAGACATATGGTCGAGCCGGTTAAGCTGGAAGTGCAGGCGCGGGCGCGGTCTGATGCCATGCAGCAATGAACTGGCACAGTACATCGCCGTCATGCTCAGGCCATAGATCAAAAGAACCCAAACCTTCGGCCATTCACCCCAAGCCAGCCAGACCAACCAGGCAGTGCCTAGCAAAGAGGCAACACCGCCTAAAATGTGAGTCAGGGTACTGGCAGGTTCATACAGAATTCGGATGAGTTGTTTCATCATTTGCCTAAATTTAACGGCCGTTTCTCCCGCAAGCAAATTCCTGCGTAAAGGTTTGTTCCGGTTTGTGAATGTTGTTACAATAAATTATCTAACATCTTGCTGAAATTTACTGCATACGCCATTCGGAGACCGAATGTCACTTTCTGAAACAAGGCAACAATCTACCTTGTCTACCCCACCGAATAACACGCCGGTAACGGCCGTTTCCCCCTGGCGCGCCCAGCTACAAATGATCGTCGTTTTGTTTAAGCTGCGCATTGTCTTTTTGCTGCTGATGGCGGCCACTGGCGGCGCTTTTCTGGCGGCGGCCGGCTGGCCTGGCGTTGGTAATCTGCTCCTGCTTTGGCTGGCTGGCGGCATGGCCGCGGCCGGTGCCTCAGCGCTAAACCAGTATTGGGAACGGAATTCAGACGGCGACATGAAACGCACCCGGAAACGGCCGTTGGTCACCGGGGCCATTGCCAAACCAACCTGGGTACCCTACGTGGGCGTAGCCCTTATCTTGCTGCCGTCGTTGGCAGTGCTGCCTTTTAATCCAGCACTAACCTTTTTTTTGCTGCTGGGTGCCTTCATCTATGTGGGCATTTATACGATTTGGCTAAAGCCGCGTACGTTACTCAATATCGTGATTGGGGGGGCGGCCGGCAGTGCGGCCGTTTTAAGCGGCAGTGCAGCGGTGGGCAACTGGAACGAAACAGGCGCACTGGTTTTGTCGCTGCTCCTTTTCCTCTGGACACCGTTCCACTTTTGGAGCCTGGCGCTGCTTTACAAGGATGATTACGCTCGGTCAGACGTGCCTATGCTGCCGGTACACACCTCGCCCCGGCACGCTGCTTGGTGGGTGATGTCGCACACGCTGCCCACTGCAATTGGCGGCTTGCTCCTGGTAGCGCTGCCTACGCTCGGCTGGATTTACCTGATTCCGGTCGTCTGGGTAACTGCGGATCTGTTCTGGCGCAATGTTCGGTTAATTCAATCACCCACGCCGCCCAACGCTAAGAAATTGTTCATGTCTTCTAATATTTACCTGCTGGTGCTGCTGCTGGCAATTTGCGCCGGTACCGTAGCCACTTCTTTTGCAGGCTGATGTTAACCGTTACCTTATTTACGAAAGCGGGCTGCGGCCTGTGTGATGAAGTAAAAGCTCACCTGCAACAACTGCAAACCAATTACCCTCACAAGTTACAAGAGGTGAACATTACGGAGGACGACAACCTGTATAGTCGGTATCGTTACACAATTCCCGTTGTACAGATTGGTAAGCAGGAGTTGGCCGCGCCAATTACGGCCGTTCAACTGCAAAACGCTCTGCAAGAAGCCAGCTAATAATTTTCTTTGTGAAGACAGGCACAACCTTGTCAGCGCTGTGTGACTGTGTTAGTATCCATTCAACCCTGCTGTGTGCGTGATGAGCTTGCCAGTGTTGAGCCAACGCTTCACAAATGGGGGTCGTAAATACGCTGAGGGGATGTAGTAGCTCACGGCGGAAGTCGTTCGGCCAGGCAGAAGCTCGCGAAAAGGCTCCCACCTGCATACGCAGGTTCAAACAACGGGGCTCACACGGCATAGCGGGGCTTCATCAACGTGCCCTTGATCAACACGTCAGGGGTTTTTTTGTCGAACTTTGAACTCAATCCAGACTCGAATCAGACTCTCTTTTGGCTGATTCTCGTTAGCAGAAGGAAAAAGCAGCTTTATGGTGCGTGAGCGAATTGCTGACGACATCTATGTATTCACAAGTCAGTCGTATGCACAGGTCACAGCGGGAGCCATCTTAACCAAAGATGGCGTTATTTTAATTGATACGCTGTACTTCCCAGAAGAAACAAAAGCAATCAAAGAGTTCCTGGAAGAGCGACAAGGCTTGAAGATTCGGTATGTCATCAACACCCATTACCATGCGGATCACACGCAAGGTACCTATCTCTTCCCCGAAGCCCAAATTGTCAGCCACGCCTTATGCCGACGTCTTTTAGATAGTGTTGGCCGTGAAGGTTTGGCTGAAGCCCAGGCCCAAAACGCTGACTTAGAAGAAGTGCAAATAATCCTGCCTGAACTGGTATTTGAAGAAGGAATCTTTAACCTTTACCTGGGCGGCAAAACATTGCAGCTACACCACATGCCGGGGCACAGCATGGATCTCACCGGTGTTTACGTCACCAATAACCAAATTCTATTTGCGTCAGATAATTCAATGCCTGTGCCCACCATTTTTGACGGCGGGCATAAAGTTTTGGTCGCTTCGCTGCACAAAATGCTGGATTTAGAGCCGGACACCATCGTGCAGGGACATGGCGAGGTCATTTTACGCGGTGAGGTGCAATCGGTTGTTCAAGATGATCTAGATTATTTGGCCAAAATTAAGGATGAGGTATCCAAGGTCATCCGCAAGAAGCAACCGGTTGAAGCCTTGGATAAAATTGATATTGAAAGCTGCGGCAAATCCCGCATTCCGCTAAACGGTCTGGTTTCAGACCTGCACCGGGCCAATTTGTACCGTCTGTATGATGAGTTACGTGAGGATGCAGCGGTTACGGAAGGCAGTGTAGCCTGATGATGGGCTGGTGCCTATCTGGTACCGGTGCCAAATGGCTGGCAATTTTTCTCCTGTGGTTCCTTTTGGCCGGAACGGCCGTTTCCCTCACAGCCTGCCAACTCACTCCACAACTTTTCTTAGCCACAGAGCCCTTGCCTACCCTGGTGCCCACGCTGGCACTTGTGTCCAGCTCGCCACCCCCAACACAAGCAGTTGCCGCGGCCACAGCGACAATCACAAACACGGCCGTTCCCCCCACCCACACACCGACCAGCCCGCCATTACCTACAGCAACAGTGCCGGCCAGCTATCGGCTTGCGCTTGATGCCGCACAGCCCCAGGGCTATCTGAGCCAGTTCCGGCTGGTAGCTTTTTACGGAAGCCCCACTGGCCCCAGCCTGGGGCTTGTCGGCGACTGGCCGCGCGAAGAGATGCACCGGCAGCTTTTATCCACTATCGCCACTTATGAACCGTTCTCGGACCGTCCCATTCTGCCCGCGTTTCACCTGGTTACGACCGTGGCCAATCCCCACCCACCCGAATACCGGCATCACGTGAGTTTGGCGATGATTGAAGAGTGGGTGGCGGCGGCTGAGGTTTTGGAAACGGCCGTTATCCTCGACATTCAACCAGGGAGGGCAGATCTTTTGGCAGAATTCGGCCGTGTGGAATATTTGCTATACGAACCACACGTACATCTGGCCATAGACCCGGAATTTACGATGGACGCGGGCCAGGTGCCAGGGGCCAACATCGGGCAGCTTTACGCAGCCCAAATCAACGCCATTCAGGCCAAAATGAACGCCATCGGCGCGGAGATTGGGCTGAACCGCGTGCTGATTCTGCACCAATTTCGCCCCTCTATGCTGCCTGACAAGGCGCTTATTGAAGATTACCCTTTCGTGGAAATTGTGATTGATGGGGATGGCGTTGGCCCAGCTAACGTCAAGATCAGCAATTACACTACTTACGCCGGCGAACCCGCCTTTGAGTTTGGTGGCTTTAAGCTGTTCCCCACCGATGGCGACTACCCCATTCTGTCACCCGCCGAAGTAATGAGCCTGGAGCCACAACCAATGCTGATCATCTACCAATAAAGAGTTGGGAATGACACAGGAGATGATACCGTAAACAACTGTTTCAAGGGTGACCTGCTTGCAAAAGGGCAACTGCCGTTTGCCAAAGATCAAGCTGGCGGCCACGTGCCTGTGCCCCTAGCAAAATCTCTGATGACAATCCTTGAGTTGCTGCCTCCACCGGATTACCTATAACATCGGCAAACCAGCATCCATTGGCAACAAACGGCAAACGCATGAGCTGAATATACAATTCAAGCGCACTTTCAACCTCATTCCGCTGAAGATAGACTAAAACGGTCAGTGCCATCGTGATCACAGTGGGAAAAAAGGTTCGCGTTTTCACAAGAAAATTAGCATATTTACCGAAATGGCGATTTGCTTCCTCTACAAGCTGATCGTTTTCCGTAGCAATGGCAAGGAGCCCTGAACATTCAGCCGCTTCTTTGGTTTGCTCCAACCGAGAGAAAAGTTGCATACCTTTTGTGGCAAATTGTGCGGCTTTCTGATACTGTTTTGCCCCTATATATCCAAACCCAAGTCCAAGACAAGCGTAGGCTAACCCTCTTCTGGCCCTAACATGGTGAAACGTCTCGTAGACCGCTGTCTGTTCTACAATGATTGTTTCATAATTGCCATCGATCATCATCGAATCAAAATTTAACCATTCTTGGGTCATTGTGGCGGCTAATGACATGCCCAGACTTTCAAATATAGATTTGCTCTGAGCAAAATAGCCTTTACTATCTTCATACTGGCCAGCAAAACCTTGAATCAATCCCAGTGAATTTGTCGCATTGGCAATGTTTAGTTCATCATTCATCTCTTGAAAAAGCGTTAGGCTTTGTTGGGCATAGTTAAGTGCCTGTTCAAAATTTCCCCAATCCATCATCAGCAAACTAAGATGGGATAAGGTATGAGCGATACCGTTTTGGTCTTTAATGGATTGACGGATAGTAAGACTTTCAACAAGATGGTCATTCGCGACAGCAAATTGACCTGTTGCCCGCGCCATGCGCCCTAAAAGATTGAGGCTGTTGGATATGCTCCATTGATCATATTCTTTTTGAGCTAACAACAGACTTTGATGCGCAAGTTGCTGTGCTTTTTCTTTATCGAATCGCCAATAAAATCGACTTTGTTGTAACAGAGCAAAAGCTAGATCGGATTTGCCTGCAAACTGTTCGATCAAAGTAATGCTTTGTTCTAAAGCGTGTTGGCACGATTCCCGTTGATTAAGGACAGCCAGGAAACGGCCGTACCAAGCATAGAGACGACCTTTAATTTGCTGGGCTTCTGGGCTTTCCAACTGTTGTGTTTCCAATGAATCTAAGGCAAGCCGACAGGCATCTGCTCCCTCTTGGTGTCGCCCACGGCGGTCATAAAAAAGGCAAAGTGGATGAATGACGGGTGCCAGCATCTTTGGCTGATGCTTACATGCCCAGCGCCACGCCGAACGGCCGTTTTCAAATTCAACATCCAATCTTTTTAAGGCCATTGTCTGTGAGACTCCTTTAAGAGCCGTCTCTTGTTTGGCCAACAACGCGAGAAAATAGGCGGCGTGTTCTGCCTGAATGATTGTTTGTAAATCGTCTGCGATCTGTACCAGCTTCCCAGCCGCAAACTGGCGCAATAGTTCATGAATCAAGTACCTCCTTTGAGTGGGATCAAATCGCAGTAACGTTTTGTTGACCAACGAAGCGAGCTGTGGCATGGTTGCTTCAGCCACAATTTGGGCAGATTGGCGTGTAAAACCACCGCGAAAAACCGACAGTTTAGCAAACAGACGTTGTTCTTGCGGAGAAAGCCGTTGCCAGGAGGTGTCAAAAGCGGCCTGCATCGAACGGTGGCGCGGGTGAATGTGGCGGTTAGACGTCGCGAGTAGCGCCAGACTTTGCTGAAGTTCGGCCGCAATCTCATGGGGGGAGAGAATATTGATGGAGGTGGCGGCCAGCTCAAGTGCCAGCGGCATTCCCTGGAGCAAACGGCAAACATGGGCAACGGCCGTTTGTCCCTCATGATCGAGCCGAAGGTCTGGCTGAATCCGCTGTGCTGTGTGGGTGAACAGAGCCAGAGCGGTGTACACTGTGGCTGTATCCGCCTCTGTCTCAGGATAATCCAATCCGCGTAGTTGGTAAACTTGCTCTTGCGGTAATTGCAGGCGTTCGCGAGAGGTGACGAGCAGTTGCACGTTTGGAGCACTTTGCAAAATGGCGTTCAAAACGGCCGTTGCTTCTCGTGCTTCTTCTGTGGTTAGCAATTGTTCAAAGTTGTCCAGGACTATCAGAATTCGCTTCTGGCGTAAATAGTCGAGCAATTGCTGTCGGGCCGACCGTATGGGCGTATCGGTGGCGTTTTCCAATTGGAAACCTAAAGCCTCGGCAATGGTGGGGATAAGGGTGACGGCCGTTTCCACACCTACCAGCGACACCCAGTAGACACCATGGGTAAAAAAAGCATAGGTAGCGGTGTTCAGTGCTTCATGGTCAATAGGGCGGCCTAATTGGCGCTGGGCGACAGCCTGGGCCAGCCGCGTCTTGCCCATACCACCGGGGCCGACAATGGTGATTAAACGACGGTGTTGCCCCGCCAACCAGCTCGTTATCTGCACGATCTCTGTTTGACGACCCACAAATGGTGTGGCATCAGCAGGTAAGTTGTGGGGCGGGTGGGCATTGGCGGTTTGAATGAGCTTGAACAAGTTCATGGTTTTGGGGGATGGTTCAATCCCTAATTCATCGGCCAATGTTTGGACACAGGTGAGATATTGGGCAATCGCGCTGCTTCTTTGGCCCTGGTATAGCAATAGGCGCATCAATTGATAATAGACTTCTTCCCGCCAGGGCTCCAACGCCAGTTGCTGCTGCGCGTATTGGATAGCCTGTGTCAACTCTGCCCGCTGTTCGTGATAGGTGGTTAGCGTGGTTAAGGTGTCCATCAGTTGGCGATGGTATTGCTCTCGCTGTTGGGTGAGCCATTGTTCAAATTGGGGGGCGTCTGGTAAGGAGAGACCGACGAGAAAGGGGCCTTTGTAGAGGGAGACGGCCGTTTCTCTATGCGCCATACAGCTTTCACACAGATCGGGTTGAATATGAGAATGGGTTTGGCATTGATGGAGGTGGGTGGTGAAAACGGCCGTGTCCCATTCAATCTGATCTGTGGCTTGCCAGCCAACCGTGTGCCGGTCGGCAACAATCACGTCGTTGTTGGGATCAATCGCCTGACGTAGCTTGAGCAAGGCCTGGCTGAGGCTGTGGCGGGCTTCTTTTTCTAACTGCTCCGGCCAGAGTAGTCCGGCTAATGTCTCTCTGCGCTGGGGGTAATTGGGAGCTTCGATAAGCAGGAAGGCCAGTAGAGCCCGCACTTTGTCATAGGCCAGCGTGACGGGCTGATCATTGAGTTGAACTTGTACACCACCAAAAAGCGCGATGTGAAGGGTAGGCATGGACGATTATACCCCGTTATTGATAGTTTGTTGATAGTTGTATGTACACTGTTTCATAGCAGATACGCGTTGACAGAATAAGGAGAGTGGATATGGCTATCTATCTGATCGTACACGGGGGCTTTTCTGGTGGCTGGGGTTGGCGGGAAGTGGCCAACATTTTGCGCCAGGCCGGGCATGAGGTCTTTACACCGACATTGACAGGATTAGGTGAACGTGCCCATCTGGCCATGCCCGAAATTAACTTGAACACCCATATTCAAGATGTCGTTGGGGTGCTGGTGTGTGAAGATTTGTGGGATGTCATTCTGATTGGGCACAGCTCTAGTTCCATGGTGATAACCGGCGTGGCTGAACGGCAGCCGGAGCGACTTGCCCGTCTGGTCTACCTGGACACAGCCGTTCCAGAAGATGGTCAATCCTGGTTGGATGTGCTTGGGTCAGAGATGGTGCAGATAGCGCTGGACATGGCGCAGGAAAAGGGAGATGGTTGGCGGCTCCCCATGATTCCCGAGCCGCCAAGATATCAACCTCATCCGCTCAAAACGGTGACAGACCGTCTGCCTATCAACAATCCAGCCGCCAGGCGCATTCCACGCGCTTTTATTCATTGCTGTAATAAGTCGGAAGAGAGTCCTGTGGCGCTGGCCTGGCCAGCGATTGATCGGGCGGCTGAGAAAGCGAGGCAGAATGGCTGGTGGTATCGCACCCTGGCTACCGGTCACAGCCCCAATGAGACGATGCCGCATGAACTGGCCGCTTTGTTGCTGGAACTGGCGTAGATTGGGACGAATAATATACGTAGGTCGGATTGGCAATCCGACCTACATATGATGTAAGGCCCTGGAATATAAACAAGGAGAAAAACAAGATGAGTTCAGATGAAGTTTTGACCGTGGCGCAGTTGTTGGCGCAAGTGGAGGAGGCGACGGCGGTGGTAACGGCCGTTATTGAAGGATGTAGTGAGGAACGGTGGGAAACGGCCGTGGCCGAGGAAGGACGCACCGTCGGCGTGGTTCTGCATCACATTGCTTACGCCTATCCCTTTGTGGTGGATTGGGCCTGCAAGTTGGCGCAAGGTGAAGGCGCACCCGCTGTCAGCTACGATGACATACATGCCATCAACCATCAGCACGCGGAAGCTCAGGCTGACGTTGATCCGGCCGCCACACTGACCTTGCTCAAGCGCAACGCCCAGGCGGCGCAAGCGCAGATCGGGCAGTTAAGCGATGCGGATTTACAGGTGTCGGCACCCTTTGCGCTGATTGGCGGCCAGGAAATTTCGGTGCAACAGATGGTGCAATGGTTCTTGGTGAATCACGCCCATAATCATTTGACAGCGATTCACAACACAATTGGAGGAAAATAAAATGACCACGATCATCAAATCAATTGAAATCAATGCGACCCGCGACACCATTCGCAAATATTATGCCCATCCGGTGAACACACCCAAATGGTCTCACTTACTCACGGTTTGGGAACCGGAGGAAGCGTGGCCCAGTGCCGGAGCCACGGCCAAGATGGGCATCAAAAGCGGTGGCCTGAATGTGGAAGGTGTCGCCACAACGCTCGCCTACAACGAGGAAACAATGGCCCATCATTTCCGCCACGAACCCGACAATCAAATAATGGCCCCTTCTGACACCTGGTTTACATTCGACGAAAAAGATGGCAAGATAATGGTCACTACCAAAGTCGAGTACACCATTCCGGGCAGCTTTTTAGGCAAGGCGCTCGACAAGCTGTTTGTGGAACGGCAAAACAGCAAGGATATTGAGCAGCAGTTGGTCAATCTCAAGGTACTGGCTGAAGAGGACTCTACCTAGCAACCACATGGATAATCAGGAAAACTCCAACAAAGATCGATTCCATTTTAGCGTAGGTGCGTTTGATTGTTTAGTTATCAATGATGGCAATATCAGCGGCAATGCCGAGATGCTGTTTATCAACGCGCCCGTCCAGCGATTGGCCAAGGTCCTCCACGCCCATACGCTTGACCCTGAGCATCTGCCGTCTACGTGGAGCTGTCTGCTGGTCAAAACGGCGGACCATGTGGTGCTGATCGATACGGGGCTTGGCAGTGGGCAACCAGTTGGGGGCCACTTGCTGCCCATTCTGGCTGAAGAAGGGGTTTCACCCACGGACATTGATACGGTCATTTTGACCCACGGCCACGGCGATCATATCGGCGGGTGCGTCACGGAAAGTGGAGACCCGGCTTTTCCAAAGGCGACCTATTTCATGGGCAAAGATGAGTGGCTGTACTGGACGTCGGAAGCGACATTAGCTCAAGAATCGGACAGCACGGCCGATTTTGCGCGGAAGAAGTTACGGCCGTTAACGGCCATATTGCAAACCGTCGAGGATGGGCAAGAGATCGTCCCCGGCATCCGCGTCGTCGTCGCCCCCGGTCATACGATGGGACAAATAGTTGTTCAGATTGCGTCAGACGGCGAACAGCTGCTCTTTTTGGCGGACGTGGCACTGCATCCTATCCATGTGGAACATCCCGATTGGGTCAGCCAGATGGATGCCGACCCGGCGCAGACGGTGCTAACCCGCCAAAAAATGTTCCAGTGGGCGGTGGACCACAACGCGCTAGTCTTGGCCTTTCACTTTCCGCCATTCCCCAGCTTGGGGCACATCGTTCCCGACGGGTCGGGGTGGCGCTGGCAGGCAATTGATTTATGAGTGAGGAGGGTGGGGAAACAACCGTATCATTTTAGGCAAGGCTCTCGACAATCTCTTTGTGGAACGGCAGAACGCCAAGGATAATGAGCAGCCCTTGGCCACCCTCAAGACGTTGGCCAAGGGCGAGGCAGTCTAACAATCAAATAGCAAGAAATGCCACTATTACCGGAAAAATGATGACGAGGCATTTAAGCAAAACAGCAGGTAAAACCAACCTCATTCTCCGGCTTAAAGTGGCGTTCTCCGTGGTCAATTTGGCCGTCGCATTGATCATACTCGTCGCAGTTTCCCAATTTTTTCGCCCAGCAAAGGCAAAGATGCCAACAGAGAAACTAGCTCTGCAACAAGGTTAGTTTGCCGGGGAGAATCTGATACTCAATCTGTGTAGCGGCTTCGGCGATGATTTCGCCGTCGGCATGAATAGGGGTACCGGGACTGCTGGTGATGTGGATGTGGCGGGTACGGCCGTACACCACCTGTGGATGATAGATGTGCGTCTTGCGGAACAGCTTAATCAGAATGGCCAGTACTGTCAGCTTAGGCACTTCGGGGGCAAAGACAAAATCAAACAGGCCATCGTCAACGGCCGCATTCGGGGCCATGTAAAAACCGCCGGTGCGCGGTCCGTTGCACACCGACAGCAAATAGGCCGGCCCATCGTGCCCGCCATCGTCCCAGCGCACCTGCATGTGCCACGCCTTCAGCTTAATCAGCCCCTTCACTAACGCCACGACGTAGCGCAGTTCGCCGGACAGCCGCTTCATGCGAATGTTTTCAATCGTAATCATTGGCTCCATGGCCACGGCACAGTTGTTGATGAAAAAGTAATCGTTGATGCGCCCGGCATCAATCTGGCGCGTCTGGCCAGCGGCAATGATTTGCGCCGCTGCATTCAAGTCACGCGGCAGCCCCACCATGTCGCTAAAGTCATTGGCAGTGCCGATGGGCATGACGCCAAAGGGCACCGTTGGCCCCTCCCCTGCCGCCCGCAGCAGGCCGTTGGCCACTTCGTTCAGCGTGCCGTCTCCTCCGGCGGCAATCACGGCGTCGTACCCTTCGGTAACGGCCGTTTCCGCCAAGGCAATTCCCTCACGTGGTCCTTCCGTCAGGATGATATCGGGCTGGAGGCCAGCGGCCGCCAACGCCGCCCGCACCTCATCCACCCGGGACCCGGCCCGCCAGCGGTTAGCGTAAGGGTTTAAAATGACCTTAACTTTTTCCATGGCTAAACAGTGCGTTGCGGATCAATTTTGGCTGATTGGTGATAATCGCATGAACACCCAAATCGACTAATCGCCGTGCCTCTGCCGGATCATCCACTGTCCAGACGTGGACGCGCCAGCCCATTTTTTTGGCCCAGGCCATGTAATCGGCATCCACCAGGCGGTAGTGTGGGTGAACGGCCTGGCCGGGTGCCAGTAAATATTTGTACTTCAGGGTTGAGGTGTAGCTAAGGTGCGCCACCCAGGTAGATTGCGTCAGGTGGCGGCGCGCCCGGCGCACCGCCAGGGGATTAAACGAAGAGACAACCGTCTGGTTTTCTACGTGATGGGCCTGGATGCGATCGGCCACGGCGGCGGCAAGACCGGTGTCACGAAGTGCGGCCGTTTTCAGTTCCACATTGTACAAAAAGCTGGGTCCAAATGTCTCAAAGACCTCATCCAGCGTAGGGATTGACTGTCCTTCGCCGGCATCCAGCGCCTGAAGTTGGGCTAAGGTGAGCTGCTGCACCGACCCCCGACCGCTGGTTGTCCGCTCCAGCTGGCTGTCGTGGATTACAACTGGCCAACCATCGGCCGAGAGCTGCACATCAAATTCGATGCCGTCAGCCCCCTGCGCCTGCGCCAGGGCAAAGGCTGCCAGCGTGTTTTCCGGTGCTTCTGCACTGGCCCCACGATGACCGATGATTAACGGCCGTTGCGCAGAAGACCAATTCAACATCAGCTAAAGCTCTACAAAGTAAGAATCAGCCGCCTTGTCGATAAGCTCTTTGGTGAGCTGTGGCTTGACGCCCAGATAATCAGCAATGTCCATCAGCTGGTCCAGCAAATCGCGTGGATGATTGGCACGCAGCTTTTGATTTTGCTTGATGTAATACTCTTGCAGCAGATAACGCACGCCCTGTTCGTCATACTCCACGCGCCGCCGTTCACAGACCCGCTTAAAAATTTCACGGTAGCCATCAAACGTGGGCGAGGTCACCTCAATTTTGTGCCGGATGCGGCGCAAAAACGCCTCATCAACCAGATCGCGTGGCGGCAAGTTTGTGGAGAACACAATGAGCACCTCAAACGGCACCTCCACCTTGCGCCCCGTGTGCAGCGCCAGAAAGTCGATCTGCTTTTCCATCGGCACAATCCAGCGGTTCAGCAAATCGCGCGGACGCACCTGCTGCCGGCCAAAGTCATCAATGAGAAACATGCCGCCGTTGGCCTTCATTTGAAATGGGGCTTCGTAATATTTGTTGGTGGGGTCGTAAATCAGCTCCAACCCGTCCAGCGTCAACTCACCACCGACCATAATCACTGGCCGCTTGATGCGTATCCAGCGGGCATCCCCACGACGTGGCCCTAACTGCCCGGTAGACATCTTGCGCTCGATGTCGGGCACAGCCACATGGTTAATTTCATCAAACACCTTGATAATTTGACCATCAACCTCGACGGCATAGGGAATGTACATGTCGCTGGTCAAAATCATACGGCCGATGCTTTCAGCAATCGTCGTTTTACCGTTGCCGGGCGGGCCATACAAAAAGATCGACTTCCCGGAGTTGGCCGCCGGACCAATCTTGCCAAAAACAGTTTCTTCCAGCACCAGGTGGGACAGAGACTGCTGCATCATTTTGGGGTTGACACGCAGGCGATTGCCACCCTGGGCTTTGATGGCCGCCACGTAATTATCCCACGGCACCGGCGCGGCCCCAACGTAGGAAGTCCGCTCTAACTGCTCACGTGCGCGGGCAGATCCTTTGTTAGTAATAGAGTATTGATAGGTTGCCGCACCTAAACCACCCGATCCCTTTACTTCGCACATTTGCTCCCGCTTGAGAAACTCCATGACCGTACTCACAACGGTGGCAAATGGCAGATGCATGTATTCGGCAATATCATGCCCGGTTAACTGTCCGCGAAAATACATGATTTTCAGGGCTAAATCCTGCAAAAACCCTTGCGACAAGCCAGTATCTTCTATTCCTTTTATTGCTGGTGGCTCCCAGTCAAGTCTCTGTGGACCTGCTCCTGCTGTGCTCATTTGTTATTCTCCGTGAAATCCCTGCAACTGCACCGAACGAATGGGATCGTATTGTAATTCGCCTAAATTATTTTCACAAGCGCACTATGGGTTTGCCCGTTTTCAACTTTAGTTTTTGGGACGGGCAAACCTTGCGGATACGTTTCCTTATCAAAAGTTGTTTGTGAACGCCTCTTACGTAATCTCATGCACCTGGATGAGATTGGTTTGGCCTTGCTGGCCAAACGGCACCCCGGCAGTAATCACCAGTTTATCACCGGGGTTTAAATTGTAACGTTGCATGGCTGCGGCCGTTTTCTCCAGCATCTCATCAGTATTGGTAAAATCTGGCACCAACACACACTCAACGCCCCACACCAGCGAGAGCTTGCGCCGTGTTCGTTCCAACGGCGAGACGGCCATGACGGGAGTTGGCGGCCGGTGCCGGGCAATTTGTGTAGCTGTGTAGCCAGACATAGTGGCGCTGACAATGGCCCGCGCCCCTACCTGCTCGGCCACATCGCAGCAGGCAGCGCTAATTGCCTGGGTCACAGTGTGAGATTGGGCCGCCTCGGCCTGCCGCCGGTTGCGCCACTCGTTGTAGGGAAAGGCTCCTTCGATGATCTCGCTGATTTGCTTCATCATCAACACCGATTCTACCGGATAATGTCCGGAAGCCGTTTCGCCAGAAAGCATGACGGCATCGGTGCCATCCAAAATGGCATTGGCCACATCGCTGGCTTCGGCGCGGGTTGGCCGGGGATGCTCCACCATCGATTGCAGCATCTGGGTGGCCGTAATGACCGGCTTGCCCACCTCATTGCAGGTGCTGATAATGCGTTTTTGCAGCAGCGGCACCTCCTGCGGCTGCACCTCAATGCCCAAATCGCCGCGGGCCACCATCATGCCATCGGCCGCATCCCGAATTTCTTCCAGGTGTTCAATCGCTTCGCTTTTTTCAATTTTGGCAATGATGGGGATGTCGGCCCCTTCTGCTTTCATCAACTCGCGTAGTTCCTGGATGTCAGCGGCCGTTCGCACAAAAGAAAGCGCCACATAATCCAGCTCAAGCTGGCAAACCAGCTTCAAATCTTCCTTATCTTTTTCGGTGATGCTGGAAATAGGCAGGTCGGTACCAGGGGCGTTGACCCCTTTACGTGATTCCAGCAGGCCAGCCACGGTGGTCATGCAGCGCAGGGCGTCGCCCATTTTCTCGGCCACGGTAAATTCAACTTCGCCATCGCCAATAACCAGGCGGGCGCCGGGTTCAATCACTTCGATGAGGTCTGGATGGGGCATGTGGATCATGGCAGGCTGGCCACGGTGTGGGGTCAGAACCACTTCTTCACCCAGGGAAAGCTGAATACCGCCGGTTTTTACGTGTCCCAGGCGGAGTTTGGGGCCTTGTAAATCGCCCAAGATGCCCAAAATTTTGTTTTCACTTTCGGCGACTTCGCGCAGCATCTTGACGGTTTTGGTGTGCTGTTCGTGGTTGCCGTGGGAAAAGTTAACGCGAGCCACGCGCATCCCGGCAGCAATCATGCGGCGAATGGTTTCGGGACTGTTAGAAGCGGGGCCAATGGTGGCGACTATCTTTGTTCGGGCCATGCGATTTCCTTGCTAGAGTTGTCAGGTGGTAGTTCGTTTATGTTTATATGGTATCCCAAGCAGATAACCCTAACAACTTGGAATAGTTTTGGAATTTAACAATGGGGAGAACGTGGGAATTTGTCATTTCGACCCCTTCGGTGCACTCAGAGCAAGCTCCGGGAGAAATCCTTCATACGATCACCAACTCATATCTGCCAGCCTCAGAAAGATTTCTCGCCAAAAAGCAGCTCGAAACGACAAGTTAATGGTCTTCTTGGCTGCGGTATTAGTACTGTTGCAAATTTAACACTCGGCATCTGAGGATGCCGACTCCTCCAGGCTAACCGTCAACTTACACCACAGCGGCACAGCTTCAGTAATATCAAAGAAATCTTTGCAGTAAATCAATCCTGCTCTCTCTAAACGACCAATGAACTCTTTAGCAGCTTCCTCGCCAAAATGCGGCCCGAACGATAACAATTCATCATCTTCATCAAGTGGCTTATCAACTTGCATGATTTCGAACACTTTGGTCCGAGTAACCTGCCTGCTCTTAAGAGAAGACTTTCGCAAAATAATTCCAAAATCAGTAGAAACCTGAACACTCATCAGCAATTCCTATCAGTCAAACACTGGACAATCAGGTATACACGGGAAGCACTCATTCACTGAATACTGACCACTGATTACCGATTACCGTTTACTGATTACCAAGCAAAACCGCAACCTGCTGGTCGGCGCGGTAGCTGCTGCGCACGAGGGGACCGCTTTCTACCCAGCGGAAGCCCATCTCCAGGCCAATTTGTTTGAGCTGGGCAAACTCTTCTGGCGTGTAGTAACGCTCGATGGGCCAATGTTTACGGGTAGGCTGTAAATATTGGCCGATGGTCAAAATATCGACGCCCCAACTGTGCAAATCTTGCAGGGTGGCCAGCAGTTCGTCCCAGGTTTCGCCCAGGCCGACCATGATGCCGCTTTTAGTGAGCAGGTCAGGGGCCATCTGTTTGGCGTTGGTGAGGGTGGCCTGTGCCCATTCGTATTTGTCCTGCGGCTGGATGGTGCGGAAGAGGCGCTCCACGGTTTCCACGTTGTGGTTGAGGATTTCGGGGCGGGCATCCATCACTATTTGCAGGGCGTCGCGGCTGCCTTTGAAGTCGGGGATGAGGACCTCGATAGAGCAGCCGGGCTGCACCTCGCGGATGCGGTTGATGCAGGCGGCAAAGATGGGTGCGCCGCCATCTTCCCGTTCGTCCCGGTTGACAGAGGTGATGACAACGTGTTTCAGGTTCATGGCGCGCACGGCCTGGGCCACGCGTTCCGGCTCTTCCCAATCCATAGGTAACGGCCGTCCCGTCTTCACGTCACAAAAATGGCAGCTGCGCGTACAAATGTCGCCCATGATGAGGAACGTGGCGGTGCCGGAGCCCCAGCATTCACCGATGTTGGGGCAGCGCGCTTCTTCACAAACGGTGTGCAGCTCCTTGCGGCGCATCAGCCCTTTAAGGGTGCGGTAATTGTCGTTGACGTCGTGGATATTACGGACTTTGATCCATGACGGCCGTCTTTGCGGCTTAGGTGTCTCATTGATTGAATCTAACGGTATACGAGCCATGCTTCTTCCTTAAAGATAATCCACAGATTACACAGATTTCGCAGATTGGCTAAGAGAAATCTGTGTGATCTGCGAAATCTGCGGATATTCTTTCATGACGGTGTCATCGTGTAACGGCGGTAACTTCTGCATCGATCTGGACTTGAAAAACGGTAGAAAAAGCGGTGATGATGTGGGGCAAAACATCGGTGATGGTGAACGGCCGTTGCAAAATCTGGGCCATGCTTACCACGCCGTGATCCTGAATGCCACAGGGAATAATGTTGTCAAAATATGTAAGGTCGGGGTTGACGTTGAGGGCAAAGCCGTGGCTGGTGATGCCGCCCCTTTGAATGCGCACGCCGATGGCGGCAATCTTGCTTAGGCCAACGGCCGTTTCCACCCACACGCCACGATGCCCGGCAAAACGCTGGGCTTCAATGCCAAACTGGGCCAACGCCTGAATGAGCATCGCTTCTAAATCGTTCACGTAGCGTTGGACCATGCCCAGGCCGGGCTGGTCATAAACTCGTTTGAGCGAAAGGATGGGATAGCCAACCAGCTGGCCCGGGCCATGGTAGGTGATATCGCCGCCCCGGTCCACGTGGTAAAAGGCAATGTCGCGCTCGTTCAGTTCATCTTCAGTGAGGAGGAGATTTTCTAAGCGGCCGTTTCGCCCCAAAGTGTACGTCGGTGGATGTTCCAGCAGCAGCAGCTTACCGGCCAGCGCCGGGTTGTCCAGGCGCTCAGCTACCAACGCTTTTTGTAAATTCCACGCTTCCAGATAATCGACCTGGTCCACCCATTCCACATCAATATTATGCATCGTTTTGCTCCCAAAAAATAACGGCCGTATTCTAGCACAATTTTGGCAGAATACGGCCGTTTGGGACCATCACTGATTACCGATTACCGATCACAGTCTTGCCTGCACCAACGTTTTGACGGATTGGAGACGGCCGTTCAAATCATCCTGCCCCTGTTCCCCCGCCTGTTCCATCACTTGATCAATCAACTGAATCAGATCGTCAGAGACAAACTGCTCGTTTTCATCCAGCAGCTGCACCTGCTCTTCGGGCGATTCTGAACGGACCAGTTCGTTTAGCAGCTGCACGTGCGGCGGCAGGGTACGTTCCATCTGGGCATAAATCAGGCTGTGAATTTCGTTTAGGGCCTGGAACTGCTTGGTATCGTTCTTTTGCTCCGCTTCGTTCATTCTGGCAGCCAGCACAGCCATAAACGCCTCATCGACCTTTTGCGCATTTTCCGCCAGCGCCTGATTTTTGTCCGGCGCTTCCAGAATCGTGTTCAGCGTATCCATAGCCGCTTGCATCATATTTTGGGACTGTGTTTGCATCGCTTCAAACAACTTTAGCAAATCGTCCCGAATTTCTTTTAGCCGGGCTACGGCAGCATTGTCGCCTGCTTTTTCCTGCTTTTCGATCTCGTCCGAGAGGTGGCTAAAAAACTCATACTGCAATGCCCCCTGGCCCGCCATCACCAGGCCATCCACCACGCGTGGCTGTTCCTGGTTGGCAATGACGTGCTCGGCCAGCATGGTGGGCGTCAGACCGCCTTCTTTTTTGGCCTGGCGGCTCAGCTTGTGCAGGGCTATTTGCTGCTGCTCCATCCGTTGACCAACGGCCGTTTCCGTCATCAGCCGCGCCCGCAAATTGGTCAGCTTCACCATCTGTTGGTTGTCCTGCATTTGCGACGCCATATCAACAAACTGCTGCAGCATGGCAAAAAACGTTTCGTCAATTTCGTCGGCCCGTTCCTTGAGCAACACGTCCTGCACGTCTTTGTCTGCCTTGATGAGCGTTTGCAGCAGCTCCGACTGCTTCTTTTGCCGGGCGATCATTTCTGGGGTGATGCCTTCTGTTTCCAGCACTTTTTCCATGAAGCTTTGCCAGTTCAGCATGATTTGCGGCTGAAACATGTAAGCGCGGCGATCTTCGGGCGGCATCTCGTCCATGACCTGCTTGGTAAGCTGGCCAATCATCTGTTCACGTTGTACCTGGTTCAGGTTGAGTTCCTGGGGCACATGGACCATAAACAGCTCATATTCTGCATCATGGAAAAGTATGATGGTGGCCATCTGGCCGCCAGCCCCGCAGTTGGGGCAAACAGCGACGTTGAGCTGGCCATTAAGCAGCTGCTGCTTTAGCTGTGGGGTTCGCTGGGAATCGACGACCTGGTGTACTTCGGCCGAATAAGGCGTGCCACATTGGGGACACGTAAGTTGTGTATGCATTAAATGCTCCTTGAAAACCTCCGCAGGTTTCAAAAAATACCGCGTTCATGGATTAAACCTGCGGGAGGTTGCAAACTTAAAGGTTTAATTTCTTGGTAAGGAAAAGGTGAAGGTAGTACCGGGGCCATCAGGATTTTTGTGAAACCAGATACGGCCGTCGTGCGCCTCAACAATTGCCTTGCAGAGGAACAAACCCAGGCCAGTGCCTTCTGTTTTACGGCTGAGCGCATTGTCCAGCCGCGAAAATTTTTGAAAAATACGATGCTGCTCGTGATCGGGAATGCCAATGCCACTGTCGCGCACCGAAACGGTCACGTGCTGTGGATGCACCTCACCCCGAATCACAATCTCGCCACCATCAGGCGAATATTTAATGGCGTTGCTGATCAGGTTGTTCATTACCTGCCCCAGCCGCCGCTCATCGCCCCAAATGGGCGGGAAGTCGTCGGCAAACTGCACCTTAATTGTATGCTTGTCTGACTGGCTGCCAAATTTACGCGCCGTGTTTTCCACCACGCGGTTAAGCTGCACATCCTCGCTCACTTCCAGATTAAACGTACCGGCCTGCAAGCGAGACACTTCCAGCAAGCTGTCGATCAAGTCTGTTAGATTATCGGCTTCTTCTTCAATTACCGCCAGGGAATCTTGCATGATTTCTGGCGACCAGTTGGCATCCTGCCGCCGCAGCGTGCCGGCATACCCTTTGATAATGGAAACAGGCGTCTTCAGCTCGTGGCTGACTACGGAGATGAACGTTTTTTGCAGCGCCTCTTCTTCGCGGTAGCGGGTCAGGTCGCGCACGTTGGCAATGATGTCGGTCATACGGCCGTCTACATCCATCAACGGCGCATAAGTGATACCCAAACTGATGCGCTGCCCGTCGGCGGTTTCATCCTGTTCGTCTAACGGCCGTTGCAGATCACCTTCTACATACAGATGCGCCGCGCCGGGCAAAGGCCAGCCATTGGCCAGTGCCTCATGCAAATCCATATCTGTCTTCAACGACAGCCATTTGAAAACGTCTTCATGGTGCTGCCCAATCACCTCTTCCGGTGGTCGGCCAATCATGCGGCTCAGCGCCTTGTTAAAGTCTGTAATGTGCAGCCCCTGATCCAAAATCATCACGCCATCAGCATTTTGCTGAATGATGGCATCCAGCCGCTGCTTCTCTTTGTTAACCTGTTCGTACAGACGAGCGTTCTTCACAGCGATGGCCGCTTGCTCGGCAAAGCTGCTCAGCAATGAGGCGGCATCCTTGGGCAAATGGTATGGCGTACCGGAAAGAAAAACGTAAATCAGGCCAATTATCTCGCCTCCGCTCACCATCGGCAGGCGTACCATCTGCGTGAAGCCCAAATTGGAGCGCCGGGCAATGGTCTGCAGGCGGCGGGTCAGCTCATCTTCCTGTTCATTGGTATCCAAGGGGGGAATATCGCGCAGCAATGGGGCAAAATGATCGACCATGGGGGCGGGAATGCCGTAAACGGCCGCAACCTGTACGCTGTCCAACTCCGGATGATGCAGGGCAATCATTCCTGCCTTGCCCGCCACCAGCTCTACGGCCGCACGCAAAATGATGCGCAAGACATCTTGCAAATCCAGCTCAGCGGTGATGGCTCGGGAGATGGCCAGCAAATATTCTCTTTGCAGAATGCGAACGTCTACTAATCCATGTGCCATGGGGTAACTCTTCCGTGATACGGCCGTTTTCTACCAAAGGAGCGACATTTTAACAGGCTGAACAAGCGAAGTCCCTGCCACTCCTTTAAGCTGACGCTGCAATTCAACAACTTATTTAATCGTCAGCCCAAAACGAGCCAATCCGTGATTGTAACATATTTACAAAGCAGGGGTTAAATCTAGCACAGCGGCATTATAGTTGCGTAAACGAACCTGTAAGCAGCGCAGATAAGCACATAAATCTAGGCTATATGTCCCCTGATCACCCAAAATTGTCCCATTTCGCCAAAAATACGTTATTATGAGCACGATCTATACGATATGGCCTGAAAGGAGCAAGGTTCATGGACGCAAATGTCAACGTCCGCCCCGTAACGGAAGCCGACTTACCGGCTGTACGCGATCTGTTTTACCGCAGCTACGGCGAAGAATATCCTTACAAAGAATTCTACAATGATGAATGGCTGAAGCGCAGCATTTATCAGGACAGCTATCTCTTTTTGCTGGCAGAATTAAAAGGCAAAGTTGTCGGCACGGCCTCTGTCTATTTTGAGGTGGGGGCTTATGCTGATTTGTGTGGCGAATTCGGCCGTTTGGCCGTGGACCCAAACTACCGGGGACAGGGGGTTGGCAGTGCTCTCATGGAAGCTCGCCTGGCCTTTGCCAACCGGCGGCTCCACTTTGGCCTGACGGAATGCCGCACTGCCCACCCATACGCCCAACGCATTTCCGAAAAATTCGATCTTCAGCCTATTGGCTTTTTGCCACAAAAAGTATTGCTAGACGATCGGGAAAGTTTGGTGATGATGGCCAAGCCATTTGGCCCGGCCCGTGAACTGCGCTGCAACAATCCCCGCGTCATCCCCGAAGCGTTTCTGCTGGGGCAGCTGGCGCTGCAAAACATGGGCTTTCGCAACGATCTCATTGCTGTTGATGATGTGGATGGCTACCCCATTGGCACCGACTTTCAGGTGGAAGAGCTGACAGAATCCGGGCTGCCATCGCTGCTGCGCATTGAGCGTGGACGATTGTCCCGGCGGCACGTTTTTGGCAATTTGCAGCTTAGCTACGGTCTTTTTCTGCTGGAATCGCGCAACGTACGCTATCTGGTGGCGCGCGAGGACGAGCGCATTGTGGGGGCCATTGGCTTTACGGTGGACCCCATTGGCCACAGCATCAAGGTGCTGGAGCTAATTGATTTGCGCGACGATGTGGCCGGTTTCTTGCTCAAGGAGCTGGATGCCTGGGCCAAGGAGATTTACAAAGCGGAGTATTTGGAAATTACCGTCAGCGCTTATTGGCCAGACATTCAGCGCACCTTGAGCAATCTGGGTTTTGTACCTGTTGCCTACTGTCCCTCCTTTGTCTTTCACGAGGTGGAGCGGCTGGACACGCTCAAAATGGCCAAGCTTTACGTGCCGCTTGACATTGACAAAGCCCAGCTGACGCCAGCCAGCCAGGAAATCTTTGAGCTGGTGCGGGCCGGTTTTGAAGAGAAGCGGCTGGGCATTTCGGTGAATGAAACAACGCGCCACATGGCCATCTTTGAAGGGTTGCAAGAGGGTGAACTGAGCAAAATTGCCGGGTTGTGCACGGTGGTGGAAAAGGCGGCCGGGGAAATGGTGCTCCGAGCCGGCGAGACAGGTGACGTCTTTTACATGGTCATGGAAGGGAAGATGGATATTTTGGCGCCGGATGGCTCTCATTCGGTGGGCAAGGTAGAAGCGGGCGACTTTTTAGGGGAGATTGCCCTGGTAAGCCGCCAACCATATACGGCAACGGCCGTTGCCGCCACAGATGTTCAGTTAATCGCCCTCAAATATCATGATTTTGAAAATCTCATCAACCGTTATCCACGCATTGGCCTGCGGGTGATGCGCAATATTGCCATTTCTGTGGGGGAAAAGCTGCGGCTGCTCAACATGAAAAAGCTGCAATAAAAAACGGCCGCTTCGGGGAAACGGCCGTTCTCATCATTCAAATTCACAAACGTTCAATCAATTAATCAACGTCTTTGGGATCAATCCCTGCGGCCTTGAGCGCCTTATTGTAAGCCGATTTTGCTTTAGAATTGGCAATACGAGCCGAACGTATTTCATCCGGCGACATGTCGTCTGTAATTTCTATCAGATCTGGCTTGGGGATGTTGGCTGCGGCTGCCGGCGGGCCGGAAGTTGCAGCGGCGGGTGCTGCTGCCGGTGCTTCTTGGGCCGCGGGGGCAGCAGCTGCAACGGGTTCGCCACCGGCCATCACAACTTTGCCATCTACAATTTCTACGTCGTTGGGGTCAACCCCGGCGGCTTTAAGCGCCTTGTTAAAGTCCGACCTGGCTTTGGAGTTGGCAATACGAGCGGCGCGAATCTCGTCCGGCGGCATATCATCGGTAATCTCGATATATTCAGGTGGTTCAACATTAACTGCCTGCGCCGGTGCGGCGGCTGGTTGTGCAGCAGGAGCCGATGGTACAGCGGCAGCCGGCGCGCCGCCCGGAATGACAACCTTGCCGTCCACAATCTCCACGTCGTTGGGATCCACACCGGCGGCCTTGAGCGCTTTGTTAAAGGCTGATTTTGCCTTTGAATTAGCAATTCGCGCTTTGCGCACCTCATCAGGATCCATGTCGTCGGTAATCTCGGTAAGCTGGGGCGCCTCTATATTTACGGACTGCGGTGCAGCTGCGCCCGCAGCAGGGGCCGCCGCAGCAGACACAACGGGACCACCACCCTGCATTACCACCTTGCCATCCACAATCTCTACATCGTTGGGATCAACGCCAGCCGCCTTAAGCGCCTTGTTAAAGGCCGACCTGGCTTTGGAATTAGCAATTCGCGCCTTGCGTACTTCATCCGGCGGCATGTCGTCGGTAATCTCGGTGTATTGAGGGGGTTCAATATCAACTGACTGGGCTGCGGCCGGTGCAGCAGCAGGGGCAGCCGCCGGTGTCGCGACGGCGGCGACAGCACCTGTACGGGCACCATCCCAACCGTGGTACATGGCAATGCGAACGGCCGTCATCGGATCTTCATCAAGCGCAGAGCCGGCCGTACGTAAATTGGACTGCCCTTTGCGGCCAATGCGCATATTGGCTCCACGCGGTGTAACGGCCGCTTTGCGAGCCGCTTCCAGTCGTGCTTGCTTGAGCATTTCTTCAGGAGAGGCATCTGCTTTTATCTCATGGCCAAAAGTAACAGACGGGTTAAACCCTTTGTCCATGTTTTCGACCTCTTCCTTGGTTGTTTCCACCACGTGATCAAAACGGGAGCTACCCCAGGCAATTAAGCCACCGAGCAAAAGAGGCAACAGGATAACACCTACAGCAATCCAAAAAATCATTTGAAACCCTCAATTATTGGCAAAGTGTAATTAATGTTGTTGTAATTTAGCCTAATTTTCTGTGCAAATCACATAAAGCAAAGCTGTTAATCAAGCTGACGAACAATTATACAGTTTGTGCTGATTTTCTCAAACTGGATGACGGCTATTTTCTCAGCGGCAACTTTATCGCCACCGCCTGAACCATGTCATCGTCGAAGCTTGCGCAAAATAGTTGACGGGAGGCATAACATCTGCCACAATGTGAAAGATGGGGACTTGTAAAATGTGTGTTGCGCTGAGCAGTGTGAGTGGGTTGGGGAACGGCCGTTCGCGCCAGACATTCCCCTCTTCCACCAAGCAATCCAGAACACATCCAGCTAAACGCAAAACAGCCCAAACAAGATTGTTCGGGCTGTCAATCAAATGCCGAAGGTGGGAGTCGAACCCACACGAGCGTAATGCTCACTACGCCCTGAACGTAGCGCGTCTGCCTATTTCGCCACTTCGGCTCAGTCGTGCGGTAGTTTATCAACGATTTAATAAATGTCAATATTTCGGCCGTATTCACCCCTCAATCGGAGGCACTCATGTCAATTTCAACCAACTTGCTTAAACGGGTGCAACTATTTGCTAATCTGCAAATGGAAGAGCTGGAACAACTGGCGGCAATCTGCCAGTTGAAGTCTGTGGCCGCTGGCGAAACAATCATTACCCAAAACACCACCGGGAACGAGATGTATATTGTGGCCAAGGGGTCTGTAGAAGTTTATATTCAAGGGTTGAATGACGCGCGCAGCCTGGTGGTTTTGGGCAAAGGTCAAGTCATTGGCGAGATGGCGCTCATTGACCAGGGGTATCGTTCAGCTTCAGTGCGGTCTACGGGGGAAGGAGCCGAGCTTTACCTGATTGAAAGTGACGCGTTTTACAAACTATGTGACGAAAACAATCATATTGGCTTTATTGTTATGCGGAATTTGGCGATAGACATTGCCTTTAAGCTGCGACATCGTAATCTGGCGGAGCTATAATTCAGTGGTTAAGGAGCGTGGGGCAATGAACGAAGACGTATTCTATAAAGTAAGTTACGTGGTTGCCGGCGGTGAACATCCCGGCGCCATCATTAATATTGACAAGCGGCCAGAGGTGGGGGAAGAGGTGATGTTTGACGGCCGTATCTTTGAAATCCTGGAAGTAATGGAACTTATGCCCCCGGTGGGCAACTTTGGTTTTTTACACGCTACCTGCCGCTTTGTCCGCGACGCAACGCGGGAAGACGCCATCGAGTAACGTTTCCTCAAACCACCTGAATGGCATTGGCAGCCAGCTTGCCCGCTTCTTCCAGTCCAGTTAGATCCCGCCCTTTGGCATTGATCCAGCGAATGGTGTAATTGTCCGCCAGTTTGTCCAGCGCCTGCCACAGATCGGCATTGGCCACCGGTTTCTCCCCACCCTTCTTCATCCAGTTCCGCTTGCGCCAATTGCGAATCCACTGTGTAATTCCCTGGTACACATAATCAGAAGTGGTAAAAATCTGCACTTCGCTGCCCGGTGGCAGCAGCAGCAGCCCTTCGATTGCGGCCGTAATTTCCATGCGGTTGTTGGTCGTTTGCGGTTCTGAGCCGCTGGCCTGCTCTGTATCGTCTCCCTCTTCCAATACAACACCCCAGCCGCCTGGGCCTGGGTTTCCTTTGCAGGAAGCACGCAGGTAAAGTCTTGGCACGTTGGGATCGATCACATCGTCGGGCGTAATTTCCAGCCTGGCCTTGCGCGCCAGCCGGTCAACTCGTTCGTTGTATTCATTGCCGGCGTGTCCCTTGACCCAATGCCAGTTGATTTCGTGCGTTTTTACCAGCGGCCACAGCGTTTGCCACAAATCGACGTTGGGGATGGGCTTACCTTTCTTTTTCCAGTTTTTGACGGCCCAATCGTCGATCCATTCGGTGATGCCCTTGCGCAGATATTCGGAATCGGTGTAGAAGTTAATGGCACACGGCCGTTTCAAAGCCTCCAGTGCGCGAATAGCGGCCGTTAGCTCCATCCGGTTGTTGGTGGCCTCCGGATCATTGCCGGTGAGCACCTTTTCATGCTCACCCAAACGCAAGATGGCAGCCCAGCCCCCAATGCCAGGATTGGGGTCCGAGCCACCATCGGTATAAATGACAACGTTATCTTTTGTGTTGTCAGGCAAACTTATTGCTTTCCTAATGCGGCTAACATATCAGCCACTTTGGTAAACTTAATTCGCGGACGACCTTGAGCTTCCCCTGCGGCCGTTTCCAGTTCGTCCAATTTTAACCAATCTTCATACGACACATACTTGGGCTGCTTTTCCTTAACAAGCTTAGTCGCGGCTTCCAGTTCAGGATGGGCGGGTGAGAGCACCTTACCGGCAGCCAAATCTTCTAGCATGCATTCGGCCGTTTCTGCGGCGTCTGGTTTATTCGTGCCAATTACACCGCTGGGACCACGCTTAATCCAGCCCGCCGTGTACTCACCCAAAACAGGTTCGTTGCTGTCCTGGTTCAGGACGCGCCCCATCTCATTCAAAATCACGCCCCACCGCTCATGGAATGGCACGTCGGGGATGGGCACGCCACGGTAACCAATCGAACGGAATACTAATCCAACAGGGATTTCCTCAAAATTCTCAGTGGCGCGGGGACGCATCGTGCCGCTTTCCGTCTGGTAAAGTTCATTTTTCACCAGCTTCATCGCCACAACCTCGCCCTCGTCGTTACCAATCAGCTCCGTCGGCGACACCAGAAAGCGAATCGTCAGCCGCTTCGGCATGCCCGATGGCTCACGCTGAGCCAACTTCTGAATAATTTCGATGTTGCGCATTGTGCCCCGATCTGCATCGGCCAGTGCAGCCTGGCTCAATGGGTCCAGTTCTGCTTCCTCGCGTAGCACGATGGTGTCTGCTCCCTTCAGTTCACCCAGCTCTTTCGCTTCAGGTGGGGTAAAGGCTGCCTGTGCCGGACCACGCCGACCGAGCATGTACACTTCTTTGACATTACTCTGGCTCAACTGCTCCAGCGCATAATCAGCAATGTCTGTTTCCAGCAGTTCTTCGCGCGTGCGGCACAAAATGCGGGCCACATCCACGGCCACATTACCGATGCCAATCACGGCCACGCTCTCCTGCGACAAGTCAAATTCGTAATCACGAAAATCTGGGTGGCCATTGTACCAGGCCACAAACTCGGTTGCGGGATGGCTGTTTTTCAATTCGATGCCGGGGATATCCAGATAACGATCCGTCTGTGCCCCGGTTGAATAGACAATTTGATGATAATGCTGGCGTAAATCGGCCACCGTCACATCTGTGCCCAATTCCACGTTGCCAAAAAAGCGAAACTCTGGCTTGGCCGCCAGGCGATCAAACACTTTGGTGACGGATTTAATTTTTTGATGATCCGGGGCGACCCCATTGCGTACCAGGCCAAAAGGCGTTGGCAAACGGTCATACATATCAACCGTAATGTGCAAATTTTTCTCTTTGAATAGGCGTTCGGCCGTATAAAAACCGGCCGGACCAGCGCCCACAATAGCGACACGCAGTGGGTTCGTGTCGCTGCCAATTTCAGTCATACTGTTGCTCCTTAAAATGCTATTGATCAGTGGCTAAAATTTGTGTTTCCAGCGTGTCAATCTGCCCGTGATAATAATCACGCTGCGCTTTCAACACGTCTCCAATAGAAATCATCCCCAGCAGTTCACCCTTTTCCATAACTGGCATATGTCGAAAACGTCGCTCAGTCATGATGCTGGCTACCGACATTAAATCATCTTGTGGCACACAGGTCACCACTTCGGCCGTCATAATGCTTTTTACCGGCTGAGACAGCAAATCATCCCGATGGTTTAACTGACGTACAACGTCCCGCTCAGAGAGTATCCCTGCCAATTGACCGGCAGCATCAAGTGCAATAACTGCACCAATGTTATGCTGTTCAAGCAGCGCTAATGCCTCATGAATCGGTTGTTCTGGGGCAATGGTGATTAGTTTATTCCCTTTGGTTGCTAAAATTGTACTGACTTTCATCACGTATCTCCTACTTAGTTCATCACGTCACCCAGTAAGGGACAGGCCGGGCAGCTGCCATCCGGGCGAATGATGGCATAACCAGCTTGCGGATCCCCATCGGGTTCGTATTTGATGAAATCTAAATTAAACACAATCGCTAAACGAATATAGTTGCTGTTGGCGGCAATTTGGGTGGCTTCGGCCAGCCAGGAAGCATGCTCGTTCAGGCTGGTGCCGGCCGCCCAACTGAAACCGGGAGGCAAGCCATCAAAACCTTCGGCCGTAAGATAACCAAACTCGGTAAGACATAAATCACGCGCACCGCTGAAGGCATTGCGATAAAGATTGAGGGTTGGCACATAATACCAGCTGTAGTGCCGATCGCCAGGATCAGCGGGGTGGCCGGAGGTAGCACTGGGGGAAGTGGCCCCAGCATTGTAATGAACGCCCACGCAGTCAAGATAGCTGGCGGCGCCAGCATTGCGCATACCGGCAAGATAGCGGCTGTCTGACCAGGCATTTGTCGTATTGTCAAAACCAGTAGGAGCCAAAGCGCCAGAAATAACCAAAATGTTGGAATCGATAGCTTTGATAGCTGTATACGCCGGAGCCAACATGTTGTTCACGTAAGAAGTGGGGCTAATCTGCCCGGCCGGCCATTCAAAATCGATGTTCATTTCGTTCCAGATTTCCATGCCGTCTGGCCCCAGTTCAGCCACCTGCTTCACAAAATCAATATAACCGAGAAAGTCGATGCCGTTGGTACCGGGATAAGGCGTGTCGCCCGTGACAGTAACCAGAATTTTAAACCCTTCATTATGAGCTGAATCAATAACTGCTTCCAGATTGGCCAGCGTATCTTCAGACGGCCATTTGTACTGGTATTTGATCCAGGTCATGCCGGCCTCTTCCAGACGAGCTTTGTTGTTCAGGTTCAGCGTTTGGGCACCGAGGGCAAAACCTTCATTTGGGGGTGGCGGTGGTGTGGTGGGCACCGGACCCGTCCCAGGAATAGTCAGCCGCTGCCCAACATAGATATAGTTGATATTGTTGATGCCGTTTGCCTGGGCGATGGCCGTCACCGTCGTGTTGAAGCGGCGGGCAATGGCAGAAAGGGTATCTCCGGCCCGAACGATGTAAATTTGCCCGCCGGTAGGTGGCGTTGTTGGGGTAGGCGTCGTGCCAGGGGGTGTGGTTGGCGTGGGTGTTGCATCTCCCGTGGGAATTTCCAGATCCTGGCCAACGTAGATCAGGTTAGGGTTGGTGATTTGTGGGTTGGCCTGGAGAATGGTGGAGATACTGGTGCCAAAGCGACGGGCAATGCCCGTAAGCGTGTCCCCCCAGGTAACACGGTAAGTCAGAGCTGAGGCTATGGTGATGGTGAGGATCAATAACACCAACGCCAAAACAGGGGCAAACCAACGCGATTTTTTCATTGTCAAACTCCTGGTGAACTACAAATGACCAGCCAACGAAAACTAACTGCCTTCATTATAAACGGAGATGACATAAACACAAACAGGCCACAGCCGGATAATCAAACACTATTATTTTTGGCAAATCATAAGATTGTCCGATCCCGTATTTGCTGAAACGCTTCAAACAGGTGTGGCTTGGGTGTGCCGTCGCTTTTGACCATACCCGCATTGCGCATATTGTCTGACCAAGCAAACCAGATGAGCACCGGCACCTGGGCAGCATGTTCGGCATTGACCTGCCGGTAAACGTCCTTGATATATTTGGCAATTTCGCGATAGGCGTGATCGGTCGAGACAGCCTCTTTGTCGCGGTTATCAACGGCCACACCCATTTCTGTGATCCAGATAGGCATGTCGGGGAAGACAGCCTGATACCGGGCCAGCGCATCTTTGAGAAAGTTTCTTTTGTTGGCCCAATCAAACGGTGCACCGGCTTCCGTAGCCACAAACGTATAAGGATGAATGGCCAAAGCATCGACCGGCCAGGAGCCATTGAGCGCGCTTTGGCAGGTTTGCCAATAGTGGATGATTTTTTCTGTGGTCTCGGCCATCCCATTGAACACAATCAGGGCATCGGGACTGCTGTGGCGAATGGCAGCGGCAACTTTTTGTACCAATTCGGCCATCGCTTGTGGGGTCAGGAACACCGACGGAATCTGGTCAACCTCTGTCTGGTTTGGGTCGTACTGTTTGTCCCCCTCGTTCCAGAGCTGATAGGCAATTCCGCTGCCAAAGCTTCGGTAATGCGCGGCAATCTGGCCAACGGTACCGGCTAAGTGCTGACAGTAGGCGGACCAATGGTGCGGCTCGCGCCAGTTGGGGTTGGTATGAAATGGCTGGCGCGTTTCCTGGTTGATGACAAAGAGGGTCTTTACACCCTGATCGCGGTAGGCTTCCACAATGGGATCATATTGGGCAAAGGCGCTGTTCAGGTTTCGTGCTTCGGCCGGCTGCCGGTCATCTATTTTAAAAACCAGACGCACCCAATCCATGCCGCGCAGCAGGCCAGTGGCCACCGGGTCGCTATGCGGCGCATCCGGATTGATGTTCATCCCGGTTTCTAATGCCCGGCTGCGCGTTATTTTTCTCGTTTCTTCTTTTGTTTCTTGCTTTGGCGGCATTTTTTCTGCTAACACAAAATCGGTGGAGACATAGCCTGTCTCACCGGCGGCCTCCACCTCATACCATTGTCGGTTCATTGCCGGGTTGCGGTCGGCCACAGTATTGAGGATTTTCAACCGCGTACCGTTTTCCAGCATAATCTTGACGGTGCTTTCACCGCCATCGGTGGCCGGTTCTGAACGTAAATTTAAGCCATATTGTGAATTGACCGTTCCCCATACAGCCTTGACTTCAGTTGTTTCGCTGTGGTGCTTGCCGGTGACCACAATCGGTTTGTTATCGGCGTCTTTGGGCTTGGCCTGGGTGGGGATGTCTAGAGAGCCATTGGGCTGGGGATCAGGAAAGCGCCATTCCAGGGTTTTACGAGTCACTGGTTCCAACAGCCGCACGGTGTCATTGTTGATCCTTGAGGAGTTATTGTACGGTCCCAGATACCAGATAAAAGCGCCCAGAATTTGGGGATGTCGGGCGTAGATTTCGGCTACCTGACGTATGTGGCGGATGCCGACTTCTGGTGGTGGCGTCCGATCATGTTTCCAGCCCCATTCGCCAAAAATGATGTTGGGGCGGGCGATGCCCATCTCATCACAGGCGCGAAACAAGTATTGAAAACGGCCGACTTTCGTTGGATACCCGGCCAAAATACCACCCATATCATCGCTGACTTCCCAGGAATATTCATGCAGGCCGACGCAAACTTGCTGCGGCCGTTTTGCACAAAGCTGCAGGAATTTTTTCATACCCGGCTGCTTCCAGGCATCCATTGCTACGTCATCCAGCTCTTTGATTTTTGGCTCGCCGCTGTTGGCCTGGGGCATGGCAACCTTGTAGCCTTCCTGATTGGCCAGCAGGGCAAACTCATAACAAAATTCGCCCATCCAATCCCAGGCGTTCATATCGTTGAACTGTGGCTCTTTTTTGCCGGTGGCCTCGTCCACGGCACGCTTGGCTCTTATCTCATTGACGGGGAACCACCAGAGATGTTCGCGGTATTTGGGCAGATCAACTTTGCGCTCAATGACTGGCTTGAGGAGATTAAAATGCTTTTGGGCAGCCTCACCGGGATGCAGCATGTAGTCTGGCACGCTGTAGTGCTCCACCGGCTTGTCGTCTGGTTTAACGATACGGTAACCCAGGACGTGCGGCACTTTTGACCCATTCAGGATCAAATTGATTGCGTCCATAATGCCGCCATTGCCATCATTGCAGGCGATCGCAGCGGGAATTCCGGCAGCATCTAGTTGGCGCACGTAATCGCCAATGCCAAAGTTCCGTTTGTTGTGGCCCGTGCCAATGGTTGTGGACATGCCACCCACTGACGATCCTAAAAAACCGATTTTGTTGTATGCTGACATGAAACCCTCCTCAAAAAAATTATGTTAAGCGTGCTGTTGTTGAACGGCTGTTACAAACTGCGCCATCACCTGTTCAATCCCCGGCACATCAGCAGTTAGTTCTTGAGCAAGCTGGAGCTGACCCAGGCAGAGCAGCTTCAAATGCAGGGGATCAGACGGGCCTTGTTCGGCCAATCTAATGATAAGCTTCATACCGTTTACCAGTTCAGATGCAGCCTCATTTCTCTCTGGGGACACCATTTGCAGATAAATATTCACTCTATCGATGGTTTGTTGAATGGTGGGATGGCTAGCGGTTGGGAATGTTGACGGCCGTTCCGCCGAATTTAGCTGGGCAGCCTGCTTACTCACATTGGCCGATGCCTCATCGCCAATGACAATGCCTTCAGCGTTTTGAGCGTTTTGGACGTTGCCGACGCTGGTTTTATTGCCTTGTACGAATTCACCGCCACCTGTATCAATGTTGCTGCCAATCTGGCCGATGTGAGCCTCCCCGCTTGTATTCACCTGCGAACCATGCACTGTTTGATTTTGCTGGTTAAAAGTCACCGATTGGTCAATATCACCTTGGTAAACATTGTAATTTATGACTTGTCGAATATCCTCTTGAGCAACGCTCTCAGGCAGTTGAAAGTCTGCCGGGACGTTTTGCCAATCTACGTGCGGCCGTTCTTGCCGCACATGGTTAATCAACTCCTGTAACCGATTTTGCTTAGCCAGCGAGACAATCAAATTGCGAATAAACGCAGAGCGATGATCGCCGGGGATGTTTTCATGATCCACTCCCAGCTCAAAACAGAGTTCGCGTACCTCGCTGAAGCTAAAATATTGGTCAATCTGCTTGTGCAGAGTAGAAAGATATTTTGCGCTTTCTGTTGCCATGTTTACTCCTTGCTCATTCAGTCTATATAGCAGATAGATCAAGATGCTGAATATATTCTCTTATGTGCCTACACGACGAACCGTTAATTCATATGTGCCAGACGCACCGCCGTATCCTTGTGTGTTGATGAAATAAAGCCCAGTCTCCGGTAAGGTAATTTCGATCAATGAATTTAAACTACCATCGATGCTATCATCGTTTTCAGCAATTACTATACCAGCAGCATCATACAGCAGGAGCACTGTATCCAGCTCGTCATCTACTCTTTCATTCATCGCAATGGTAATCGTTTCACCTTCGTTCCCCATAAACGACCACAATGGCTGCTCCAATGTGTTTCCCACTTCTGTTTCACCATCTATTTCAATAGGGGGAACATCAATCACTGACGCCCGAATTGTGTATTCTCCCTCTAATCCATCATTGTTACCGTTAACGCGAATGATATAAGTTATATTGGGGTCAATAAGGTAAATTGCCTCCGACGCGGAGAAGCCATCGTCCGTTTGGATCAGGGCCGAAATCTCCCTGCCAGCTTCATCCAAAATGGTGAGATAAGGTAGGAATGAAGTTTGGTCAATGAAAGCCATCTGGATGCGTACAGGCTGAGCCGTATCAACATCTTCCTGTAACTTTAGCAACCACAGCCCAATGCCCTCTAAACTCCCTGGCGTATTCGTATCCAAAGCAATCGCGTCAATCTCTTGAGCACCTAATTCTGTGATAACGAGATCGTATATACCAGCTGTCTGGCCTGAAAGCTCCGAGGCGCGAAGGTAGTATTCACCACTATAGGGCATAAAAATTGTGGGCAGCGTGGCTGAACGGCCGTCCGCCGATGACTGGCTGGATGTCAGGTAAGCTCCTTCAGAATCAAGAAGCTCAAAGTAAGGGGTAATGGTATCATCAACGGCCGTCATCTCGATGGAAAATATCTGCCCAGCATCGCCCGAGAATTGCCACATTTGTACATCTGCAATATCTGCTGTTTGCGGTATTCCGAATGAAATCATCCCTGGAACTGACTGCGCGATCTCCAGCCCATATAAACCCGTGGCATTGCCTAAACCAGTCGCATACAGATAGTAAGTTCCATCTTCAAAAATTGGGATGCTAGAAAGCGTCGCCGTATTACTGCTGTCACTCCCGGCACTATTTAGCCGCAATCCTTGAGAATCCAGGAGTATCAGCTGGGATTCAAATAAGTTTTCCACCGAGCTGAGAGAGATGTCGAAGAAATCGCCAGCCTGGCCTTCAAAATACCAGAGTTGAACCTCTTCCGCTGATGCAGTTTGAGAAACGCCGGGCACAATTTCTGTTGGCTCATTAAGCCTTGAAACCATTAGTTCATATGCACCAGAAGTTTCACCTGCGTACCCCATCGTGCGCACGTAGTAGAATCCATCTTCGGGAATTCGGTAAACCGTAATCTTGGAATATTGACCACTTCGATAATCATCCTCCGCAGCCACTTGATTCGCGTTAGAGTCGAGCAGAGTTACATAGGGGTCAAGTGAATTCAACGAGCTATCGAATACTTTCATCACGATGGAAACAAAATCGCCTTCCGCCGCTGCGAACTCCCAGAGCTGAATCTCTTCCGTATCCGCCAAGTAACTTTCACCCGCTTGAGCTGGACGGGCAAACTCAGTCAGAAGGTTGCACGCCTCTTCATAATTGGGGATAAGTTGATTGATACAAAGACTGCTGTAATCACTAACAAGCTGTCGATCAAAAATGTCCTGATAATCATCAGGAAGGTCTGCGATTTGCATCAAGACGCTTTCGTATCGCGCAAGGCCCTCTTCAAAATCACCATCTGCGATTAATCCCTTTCCCAATCTAATATTAGCGGCAATGATTTTAAGATCCTCGATAAGCGTATTATCATCCACGAGGTGTTGCAATGTTTCCTCGAAAGCGCCAACGGTACAAGCAGTTGTGCTCAGGATGTCACGATTCAGCAACTCTCGTACAGCCCACAAAGGAAAAGTTTTAGCAATATAGTTTTCATAGCTAGATTGTCCAGCGAAGTCCAGAGCGCTGTTGAAGTTTACCTGGGCATCAGAGAGATTGCATTGTTGCAGTTCGTTCTGGGCCTGCTGTAATTGATATCGCGCCAGAGAGATGTGTACGCCAAACGCTTCATAGCTATAAACGGCACACGTTTGATGATAATCTTCCAGTTCATCTAGGGGGAAAGCATTGCCCCATTCTGTGTAGGTCAAATTTCGATTGGCCAGCCCACAACCTATTTCAGGCCACTGTGACATGTTTGTATTGTAGGCAATGATGTTGTTTGCCTCATTAAGAGCAACGTAAACTTGTTGGTCAGCCAAAGCAAAGCTGTCTTTTATAGGGTTAGCAGAAGACAGCAATGGCCCAAATGGTTGAAGCTGTGCTTGCTCCTCATCAAAACGCCACCATTGTAGATTACGCCCAGCGGTTACGATGAAACCTGGCTGGCCTGCCATTTCAGGCAAGATGGCAATGGTTTTAATGATGTGATCAGAAGACACCGAAACTGCTTCCTGACGACAGGTTTCAGTGCTCATGTCTAGTAAGTAAAGCAGTTGAGTAGGCGCTGGCTCCAAACCTCGTGTGCCGCTTAACACCAGAAAATTTACCTGCTCCAGGAAGGCAACGGCCGTAACCGTTGGCAGCCCTAAACGACAAGTGTTTGCAATCGCTGGCACACTTTGCCCGGCTCCAGGGAGGGGATAAACCATTAATGCACAACCAGATTCATCTGAATTACTTTGGGTATTGTTTCGCTCACCTTCATCCCGTGCCAATTCGGGACAGGCGGCAACTGCCAGCCGGGTGCCGTCACTGTTAAACATCATGGTATTCAGCCTGAAGCCATCGTCCAGATCAAATGAGGTGACTTGTTCTTGCACGACACCGTCTGCCACTGAATAAACTTCTATGGTCTTGTTTTGCAACAGGGCCAGCCTGGTACCATTTTGGCTGATGGTTGTCTGAGAAATCGGTTCCGTTGCGTCCGGTAGCGCGAGCGTTTCGGTCATTGTGTCAGTTAAGGACCAGTATATAACAGCCCCATCCTGAATCGTGGCCACCGTTCCTGGCTCTGGTCCCGGAAAAATTTTAGGTACCGTTTCGTAGGGAGTTGTTACAACATCTCTAAAATAGCGACCATTTAAGTTTGGATTAAAATTGCCATCTCCATCAAAATTAAAGAGGGCCTCCAGCATAATGCCCTGTACCTCATACTGGGCAGACGTCAGAGACGCATTGTCTGGCGCTGCATCCCTAGCCCGGATCAAGGATTGGCTGGCCTCGATGCTCAATAACAAAGCGCTGGTGCCTTGTCCATTACTTAAATAATCTCTAGCCTGCCCAACCAATCGCAGAGAATCGGCAAGATGCAGTTGTTGCTCAGCTATAATTCTGTCAGCTTTAGCCGTAGCCTCAGCGTTTAGAGCATTTTCTTTTTCAATCGCAGCGGATGTAGCGTTTACCACTGCAGTACCGGCCACCGCTGCTGAGGTTGCCTCGGCAGCTCCGGATGTCTCTACTGCAACAATGGCCGTTGCCTTCCTGTTTTCGGCAATCGCCGCATTATTTCTCGCAGAAACGCCAAAAAAGCTGGCGGCAATGGCTAAAACAACGGCCAGGGTACCAAAGCCCAAAGCTATTCCGGCTCGCTTCTTCTGTTCTTCAGCCAGACTCCGTTCATGTACCAATTCTTGCTGCGTCAACTCCTCGCGGCGTCTGGCTTCCTCCTCCTGTCGCAGCTTCTTAATTTCACCTTTTCTCTCCTTTTCAATGCTGGCCTGGAGAAAATCATCGGCGTAATTGGGTAAACTGCCATTTGCTTTGGCCTTAGCGGCTTGCTGAATGGCTAACTGCAACGTGTTGCCACCAAACAGCAGATCCGGATTCTGGTTTTCGGCGTATTGGCGGGCCGAGTTAAGCCAGGGAACATCTTGAATGAGTTGGCGTTGGTACGCTTCTTCCCCTTTTTCCAGGTAACTTTCCAAAAATTGCAGGGTTGTGGGTGGCAGGCCGCCTTTTTCGGCTTCATCGGCTACCCGCTTTCTGGCTGCTTGCAGGCTGTTGTAATCATCCAGCAGCAAGCTTGGATTTGGGTTGCGGGCATAGCGCCGGGCATTATTCAACCAGGGAATACGCCGTTCCAGCTCTTCTTGCCATTTCCGGTTGGCTGTGCGAATGGGTTCTACAAAGGAATCATGCACCAGTTCAATGAAGTTGTTCCCGGCGCGAATTTCGTTTCGGATAAGGTATAGTTCTGTATCCAGGTAGGCAACGGCCGTTTCCGGCATTCCTTTCGTCTCTTTACCCATCCGTGCTACCAAATCCCGCGTCCCGGCTTCGGTAATCAACTCTGTAGAAAACCAGCGGCGCAGCGCATATTCGTCTACGTGGTTAATTCCTTTCTGCTGAAGATGGGTTAGTACCCGCCGCAGCGCCTCTTCGTAATAATCAGCCAACGCATTGTCCACAAACCGATCCAATGAGTCAGCTTGTTCTGCTTTGTTTGTCGTGCGCTGCCCGACGACCCAATCCACGTCGGCCATCGAAATCGTCTCGCCAGGGCGCTCGGCCAAGCGATACCAGAGCTGCTGGCATACCACTTGCAGCTGCATTGCTTCGACATAATCGCCTAACGGCCGTTCCCCATCTTCGGCACCATCGGCAACACGCACACGCCGCAGGCATTCCACCAATTTTTCGGCGACATCGGCATTAAACGGCCGTCCCGCCTCCGCCGCTGGTTCACATACAGCCTGTAAAGCACCCGCTGCTTGCAGCCGCTGAAGCTGAAAACGAGCCCGCAAACTGTTAGGCAATAGATGCACATACGGAATAATCCGGTACAAATAATCGCCACGCATAGAAATCATGACGTACAGATAAGGGTCATTCACCATCGCTTCCCCAACCTGCTTGAAAAAGTCAATGCGATCAGCCTCTAGTTCTGGATGCATGGTAAACATCTCTTCAAACTGGTCGATAATTAGCGCCCGCGGCTGAACCGGCACTTCCTCATCTTCAGCAAGCCCCTCTTGCACAGCCGCCTCTGGTTCGGCTTCCTCTTCTGTCTCATCAAAGTACACAAAGTCATTACCGTCATAACCCACGTTAAGCAAAAAATGATTCAGGCTTGTTTCCTTGGCGGCAATAAGCTCCGGCTTTTCACAAATGCCCAGGCTCACCAGCAAATTAAAAACGAATCGATTGCCGCAAAAATCATTGGGCGGTGTAATTGAGTCGCCCACCCGCCCTACCGGCAACACTTCAAATTGTTCCTCTTGTTCCAGGTCGGGCATCAGTTTGGCTTTAAGCAGCGAGGTTTTACCGGCACCTGACGGTGCATACAGCAGCACCAGCCGCCGGGCCAGAAACAACGTTAATAAATCACGGGCTTCCTGTTGGCGGCCTTTAAACAAAAGCGCATCTTTACGCTCGAAGGGGCGTGGACCTACAAAAGGATTGGCTATTTCGGAATGAGTAGTCATGCGCTTTTTACTCCTATTACGATTTTTTGGTACTGCTCCCACAAACTGTTAAGAAATGCGTCCGATTCCTCAAAACGAACCTCGAACCTGGCCCTTTTAAAGTAAGAGCGCAGATATGTTTCGGCCTGCTCTTTATCCTTTACAATTTGCTGGTTTTCCAAATCAATGTGAATGGCTGTACTGACGCCTTTGCGATAGGTAAGTTCATCGGCTTTCAACAAGCCATGCAGTACCGCCTTCAGGTCCCAATCTTGCAGCCGGTAACCCAACACCAGCAGCGAGGAATCATTAATGGCGTTGCGTAGGTATTCAGGAATAATGCTGTCGGGCCGTGTCCTGGATGAAATCGTCATGGAACCTTCGCGTAAACTTTCTCTGTCGCTGGCTAATTCCCATAAGAACTCAAGATAATCATCCTCGCTAAGCACCATTGAAGGGGGATACTGCTCCATCCCCAACAGATGGTAGACCAGGGGTGTGTTCACAGATGGCCAATACTGCGGATCAGGCGTGTGTTCCGGTTGCAGATTGTCGGGTTTGCCGTTCCAGTAACATAAGCGACTCTGCGGATTTTTACCGGCCGCTTGCAGCTCTTTTTCCACAAAGTCATGATAGCTGGTGGTGATATAAATTTTGATGGGCAGCCGAGCCAGAATGCGCAGAGGATCTTCGCGCTGGTCGTGAAAGCAGCGCGGAAAGTCAAGCTCATACACCACATCTGAGAAGGTGTAATTAACCTCTTCCCGTAACTCATTGATGAAGGCAAGCTCTGCTACGTCTGTTTCGTCGGTTAAACTTTCTGCTACCGTGAGCAAATAATCTTTCAAAAACTCTAGATAATCTTGCTTGGCCAAAACCGGATCGCCGTGTACCAGGGCATAAAACTGAGCCACGCGTGCAATCTGAATATCATCCGTAAGCGGATAAACGATTGGATCGTCAACCCCTTCCTTAAAGGTTCCACCCCTGGCCCAACCCTGGGCTATTTCCTCCGTAATGTTTGGCCTCGGACCAGAATAATTAGCGCTTGGGTCATCTTTATCAGCTGGCTGCACGCCACTTTTCTGAAAAATATGGGCATTGCGAATCGTGTCACCAATAATGGGGATAAGACGCTGCTGCTCAAGCTCTTTAATGCGGTTGATGAAAAATATATCTTTGCCATTTACCCCATCGCTGCGGCGGCTGCTTTGCTGTTGAAGCCCAACTCTGCGTCGAACAACTCTTGTGGTCATGAGTCTTTCTCCCAATTTAAGGCAACACGAAAACCAATACGGTTTACTTTGAGGCCTCTGTTATACGGCCGTTCCGATTCACGTCTCGCTGATCGCAAGGGTAGATCAGGCAGCAGCGCTGCCCCGCCCCGCGTTACGCGACGAATTTGCCGATTGCTGTCAATCTCGTCATATCCTTCATGTGGCTTCCAGACTTTTTTCCAGGGGTAAGCACATTCCAGTTCCAGATTGTACTTGCGGTTACGCCCCCACAAGGTCGTGGTCCATTCCCGCACATTGCCCACCATGTCCAGGCAGCCATAGGGGCCGGCGCCTTCAGGAAACGCATCAACGGCCGTTACCATGTCGCACCGAGTATTGCAATAATCGGCCTGCCATTGATCACCCCAGGGATAAATAGTGCCTGCTTCGCCCCGGGCAGCTTTTTCCCACTGTGCTTCAGACGGAAGGGTGTACGGCCGTTTGGTAACTTCCATAAGCCAATAGCAATAGACCAACGCCCCGTACCAGGTGACGCCACGCACCGGCAGGTTATATTGCTCTCTCGCCGGTGCATTGCCGTTTGTCCAGCCTAGCTCCTTTGGGGCAATGCGTTTTGTCTCACGAATGAAGTGAAAATATTGCTCATTGGTAACCGGATATTTGCCGATACGGTAAGCAGGTAAGGTCATTTCAAACTGCGGCGTTTCGTAATCCGGAATTCCTACGCCTGGTTTGCTGCCCATCAAAAACTTTCCTGCGGCAACAAGCACCGTTTCCGGTTCCCACGATTCTCGGCCAACAAGTTCAGTGTAATCCGGGGATTGCTCGGCACTCAGGAAACGCATCATGGCCTCGGCAAACACCTGGGGCATCATGATTTGCGCCTGGGCAATCTCATAGCGGTCACCCACCTGGCCAATGTGAGCATCGCCTACAATGTTAACCTGGTGCCCCGTCACGGTTTGCCCGGATTGTTCAATGATTGTATTGGCTCCATTGATCTTTGATAGATTCTCTGTGTCGGTCATACTACCCTCCTACTGCTATCCTGCAGCAAAAACACATAATCAGCTGCCCCAAAGTTCTATTGGCGAATACGCTTCAAAATAAAGCTCGTGGCCCTACCGGCCGCTTTGGCTACTATGGCGTTCGAAAACAGATTAACAATCGTTTCCACTACAGTTGGAGCAGCCTCGGCGATGTCATAAATCAAATTGGCCATCTTGTCATCATCGGCCTCTTCACCACGGGCCACTTCTTCCTGGAGAGCTCTTACCTGGGAAACGGCCGTGGTATTCTCCTGCGCCACCTGCTGCAACAAAGGAGCAAACAGCGGCGTCAATTCATCCAGGCTGGGACCATGCTGAATGCGCACATCCATTTGGGCTCCGGAGCCAATAGCCATGTTCTGACTCCCACTGACGGAGCCCACAGAAATTTTGTCGCCGCCAAACTTGTCGCCGCCTACCTTATCGCCATGTACCACATCACCGTGAACCGTCTTGTTGCCGCGGACGTATTCGGCGTTTTCGCCCAGCGTGATGTTGTCTCCGATCTGGCCAATCTGGGCATTGCCAGCGATGTTGGCCTGGTGGCCATACACCGTCTGGTTTTCTTGGTTAAACGTAACCGTTGGGCCACTTTGCGGCAGTACAGCCAGCGGATCAGGCGGCGTATCGCCCATTCCTTTGGCCACGCCCTGGCCGCCAATCAGCATGGCCACCGGGAACACGCCAGAGGTGCGCATCACCGGGGTTTGGTCCCGACCCTGCTCTTTGGCCGACTGCTTGACTTTGTGCGTCACCCAGCTCATCACGTCGGTGACGTAAACCACCGAAGCATCGTCCCGATGGGGCGCGTGACCGGTAAGCGCTTCGATGAGATGGTAAGTAAACAGGCTCATCGCCCCGTCGGTACGCACGTACGAAGATTGGCTACCGGTGGAGGAGTTTAGAATGGCCCGGCCTTCGCCATCGGCCAGATCGCTGACGGCTTTGCCGCCAGGTTCAATGCCCAAGTCTGGGATGTCTTTGGTTTCCGGCAGTTCCAGAGGGAAGGCGGTGGACTCCACGGCCGTTTCCGCCACATCCTTCACATCCATCCCCGCCGCATGGCAGCAATCTAAAACAGCCAGCATCCGCCTGGCCCCGATGGCGCTGATCTCCGCCGCAAAATCCTCGGCGCGAATGGCATACGTCCGTACCCGGCTCAACTCCTTAATATCGTAAGGAATCAGGTAATATTGGCCGGTGGCCTTATCTTCCATGCCGTGACCGGAGTAGTAGAGAACGGCCGTTGCTTCCCCATCACCCTTTACCTTCTCTTGCAGCCAGTAAAGCGCCTCCATGATATTCTCGCGGGTCGATTCTTCGCCCTTGAGAAACTTTACGTTGTCCGGGTTGTAGGCACAACGCTGCGGGTGGATTAGCACATCGTAAACCGCCTGCACATCTTTGGCCACGGCCGGTAAGGTCAGCCGGGCAATCTGGTTGGCATCCACACCAATCACCAGGGCGTAACCATGTTCAAAAATATTGCTCATTGTTCAATCCCTCCAACTTTGTTAGCCTCTGCCTTTATTCGTGAGCAACGGTTGCTTCTGTCGGTTTATCAAAGCCCATGCCGACGGTGGCTTTGCCAAATTCGTTATAATCAAACGGCGTCTCATCCGGATCAACCAGGTCGTCAAAGCTGAGGGCCTTGGTGAAATCGGCCGTGTCGCTGGGCAGCGCCGGGTTCAAATGCACCTTCGCCTGCCCCAGACGCGGAATCATCAGCCGGTCGCCCAGCCACAGGCCGCGATTGAGCCCGTTGTACGCTTTGATAGCTGGCCAGCGGTTGGCTTCACCGTAATAGCGCTGCGCCAGGGCGGAGAGCGTTTCGCCGGACTGCACCACGTGGACGTCATAGGCCTCGCCAAAATCGCCCAGGTTTTCCTGCCAAAGCTGCTGCGTGGCCGGATCGGCCAGGTTGGGTTCCAGCGCCCAGCGGTAAGCGGCCAACGCCTTGATGCGGCGATTGACGTCGTCCATCACCTGACCGGCTTCCGTTGGCGTGGCTTCCGGCGCAGGTCGTGGTGCTTCTTCCACCGGAGTTGGGGATGGTAGTACGGCCGTTTCCCCATCAACTGCCTTCGGGATCACAACACAAACCCAGTTTGGATTTTCCTCCACGGGGAAGCCGCCCCAACCCGCGCAAAACAGCTCATACGACATGGCGTAGTTAGCCCCCAGGCTGCGCGGCCGCCACGCGCCATAAATAGGATCGTGGAAGTAGATATTGGCATCGTCATAGCCAGTGACGACCACAAAATGGCCCCAGTCAAACAGGTTGCCGGTGGACTGCCGCCACGGTTGATATTTGACCAGAGCAATCATAGGATGCCCGGCATCAATATTTTGGCGCAGCGTTTCCAGGGCATTCCATTGGCTCAGGTATTGGTCGCGCCGGTGAGGCAAATTGTGCGTGGTGAACACTTCTCTTAATTGTCCTACTTTGGGGAACTCACCTACCGGCACGGGTGACATGTGCTGGTAGACACCGTTGGGCGTCATTGGAATGCCGTAATGGTTCAAAACCATAGCCACACAGGTTGGCCCGCAATCAGCCTTGTTCTCATTGGCATCGGCATCCTGCTGCGAACGATAGGGAATATCTAGACGAACCATTTCATTTCTCCTTGTTTTTCGTAATTTAGATAGCGATCTGGCGTTGATACATGTCTGCGATATTGGTGCCGTACCAGCTTTCAGCATTGGCCTGTTCGCCGGGCGGGGCGTTCCAGTGGGAGATGTACCAGAAGACACCCTGCACGCCAGGAATCTGGCTCAGCGCCCGGGCAGTTTTGGCGTACACCTGGGCACGGAATTCGGGCGTTGCGGCCCGATTTACGCTGCATTCGGACACAATGATCGGTTTATTCCAGACGCCCATCGCTTTGTGAAAATCCCGCACCTGGCCGACGATTTCTTTTACGGCCGTTTCCACATCCACCGTATTCCCAGAGTAAGCATGCTGGCAAATGCCATGACACAGGTCAGACACTTTTTTGTAAGCCGGCCAGGTAAAAGCAAACTGATCCGTCCAGGGCACGCCGGGGGATTCACCCGGATACCACAGCCGCGCTTCCGGGCAGTGCTGCTTGATAATCAGCATCAGCTCGCGCAAGAAATCGCCAAATTCCGCGCCGTTGTGCCATTGGTGTCCCATCCCCTCATGCCCCAGACGAGGTTCATTGTGGACCTCAAAATTGCGTGCCCCCGCTTTGTAAAAATTAATCACGCCATCGCGAATATCCTCATCCCACGCTTGCTGGGCGCTTTTGCGCCGGTTGGGGTCCGGCTTCCAAAAGACACGCACCAGGTTCAGGTGCGGCTTGTGGAATTCGCCATACCAGCGGAAACGATCGCCATCGGACATAAATTTAACCGGCATGTCTAACTTTTTGAGCATGTTGCGGAAACCGGCATCGTGCCAGGTGTGGGCATCGCCCGGGCCGTGAAGCCCAGCCATAAATTTTACAGGCGGGCCATTGTACCGGCCGGACAGGATACGAGTGTCCGGGGGTGCTTTAACCGCAGTTGGCGCAGCTGGCTGCGTTGGCTCAGGCCGTTCACGTCCCCGAACATGACCACGAATGAGCTGGCCGCGCACGGTGAACTCTCCGGCCAGATTCAAATTGCCAGCCTCCAGCAGTTTGCGTAGTTCAACTACCCGAAACGTGGAGGTGCGCAGCCAGCGGGCATCGGTTGTCCTGTTTTCCGCTTCACGCTTATCTGCCAGCCGGTTGAGCCACGCTTCCCGCTCATCGAGAAAGGTGCGCAGCCAGGTGGGTTCGTCTACGGGACCAGTGGAGCCGGTATCCCCTACTTTTTCGATGTTGAGCTTCTGGGCAACGGCCGTAATCACAATCCCCAATCCTCCCTGAATCCGCGTATCGTACAGGCAGGCCAGCCCCAACGGCGTGCGGATGCCTAATCGGCGGGCTTCTTCTACCACTGGCCGGTAAAAGTTTTGGGCAAAGATTTCAGCCTGGGCTTCGCTCATGGTGGGTTCCTGGGCGGCTTCCAGCAAGAGTTGTTTAAAACGGTCGTCGTGACGCAGCGATTCTTCTCTTTGCGCCACGCGCTGGGCAAATTCCTGCTGCAACGCCTGGCTGGTGGATGAACTGCTGCGCCGAAAATAGGCGTCTAACACGCGCCCCAAATTGCCCGATTGCAGCGTTGCCTGGTGCTTGCCAAAACTGACAATCCCGGCATCGGCATTCTGGTAGGCATCGGCACGGCCGTCCGGCACGCCAGATTCAAAAACGCTGGTGATCTGCCAGATTACGCCCCGCCAGCCGTTTGGATCAAACGGCTCCGATGTTTGTCCGCCATTGCGGCTGTTTACCTCAACAACACCAGCTGCTTCGGCCGCTTCAAAAGATGTCTGTGTATTCATGTTTCCTCCTGCATTAAGTTGTTGTCAATCGAGTTGTGCATAAGTTACTCGGCAATCGTTACTCTATCGTTGATTCTTGATTGTTTGCGATTTACGATGATATGCGGCGTTGAGAGGAGAGTAATTGGAGCGGTCTCATTTCATCGTCGGGCACGGTTCGTGTATACTTGGCGCAAATCGTAAATTGACGGATCGTTTGGCGGCAAACGGCCGTTTCCCACACAACCCATTCAAGTACAGGTGAACCGTATGGAACAACTTTTAACCGAACAAGCTGAAGCAGAGATGGAAGTTTATGATTCCATTCTGGAAACAATCGGCAACACGCCGCTGGTGCGGCTCAACTCAGTCGTGAGCGACCTGCCCTGCACCGTGCTGGCCAAAGTAGAATTTTTCAATCCCGGCGGCTCAGTGAAGGACCGGATTGGCCCGGCCATCATCGAAGATGCTGAGCGCAGCGGCAAACTGAAGCCCGGCGGCACGATTGTTGAATCGACTTCCGGCAACACCGGCGTGGGGCTGGCCATTGCTGCCGCCATTAAAGGATATCGCTGCATTTTTGTGATGCCCGACAAGATGTCGCAGGAGAAGATTTTGCTGCTGCGCGCTTTTGGAGCACGGGTGGTGGTCACACCAACGGCCGTCGAACCCGATGATCCCCGCAGTTACTACTCCGTAGCCCACAAGCTCGTTGAAGAAACACCAAACGCCATCCTGGCCAACCAATACCACAACCCGGTCAATCCCCAGGCACATGTAGAAAGTACCGGGCCAGAAATCTGGCAGCAAACCAAAGGGCGCGTGACGCATCTGGTAGTGGGCATGGGCACCGGCGGCACCATCACCGGCATGGGACGCTACCTCAAAGGGAAGAATCCACACGTTAAGATTGTGGGTGTTGATCCGGTTGGCTCGATTTTGTACGAATTGCATCGCAGCGGCCGTACCACCAAAGCGGAAGGATATAAGGTGGAAGGCATTGGGGAAGATTTTCTGCCCAGCACGCTGGATTTAAGCGTGGTCGATCATGTGGTACAGGTTAACGACAAAGAAAGTTTCCTGATGACCCGCCGCCTGGTTCGCGAAGAGGGCATCTTCTGCGGCGGCTCTTGTGGATCGGCCGTGGCCGGGGCGATTAAATACGCCCACGATCAAAAGCTGGGCCAGGATGATGTGGTGGTGGTGATTTTGCCCGATTCCGGTTCGCGCTACCTGAGCAAGGTGTTTGACGATGAGTGGCTGCGCGAAAACGGCTTCCTGGAGCAAACCTGGGTCGATTTCCGCGCCGCAGACATTCAAGCGGCCAAAAATGCCGATGAGATCATTACGGCCAAGCCGACGGATTTGATGACGGACGTGGTGGCGTTGATGAAGCAATATAATGTGTCACAGCTGCCGGTTTTGGGGGAAGACGGCCGTCTCCTCGGCGTCGTTTCGGAGATTGATTTACTTAATCACATTCTGCTCACCGACCACGCCAAACATTCACCCGATGAAACCATCGAAACCATCATCGAGACGAATGTGCCCGTCGTGCGCCCCAGTGCGCCGCTGGAAACGCTGGTGGGCATCTTCAGCAAGCACAGCGCCGTCATCATCGCCACCGATGACCAGGTACAGGGCATCCTGACCAAAATCGACATTCTGGACTTTCTTTCTACCCAGGTCCGCTGATGTTTTCGATACGATTTTGATATGAGTTTGTATTAGCTGAGAGACGCCATTACGTTATGGTTCACCGTCAAGGGAAACACGCAACCTGAACTGTCATTCTGAATGTAGCGCAGCGAAATGAAGAATCCCTCAAAACTTCAATGGACAGCAAGCTTGCCCGCGAGCGAGCTGGTTGGTTACTGTTACACCATAGGGATGCTTCGCTTTGCTCAGCATGACAAAACAAAAACAAGGACACATTTATGATTGCAGAACAGGAAACATTTCAGATCGCAGAAACCGCCAGAAAGCTCCGGGAAAACATCCAGAAAGTGATTATCGGCAAGGACGAGATTATTGATCTGGCGCTGATTGCCATGCTCACCGGCGGGCATTTGCTGTTGGAAGATGTACCAGGCACAGGCAAAACCACTCTGGCCAAAACGATTGCCGCCTCGCTGGGCTGCACCTTTCGCCGTGTGCAGTTCACACCAGACCTGCTGCCATCTGACGTCACCGGCATCTATTTCTATAATCAAAAGAAGCAGGAATTTGAGTTCCGACCCGGCCCCATTTTTGCTCAAATCTTGCTGGCGGATGAGATCAATCGAGCCACGCCGCGCACCCAATCCTCGCTGTTGGAGGCGATGCAAGAGCGGCAGGTAACGGTGGATATTGCCACGCATCGGTTGGAACGGCCGTTTCTCGTCCTCGCCACGCAAAATCCTGTCGAGCTAGAAGGAACCTTCCCACTGCCCGAAGCCCAGCTCGACCGCTTCCTGATGAAAGTCGCCATTGGCTACCCCTCGGCCGAAGAAGAAAACAACATCCTGCTCCGCTTTGAACGACAAGACCCGCTGGAAACGCTGGAAAAAGTGGTTGATCCCGCCGAAATTTTGGGGATGCAGGAGATGGTACGGACCATCCGCGTGGAAGAATCAGTGCGTAACTATGTGGTCAACGTCTGCCGCGCCACCCGTGCCCATGCCGATATTGAACTGGGTGCCAGCCCGCGGGCCACGATGGCCCTTTACCACACCTGCCAGGCGCTGGCCGCCATCCGCAACCGGGATTTTGTCATCCCCGACGATGTGAAAACGATGGCCCCTTACGTGCTTACCCATCGCCTCATGGTCAACCCACAAACCCGCCTGCGCGGCCGTCAACCGGAAGACGTCATCCGCGAAGTGGTAGACACCGTCCCCGTCCCGGTCGAGAGTTAAATATTCGCCACAGAGGACACAGAGATTTGAGAGAATTTGGTTCAATTAGAGCCACATCTCTTTCCCCTCTGTGCCCTCTGTGGTCAAAAAACAAATGACTGAAAATATCCAGGAAATTCATCTCGTTGTGCGCGAGAACCAACAGGAAGCGCAGAAACAGGCGCGGCAAAACGTGATGCGCACGGCGCTCACCGGCCAGGTGAACATGGCCGACATCGCCCAGGCGCGCGGGCTGGTGCTGCGCGAGCGGGAAAATTCCATTTTTAGCGATGCCTGGGTGCCGCTGGCGGTGCTGTTTCTCATCATTGGGCTGGCAGCGGGACGCCAGCCGACGATGCTGGCTCTGGGACTGGTGCTGCTGCTCATTGTGGGGGTCAGCACGACCTGGAAAAATCTGTCGCTGCTGGGTGTCTCTTACGAGCGGCGCTTTAACCGCAACCGCGTCTTCCCCGGCGAACCCATCGAGATGACGGTGACGGTGCGCAACGACAAGGCGCTGCCGCTCACCTGGCTGCAATTTCGGGATGAGCTGCCCATTGCCACCGACAACGAACACGCCATCTCGCAAATGTCCAGCGAAATCACCGGGCGCTACTGGCTGCAAAACACGTTTTCGCTGTCCGGCCGCGAACAAACCGAGCGCCAATTCACCTTGCGCTTTCCCAAAAGAGGTTATTACAAGCTGGGGCCAGTGAGCTACGAATCGGGCGATATTTTTACCCTGTTCACCATTCAGCGCGATCATCAATATATCGATCAGCTCATTATTTTCCCGCAGATTTATCCGCTGGAAGAATTGGGGTTGCCGGCTAAAGAGCCGTTTGGCGACGTGAAGATACTGCGCAGCCTGTTTACCGATCCGATTAAAACGCAGGGGGTGCGCGATTACCAGCCGGGAGATCGTTTTCGGGATGTACACTGGAAAGCAACGGCCGTTCGCGGCAACATCCAAACCAAAGTGTACGATCCATCCACCGGCATGACGATTGCCGTGTTTCTTAACGTAGCCACGTTTGCCAAACATTGGATGGGGTTTGATCCGGAACTACTGGAGCGCGGCGTCAGCGTGGCCGGGTCGATTGCCAACTACGGCGTGCAGCAAAGCTGGGGGGTGGGCGTCTACGCCAACGGCTCCGTGCCCAATTCTGATCAACCGATTCGGGTGCAGCCCAGCCGCTCGCCGGAGCAGTTGGCTCACGTTTTAGAAGCATTGGCCGCCGTTACCGAGTTTGCTACCGGCGCCATCGAAAACATGATGCTGCGCACCAGCCCGTCGCTGCCCTGGGCCAGTACCATTGTGTTGGTAACGGCCGTTGTTACCGAAGAAATCATGGTTGCCCTCATTCGCCTTAAAGAAGCCGGGCGGCGCGTGGTGCTCATTTCCCTGGCTGACGAGCCACCGCCCAAAGGATTGGGCAATATCTTGGCTTACCACATTCCGGCCAGCGCGCCTGCCTTCCAAAAAGAACACAAACCTAATACGCTCACTGAAGCAGCGCTAGGCAGCATTCCCTCGCCGGAGCCGGTGGGGCTGGAGTTTGAGCTGGATGATACAAACTAGAGAATTGTGAATGGTGAATAATTAATTGTGAATGGTGAACGAGTTCTACTTGCAGCCTGCAACTTGCCACATGCAAACTCGCACACTTGCAAACGCCTAAACCATGCGTCTAACTGTTGATCGCGACACGCTTTCGCCCCGCTATGAAGCCTTCCTGACGGCCTGGGGACATGTGCAGCATGAGCTGCTTTATTTGTCCTGGGCGGTGATGGATGTCGCTTTGCTGACGCCCTTTTTGCTGGGCATCATGAGCTGGGCGCGGTATTGGCCGCCGGGCATCGTGCTGCTGTGGCTGCTCATTTTAATGCTGTTTGCCTTTAACCTGACGCGGCTGATGAGTGCCATTCAGCTTCCGCCACAGCACCAGCAAACCGTGATGGCGCTGACGCTGTTTCTCATCATAATTATCACCCTGCCTACTTTTTTCCACGGCGGCAGCACCATTTTTAGCTTTGCCTGGGTGAGTGAGCTGATGGCGGCGATTAACGAGGAAGGCAACAGCCTCTGGCTGCGAGATGTGCTGCTATTTGGCACGATTGTGCTGGTGTGGGCCAGGGGGTTGCAATTAGCCCGGCGGGAATACGGCATTAATCGCGCCGGTCTACGGCTGCGGGTGGGGGGTCTGATTTTGGCCCCGCTGATCGTCTGGCTGGCCAGCGTGCGCTTGCTGTGGGACATCAGTCCGTATATTTTGCTCTTCTTTTTGGCGGGCTTAACGGCCGTTGCTCTCATCCGCGCCGAAGAAATAGAGAAGGATCAGCGGGGACAGGCCTTGGCCTTGAACCCGCGCTGGTTAACGGCCGTTCTGCTGGCCAGTCTGCTGACTATTCTCACGGCCGGTACGCTGGCCATTATCATTAGCGGCGAATCGGCCAACAGCGTTATTGGCTGGCTGGCGCCGGTGTGGAACGGCTTGCGCTTGACCGGGGCGGTGGCGCTCACAACCCTCTTCTTTTTGCTGGTGCCGCTGTTGCAACTGGTTGATGTGCTTTCCAATGCGCTGAACCAACTGTTAACGGCCGTCGTTCCCTGGTTTCAGGCGCAGTGGGCTTTTCTGGGCAAGATTTTAGGCAAATTTTTTATGGGTCAGCGCACCCCCCTGGAGCAGCTAGAGAGCCAGGGCGGTCCCAATCCGCTAGAAACCCGGCTTATTTTTGAAGGGATTGAAGGTCTGGGTTTCCAGCTAAGCCGCAACGTGCAGATCATCATTGTGCTGTTGGCTGTAGCCTTCATTTTGCTGGTGGCGCTGCTGGTGAGCCGGTTGTATCGTGGTACAAAAGTGGCCGCGCAGCACGGCAGCTTCGTTCGCCGTTACGATGATGATGAGCTGGAAGAGGAAGGGTTGCTTCAGCGACTGTTGGGGCGGTTGGGCTTGCTGCGTGATTGGCAAACGGCCGTTTCCATCCGTCGCATTTACCGCAAAATGCTGCGCGCCGCCGACGCCAACGGCTACCCGCGGCTGGATGCCGAAACGCCTTATGAATTCCTGAAAACGCTGGCCAAAGTATGGCCGGAAAATCGCCGGGAAACCCAGCTCATCACCACCGCCTATGTTAAAATTCGCTATGGTGAACTGCCCGAAACCGAAAAAGAGCTGCAAGATATCAAAAATGCCTGGCGCACCCTGGAGCAAACGCGCCCTGTGGAGGCAATAAATGAAACGTGACGCGTGACAGAGAAATCACGTTTCACGCAGCACGCAAATCCCCTATGACCTCACTCACAACCAATCCATCCGAGCCCAACCGCACCCTGATTCTGACCTGGGCCTACGCCCGGCGCGAGCTGGTCTTTATCAGTTGGGCACTGATGGAAGTGGCCCTGATTACGCCGTTTAGCCTGGCTATCCTGCCCTGGACCGATGAATGGTGGGGGGCGCAGCGCCTCTTTTTTGGCGTGCTGCTGCTCATGCTGGCCGGCTTTTACCTGGCTCGCTTTCTTACCCGCATCCAGCTGCCTGCGCGCGACCAGCGCAATATTTTGGTCGGCGCCGGGCTATTGCTCATGTTTTTAGCTATTCGCAATATTAACTATGATCCGGCCGGCCTGTTTGATTTCAGCTGGATTGGGCAAAGCTTGCGTAACCTGGCCACGGCTGGCGACAATTTGTGGCTGCGCGACCTCTTTTTATTGATGCTCACGGCGCTAAGCTGGTGGCGCGGCCTCACGCTGCTTAACCGTGACATCGATGTACTGCGCGTAGGGCACCGCTTTCGCGTGGGCGGCTTGTACATTGCGCCGGTTATCATTTTGCTGGCTTCGATTCGGCTGGATTGGTCTGTGTTGCCCTTTTTGCTTTTCTTTTTTGCCATTAGCTTAACGGCCGTTGCCCTCACCCGCGCTGAAACCACCGAAAAATCACACGGTGCTATTCTCTCATCACTAACCCCGCGCTGGCTGGGGCTGGTGGTTTCGTTGAGTGTGATCACAACATTTTTAGGCGGGGCTGCGGCCGTTTTTGTCAGCAACCTGTCCGGCGATTCATTAGGGCGTTGGCTCGCCCCTTTCTGGCAAGCGCTCCGCTGGGGAGGACAAACAATTGGTCTTACTGCCAGCTACCTGATTGCCCCATTCCTGGATAGCATCGAAGCCTTTATTCAGTTCTTCGTCCGCGTTTTCCAAAATTTACTGGCGGCCTTTTTTGAACCAAATCCGAATGCTCCGACAGCGCCAGACAATGGGGGCAATTTAATGGAAGAATTCAACCGTTTCTTATTGGAACGAGAAATATCAGGGGAAGCAGGTTTGTTTAGCAATGTAAATTGGCGCTTTGTGATTATTGGCGTCGTTTTGCTCATCGCCCTGCTCATTTTGGTGCAGTTTTACCGCAAAAATTTGGTGGCCCAGGGCAACGGCCGTTTTGGCAAAATCTTGCTAGACGTGACGGATCGCATTCCCTTTGTGCGTTCCCGGCGGGAAAAAAGCCAAAGCAAACAGAGCGATTGGCGCAACTGGCGTGCGGCCGTTTCCATCATTAAAATTTACCAGCAGATGATCCAGATTGGCAGTGAGTTTGGTTATCCGCGGGACACCTCTGAAACACCGTATGAATATTTGAAAACCCTGTTTAAACTGTGGCCGGAGCGCAAACAAGAGGTGCAGCTGATCACCCGCGCCTACGTGAAGGTACGCTACGGCGAATTCCCGGAAACCAAAGAAGAATTTGAGACTATCAAAGCAGCCTGGGAACGTGTGCAGCAGACGGCCGTGTTGCCGGCCGTTGGTGAATGATACAGTCCTTTCTCCCTCCTGAAACTGTTTAACATAATCTTACAATTTTGCCCCCTTACCTCGCCTATCAAGGTTTGACAGTAAAATTTCGATATGGTATTATCCACCCGTTCTTGGCTAACATAAAATTAAACGAAACCAGAGTAAATTTGCTCGTGTTTGTGCGATAAGTTGCGGCACATTGCTAGCCAAAAAAGAACGAGTTTCCCCTAATAAGAACGTGTAAGGAGAGTCTGGATGAGATCCCGTACAGAGATGATGGTTGACCGCTTGAAGGATTTACAAGCAGGCACACCAGATATTGAAGCATCAGCCGTTGTTAGTGTGGACGGCCTCATTATGGCATCGTCACTGCCAGCCGGTGTGGATGAGGATCGCATTTCGGCTATGTCTGCGGCCATGCTTTCCCTGGGTGACCGCATTGCATCTGAGTTGCAGCGAGGCCGCCTGGAACAGGTCCACATCCGTGGAACAGATGGCATTATTGTCTTACGCGCTATTGGGGAAGATGCCGTACTCACTGTACTGGCTCGGGCACAGGCCAAACTAGGGCTCATTTTCCTGGATATGGGACGCGCCGCCGAAGATTTGGAGCGTCTCCTCTAATGGTATGAAACCAATAAGGTCAAAGCGAAGACAACCTTCGCGGCGAACCATATTCGCCTGACGAATGGCAGTAAAAATTCAGGTGGGGCATGTCACCCAAGATGACATGCCCCACCTCTTTTTTTGGGTAATGATCATGAGTTATTTTTTAAGCGAGGTCAAAAAATGACAAAGTATATTTTCTTTACAGGTGGCGTAGTTAGTTCAGTCGGCAAAGGTGTTACCGCTGCGGCGCTGGGCCGTTTGCTCAAGGCCAGAGGGCTGTCTGTGGCGGTGCAAAAGCTCGATCCTTATATTAACGTAGACCCTGGCACGATGTCCCCGTACCAGCATGGCGAAGTGTTTGTCACCGAAGATGGCGCTGAAACCGACCTCGATCTGGGCCATTACGAACGATTCATCGACGTCAACGCCAGCCAGGCATCCAACGTAACCACCGGGCGCGTCTACGCCGAAGTGATTGCCCGCGAGCGACGCGGAGATTACCTGGGTGGCACGATTCAGGTGATTCCCCACATTACCAACGAGATCAAGCGCAACATCCGGCTGGTGGCCGAACAAAGCCAGGCCGACGTGGTGTTGGTAGAAGTGGGCGGCACCGTCGGCGACATTGAGAGCCTGCCCTTCATGGAAGCACTGCGCCAGATGCGCTCTGACGTTGGACGTAAAAATACGCTGTATGTCCACGTTACCTTCCTCCCCTACATTAGCGCCAGCCGGGAGCTAAAAACGAAGCCCACCCAGCACAGCGTGCGCGAGCTGCGCGGCATTGGCATTCATCCTGACGTCATTATTGCCCGGGCCGACCATCATATTCCCACAGAACATATTAAAAAGATTGCCCTCTTCTGCGATGTACGTAAACGGGCGGTTATTCCGGCCACCACCAGCGATATTTTGTATAACATTCCACTGCTACTGGAAGAAACCGGCCTGGGTGATTACGTGATCGAACGGCTTAAGCTGAAGAAAAAGGCCAATAAGCCGGATCTAACTGATTGGCAGCAAATGATCGCTAAAATTCGCGGCTCAAAGACCAGGATTCGCATTGGCATTGTGGGCAAATACGTAGAGCTGCACGATGCGTACATGAGCGTGCGCGAGGCACTGTACCATGCCGGCATCAGCCATAATCGGGATGTGGATGTAGCCTGGATTCATTCCGGTGATTTTGAAAAGAGCAAGGGGTGGGAACTGTTTGAAGGGCTGGACGGCATTGTGGTGCCAGGCGGTTTTGGCGAGCGCGGTGTAGAAGGCAAGATTTTAGCAGCCCGCTGGGCCCGCGAGAACAAGATACCTTATCTGGGCCTTTGCCTGGGGATGCAGGTGATGTGCATTGAACTTGCCCGCCATGCCTTGCAAAGTGATGAACCAAACAGTACGGAGTTCGACAGCCAAACAGAACATCCGGTAATTAGCTTGATGCCAGACCAACATGCGTTGGAAGATATGGGTGGGACGATGCGGCTGGGATCGTACCCTTGCGCTTTGCAGCCGGGCAGCAAGGCAGCCGCAGCCTATGATGCTGAACTGGTACAGGAGCGGCACCGGCATCGTTGGGAATTTAACAACAGCTATCGCGAAAAACTGGAAGCAGCAGGAATGGTGTTTAGCGGATTGTCGCCAGACGGCCGTCTCGTAGAAATCGCCGAACTGAAAGATCATCCCTTCATGCTGGGCAGCCAGTTCCACCCGGAATTCAAGAGCCGGCCCAATCGCCCCCACCCGCTGTTTGACGCCTTTTTGGGTGCGGCCGTTGCCCGGCAAGAAAAACGGTTGGCAGCAGTGAACGGCACGCCCGTTGAGGAAATTTCGGTGGCAAAGTAAACCGACTGCCTTTTGAGACAATTAAAAAACCTTCTGGGCATGGTCCGGAAGGTTTTTTTATTGGCAGAAGGTGAACAGTGGGCAATTTGTCCATATTCCTTCAACCAACGTGATAAGATTGGCTATAATCACCCCATCATCACGAGGGAAGGAAGGTAAACATGTCTACAGAAACCAATGAACGTGAAGAAACGATTACCCTGGGCGGCGGCTGCTTCTGGTGTTTAGAAGCCGTCTTTGATGAGATGCGCGGCGTCACCGATGTGCTTTCCGGGTATGCTGGCGGGCATGTGGCCAACCCCACGTACCGCCAGGTGTGTGCTGAAACGACCGGCCATGCTGAGGTGGTTAAGGTGAAGTTCAATCCCGATGAGATTTCGCTTGAGGAACTGTTGTCGGTTTTCTTCACCATCCATGACCCGACAACGCTCAACCGGCAGGGAGCAGACGTGGGCACGCAGTATCGTTCGGCGATTTTTTATCATGATGAAGGACAGCGGGAAACGGCCGTTAACCTCATCAACCAGTTAAACGAGGCCAACATCTGGAACAATCCGATCGTGACAGAAGTTGAACCAATTGATGAGTTTTACGTGGCTGAAGATTATCATCAGAATTATTATGTCAACAATCCAGGGCAAGGCTACTGTCGTGTAGTCGTGGCACCCAAAGTAGCAAAGTTCCGGCAAAAGTTTAATCACCTGCAAAAATAGCCGCCCGCTCATGGGGAGTCTACAAAGTTGAAGCTCACGCTGCGACATCTGATTTATGCCGTATTGGCCCTTCTATTTGCTCGCTTTGTTTACCTGAATCGGGGGCAGTTGGTTGAAATTGCGGCCGTTTTACGCAGCGGCGTCTGGTATTTTTTGCTGATCGTCGCCTTTCTGTTTGGGTTGGCAGTGCAAAATCAGGGGCGATTGTACAGCAGCATCTATCGTTTGCTGCATCTACCCCCGGAACGCAAAAAACTGTCGGCCATTTTTCTGGTATCCCGCTTTATGAGCGTGGCGGCCCCCAGCGGCGGCCTCTCCGGGGCAGTGCCTTTCATACAGGATGCGCGGCGGCGCAACTTAGGCGTGGGCACGGTGCTGGTCGCCAACTTAATCTACCTGATCGTATGGTACAGCACCTTCACTTTGGTGCTGCTCATTGGCCTGCTGCATCTTTTTTTAGTTCATGATCTGCAATGGTTTGAAGTCGCCGAAGCGATCATTCTCATCAGCTTTACCTCCCTGCTGGTCGCTATTTTGGCACTGGCCTGGTTGGCGCCAAACTGGTTGAGTGCCATCCTGCACCGGATTACCCACTTTACCGCGCGCATTGCCACCTGGCTCAATCGACCTATTCCGCTCACTATTGCCCAAACAGAGGCGCTGGCCAATGAATTGACGCACACAATTTATTTAATTCGGCACGCCGGTTGGAGGCCAGCGTTACGGCCGTTTGCCATTGCCCTCCTCAACGAACTGTTGAATTTGCTCATCCTCTTTTTTGTGGCGCTGGCTTTTGGTGTGCAAATGAGTTTAGGCGTCTTGGTGGCCACCTACAGCATTGGCATCTTGTTTTTCCTCATCTCCCCTACCCCAGGTGGCCTGGGTTTTGTAGAAGGCATTCTCATCCTGGTAATGACCTCCCTGGGCATTGCCGACGAAAGTGCGGCCACGATTACCCTGGCCTACCGGGGCTTTACCTTTTGGCTGCCGTTTATCTTGGGCTTTTTTGCCTTACGCCGTCTGGAACAGCAAACAAAAAATGCCAAGCCAAATATAGAACTGAGCTAAAGGATTTTAGCCACAGAGTTCACAGAGATTTTTTGAGGTTAAGCTTAGCTCTCTGAATTCTCTTTTTTTCTCTGTGGCCGGCTACGGCCGTATCGCTGTCACGATCGCCCGCCGGGGAGCCGGATGGCCTTCAACAGTTTGGCTTGCGTCTGTGGGATCGAGAAAGTCGGGCAGGGATTTGAACGTCATCCACTCGGTGGCGCGCTGTTCCTGAGTGGTCGTGGGCGTTACATCCAGCAGCTTCTCTTGTTCAAAGCCGCACTTGCGCAGCCAGCTCAGCAGCGTCGGCACGGTAGGAATAAACCAGACATTGCGCATTTGCGCGTAGCGTCCTTCCGGCACCAAAATCTGGCCTAACGCTCCCTCAATAACGAGCGTTTCCAGGACCAGTTCGCCGCCGGGACGCAGCGCTTCCCACAGCGTCAGCAAATGATCCAGCGGCGAGCGGCGATGATACAGTACCCCCATCGAAAAAACGGTATCGAAGGCGGCCAGATTTTGCGGCAGGGCTTCCACGCCCAGCGGTAGCACGTATGCCGGCATAGCATCGCCCACAAAGTGACGCACGGCCTGGTATTGCGCCACGTACAGCAGGTATGGGTCCAACCCGAGGACCAATCTGGCCCCGCTGCCCGCCATGCGCCAGCAATGGTACCCATTGCCGCAGCCGACGTCTAACACGAGACGGCCGTTCAGCGGTGTAATGCCATCCTTTAGCCGATCCCACTTCCAATCCGAGCGCCATTCGGTATCGATATGCAGGCCAAACAGGTGAAACGGGCCCTTGCGCCAGGGATGCAGCCGGCGCAGCAGACTTTCCATTTGGGCAAACGTTTCCGGAGCTAACTCATCCGGTCGGCCCACAATGACGCCATCTTTTAGATTCACCTGGGAAGGCGTCACGTTGGGGAGATTGCTCAAAATGGCGCGCCACTCGGCTAAACGGCCGTGTTGACTATCATCCAACGCCGCCGCCACCTGAGCCGGTAACTGGTCTAACCAGCTGGCCAGCGGCGTCTCTTCCATTTGCGCATAAAGTGGTGTGTAATCGATCATCTTTAGCAAACCGCAAAGTGCGCAAAGACCGCAAAGCTAAAGAAAAAAACTTAGCGCACTTTGCGTTCTTTGCGGTGAATTTATTTGATAGCCAAGAGCGAGACAAAGTTAAACGCCTGAAACCACAAATCGGCGGAGGCGAAGCCGGCTTGCCGCAGCCGGGCCTGGTGCTGCGGCACCGTTTCAGAAATAAGCACGTTTTCCAGCGCGGTGCGTTTCTGGCTGATCTCCAAATCGCTGTAGCCGTTGGCTCGCTTGAAGTCATGATGCAGCGTCACCAGCAGATCATCCAGCGCGGTCGGTTCAAAGATGACTTTCTCCGACAAAATGAGCACGCCGCCGGGCAGCAGGCCATCGTAAATGCGCTGGATGAGTGTGTCACGCTGGGCCGGTGGCACAAACTGGAAGGTAAAGTTAAGCACCACCACCGACGCCTGGTTGATTGGGATCTGGCAGATGTCGGCTTCCACTAGATCAACCGGCAGGCCCCCGCCGGAGTGGGCCAGGATTTGGCGGCATTGTTCGATCATAGCGGAGGAATTGTCTACGGCCGTAATCCGGCAGCCCGGCTGTTTAACTTGCTGGCGCAGCGCCAGCGTCACGGCTCCCAACGAGCAGCCCAGATCGTAGCAGCGGCTGTGAGGCTGAGCATACCGGCCGGCAATCTGTCCAATTAGGGGCAGCAGCAGCTTGTAGCCGGGCACAGAACGCGCAATCATATCGGGGAAAACGGCCACCACGTCCTCATCGAATTCAAAGGGATTTACTTCCGTTTTTTCGGCTGCATAAATCGTGTCTTGCGCTGTGGAAACAATCATATTTTGGTACCTTTGTTGTGCGCTTTGCAATTTGCGCGAGTGCGAATTTGGCTTTTGCTTAGGCAAATAACCACTCAACAATCCTGATCATTTTACAGTTCCTTTTGTGATTTACTCCATTCCCGATAAAATTTTATTTTTTTAACGGCTCCAAGGGGGGCAATTTGACCGACTTGAAGAGATGGCAAACGAGATGGACGACCACGGTGCGGACGCATCGGTTTGCCTTTTTGCTGGCCTTTGTGTTTACGGCCGTCTTTTTTTGGCTGAACCAAAGACAATACCTCACCTTCCAACTGCGCGCCCCGGATGCGGATCGGTTTATTCAAGCCATCTGGAATACCGCACAAGGGAACTTCCTGTATTCTACAATAAAAGAAGGTTCCATTCTAAAAAACCACTTTTCGCCCTACATGGCGCTGCTCACTCCCTTTTTGTGGCTGGTGCCCGATCCCCGAATCCTGTTCTTCATTCAGGTTGCTGGTTTTGCCGCTGCGGGATTGCTGCTTTACAAAATTGTCTACGACAAATATCCACAGATAGCACCGTGGTTTTTGCTCGCTTTTTTGCTCAACCACGATCTGCATCAGGTGGCTGTGTTTGAACTGCGCCGCATTCCGTTGGCCATTCCCTATTTGGCGCTCATCGCCTACAGCTTACATGCCAAAAATCGCCGACTGCTCCTGGTGGGGATCTTTTTTGCCCTGCTGTGCAAGGAAGAAGTGGGCCTGATTGTTTTTGGCGTGGGGCTGTTCATTTTGCTCATCGAGCGCGATTGGCGCTGGGGGCTGCCCATTCTCATTTTGGGCGCGGGCTGGTTTGTTGTTATGCAGCAACTTGTTATTCCCGCTTTTGGCGATGGCAATTATCCGCCGATTGGTTATTATGCCGCCTGGGGCAACAGTCTACCCCAAATTGTGCAAAATATCGTGACGCAGCCAGTTCGGGTCATTCAAACCATCTTTGACGCAGCCAGCCTGGAGCCATTGTGGCGCACGGCATTGGCCGTAGCTATTTTTTTGCCGCTGCTGGGCGCGGACTACCTGCTGATTTTTGTGCCCATCCTGGGGGTCATGCTCCTGGCGTCCGACCCGGACATGCACAGTTTGGATCGCTGGTATATGACTTCCATTTTGCCTTTTTTGTTTGCCGCCATCGGTGTCGGGTTAACGCGATTACCGAAACGGTGGGCAGTGACGGCCGTATCCGCCCTCTTACTCACGACCATCATCACCTACTGGCTTTACAGTCCGGCTCCGCTGGCCCGCTATTTTGAACCATATCGCTACCAGCTAACCGAGCGCCACCAGCAAGCATGGCAGCTTTTGGAACGATTGCCGGATGATGCGGCCGTTAGCGCCCAGGTTGCCTTTACGGCTCAGGTGGCCCAACGAGACATCCTGTTTCTCTACCCCTGGAATGAACTGGATGATCTAGAAGTTGACTATATTTTGCTGGCCGAAGAGATGAACGCCTACCCGTTTACGATTCCCGATTTGCATTGGGAAATTGTGAATCTGCTGGCAGACCCAGGCATTACCATTGCTGCCGAAATCAACGGTGTTTATTTGCTCCAACCAAACGGCGAAGCCAGCCCCGCCTATGCCATAAACCGCTCTGTTGAAGACAGCATTTTGTTGGAAAAAGCGGCCGTTGCCGTAACCGATGAAGATGGCTTTTTTGTTGACCAAACGGCCGTATCCATTCCCGGCAAACCAGGGCAAACTGTGCGGGTTTCTCTATTTTGGCAAGCCATCGCAGCTCCCAACGGTGAGAGGACCGTTTCACTGCGAATTTCGGATGCGGCAGGCAATATTGTGGCCCAAAACGATTCCGCTCCGGCTGAAGCATCACGACCTACCAGCTGGTGGCAAGAAGGCTGGTACTTCCGTGAAGTTCGTTATCTGGAGCTTCCCCCCACCCTACAACCCGGCACCTATTCGGTGGATGTTTTGCTGTATGATTCGTTCACCGGCGAGCAGCTCCCCTTCGACAATAATGAGATTATTTACAAAATTGTAGAACTGCAATTTGCCGAATAAAAGCGTTTGTTCATAATACTGTGGTCCGATTTTGCAATAAACAGAAAAGTGCTAAAGTACCTGACAAACCAACGATAAGTGAGAATTATGAAATTATTAATTTTAGGATTAGATGGCGCAACATTTGATTTAATACGGCCGTGGGCCAATGAGGGCAAACTGCCCAACCTGGCTAAATTGATGCAAAACGGGGTTCACACCGATTTACTTTCTACCCTGCCCCCCGTCACCAGCCCGGCCTGGCCCTCGTTTATGACCGGCTGTAATCCCGGCAAGCACGGCGTGTTCGACTTTATCCAACCCTCGGGAGCCAGTTATTCATTGGTCAACTCTACCCGGATCAAAAAGCCAACCATGTGGCAAATCTTGTCCAACATGGGCTACCGCGTAGGCGTGCTCAATGTGCCCGTCACCTACCCGCCGCAGCCGATCAACGGCTTCATGATCACCGGCATTCTCAGCCCCAAGCAGGGCACCATCTGCTACCCGCAAGATTTAATCAGCCGGCATCAGGCCAAGCTGGGACCCTACCGTGTCTCACCCAACATTCAATACAAGGCCGGCAACGAAGAAGCGTACATCAAAGATATTTATGACCTGATTCACGCTCACGGCAAATGGGCGGTTCACTTGATGAAAAATGAACCGGTCGATGTGTTAATGGTCCATTTCATTGCCCTGGACATCATGATGCACGCCCTGTGGCGCTTGATGGACAACAACCACCCCCGCCACGAGCCATCTGCCTACCAGGATGCCATTCAGGGTGGTTACCAGTTGGTAGATGAATATGTAGGGCAAATGCTTGATTTACTGCCCGAAGATGCTCACGTCATCACCATGTCTGATCATGGCTTTGGGCCGCTTAACCGCATTGTGAACCTGAACAACTTCCTGATGGAGAAGGGTTTCCTTAAGCTGAACCGGAAGCCCATGACCATGTTGAAGGCGCTGGCGTTTAAGCTGGGGTTATCTCCGGCCGTCATTTACCGATTGGTAGAGAAAATTGGCCTGCAAAACATGGCCACCAAAGTGTCTAAGAACACGCGCAACCAGGTGCTGGGCAAGTTCCTCAACTACGACAACGTCGATTGGAGCCAGACAGCAGCTTACAGTATGGGGCACGTGGGGCAGATTTATTTGAACATGGCCGGGCGCGAGCCAAACGGCATTGTGACCCAGGCCAGCTACAAGCGCACCCGGCAAGATATTGTGGACGCTTTGCAGGAGTTGAAGGATGAAAACGGCCGTTCCCTCATCACCAAAATCATCCTGCGCGAAGAAACGTACCACGGCCCCTACACCGAGAAAGGACCAGACATCCACCTCATTCTGGATGAGTACAACATCATCGCCTACCCGCTCTTTGCCACCAACGGCAAAATTGTCACCGAGCAAATTCGGGGCGACTCTGGCTGCCATCGCCGCGAAGGCATTGTGATTGCCCACGGGCCGCAGTTTAAGCAAAATGTGCAACTGCCCATCAACGCCGACATTATCGACATTGCCCCCACCATCTTTGCCCTGCTGGGCGAGGCCGTGCCGGAGCACATGGACGGTGCCGTGCTGGTCGATTTCTTCAAAACCCAACCGGAAGTCACCTATTTCGACGCCGAACAAGAGCTGCGTGAAGCCCACGCCTTAGACGAGGCGGAAAACAAACAAATTGAAGATCGCCTGCGCGATTTGGGCTATCTTTAACCAATCGAATTGAGGAACTTAAGCAAAGATTTCGCAGATAAAATTCGTTAAATCTGCGAAATCTTTGATTGTTTTATTTTCTTATGACATCTAGCGAAGCTGCCACCACACCCACCCCACCGGCAAAAACCCAAAACCGCATCGTAACTCTGATCAAAGTAGGGATCACGCTGCTCAGCCTGGCCTATGTGTTCACCCAGGTGCCGCTCAGCGAGATCGGCGCGGGCATTCGCCAGGCGCGCTGGGACTGGCTTTTTGTGGCGGTGGGTATTAACTTTGCCGGGCTGGTGCTGCGCTCAGTGCGCTGGGCGATTTTGCTCAACGGCATTGGCAGCACCGTGCCGCTGCGCCAGCTCATCAAGCTGTATTTTGTCGGCGCGTTTTTCAATGGCGTACTACCCTCTGGCTTTGGCGGCGACGTCGTGCGCATCATCGAAGTGGCCGAAGACGTGCCGCAGGCTACGGCCGCAGGCACGGTCATCGTCGACCGGCTGAGCGGGCTGATGGGGCTGTTTGTGCTGGGCTTGCTGGTGCTGGGGTTAAATCCCGATGTTTTTCCGCCGGAGTTGGTCTGGCAAGTTGGGGCGGTCTGTTTGCTGGGTTTAATCGGCGGCATTTTCCTGCTGCGCGGCTGGCGCTGGTTCCCTTTTTTGGAGACATGGCTAAACAAGTTGCCGCAAAAGGTGGCACGGCCGTTTCTCAAACTCAGCGCCACTCTGCAAGCCCTGCCCACCAAATCTTTGCTGCTGGCGCTGGGCATCTCGCTACTGTTCAACTTTTTGCTCATTGGGCAGTGGACGGCCGTTTCGCGCGGACTCAACTTCACCATTAGCTATTGGTATCTGATGGGCGTCGTACCGGTAATGTCGATTGCCCTGCTGGTGCCCTCATTTAGCGGCCTGGGCGTGCGTGAAGCGATTGCCCCACTGCTTTTTGCCGGGGCGGGGCTGTCAACCGCACAGGCTGTTACCCTCTCTCTTATGGTTTTCTTCGTCAAGCGAGCTTCTGAATTGGTGGGGGCACCGGTTTATTTATACTCGTTGTGGCGGAAACGGCCGTAAAAACCAACGCAAAGGCGCAAAGACGCAGAGAAAAACCCGGCGTCAATCTGTGGAACTGGCTATCTGCCGATACCATTCCTGCAGTAACGGTACACAAAACTTCCACTCATCCTCGGCTAGATTAGTCAGATATTCGCGATCTACCAAGCGGCGCAATATCGCCTCGTCTACCGTCGTATTCCCCGTCTGCGCTATCTCCCTTAATGCTTGCCTGTCCGCTTCCTCAAACAGTTGATCCAGGGATTGAAAATAATACCGTCCGGCATCAAAAAGCGAAGGTACCAGTTCATCCACATCCGCAGCGGTGACCGTGCGGCGAGACGTAGGCGTTAAGCGATCGACCACCTGTACCCCGATCATTTGCAGCAAAAATGGTTGGCGACCACTCCAATGCAAGGCCTGTTCAATTGCCCCAGCTTCCCAGGTCAGGGCAAAATCCGGCACAGGGTTCGCCAGCAGATCGCGCGCTTCTTCCGGTTTCAGGTAACTGACACGTACCCGCCGCACGTTTTTTAGATATTCGGCAAATTCAAGACTCCAGTTGTCCAATTCATATTGCCCGCTGTAGAGCACCATCCAGCCGGGAGCCTGCGACAATCCACGTAACATCCCCAACACATCGTGGCTTAATTTACCGTCGGCGACACGCTTTACCAGCTTATCAAACTCATCGAGGCAAAGCAGTACACGCTTGCCGCGCACCTGATCAGCATACTGTTCGAGCCATTGATCTAAGCGATACAGCGGATGTTTGCCGATACTTTTCTCAGTTAGGGGTTGCAGACGCACGCCACCGGGTCTTCTTTTTTCTTCGTTGTAGATGGCTGTGCTGAAACCGATGGCAAAGAGTTCATCCCCGGAGCCGCTGATAGAGCGTTGACAATCGACAATGACCACATGGGCATCGGGCAACTGCGCCGGGAGCTGCATAAGCGCCGACGATTTGCCCATGCGCTGCTGAGCCACAAGCAGCAAAGTTTCTGCCCGGCTGGGATTGGCATACACTTCGCTGGTGAGGGTGAACAGGTCTTTACGCCCCCGGAATAGAGCAGAGTCTGTCTCTAAAGCAGAACCCGCCTGATATGCTCCCGCCAAAATCTGCCGGGGCGTCTGCTCCAACTGTTCTGCATGTGTGCGAATAAGCCGCTGCCAATAGAGGGCCATATTAGCCAGTTCCGGATTTTTCAACCCATTGGCCCGGACGCGCAGCGTGTCTAACTCGCCGCGGTTACGCTCCAGAACGCGATGCGCCACATTTGCCGTATGCGCCTCTTGAACATGTGCCAGAGAGTTGGCCACGGCGGCAAAGTCACGCAGGAGATTGGCAATCTGTTCATTCTTGCGTGGCAGGCTCTGCAAAATGTCTGCCACCTGGTCGCATTGTTGGGCGGAGCGGTTAAGGGCGGGTAGGTCTTCAGCCTCCTGGCCGGTTTCGGACGCCCAACGGGTAGCGGCATAAGCAACTGCCCACTTTTGTCCTGTGGATTCGGCCGTCTTAGCCAACATTTCTACGGCCGCCTGATCAGGTTGGGCAGACAGACATTGGGCTAAAAACCGGCTAAACAAGGGTAGTGGTAAATAAATGAGTTCATCCAGCTGGATAACTGAATGAGTAAACGCACTTTGGGCATAGGTGGGCTGTTGCCTGGCCCGCCACCATTGCCACACTGTCCAGAACGCCCACAGCGGCGTACGCAGCGCACGAGCAAATGTAACAATGAACACAACGCCGAACGCAACGCCGCCCGCAACGCCGAACGCAACGCCGACCGTAAGGCCGAACACACCACCGAACGCAACGCCGAACACACCACCGAACGCAACACCGCCCGCAACGCCTAACGCAACGCCTCCCGCAACGCCTAACGCAACGCTGAACGCAACGCCGACCGCAACGCCTAATGCAACGCCGAACGCAACGCCGCCCGCAACGCCGAACGCAACGCCGAACGCAACACCGCCCGCAACGCCGAACGCAACGCCCAACGCAACGCCCAACGCAACGCCTAACGCAACGCCTAACGCAACGCCGACCACAATGCTGACCGCAACGCCGACCGCAATGCCTAACGCAATGCCGAACGCAACGCCAAACACAACGCGCTCCCAGTATGTCCCCTCCCCCCCTGCCCAAGCATTCAGACCACTAATGTCGCTCAGGGAAACTAACAGGGGAACAGCAACCAACAGCAACAGCAAATTACCCAACAACATCTGCCCCAACAAGTGAAGCAATGACTTATTGGCAAAAAACGCTTGCCGTAACTCCGGCTTGGACAAAATGACCCATAGTGAGGTGTCCAGTAATTTGCGGTCCCCAGCTAGTTGGGTTATTTCATCGTGTAGAGTAAGTGGCTTGAACCAAAATAGTCCAAGCAGTCGAAAGGTTTCTTGCCAGTATCGTTTCATCGTGGACATTACATTACCTTTTGCTAGGGTGTGGGGGTTAGCAAAGATGTGGGAGCGGGTGTAGGGGTAAGCGTTGGTATGCCCGCGCTTCCCGATAGAGCAGCAACGATCTGGTCCAAATTCACTATGCCCAAAATTAACATGAACACTACCGCCAGGAAAATCAGAATCAGATATGGCTTTTCTCCTGTTATCCAGTGAATGCCGGCCAGCATCGAGCACCACCCCTGAACAAAGTGGCTTTTCCAAAGTTGGCGACGGCGCTTATTGTGCACGGATTTGCCAAAAACATGGTTAACGGTTTGTTGGTAGGCTGTCTTCAACCGTTCGTGATTTGGTTCGGGCATGGCCTGCCAGACGTGGTCGGCGGCAATGTTGACTTTCAAGGGGTGATAGGTTTCTGTCTCAGCATTTCTTGTCCAATGGCGGATGGCGTCAAAATCAACCAGCCGCAATGGTGGCGTGGCCGGGCGCAAGATAGATTCTTTGGCCTCCTCATAGGGGAACCCTTGTAAGAACACGGGGGTAAAAATGCCAAAGAAAGTGGAGCTAAAATCATTTTCCAAGGCAATTTCGTCCAGGGGAACGTGCGTCGCCAGGACAAAAGCCATTTCACCCGCATTGGCCCGCGAGCGCAGTCCATCATAAAAATCATCGTCAAACTGCTTGCGCCGTCTTTGCAGCACGTTGAATTCATCCAGCAGCAAAATATACTTTTGGGTTCGCTGCGGGTTCTGGTCTGCCAGCCAATCATCAAACTGCTGCGGCGACAGGCTGTTACTGCCGTGGCTGCTAAAAGCCTGGGCAACTTCAGCGTAAAATTGGCGTGGATGGCGGCAAGTATCACGGGAAAGATCAAGGTAAGCAAAATGGTAGTTGGTCGATTGGGGCAAATGCTGCGCGTAGCTGTGCAAAACGTGCCACAGCAAGGAAGAACGGCCGATCCGCCGTTGGCCAATAATGGATACACATTGTGGCGTCGGGCTGGCAAGCGCATTGAATATTTTTTGCAGTTCAACCTTACGCCCAAAGAAGCGGCTAGGGTCGGTGATCATGCCGCGATCTGAAAAAGGTGAGTTCATTTTTTCCTTGCCTGAATTTGGAACAGTTATAACGCTCAGGAAAAGATACCGAAGAATGAATCTGGCGTCAAAAAATCTGCGCCAATCCGCGAAATTTGCGGGCAATTCTAGACAAACTGCTCAATATCGGCCGTTTCTACCGGGATACCGCCGGGTTGGTAAACGGCAATTTGCGGTACGTAGAAAAAGATTTTGCTGTTGTCCTTGGCAAACCATTCATTCACCAAATCGGCCGTCCACAATTCCGCTACACGCTGCCGGTTTTCGGCCGTAAATGGCAGGGCGATGCGTTCCCCTTTCCAAACGTAGGTCAGGCTGGCATATTTTGAATCAATACGCGACACCGGAATCTTGACCCGCGTTTTGTTGTGCATAAACGAATCCGGCAAAAGCCTGAAATCAATCGGGGAGACAAACACACCGGCGTTCATGTACGGCCGTTGCAGCACAGGCCGCGCCACCATTTCATACAAATTTTCAAAAAAGCCGGGGAGTTGGGCGTTGATTTGCTGCCATCGTTCACTTTCGGGGAAGTCGGACAACGGCCGTAACCCATTGGCCAAAATAGAGTCGATAATCTCGTCCCCGGTATTGAGCAAGGCATGGTACACATATTCAGTTGAGCACCCTTGCATCATTACCTACTTTAATAGGACGCAGATTACCCTGATCTCCCTGATCATGGAAATCAGGCAAATCAGCGTTCTATTCTATTGGCAGCCGCCATGAATGGGTGGCCCTAAAAAGTTAACAAATTCTCAATCCTTTCTCTGATGAGGTCCACCGTGGGGACGATGCCTTCCATGAGTGCAGTGCTGAACGGCACCGGGGCAGAGGGCGCAGTCACACGCTCTACGGGCGCATCCAAATCCAGGAAGGCTTCGGCCACGATGGTGGCGGCGATCTCTGCGCCAAAGCCGCCCAGGCCAATATCTTCATGCACAATCAGGCAGCGGGACGTTTTTTGTACTGAATTGAGCACCATCTCTTTGTCCCAGGGCACCAGCGTGCGCAGATCGAGTATCTCGATGCTGGCATTCACGCCCTGTATCGCCTGCTCACAGCGCTCCACCATCGCCCCCCAGGTGACAATCGTTAGCTCATCGCCGGTGGTGATTTGTTTGGCCTGGCCGAAGGGCAGCATGTAGTCGTCGCCGGGATACGGCCGTCGCGCCCAGCCCGCATCCAACATGGCGCGATGCTCAAAAAAGATGACCGGATCATTGCCGCGCATCGCCGTGCGCAGCAGGCCCACCGTATCTTCTGCGTTAGAGGGAGCCGCCAGCAGCCAGCCCGGCTGGTGGGCAAAAATCACCTCGCTGGTGACGCTGTGCCACGGATCGCCAATCTTGCGATAGCCCCCGGGAATACGCACGACGATGGGGGCGGCAAAACGGCCGTTGGTCCGCCAGCGCACCGTGCCGCAATTGTTCAACTGCTCCGTCGCCGGGTCGGCGTATTTGCGAAACTGAATCTCCGGCACCGGCACAAGTCCCGCATACGCCAGCCCCACGGAACGGCCGATGATGCCTTCTTCGTTCAGGCTGGTGTCAAAGACGCGGTCGTCACCGTACTTTTTTTGCAATCCCAGCGTGGCGGCATGAACGCCGCCTTTCATGCCGACGTCCTCGCCAAACACCAGCAGGCGTGGATTCAACGCCAGCTCCACGTCCAGCGTGCGCCGGATCGCTTCGATCATGTTGATGCGGCGCGGATCGTCAACCTGGGGCACGGCCGTCCCGTTGGGACCTGCCGTTACCCTTGGCAGTTCAATCCCCGCCCCCACCAGACCACCAATTTCCTGCGGCCGTTCCGGGTCTGAAAGGACAAATTTTGTCACCGTAGCTGGATCGCCTTGAGATTGCTTCTTGGCTTCGTCAACCGCCTGGGCCACATCTTGTTTGGCCTGCTTAACCACACCTTCCCACTCCGCTTCGCTCATCAATTCCGGCACCAGATAATCGTGTAGGTGGGTGATCGGGTCCTGCTTCCACTCTTGCGCCAGCTCTTTTTCGCCTTTGTACGCCTGGTTGTCCACGCTGGAATGGCCGGACAGTCGGGGGACGGTGAGCCGCAGCAGGCCCGGCCCATTCCCGGCACGTATTTCGCGCACGGCCGTATGCACCAGTTCGGCCGTTTCGGCCGGATTTGTACCGCTACCGTCCCAAATGGCCAGGTTTTTGAACGAGGCCAGGTTGGCGGCAATGTTGCTGCCCGGCGTCTGGGCCGGACCTTTTACCGAGATGGCGTAACCGTTGTCTTCGATCATAAACAGCAGGGGCAGTTGCAGGGTGGTGGCAATCGTCAGCGCGCTCCAAAAGCCGTTGGTGGCCACAGAGCCATCGCCGCCAAACACTATCGAGATGCTGTCATCGACATCGGCCGTTTTTAGCACCTCTTTGTGGTATTGAATCGCCTGCGCCCAGCCCACTGCTGGTGTGAACTGTGAGCCTACGTCGCCGGCCATCGGCAGGACGAGGGCGCGCTTGCGTCGGGGCAAACTGAACACCACGCCAACGTCGCGCCCACCGCTTAGGCTGCCCGTCCGGGCCATGTCGGAAGCCACTGCTTCCACCAACGTTAAACCGGAGCCAAGCATAAACGGCCGTGAACGATAATAGGCGCTGGCAGCATCATGCGGCCGGTCCAGCAGCTGGCTGATGAGCAGTTGCCCCAACTCATGCCCCCGCGCCGAAAATTGGTATGTGACCAATCCTTGCGGCGTGAGTTCGTTTTCTTCCAGTTCGTCCAGAATGCGGGAGGACAACGCCAGCCGGGCGACTTCGTGCCAATCAAATGCGGGATGTAAGTTCAATCGTAACGCTCCATGTGGTATGATTTGCGGGAATTTTTGTCATGTTTCAGAGTTGCTAGGGGGCATAATGTTACTGCAAAAAACGCAAATTGGAAAAACGGCCGTCATCCTCATCATCGTTATTTTATTGGCGGCGTTAGCCACCATGCCTTTATTCCTCCAGGCCGACACAACCGGAGAAGCAACATCCGAGGCAAATTTATTTTTGCCCGTCGTCTACAACGAAGACGACGGCACACCAACACCAACTGCTTCGGCGACGATGTGCCCACTGGCTACGCAAGAAATCTTCATAATTGACTCCGTTACGTCTCCAACGAGCGAGCTGTCACAATCGCTGGTGGTCCGTTTGGGTCATGGCGAATGGGTCCGGGCGACCGGGCCAGGGGGCACCGTTACCGTGACCTCGCCAGACCTTGACGGGTTTTACCGGGTTACCGTGCCCTTAGCGGCCAATGCGACAAACGACATTTTGGTTGAAGGCAAGGTAGAATTGGTAGGTACGCCTGGAGAAACTTGCGTCTACGGTGGTTACATATTGAGCAGAACTGTCAGCATTGTTCAGGAAAGCGCCACACCAACGCCAACGAGCACCCCAGTCGAACCATACATTGTTGCTGTACCAGACTGCGGCCCAGGGCCAAATATTGAGTTCAATTTACTAGGTGCCAACTGGCCAACAGATCAAACCCTGGTACTGTTCTGGCAAGGTAATCCCCAAATCGTGTTCCAGGCAAATACGCACCCTGGTTCTTTTAACATGACCTGGACGTTTGCAGGGTTGAGCGAGGGCATTTACACAGTCAGTGCTCTTTCGGGCACGAGTGGAGCTACTGCATCTGATCAAATCTTTATTCCCTGCGGTATCTTACCCACAAGCACACCAGCACCAGCCGACCTGATTGTAGGCCAGCCTCAGTTAATCAGCACGCCGCCCATTATCGTTTATGAACCAGTTGCCTTTCAGGTACCGGTTACCAACACGGGCGATATTGCCATTAATGATCTCTTTTTTGTGGATTTGTTATTTGATCCGCAATCAGGTCATCCTACTGATGTGTATGCGGCCGTTTCCGGTCTCGATGGCAACAGCAGCATCACACTTACTATCACATCCACCATCGGCTTTGCCAATTTTGCAGGCACCCATCAGGTCACGGGCTGGGTCGATTCGCTAGATCATATTGTTGAAGCAGATGAAACCAATAATCTGTCTGAACCGCTGGGCGTGCCTATCGCAAATTATGGTGGCACACCTACAAATACACCTGTGCCAAACGGCACAGCCACAATTAGCGGGGTGGCTCTCGTGGTTTTAGATAACATCAGTCCGCAGGAACGCATGCTCGTTTCCGCGATAGATGAGTCAAGCGGTCTCACCGTTGCCACCACCTACAGCGATGAAGACGGCTTTTATCAGTTTGACAATTTAACAAATGGGGTTTTCTATACGGTGACGGCCTGCATTAAGATTAACAACAATGATTATTTTGGTATTCGCACAGGTATAGAGGCCCCCGAAACACCCACTAATATTTCTGCCTTGCAAGGCGCCTGTCCTTGATCAAGGTTGGTGCGTGGGGATGACGGCCGTTCCCCGTTTAAGCTGCTCGCGATCAAGAGAAACCAACTTTGCACCCAGCTGCTCGGCTACAGCGACGTAAAGTGCGTCACAGCCACGCAAACGAAACTTCGCCGCAATCTCAGCCACATTCACAATTCACGATTCACCATTCATTATTCACAATTCAAATTGTAGCCACATGTAGCCACATGTAGCCACAAGTCAATTCCATCTCGTTGGTCAATTTTGAAAAATTGACCTACAGGGACAACGGCCGTATCCCACCCTCTCCCCCTTGCCTTCTTCCTTGTGAAAAACAACCCACGCTAAAACCCAAAAATTCAGCAATGTGAATTTGGCGGCGCGACTAGAAACCGAGCCACAGCCGAATAGCAGAGGGTGAATCACCAAAAACCTTTTGAAGAAACCTCTTTTAAAAGAAAAGCCCCAGTCAGCAAGAACAACGAGAATAGACTATACGTCATGTGTCTAACTATGGGAAAAGTTAATAGAGTTTCTATAAAATACGTGATTACACCAGATATTAAGAAAAATAAAACACCCCAAAAAAATAATGGGAGTCTAGTGGTCAAAAAAAAGTCTACCATGCTTTTTCTTTTCCAAATCAACAAAACAACAATCATAGATGCCAAAATGATGTCTATCAAACTCGTTTCCATCGTTCCCCTCTCACCCCTGCCCAGCAAACCAGCGACGCACCAGCTCAATTTGGAAGCGCAGGCCGTCGTCGTGTGGCTCGATGAGTTCGCGCTGCTGGAGTTGGGTAATGGTTTGGTTGAGCACGGCCGTTTCCACCTCTACCGCCTTCTCTAGCTCACTACGCGAAGTAGATTCTTCTTCCCCCGCTTTGGCCAGCAAATTGAGTACCTGCCCCCCAACTTCGTCCGCCTGGTTTTGGCGCATGTCGGCGAAGAAAAAGCTGCCGTGAATGAGCGCTTCGGGAACGGCCGTTTCCACATCCGCTACCGTGGCCAAGCGACGCTGTGCCGGGGGCTGTTCGTTCTTGAGGGCCACAATTTCGGCGCAGAGGAGCTGGACCAAAAAGGGATGCCCCCGCGTCAGGTCCAACACGCGTTGGCTGGCCGCCGGTTCATAGCGCAGGGCAAAGTTCTGCACCGGTGCCTCCACCAGTTGGCGTGCCTCATCCGGATGCAAATAACCGATGTGTATCACCTGCACGTTGATCAGGTAGCTGGACCAGCGGGAAAATTCGGCCAGGGTGTGGGAGCCGGAAAGCAGCACCTTAAATTTGGGCCGATGCTGGATGAGATGGCGCAGCATCCCCAGCACAATTTCTTCGTCAAAGCGGTTCAGCGCCAACACCCGCTCCAGCGCCTCAAATTCGTCCAGCATCAGCAGCGCCAGGTGGCCGCCCAGCGCTGATTCCACTTCGTCCAGCCATTCGTCAAAGCAGGTGAACGGATCATCGTGCAGCTGCTCGCGGCTGAGCGGCGGCAAGATGACACCCCGCTGCCGCCGGGCTGACTGCACCATGCTGCGGGCCACGTTGTACAAAAAGCCGGCCTCATCCTGCGCCCGCGACGCCGGTCCTTGCAAATCGACAAACAGGGGCACGATGCTGCTAGGCAGCAGCCGTCCCAAATTGTTTAGCAGTGACGTTTTGCCCACGCGCCGTTGGCCATAAAGCAGCAGCGGCGGCTGGCGGCGATCCAGCAAAAGCTGCTCAATGCGGCTGCTTACGTCGTGGCGGCCAATAAATATGGCCTGCTTTTCCGTCAGCGGCACGCCGATGATGTACGGGCTGTCGATCTCCTGGCGCAGTTCAGCTTCTTCGGCCAGGCGCGATCCTTTTTCACCCACGATGTGGCGCCAGCTGGCGGCAATGGGACGAAAGCGGGCGGCGTATGGTTCGTTGCTGCGCGTCAGCTCGCGCAGCAGGCCATCCAGCCGATCTTCCACAGCGTGCAGCGCCAGCCGCTGGTTGTAGGCACTTTCCTGCTGCAAGGCGGCAGCCACGTCGGTGCTGATGCGGCTATAGCTGCGCAAGAGGGCACTGGCTGGACCAACCAGATCGCCTGCCGCCAAACCGGGATGCACCGCGGCAATTTGAACGGCCGTTTCACACTGTTCTAACTGTTGGGCATCCAGCTCAATTTGGGCTGCCTGGGCGGCCCAACGCTGTCGCGTACTGCTGAGATAGGCCATCGCTGTGCGCCCTTCGGCCAGGCTTTTTTGCATGGTCAACAGCAGATGGGCATCCAGATTTAAAAGGGGCAGCCGTTGAAATTCGTCCCAAAAAGCGGAGTGCCAGCGCAGGAGCGGCCGTTTCTCTTTTTGGTCCACGCGTTGACTATCCATCTGGTACAAAATTCGGTTCCACGCCAGCAAAAAGGGATAGAGGAGGACAGGCCGCCACCAGGCCAGAGTTAGCCCCAGCAGGATGCCTGCCAGGCCAAACGACAAAAATTGGCCGTAGGCGACGCCATCGGTGGCAAAGAAGAACAGACCGGCACCGCTGCCCAGCGACCCGGCCAACCCACCCGCCCAGGTGCTGGCAATCTTTTCCGCCAGCACGTAAGGCAGGGCAAACAGCGCAGCGACAAAAGCAACAAATGCCAGCGCCTGCACCAGCCCGCCGATAGCCGTCGCGCTGGGCAACCCACCCGCCAGCCAGACGGCAATTCCTACCAATGCTCCCGCCACGGCTCCGCGCCGCCAACTTTCGCTGCGCCAGCCTACAGCCAGGCCAAATGGCAGCGCCGCCAGCAGTGTCGTTGCCAAACCGCCTTCCAGCAGTCGGGCTAAAAAGCCGGCACCCAGGCCAATGAGGATGCCTATCACCATACCGCTTACCTGCCGCACGACGGAAACGCCGGGAACGGCCGTCTCTTGCACCACCTCTTCCCGGGCCACGCCTACCCCCACACCGTAGGCCAGGCCGCCCGCCAACCCGCTTGTGGCCCCAATCAGGCTGCTCGCAACGATGTCCAGCGGCACCGGCAAACCGTTCAACACCAGGGTTCCCGGCGAACGCAGCAGCAGCGCTCCACCCAATCCCAGGGAAAATCCGGTGGCCATGCCCACCGTGACACCGATGGCGACGCTGCCGGCAATGCTGGCCGCCAGACCCACAATGAGGCCCACGGCCACGCCCAGCATCACACCCAGGAACAGGGTGTTGGGCGGCATACGGAGCAGCCAGAGCAGCAGTCCCAAAAGCACGCCCACCAGCAGGGGCCAGGCAAAAAAAGTCATGATGAGGAAGCGGAGAACGGCCGTATTTGTCCACTGCCGCCGCTGTAAATCCGCCAGGCTAAAGTAGGGAGAAAGGGTATTGTCTATTCGTTTGAGGTGGTTGCGCCAGGCGGAGGGGTGAAAAAAGAGCCAAAACAGCAGGCGTACGCTGCCGGTGATCAGGTTACCGGGCAGCGTTGGGGCGTCGGTGTAACGGTTGCGTAGGGTGTCACTCATGTTTTTTAAACAATAGGATGCTGATTTGCCTGATTACCCTGATCAAAAGCAATTATCAGGAAAATCAGGACGATCTGCGTCCCATCTTGATTTAATGGTCGGCCATACGGCGCAGAGGTTCCAGCTGGCGCAGCGCTTCTTCGCGCCAGGCGTCGCCGGTCTCGCCGTCGCTCAGGCTGAGCAGCCGCTCGCGGCACAGAATTTGCAGCGGCATGGGCCAACGGCCGCTTTCGGCCAGAATCCACTCAACATCATTCGCAGCAAACCGGATGGGCGAAGTGGCAATTAAGTTGCGTGCCCCTTCCTCCGAAAGTGGTCCGAGAACGGCCGTATAGCCAAAAATGTTAAAAAAGGGCGATCCCAATCCCTGGTGCTGCGCCAGCACGTCCGGCGGCTGGGCGCTGGAAAGCACAAAGCCCAGATTGCCATCCACCTGATTGGTTGCCAGAGAGCGTAAACTTTCCCAGAAGGCGTCATCCAGCTCAGGATAACGGGTCAGGGCCACGCCAATCTCATCAAACAAAATGACGGTGGGCTGTTCAAGCTGTTCGCTCACCACATCCATAAACGATTCCAAATGGCACGACTCGGGCAGATCCAACGCCATTTCGGTGAGCAGCGTGCGCAGCAGTGTTTCTTGATGGCCCAGCCGGGCATCTTGAAAATCGATAAAAATCCAGCGATACCCTTCGGCCTGGGGCAGCCAGTTGGCCAATCGCAAATAGTGCAGCAGCGACGTTTTTCCGCTGCGCCGTGGCCCGATGATGGCGGCGTTTTGCAACGGCCGTTGCCTGAGCATCATCCCCAACCGCTTCAGCTCCCGCTCCCGGCCGAAGAAATGATTGGGCTGGGTAATAGGGGGGCCGGCAATGAATGGTGACTGGGTGACGGCGTTCTGCGAACGCTGGTGACCGGGTGACAAGGTGACATTGTCCGGGCGGGTCACCTTGTCACCTTGCCACCTTGTCATTTTGTCATACTCTCCATTGCGAATTTGTTCATGGAGCACGGCCGTTTCCGTCGAAACGCCCACACCCAACTCGGCGTCCAGAAGCTGCTGGCATTGTTCAAACTGGTGCAAAGCGGCCGTGCGCTGGCCAGAGAGCGCCAGCAGCCGCATCAGCAGCCGGTGGCTGGCCTCGCGGGTCGGTTCCAAATTGAGCAGCTGGCGCGCCACCCGAATGCCTTCGGCAAAATCTTCCTGGGCCTGCAAATGACTGGCCCAGGCATCGTGGGCGGTGACGGCCTGGTTATGGAACCAGGCGCGCTGCTCCTGCAGCCAATTGTCAAAATCGGGCGCCTGGCGGATGTAGAACTCCTGCAAAAATTCGCCGCGATAGAGCTGAACGGCCGTTTGCCAGCCGGCCCCATCTTTTGCATTCGTATGTAAACTGCTTTGGAAAACGGCCGTATCCAGCCAGACGGGGGCATCCGGGTTTATGGCGACGGTTTGATGGCTAATCTGCAAATATGGTTCCAGAAATTGGCGCAGTTTGAGGATCACACCGCGTAAATTGCGCCGGGCGTCAGACTCAGGCAGTTCGCCCCACAGCAGGTTGGCTAGAGAGTGGCGAGAATGGATACGGCCGTTTACCGCCAAATAACAAAGCAGTGCCCGCGCCTTCCCCGAATCAAGGCCGATCAACGGTTCATCATCGATTGTGAGCTGGAGCGGCCCCAAAAGAGCCAATTTCAGTACTTTTGTCATACCGTCTGTCAGCAAATTCGCCTTAGATCAACGCTTGATCAACGCTTGAATGACATCCATCTGTTAATCTTTTAAGCGTGAATTAATAGATTGCACTCATTCCATCTTAACCTGAACTGCGATTTGCCTTTAGGTTTTCTAAAATCTTACTGCGATTTACGCAAACCAGTATACCGGAAACAAGATTTATGGAGAACAAAAAGTTTTTGGAAATAGTTTCAACTTAAAAAAGCTTTTGTTCTCCTGAACGTAAACCGGGAATAACCTTTGGATTTACTAAAATCTTTTTGCGGTTTACGTAGATGGAATCAATAAACTAGCTAGCTTACCAAAGAGTGAACTTATCATGATCAAAATCAAACAGCGATTTAATGAATCTCCCGGACAGGCCTTAGTCGAGTTTGCCCTTATTCTCACCGTCCTGCTCATGATGATCTTTTTGATCATTGAGAGTGCCCGGATTTTATGGGCCTGGAACACGGTACAGAACGCCGCCCGCGAAGGGGCTCGTTATGCCATCACCGGACAGGCGGAACAACCTGACTGCGCTGTCGATTTTGGTCAGCCCAAATTTGTCGTTACGGGCGGCCGTGATGTTTGCCAGGATTTGCGTTTGGCCTCCGTGATTAACAAAACGCACTCTCATTTGGCCGGCCTGCCCCTAAATGAAGAATCTGTCTTTTTTGAAGATGACGAATATTACAATATAGAAGTGTGGGGGGTAAATCAAAACAGCCAGCTGCAATATGACTTTGCCGGCATCCCCAGTAATCCGGTTATTGTCCGGGTTACCTACCGCGTGCCGATCATTACCCCCTTCTTTAGGCCCATTGTGCCCTCCATCCCCGTATTCGGACAAGAAACGCTCAACAACGAAACGTTTGGCCAATTAGGTGGCAGCGGCGACGAAGGCGCAGCCTTACCGCCCAACTTACCACCGCTGCCAACCCCTGGCGTGACACCATCACCCACACCGTCACCCACACCGTCTAACACACCCACCCCAGGGCCAACGTCTACAAATACAAGCACTCCCACGTTTACCCCCACGCCACGCTGCGATATTGAGTTTGAAGGCGCGGCTGTAGCTGGGAACAACTTTGTTTTAGTCACCGGGGATGTGGGCGTCAATGTCACCATTGTCAACCTGTCTACGGGTGTTACGTTGGGCTCGGGCACATTAGGTGGCCCCTTTGATGGCCACGCCTGTGCAGGTTTTGGTACGATCATTTTGAACCCGGCGTTGGTTACCGACGATATTGGCGACATCTTGCTGGCTGTAGAAACCGGCGTTGCCGACAATAACGACACCACCATTGTGGTTGGTGCCCCGCCAACGGCAACGCCATCTCCCACGTTTACGCCGGTGCCTACCAATACACCCACCAATACACCGCTGCCGACGTCA